>JAUIKF010000125.1 GCA_030430575.1 Bacteroidia bacterium | reverse complement strand
GAAAGGACGATTGTACGATTTTGATTATCTTTAAGTGCCATTGGAGATGATTAGGTTTTTGTTCGCACTTAAATTTAAGCATTACCAATGGCTTCTTTTTTACATCACCGCAAAACGTGACAATCAGGAATTTTACTACTAAATTTTGGTGCTTGATCATAATTACGACACTATTCCTAAATTTTGTTTTCTGCCAAAATTCTATTGTTGGGGAATGGGAAACAACAGTTAAAAATGGACAAAAAGCAACTTTCTTATTCAAAGAAAATGGCGATTTTTTGTTGATCTTGGGAAATACGGTAATAAAAAATTCAGATATCGAGAATGAAGTTAATAAATCAATTAATCAGGAATCTCGAATAGTTGTATTTTATGAGATAAAATATGATAAAAATCCAAACTGGATAGATATTGTTTATTTGGATACAAAGAATAATGAAGAAGTAATCAGGACTAGGAGTATTGTGGAATTTTTAACTCCAACAAAAATAAGACTAGATTTTGAAAATTTTATTACCCCTGGTGATTCTGACATTAAGGACTGGCTTAGACCTGATGACTTTAATTCTAAAGCAGTAGTACTGGAAAAGAAAAGTTAAAATAAGCGACTCCCGTCATTTCACACACAATCACTCAATTCATCGTATCTTTGCCCCAAGCTTTTACCTACACAATATGCCATTCTCCTCTTTGGGGCTCCCCAAGTACCTTTTAGCAGCGCTCGTCAATCAAGGCTTCACCAAGCCTTACCCTATCCAAGAAAAGGCGATCCCTGTGATCCTAAGCAATAAGGATGTCCTCGGCATTGCAAAGACGGGGTCAGGAAAAACGGCCAGTTATGTGCTCCCTATATTGACCAAGCTAGCGCGGGTGAAGGCGCTCAAAGTAAGACATGTGCCTGTTTTGATACTTGTTCCCACCCGAGAGCTGGCCGTACAAGTGGAAGGGGTGTTTCGACAATTTACGGATGCTTTGCCGTTCCCATGTAAAACCATGGCGGTTTATGGAGGGGTATCCGTCAATGTGCAAATGCAGCGCCTCAACAATGTCAGCGTGTTGGTCGCCACGCCGGGAAGGCTGCTCGATTTAGTCAACTCCAATGCCGTTCATCTTTCATCCGTGAAGACCTTTGTGCTAGACGAGGCGGATAAGATGCTCAATCTTGGATTTAAGAAAGAGGTGGATGAAATATTGGCCCTGCTCCCTGCCAAACGACAGAATCTGCTGTTTTCTGCCACATTAAGCCCCAATATCGAAGAGGTGAAACGCGTGCTGCTACACAATCCACGGGTGATCAATATCACCCCTGAGGTCAACAGCATTGACCTGATCAATCAGGTGGCCTATGCGGTTTCAAAGGAAAAGAAAGGCCCTCTACTTCGATATTTGATCAAAGAACGAAAGATGACGCAAGTGCTCGTTTTTACCTCCTCAGTCTATCAAACAGACCTGGTCGTTTCCAAACTCCTGAAAAACAAGATCGAAGCCCAGGGGATTCACAGCAAGAAGAGTCAATATGCCCGAATGACGGCTTTGACTGATTTCAAGGAAGGGAAGCTCCGCGTCCTCGTCGCCACAGATTTGCTGGCCCGAGGCATTGACATCCAGTTCCTTCCCTGCGTGATCAATTATGAATTGCCCCGGTCTCCCAAAGACTTTGTGCACAGAGTCGGCCGCACGGGTAGAGCCGAAAACCCTGGCGAAGCCATTTCCTTTATTACCCCTGAAGACCAGCATCATTTTAAGGTCATCCAAAAGAAAATGAAAAAAAGGGTTGAGATGGTCGATGCGGAAACGATCATGAGGGCTGATTGAAAATTGGGAGAAGAAATAAACCCTTATTTCAAGTATGCGCCGATAAATTTGGCGCCAAACGGCTTGAAGACTTTTTCTTGTCAGAAGTCAAGAAGGAAAATGGCAGAAAATGATTGATGTCGCTGTACAGACAAACTCTCCTAGTTTAAAAAGCCACTTTTATGGCAAGATAGCATTATGTAGTTATTCTAATGTTCTTTCAATTTTGAAAGGTGGAGTTGGGGGATATTGACTATACCCAGCCTTAGATAAGTACAAATAATGAACAAGGAATAAAAAAGTGAAAAGGGAAGAGAAAACTAGCTATCTATGACAGGAAAATCCTTTTATACCTCAGACCTGATAGATAACCTTTTTATCAAAGGTCTGAAATTTGGTTGTCAACAATGATTTGAGTTCGTTCTTATATGTTGAATTGATCGTGTCAAAAAAGCTTGTGATTGCTTGGTGA
>JAUIKF010000042.1 GCA_030430575.1 Bacteroidia bacterium | reverse complement strand
TAGCCCAGGCAATTCGCCTGAGCTACACAAGATAGAACAGCCAATGGCATGCCCTTCTTAAGTTTTAACAAATGTATCGAATTTTTCTCACTTTTTTCTTGCATCGTAACACAGTACCTTGAACCCTTATTGAACCCTTGAACTTCTTCTAGTATTCCATTATGAAGGAGTAGTAGGAGGAGTCGCTGGATCAGGAGGTGTATTTGTGGGCGGTGTAGGCGGTGTATCTGTAGGAGGAATGTCTGTAGGGGGTGTATCCGTGGGAGGTATATCTATAGGAGGAGTATCTGTAGGAGGAATGTTCGTAGGAGGTGTGTCTGTTGGAGGAATGTTCGTAGGAGGTGTATCCGTAGGAGGTATGTCTGTAGGCGGAATGTCCGTAGGAGGGGTATCTATAGGCGGAATGTCCGTAGGAGGCATATCAGTTGGCGGAATGTCTGTAGGGGGCGTATCGGCAGGAGGGATAAAAGAACCTTGGGAAAGCATTCCAGCATTCATGGCAGTTGATGGCTCCCCTACTTTCAAGGCTAGATATGACCCTGAACTAATTCCTAACAACCCCAGGGTTGCGCTGTCAAATTCGGGTAACATACTGCTGCCTGTGTCAAAAAATTGCACAATAAAAATAAATCCAAAGATCACGTTAAAAAGCACTGCTTGAAAGCGGTGAATGCTGATCCCGTTGGCATCGGACATGATATCGTAAAGGGGGTTCTTATAGTTTTTCTTCCGCTGGTATTGAATCCCTGCAGGATTATTTGCATGTCCCGTGTCGATAATGCGGCCTGTAACTGTGGTCCCAGCACTGATTCCTAACAATAAGAGAATACTCGAATTAAAAATAGATTGTCCATTTGCTCCTTTCAGACTCCCTGTCACCGCATAAGCCACGACAAAACAAGCACTAATAATCATCGTCCACCAAAAAAGTTGTACACGCGACATGCTATAGGGCTGATCTGCCTCAGTGAGGCTTCCATGGGATTTCAGCATCGCCCGAAAGACACTTTTCTTATTGAGGGATAGTCGAACTAAGATAAATAGTTGTAGCAATAACAAGACAACAGCAATTCCCCAGCGAAGGACGTCCGTTGGCGCAATGGCTAATAAATTTGATTCCATAACAAATATATGTTAGACAATTGAGGTGAATGAAAAATGGACATTTTGAATAACTGTAAGGTAAGGATACAGATTATTTTTGATATCCTTCTTATGTATAAGTCGAAAAAACTACGCTAAAAGGAAACAATTACCCCCAAAACACAAAAAAAACCGCTCCTGCAATAGGAGCGGCTTCAAGTGCTATTTACAGGTGAAAAATAGCGCTTAATGTTTCAAAATTCTTTTGCTTCCTTTTACCTTTCCCTTATCTATTATGGTCAATTGGTACAGTCCATCAGGAAGCGTAGACAGATCCAGTTGAGCGGGTAAGGCATCGATAGATGCTTGATATATGGATCTTCCGATTCCATCTGTGATGTGTACTTGACAATTCTCCAATTTGACATGGCCTCCCATTCCTATATGTAGGATTCCAGCACTCGGATTAGGCCAGGCCCTCAATTCTGTCCATGCGTCATTTGAAGTATCCAAGGAGGGATTCCTAGCAGTTGAGACAACCCCGCTTCGAGGATTAAATGTGCCCCCTGAAGTGATCGACAGGCTCGAAGAAAAAGGATTATCCCCAATGGCAGGTGCGTAGCTGGAAGCCGTACTCCAAGTGCTGCCATCATGGTGACTGACAAACATCGCTGTCTCATCAAATCCGACATTCTGGTCCTCAATATTCCATTGCACGGTCACAAGGGCCGAGGGTGTCAGGCTCGCATCTACGACATAGGATTTGTTGACGGCAGCATCCGTGTTGGTCATTTCCACCCCCGCATTCCCCAAGGAATAAAGTCCGTTGAATACGCGCGTTTCGAACGTATTGCTCTGAGCACCAGTGTTTTCTATCGTGATTGGGGTATAGGAATCGAGGGTACCAATGGGAAATAGCGCAGTAGTACCAGCGGCCAGGGTGCGTTTCAGCAGGCCAGCAGCAGCCACATCATCTTCTGTGACTACATAATGCAATTCATTGGCCCCGTGAAAGTCTGCAGACTCCCCTAAGTTCAGGCTATGCCCATTTAGTACCAAATGCCCATCCAATAAACTCACGCCTTTATTTACCCATACATCTCCTATCATGCTTACGGAATTCGCTTCTTCGACTGTGAGATAGTCATAAGTCGCCTCCATGATATTGCCTGCCTGGAAATAACCATATCCAGAGGTGATGGTAGCCGTTGCATTCGTTCTTTTGGTGAAATTGCTACCAGGAGCTATGTGGATTCCCTCAAAATCATACACATCGCTTCCTCTAAGGCGGATATTGCCATCTATATAGATAAACTGACCAGATGCTGGAGCAGTGGCATAGGACCAGGTATCATCCCTTTGCCAATTGCTATTGGAAACGTTAAAATTGGGCTGGCGTGCGCTTGCATCTCCATAGGTAGCATTTTGAATGGTATAATCACATCCCGTAGCACTCAGGTCAAAAGCAGTCGTACCTGTCCCTTCATCAAAATTCAAATAGAGCACAAGGCTTCTTTTTCCTATAGGATTCATGGGTTCTAGCAAGTATCGCTGGATTTGTGCCAATGATCGTGCTTCATTCCACACCCTAATTTCGTCCATTTTCCCATCCAAATACCGCCCGTCAACGTTTGCTACTCGTCGCCCAAAGACCAATTCTCCTGCGGATTGCAAGGAAAATGACCCGATTCCGCTAGCTTCCAAGGTATCTTGGGGGAGGCCATTGAGGTATAGGGTAAGGGCGTCACCCTCTCTTACAGCAGCAATATGGTACCATGTAGCAGGTGAGATAACCGCTGATTCCACCTGATAGGCGATATTGGAATTATTACCCAAGGCAAATATGATTTTCCCCGTATGGTCTGGGTAAAGTGCCCACCCATCTGCATTATTCCGCCTCCACATCGACATAAAGCCTTGCTCATCGTTATTGCTGTTATTTGTTGGAAGCTGGTTAAGGTACACCTACGCTTCGACCGTAAAGTCTCTATCCGCCATCTCATAGACATTCGAATAAGTAGCCCAATCACTCGCATACCCCCATGAGCTATTGGCAGCTGTAAATTCGATACAAGACCCTGCTAGCACGGGATTGAGTTTAACAGTTTCTCTCATCGGATCGCACAGCACTCCTTGATCATCTTCCACAGTATATTCCAGTACAAATCCTTCTGAAGTAGCAGAGAAAAAATTACTCATCCCCGTAATCACAAACTGCCCTGCAGGAGCGGAAATAGCTTCATCTGTATCAATGACCGCTATGGAACTTCCGATTTCAAATACCTTGTAATGCACGGTGTAACCAGCGGCCATATACGCGTAATTCATTCTCGTATTTCCTAAATCAAGGCGATCCACCTCTAAGGTAACCGTCGCATCAAAAGGCCCTGTAAGGCCTCCCAAAGGGTCCGTAAGCAAAGTTCCTTCACTATTCAGGTCTCCACCCGCATTGTCAAGATTAAGACTTCCATGGTCTGTGGGATTATAGGAAAATGTCAATAGATTATTCATTTCCCAGGCATCGTCCCACCCGTCTTGATCTACATCTGCGGCCCCACTGCCATCATCCAATGCAGGCAATAAGGCATTGATACCGATGAGGTAATCACGAAGACGTTTGTGGTAATATCGCGCCTTTAGAGGAAATGTAGTGGTGATGTCTGTAGTTTCTCCAATATCCTGATTTAGTTCAAATAGTTTGAAGACATCATCAGGGTTATGACGATCGGTGTGATTCACGATAAACTTATACTTCCCGTCAATCAGGGCAGAAGACATGTCATACGCATTATTTCCATGATGGGGAAAGTGAAAGACCATGGGAAAGGTCCTAGTGGGTTCTGCCCCTGTGAGTAAAAGCTGATCCAATTCGACGCCATCTATATCTGCGGGCATCGTGGTTTCTCCCGCCAAGGCGAGGATGGTAGGGGCCAGGTCATAGCCCACGACGGGGAAGTCCGAATGAGAGTTGGCCGTGATACCAGGTCCCGCGATCACCATCGGTACCCTGATACCCCCTTCCGCAACAGAATTTTTCCCTTCAAACAAAGGGCTATTATCTGACAAGCCCCCAGCGCCATTATCTGAAGTAAAAATGATGTAGGTCTCATCCGTAATGCCCAACTCATCGAGCACATCCATGATTTGGCCTACACTTTTATCCAAGTCCTCTGTCATAGCAGCGTATTCCGCATCCTGATGCAGCCCGTCAGCATCTTTGCCATCGTATTTTGCCTTTGAATCTGTTGTATACTCTACCCCACCGTGGACGGCATAGTGAGAAAGTTGCAGGTAAAAAGGTTCACCAGCCGCATGTTTTCTCCGAATAAAATCTTCTCCTCTATTGGCTAGGGTAAAAATCAACTTCGGGTCGTCGCATTCGCTGGTACTGAACGTGTTCACACAGTTATCCCCCGTATCATTGGCCGTAGGCCCATCGCCTTCATCAAAGCCAAAATCGCCGCCTGGCGTCGGGCCGCCATTGCCGAGGTGCCACTTGCCAAAGTGGGCAGATTTATAGGCAGCATCATAGTCGCTTAGCCAATTGGCAATGGTTTCTTCCCCTACGGGAATCGACCTGGAGCTGTTAGTGCTTTTGACGAGGTCTACGGTGCTGCTTGATGTAGAGGTGTTGGTAATGCCATGCCTAGCCGTAGACTGTCCTGTCAGGACGCTCATCCGAGAGGGCGCACATTTGGGCGCTGCAGAGTATGCTTGGGAGAAGACCATGCCGCGCTGGGCGAGCTTTTCGAGGTTAGGCGTTTCGTACAAGTCGCTACGTGAATCTTCGCGATTTGGGTCCATAAGGACAGAAGTACCGTTCCATCCTTGATCATCTGAGAGGATGAGGATGAAGTTTGTCTGGGCTGAACTCCTGGTTGGGAGTAAACATGCAAGGATCAGTAATGTGCGGAAGTAGATTTTCATTTTCATGGTCTAAAGACAGACCATGAGGGAGAAGACCTACCTGCTTATGAAGTTTTTGTGAAAATTTTCGATTCATCGCTGAATTTTGTGGAGGAAGGAAGAAACCACAGATTCCCCAGACTCCCACAGACTTTTTTCTTTAATCCGTGCAATCAGTGAAATCCGTGGCCTAATTTCCAACTGTCTCTGACAACCTTTATTAAGCTAAAAATCAGCGCTTATGTTCATTTGATTAGTCATTATACTCAAGGACAATCCCCAATATCCGCAAATCTCCTAAAGAGGTGTCCGTTGGACTGGTAGCGCGCCTTCTGAATCGCAGGTTGATGATCTTTGTGTTTGAGTTAGTAAATGCAACCTGAGTCACCCATTCTGAAAGTGTCGTTGGAGTGGCAGAAGGAGGAAGCAGCGAACCCGATCCTCCAATTCCATTGACTAAATCCCCTCCCATAGCAGTACCCTTTGCCAGCAACCGACAATCCATCATCCCTGTATCGGTAGAAGTGACATATAATACCCTTGCAGTAACCCCAGTCCCTCTGTAATCACTTGGCATAGGAAAGTTAATCATGAACTCTAGCCACACAGGACCACTTTCAGGCAACAAAAGGCAAGGCTGCGTAGGCCATCCACTAGCATTCGTAAGGATGCCATGCGTCATACTGCCTGCGAAATAAGCATCATTGACCATTCCTGGTGTTATCACTACTGACCGCTTGCGTGGTTTGACATCCCATGCAATCGCAGCAACATTGGCTGAATCTGTGACATCTGCACGGTCAGCATTCATCGCATGGGTGGCGTTTATTGCATTTGTAGCGTCCTGTGCATTGACTGCATTCTGCGCATCAATGGCGTTCGCCGCCAAGTCTGCTGTAGCAGCATGGTCTGCCGTGGTGCTTTGCATCGCATACGGTACAGTAGCAAATTGGCTTGTCCCAGTGATAGTGTAATTGGTACCTCCCGTAGGATCGGTTTCTGTTTCGAGGAAATAAGGACCCGCTCCCCAATCGATACCAGCCATCGTACCCATCGTAGGCGTACCGTTACCGATTTCGACACTTACCAGGCCATTGTCATTGGTCATGGTAGTGTGTGTCTCAGCATAGACAACTGTACCTGTGGCGGAGCCTTGGTGAATACTAATAGCCATGCCGATAGGGCCATTGGTGACCAGTTTATTGGCAGCGTCGCGGACAACAGCTTGGTAGCTCATGCGCTCAGGCGACTGGGCGAACGTAGTGAGGGCGAGGAGAAGTGCGAGGGTAGTGATAAATAGATTTTTCATGGCGTTATTTTTTGATAATGTTAAAGGTTTTAATGGGTTGGCCGTCAAGGCTCAACGTGAGGTAATAGGTACCAACAGCCAGGTCAGCAAACGGAATCTCCGTTTTTGGCTGAGAAATGGCATTTTGTGTCAGTTGACGACCTTGGAGGTCCGTCAGCACATAGCTGAGGTTCTTGCCAGGTGCTTCAGGAATCTGAAGGATCACTTGATGCACAGCGGGGTTAGGGTAAGCAATCGCTTCAAAAGTCAGGAGCGCGTCTTCGACGCTTGTCGTCACAAACAGCTCATAGGGCTGCTGTACACCTTGATTGACGGTGCCATCAGTGCTTGCCTGAGCGGTGTAAGCCACCTGGCCTACACTGTAGCTGACCGTGCCGCCTGCACCTGTGGCTTCGCCACCAGTTGTCAAAACAGCGGTCTGGGCTTGCATACTCGCCATGCTGAACAGCAGGCAGCAGAGGAGTAGCCCCAATTGGGGAAAGAGATTCTTGTTTTTCATGTTTTTGTTAATTATGAGGAACGAAGGGATTTTTACGTGATCAATTATTAATCATCATACTCCAAGACAAAACCAATGATTCTTAATGTACCAGTAGAAGTGTCATCTGCAGCCTGAGAGCGTCTTCTAAAATGTAGCCTTAAGAACCGAGCATTAGGACCTGCGCCATTAGTGTTTAAGAGGGTAGTTCCTTCTGCCATGTGTCCAGATGCTACTGGGGAAGAAAGTGGTAGTCCCCCACCACCAGGAAAGAGATTAAGGTCAGTCCCAATCCCATACCCTCGTACAAAAAAGCTGCAATTAAACGATCCAGTATCTGTCGAACTTGTGTATAAAACCCGCATCAAGAAATTTTGCCCTTTAAAATCGGTTGGAACAGGCATTCCCAATGAAAACTCTACCACGCCCCCTTCAGGAAGATCTATGGTTGGAAGGCCATTGGCCATCGTTCCATTAGTAGCACCGGCTAAATGATGGACCATGTCGGTGTTAAATACCACTGAACGTCTACGAGAAGGCACATTATGAGCAAAATCAGATACTACTGACGAGTCCGCTACATCCGCATGGTCTGCATTCGTGGCATTAACTGCATTTTGGGCATTGGTGGCAGATTGAGCCGAATAGGCAAACCCCGCTTCCAACGCATAAGTTGCTGTATCTGCATAATCTGCATGAGCCGCATCTTGGGCATCAATCGCATAGGTCGACAAATCCGCCGTAGCAGCATGATCAGCAGATGTACTGTGCATCGAATAAGGCACACTGGCAAACTGGCTGGTACCAGAAATCGTGTAATTGGTGCCGCCAGTCGGGTCCGTATCCGTCTTGAGGAAATAAGGGCCTGCGGACCAGTCAATATTGGCAAAATTGCCTATCGAAGGGGTTCCAGCACCGATTTCGAGGCCCACAAGGCCATTGTCATTCGTCATGGTCGTATGCGTCTCCATGTAGACAATCATGCCCGTAGCCGATCCCTGAAGGATGCTGATCGACATGCCAATAGGGCCATTGGAAACGAGTTTATTGGCAGCGTCGCGAACGACAGCTTGGTAGCTCATGAGCTCAGGAGACTGTGCGAAGGCACTGAGGGTGAGCAGGAGGGCTGCGAGGGTGATGAATAATTTTTTCATGATAGTTATTGTTAAGGTTAATGTGGAATGGGAGAAAGTTCAGGGTTCAGAGTTTGGGGGTTGAGGTTTGTTGGTTCGAGCTCTGAACCCTAGCTATTGCAAATGTGATAATTGCCATGATTTGTCTTTAGCGTAGAATTACGCTAACTGTAGAACAGGTATTTATACTGGGTGATGGGCCGGATGAATAGATCAGGCGGAGGTAATGGGATCATTCGTAGTCCTGATATAATTAGAGCGGTCCACAAACGTCTCAGGAATAGACATGATACTTACCCAGGCGCCATCGGGATATTTTTGAACACGGCCTTTAATGACGGCCCATTCAAATACCATTTGATAAATATAGACCTTATCGCCCGGAGCAACGGTTATAGTGACACTATGCTCAGATTGGCTGGAGATCTCGTGTGTACTAGTAGCATCCATGCTGAACCCCAACTCCATGGTTGACTTTGCGAAATCGGATCCAAACTCTGCCCCAATATTGAAACTCATACCAATCGAAAGTGAGTTGCTTTCAGAGGTTCCCTTTGTTAGGGTGTAAGTGCCAGTCATTTCACTATCATCGGTATCATTTTCCAGTTCAAAAACTTTTTTAGGATAAGCAGCCAACAAGATAGTAGATTGAAAAAAGCCTCTACTGAAGTCTGGGGCAGGCGCTTGTTGGAATCCTCCCCAAGCATTTTGAGGGACCTGTGGGGGTGCGCCAACAGTAGGCTGAAGCTCAAAATGCCCGCTATACTTTTCGAAGATATTGCCTCTTTCTACATGCTTGTTAAATTCATGTCCCAAAAATCCTTTTGGAATCCGGTCTACAAACGTTCTTGTATCTCCCTTTTTGGGTTCCCATAGGAATTCAAATTCAGGGCCTAATTCTTTGATCAATTGTTGCGTGGTTTCTGGAATGATTTTGTTGTTCATGACTTTGTTATTAAATGGTTAGCAATCAGTGATTCTGTCTTACACTACAAGTTTACTCGCAAATCGCAGGCTCGCCGACCACATGTTGATGGGGGGGGAGAAAGTTTTAGGTTATTCATCAAAAAAAACCTCCCAGATGGGAGGTTTTGGAAATGGCACGCATTTCAATATTGTGCCAAAAGAAGCAGAGACCTCGGAAGTTTTTGCCAGTATTGTTGGTTAAACCTCCAAGGTCTTTTACAAAAAAAGGGAGGCCGAAGCCTCCCTACGATTAAGAAATAATTGCACATTATTTAGATCCATTGCCAGGATCGGTCATCTTGACACTGTCCACTGGTTCGCAGAGGATGAGCTGGCGAGCGATCCTTGTCTCTGCTGTTTGGCGATCCGTGACTTCTACGCGTAGCATCCCGCCGCAGAAGCATCCATTGAGTTGTGCACCCCTTCCGATGAATTCATTATTGAGGTACCATCTTACTTCATAAGCCTGCGAGGAGATCGCTGTCCCTGCATAGATCATCACTTGTGGAGAGACATCTCCTTTGTTTTCTGCATCATTTGCGGGGCAAGCATTTAATTTGATGGCCACTTCAAAATCAGTTAAGATTTGACTGGAAGCATTTCCGCGAATCATGGCAGGCTTCACTTCAGGGGTGGGTATCATTTCTGATAAGACATCTTCTTGCTGACAAGAGGTAAAAGCTAGCAGAGCGATTGTCAATAGGCTGGTGAGTTTTAGGAGATTTTTCATGGTAATAAGTGTTTAAATGTTTGTGTGTGATTAACTGACGGTAAAGGTCTCGAGAAAGGAGGGTGGTTATTAGCGCATAAACACGCATTTGAAAGAACAGGTATTTTTACTTGAATAAATGTTGTTGCCTTCTTTCCCTATAGGTTTACTGGGAAATGAGCGGTCGGCCGACCACATGTTGATGGGGGGAGGAAGAAAGTTTTGGGTTCTGGGTTTTGAGTTTTGGGTTCTGCCGAAAGTTCAATCGGTCATTTGCCTTGGGACGCTAAACCCAAAACCCTAAACTCAAAACTCGATTCCCCATAGGTATTTATACCTGTTTTGACGGGAAGAAACACCTGTTTTTGGGGGCTGAATAGTTCAAATCGTTGCACTATTCGGATGATAAGCGTAAGTTGAATCCAGATACGTAGAAGGACCTAAGCCTAAAATGCTCTTGCTCCCCAGCATTTGAATTGAATTTACTCCTTTAACCACTTAACCGACTTAGATGATGAAATCACAACTTTTGCCATTTTTAGCCTTCTTTCTTTTGGTTTCCATTTTTGCCTGCCAACAAAATATCGTGGACCCCGATGATGACGATGTAACTGAGTCAGGCTGTACGATTCGCCCTGACGAAACTTTCACTGGACCCACGGTAACAGAATGGATTGATACCCTCAATTCGTTTTATAGTTGTTACAGAGAAAACTATAGTATAAGATGGCCAGGTCCAGGCAATTACCTCTCTGTTCCTTACGACTCTTTCTTTTGTGCCACTCAAAATGCTTTTGGCGTCAGGTTTTACCTGGGGATTCACGTTTGTACCGATGGAAATTCACCTAGTGGGAAAGATTCGATTCCCTTCCTGTTTTATAAACCCCTGGACGCTGATTGTAATGAAATAGGAAACATCAATTATGGGCTTAATATTAATATTTCGGGGTTGGGGACTCATTGCAAAAACTATGGGACAGAATGTAGCAATGATAATTGCCCAGATTATGGGCACTGGTGCTTATCTAATGATAACGCCCAAAACGTCACAAGCCGGTATAGGAATACATTCGGGGTAAGCCTAACAAATGAGGTAAGTGACATTTGTATGGGTAGCCTGACTATGCCCTTGGCATATCAGGTAGACTTGGCAGACTTTCTATCCTTTTTCCCCAAATCTTCCACCTCTGGTAAGAATATCAATATCTATTTCGGGGCCCAACCTGACCCCGATATTGCGGGGCTATTTCACCTCAAAATCATCTTTGATGATGATGAAGACTTCAGCGACGCTGAAGAATATGTAGACTTTGCGGCCCCCTGCCCAAAGAATTGTGGGAAAATAAACACATTGCTCATGCAAGACTAAGCAGCTCATAAGCCCAGCAAATATCAACTTTTTGGGAAAGAGACAAGTGTCCACGCAAGGTGCATTTGCACACTTAGGCTATTCATTTACCCTAAGCTTATGTGTCTCTATTTTCTTTTCCATCTAAAAATTATCTTCGACATAGATCTAGTCATAGAGGATTATGATGATGAAGGATATGTAGATTTTGCAGCACCATGCCCCAAAAATTGTGGGCAAATTGATAACCTCTTGTCTGGCAACACCCAATAATATCGTTGAATTCTTTAATGCACAGCCATGCTTGAGACTTTAATTAAGTTCCTAAACGAATATGCTCGCTTTGCCCCCATTTTTCCAATTTTGGTAGGGGCAATTAGATTTAGGCGATTGATTTCGCCTCAAAAATGGCTCGTAGTCTTGGTGATTTTTTGCCTGCTAATTGAATTCTTGGCTATGTATATGGCCCGACAGACACAAAACAATTTACCCTTATACCATCTGTTTATTTGTGTCGAATTCAGCCTGCTGACCATCATTCTCTATCAAAGCTATAAAGGCCTAATTCCTAAGAAGTATTTAAGCCCCCTCTTATACACTTTTTGGGGATTAGCGATTCTCAATGTAGTGTTCTTTCAAAAGTTGCATGAATTCGCTTCTCATACGAGAACCCTGGAAAGTGTATTTATTTTGATCGTGGTAATTCGCTATTTTTTCCTTGTACTTAAAGAGTTGAAAATTAAAGACTTAGATAAAAGTTTTTCTTTCTGGGTTTCAACTTCTTTGCTTCTTTATTTTTCGGTAGGGCTTCCTCAATTTATCTACAGCAATTATATCATTTCACAGGAAGACGCTGCTTTCTTTGAAGTGTTTGCCATTCGTGGTGTCCTAAATATTTTGTTATATTTATTTTACGGTGTAGCGCTATTACGTAAATTTTGAGACTTGGGCACAAATCGTCCTACCTATCATGTTGTATATTTTCCTAATAACTGAAACTGGTCAAATTTACTTTATCTCCGCCATCATCATGGTGGGCCTCGTAGGGGTCATCATTTTCTTTGTATTGGTGTACCAAAAGAAGATGATCCGCCAGGAGGTCGCTATCCAGCGCATGGAGACGGAGCATCAGAAGGACTTGCTGAGTGCGACCATTGAGACGCAGGAGCGCGAGCGGAAGCGCATCGCCAAAGACTTGCATGACGAGGTAGGCGCCATGCTCTCAGTCATCAAGATGAGCATCCAGCAGATCGAGCGCGGCGCCAAAGACCAGCCAGACACGCAGGAAGCTGCGGGGGAGACGAAGGAAATGGTCACAGAGACCATAGATAATGTCCGCCGAATATCGAAGGATTTGATGCCGGTAGCTTTACTGAAATTGGGCTTATCTACTGCCTTGGAAGACCTTTTCAAGAAATTGCATCATCTAAAGGATGTCAAAGTGACCTACCGTACGGAAGGCACGCCGATAGAACTGCCTGCACCTACCGCTCTTGGCCTCTACCGCGTCATCCAAGAATCCCTAAACAATTGCCTCAAACACGCAGAAGCCACCCAAATTACATGTATCTTAGCTTTTTCTCCAAAAGGTCTCCATCTCACTTTTGAAGACAATGGAAAAGGATTTGACTTAAAAGGATTGATGAAAAGCAAAGACAGCGTCAAAGGGCTTGGGGTAAAAAATATTGAAAGCCGTGTCAATATGATCGGTGGCAAGGTAAATCACACCTCTGCTCCTGGAAAAGGGACTAAGATAGCGGTTGAGATAGAAGAGATCGCTGCGCTGCGAGACCGTTCGGCCTAACGGCCTCACTGCGGGACCGCTCAGGCCGAAGACGGCCTTCGCTGCGAGATCGCTCGAAGACTCGCTGTCAGACAAAGGCAAACTATTAGATTTTCAGCAAAGTGGCCTTCACGCTTCGAAACATAAAACATAAAACCTAGAACTTAGAACCTTCATGATTAACATAGCTATCACCGACGACCACAAACTCTTCCGACGCGGCATGAACCGCATGCTGGCTGACTTTGACCAGATGGAAGTCGTATTCGAAGCTGGCAACGGCGTAGAATTATTGGCTGAATTGGAAAAGACCAAGGCAGACCTCGTCCTTCTCGATCTTCAAATGCCTGAGATGGACGGCATAGAAACGACGCCATTGCTTCGGGAGCGATACCCAGATCTCAAGATCATCATCTTGTCTATGCACGACGACGACCAGATGATTGCCCACCTGATGGAGTTGGGAGCTCATGGGTATTTGTTGAAAGATGCGGAACCAGAAGAGGTAGAAATGGCCATCCGCACGACCCTCCTCAATGGCTTTTACTTCAACGACCGCGTATCGAAGGCCATGCTATCTAGTATGGTGCAAAAGCAAAAGGTGAAACCTACTTTCTCTCATCAGACAGAACTGTCTGAGCGGGAGATTGAAGTGCTGAAGCTCATCTGTCAAGAGCTGACTTCTCAGGAAATCGCTGATCAGTTATTTATCAGCAAGCGCACCGTAGAAGGGCATCGGAACCGCCTGTTGGAGAAGATTGGGGCAAAGAATACGGCGGGTCTGGTTGTCTATGCTGCGCAAAATGGGATGATTGCGTAGGGAAATTTTGAATGCTTGCCCTGAGTATATCGAAGGGATGAATTTTGAATAAAAGAATGATTTGGGGATTCTTCATTATTAATCCTTAATTTTTCATTCTTAATTTACCCCATGAAATTTCTCATCTCCATCGTAGGCCCTACGGGCGTCGGTAAAACCAGTCTTTCTCTCTTTCTTGCGAAAAAATACCAAGCCGAAATCATCTCCTGCGACTCGCGGCAGATGTATAAATACATGGACATTGGCACGGCCAAGATTGGCAAAAAGGTCCGTGACGTCATTCCCCATCACTTTATCGATACCCTTACCCCAGACCAGACATATAATGCCAATCAGTTTGAGAAAGATGCTGAGGCAGTCATCAAGGAATTATTTAAACGCCACGACGTAGCGATCACAGTAGGGGGTTCGACCCTGTATATCGAGGCATTGTGGAATGGATTTGATGAAATCCCAGATGTCGATCCAGCCATTCGTGTTCAACTTAGGGAAGAGTGGGAAGCAAAGGGCTTACAGCCCCTTTTAGATGAGCTATACAAGGTAGATCCTACTACCTTCAATGAAGTAGATCGAAAAAACCCCAACCGCGTCATGCGGGCCGTGGAGGTTTATCGTGGAACTGGAAAGCCCATTTCCTTTTTTCGCAAAGGCCAAAAGAAAAAGGACAGAGACTACCAAGTCCTTAAGATCGGCCTGCGCCTAGAACGCGACGCGCTCTACAACCGCATCAACCATCGCGTAGAGCAGATGGCCAAGAAGGGCCTGGGGCCAGAGGTCCAGCGCTTACTGGACATGGGATACGGGCCAGAATTGAACGCCATGCAGTCTATTGGGTATCAGGAGATGATCCCATTTCTCAAAGGCGAAACCAATTTCTATAGCGCTGTGAAACTCATTCAGCGCAATAGTCGCCGCTACGCCAAGCGCCAACTCAACTGGTACCGTAGGTATCCCGACATCCAATGGTTTGAACCTGGTATGGAGGAGGAAGTAGCGAAATGGGTAGAAGAGACCGTTCGGGCCTAAGAAGGCCCTCACTGCGAGACCGGTCGCCCTGTGGGCTCCCTGCGAGATCGTTCGTCGCTATCGCTCCTCACTGCGTGACCGCTCGAAGACTCGCTGCGAGACATGAAAAAGTGCCTTTAGTCTCGTAGCAAGGCGAGTCTTCGAGCCGAGCGGTCTCGCAGTGAGCGACAGCGAACGGTCTCGGTTCTCGCAGCAAGGGCTGAGTCTTCGAAGCCCGAGCGGTCTCAACCGCCATTCACTTTATCAAACAGCTTTTTGTTTTCAGCTTCTAACTCCATGATGCGATCCTGGAGTGCTTTACGCTGAGCTTCGGCATCAGCCCCTAAGGTAGTCTTTTGCGTTTCTAATTGCTGACGCAATCCTTCGATTTCCTCGCGCTGCTTGCGGATCGTTTCATCAGACTGGGTGCGGAGGCGAAGTTCTTTTTCATTGGCATCTTTTAACAAATCGATGCGCTGTTGCTTCATATCAGCACGGACTTTCGCGATCTCTGCCGTTAGGTCTTCATTCTTTTGGGTATTGGCATCTATGTCTGCCTGTAGCTTCTCTTTCTCCCCTTCGTGATTGGTTTTAAGGCTTTGTAGCTCTTTTTCCAATTCCGATTTTGCGACGGACAATTTGTTGTTTTCAAACTCCAACTCAAACCGACGCTTTTCTTCTTCTGCCATCAATTTGGTATGCTCCGCCGTCTTATCGTCAACCTGTTTCTTCAGGACGTCTATTTGCTTTTGCAAAGCAATGGTCTCTGCCTTGAGGCGGATCTGATCCTGGCGAATCGCAGCTACGGAGGTATCTTGATTAGCTGTGGGGGTGGAGATGGGCTCATCTCCTTGCAATTGGAGTTTCAGGGTAGCTACTTCAGCTTCCAGTCCCGCTTTTTCTACTTCCAATTTCTTGATCTCAGCTACACGCTCGTTTGTCTTAATTTGACTCTGTCCTAGGAGTCTGCGCACTTTATTGAGCTGATCATCCAAACTTTTATTCTCACGTTCCAATGCTTTTACAAGGGCATCATTGGCAGGATCATCATTGCCTCCTGAGTTTGACGCTGAAGCTTTTAAGTCCGTAATCTGCTTGGAAAGGGTATTCTGGCGCTCACGCAATGCTTTGAGTTCGTCATCTTTCTGGCGGAGAAGTGCCTTATTCTGGTCCAATTCTTTATTGATCTCATCCTGCTGCGAAAGAAGGGACTTCAAAGCATTTATTTCTTGCTGAAGCTTCTCTGCCTCGGCAGAAGCCTGATTGCTTTCAGCAGTAGGTTGATCGGGCGAGTTGGTTTTCTCTCCTGCATCCGCCAATTGCTTTTTCAGGAGGTCGTTTTCAGTGACCAAAGCAGCTTTCTCCGCTTTAATCGTCTCCAAGTCCTTTTCAAGCTTGGGCAAGCGCTTATCCGTTTTATCGATATAATTTGTGACCGTGGTCTTTTGCCCATCTACCTGCTTCCATAGCTTCGCATTTTCTTGTTTTAGGCTATCAAGGTTTTCCTGAGCTGAAGCTAGCTGTGCATTGAGGGTTTCTGCTGCAGCTGTAGAGGCATCTAGTTTCAGTTGAAGGCTATCACTTCCAGCCTGGGCAGAAAGCGCATCTGCTTCTGCTTTTTTCTTCAAATCTTCCAGCTCGGCTTGCAGTTTTTCTTGTGCTTTTTGGGCTTCCCCTGCAGCCTTTCCTGCATCTCCTTCAGCCGCCTGAAGGGAAGTTTTTAGGGATTCAGCTTCTTGTTGGGCTGCAGTCAACTGATCTTTAGATTCTGTCAGTTCCTTCTGTAGGCGGTTTTGTTCTTGCTGAGCGGCGAGCAAAGCTGAATTATCAGCATTTTGCTTACCCAATTCATCCAATTGACTCATCAATTGTTTCTTCTCCGCTTCGGCAGCCGTCTCATTGGCTTCCATCCTCTTTTGCATTTCAGTCAATTGAGCTTTCAGCCCTTCAGATTCTTTTAAAGCAGCAGCTAGAGCCTCCTTTTGCTTTTCGGCTTCAGCTGCTTGTTGCTGCCCCATCTCTGAGGATTGACTTGAAGCAGCTTCTGCTGCTTCTGCAGCTTGTTTATGGGTAGTAAGCTCACGATTGAGATTAGAAATCTGCTCTTGCAGCTTTCTGTTCGCATCCTGAGCAGTCCTAAGATCACTATCAAGTGCCTGAACTCCTTCCAGTTGCTTTTCAAGTTGAGCAATCTCCGTCTCCCCTGTTTTCAACTGTTCCTTGAGCTTAGCGACTTCGTCTTTCAGGTTTGAATTAAGGGATTCTAGGGATTCTATCTGTTGAGAACCTTTAAGCGCAGCATTTTCCCTTGTAGCAATTAATTGATCCAATTGGGAAATCTTGGCATTCAACGTCTCTTTCTCTCCTTTCAACACCGCAATGCTTTCCTCAAGTCTTTTGATCGTACTTTCTGCTTGGCTGAGGTTCTGGTTTTGGCCTGCCAATTCTTGCTCCAAACCTGCAATCTTTGTTTGCTGATCTTTCGCCTGCTGCTGGATGGTGGCCAATTGGTTTTCAAGCTTTCCAATTCTGTCTTTGGCGCTCCCTAGTTCCGAATTCAGGGATTCGGCTTGTTTATTTGCTTCCAGTTGTTGGGCGGTCAATTGCCCTTCGAGCTTGGCATTATTCCGCTCAATAGACGACAATTCCTGTTTAGTGCTTTGTAAAGTCTGGCGTGCTTCCTCCATTTGTTGGCGCGCACGTTCTTGCTCTTCTTTTATCTTTTGGCTCAGAATTCCGACCTCTGATTGCAATCGATAATTCTTATCATTTGTTTGCCTAAGTTCTTGACTGATTTGCTGAATTTTATTTTCAGAAACACGTCTTTCTGCCTTCATTCGATCATTTAAGGCTGATACTTGCGTTTCCAATCTTCCAATGTGTTCCTGATATTTCTGAAACTTTGTTGGGTTAGACAGGATAAGGTCCATCGAGTCAATCCAGGCATTGTTCTTTGCCATCTCCGCCCGAAATTGGGAGGAAGAATCTTGGGCAATTAGGGAACAACTAAAAAAGAGAAAAATGAGGAGAGCAATAGTTCGTGTCTTATTCATCATGACAAGGGTTAATAAAACGCTAAAATTAAGCTTTTTCACGTGATTATCATAGGCCTCATTGTGAAAGGCCATAACCACGCCTTGCATAGGCCAAAAATACGACGTCCCGCCAAGTGAATGAGCGCTAGCCCCTACATGAGAGAGTAGTTTTTGGAAGAAAGAAAAAGGGAATATTATCTATAAAAATCGACCCAACTGATATGGATCTCTTGGGTACCTATTGGGATAATAGATTGGGGGATGGTTGGCAGTTGGATTTGAATAAAGGGGTCGACCTTTCAGAAGACATACAAGTGGGGAAGCATATACCAGCAATAAGAATGCGTGCAAGAATGGGGGAAGAGTCACAGTTTCTTGATGTATGCCTACAAGCTAACCAGAAGGAGGAAAAAATTCACATAAAGAGCGATTACCTCAGCTTTCGCGGTTCCTTCACATCACAAAACGCTACAATGGCAAATACAATTGTCTGGAAAAGTCCAGCCATTAATTGGGTAAATCTCGTATCATATTTTTTCCATACCTTGGTAAAAAGAAAATTGTCAAGGCGGGTAATAAAAGATAAAATTGCGTATTTCATGGCTCTGTGTATTTAGGGTGAATGTTTTACACTTCATTTAGTTACTTTTCCTCCTATTTATTCAAGAAAATAGGAAACGGTCTATCTTCTATGGAAATAAACCATAAAAAGTAACTAGCTACGACACGTCGAAAGGGGCAAATACAGCCACTTGGCTGAATGCAAAAATGGAGATGAAATATTTAATAGGAGGGGAAACCGTCGTTATCGTTACTTAATCAATGATTATGCCAGTTATCTTACCTATCCCTCCTTAAAAAATTAAATTCTACCAGTGACCAATCTCTTGCAGGAACTGTCTCAATAAAAATAACTTGCGCCCATCTCTGTTATGTTTATCTACAAAATTGTATTAGAGCTAAATTTGCCCTTAGATATATGGGAGTATAGAACTGCTCATCCAATTCCGCTAGATGAAGCATTGTGGATTTACGACGGTTTTCCATTTGAAGAACCCGCTTTTTATCAACAATACCCTGAAGATGGGCCGCCCCCCAATATCCTTTTTGCTAACCTCAAAAATCGATGCTTTCTCATTGTCCAATATCAGGGGAAGGGTACTCATAACCTCCTCCTGGCAGAGAGTAATGGAAAATTTCAACTGACTAATGGCCATAGTATCCAAGAGGTCAAAAACGCTATCAAGGTGTTTTGGCAAGGGCAAAAAAACTACCGCCAGCTCTGTCGAGACTTTTCCCGACGATTCAAATGGCTGCCCAATCCTAAATCTTTCATGTCTGGCTCTAAAGGCAATGTTAACTGATGAATTATCTCCGCACACCTGACGAACATTTTCAAGGGCTTCCTGGATTCCCTTACGAACCTCATTATCTAGAAATAAATGGGGGCAGAATCCATTATCTTGATGAGGGAGCAGGACAGATAATTCTCTGCCTACATGGGGAGCCCTCTTGGAGCTACTTATATCGGAAATTTATTCCAATTCTAGCCCCTTCGTACCGCGTCATAGCGCCGGACTTCTTCGGCTTTGGCCGTTCGGATAAGCTGCCCAATATGGCTGACTATAGCTATCAAATGCACTTTGAAACGCTAGAGAAATTTCTTGAACAGCTAGCCCTACGAGATATCACCCTGGTTTGTCAAGATTGGGGTGGCTTATTGGGGTTAGGCATGGTAGGGGCACACCCTGAATGGTTTGCTCGACTGGTAATCATGAATACCTTTTTGCCTGTGGGCAAGCGACCGATGCCAGCAGCTTTCAATGCCTGGAAGAACTTTGCGCGACTAACGCCCAATCTACCAATCGGTCGTGTGATCAAGATGGGAACTCACCAACCTCTTAGCAAGGAAATAAAGGCTGCTTACAACGCACCATTTCCATCCAAAAAGTACAAGGCTGGGGCTAAATCATTTCCAATGCTTGTACCTCAGAAGCCCGAAGACCCTGGTGTGGCGGAGATGAAACGTGCCAGGGCCGTGCTCAAAGAATGGGAAAAACCAGCCTTGGTCATGTTTTCAGACAAAGACCCTATCATGAGAGGAGGGGACAAGTTTTTTCGAGGAACCATTCCTACCGCTAATGACCAGCCCAAAATAACGATCCATGATGCTGGTCACTTCCTTCAGGAGGATAAGGGGGAAGAAATTGCAGGCCATATTAAGGCATTTATGGAAAGAACTCCACTTTAACCACGGAATAAATAATACAACGATTGGAAATCTTTCATCGTGGCATATGGTCGATTTTTGACGAAAACACATGATTTTATAACATTATCTGCCTATAATTGCAGGTAATTGAAATATTCGCAGTTTTGAGTGCTCAAACTAGGGGGCATTCTTACATCTGCCATAATTATGGCTTTTCTGGCATATAAATTGATTTTTTTATGCTCAGAAACGCAAACATAATTTAGCCTGTAGCCAGCATATTTCATCACACTGAAAACACCGATTTTGCCAGGGGAAACCCACTTCGTGTAGCTCCAGTTCAGATGTTTTACTTTAACAATAACTCTTTTCAGATTTATTGAACGATTGACTATTGATTAACCACAACTAGCTTACTTGTACCATGAATTTTTCCAGACGCTCCATTGAGAGGTGTATCATCACCTTAACGATCTTCCTATGTACTTTCCCTTCATTGTCAGCACAATTTCAAACCGTTGGAAGAGCTGCCTATAATACTGCCAATAGTACGTATACCCTCACCCAAGACACTTGCCATATTGTAGGAGCGGTATGGTCATATGCCAAAGCTGATCTCAGCCAGCCTTTCGAAGTAGACTTTGAACTCAATTTTGGGAGCAATAATGGTACAGGAATCAATGATGGAGGAGATGGGATCACCTTTGTATTTCACAATGACCCTCGGGGTTTCAAAACCATGGGATGTTCTGGAGGCGTATTGGGGTATGGGAATAAAAATTCATGTATGAGTGGTATTTCGCCCTCTATTGGCTGGGAATGGGATACCCATTCCAATTCTATTCTCGACCCTCCCCTCGCCAATGGCGCGGATCACCTTATGTGTATCATGGATGGCGACATCGCTTACACTGGTCAAGGTGATTTTGGGTTTGGTCAATATCAGAATATTGGCGAATTGGAAAATGGGCAACCACACAAAATTCGCATCACCTGGACACCAGGAATCAACGAAGTGAATATATATATGAATAGGGTCCTCAGACGTACAGAGCGGGTCAATATTGCCGGTCATATTGGAACCAATATGGCCTATTGGGGCTGGACAGCCTCCACCTGGGGCGAGACCAATCTACAGACAGTCAAGGTAAATACGCAGCCGTTCCCAATTGAATTGGGGGATTTTTATGGAGAAAAATTTCAAGATGAGGTTCAATTGTCTTGGCTCACTATGTCTGAGATCAACAACGACTACTTTGTGGTAGAGCGCAGCATTGATGGGCAGGCTTTTGAAGCAATAGGAGAGATTGTAGGCGCGGGAACCACTGAAGACATGCAAATTTACTCCTTCACAGATCGTGATTTACGTATTGGAACCCACCAATACAGATTACGCCAGGTAGACTTTGATGGCGTGACAAGCTATAGTCCAGTCATAAAAATTTCCATAGAAGCAACCGATTTGTCTACAATGGCCGTTATTTATCCGAACCAGACACCCGACGTTTATAATCTTTTACTCAAAGACTCCCGCCATTCACATCACCTCACCATATTTGACCTCCAAGGCAGGATATTGCTGGACACTGATCTCGAAGGAGAAGTCCATCAACTCTTAACCCATCATTGGAGTAATGGCTTGTACTTCGCGCACATCACCTCGACTAATGGGGAAGGCGAAGAACAGATCAAATTTGTCGTGGATTAATCAATTTATCAATCAATATTTCTTCCAAATTTGTCTCTCGTAAATTTATTGCCACATACATTTCAACGTGTAATTTTCCGACGTGTAGAGCCGACTTCCGACAAGGTCGGCTCCTTTTTTTTGTAGAAATCTGTACTTTCGTCCTATGAAAAGTATTTGTGTCTTCTGTGGTGCCAATGCAGGTAACCAAGCCGTTTTTGAAACTACAGCCATCACTTTGGGCAAATTATTGGCAAAGAATAACCAAAAGCTTGTCTTTGGGGCAGGAAATATTGGGTTAATGGGCATCATCGCAGATGCAGTGCTTGCTGAGGATGGATATGCCATCGGGGTGATCCCTTCTTTTCTCAAAGAGAAGGAAGTCTGCCACATGGGGCTGTCGGAGTTGTATGTAACTGAGACCATGCACGAGCGAAAAGCCAAATTGGCCTCGATCTCTGATGGCTTTATCGCCATGCCAGGCGGATTTGGCACCTTAGAGGAATTATCTGAGATTCTCACGTGGGCGCAGCTCGGGCTTCACGGCAAGCCCATTGGATTGCTGAATATCGCTGGATATTATGACCCATTGATTGCGTTTATGGATCACATGGTCGAAAACGGTTTTGTCAAGCCCCATAACCGGGAGATGGTTTTGGTAGATGAAACGCCTGAAGGATTGTTGGCAAAAATGAGTGCCTACCAAGCGCCTGACCAGAAAAAATGGTTGGATCAGTCTAGGATATAAGTTTTGAGTTTTAGGTTTTATGTTCTAGGTTGATTGCTATCTTAATCGGAGAATTTCATGGAACCTCGTTCCTCTTGAGCTTGAATTTGAACTTTCTTAAAGATTCTTCAAATAGTCAATCAGCAAAAAGCGCACATCGCGCCTGGGATCGGTATTCCCTGTGGGCCTTTCAATGTTTAGCACATCAGGATTATCAGGGTTCAAAAATCCAAGGTTATTCTCCAATCCCTTCATGACAAAATCGGGAAGGCCTACTTTATAAGTGGCTGATGCGTCCAGGGGTTTCCCATTTATCTTAAATGCACGGCCATCGACTTCCACATTATACAATTGTAAATAGCCCCCACTTCCCTTATTGATTCCAAGCCCAGTGTCTAAGACTTGCCCGAGAAGACTTCCCTTCATGGTCGCAATCACGACGGGGCCTCCATAGGGCATCGCACGGACGATATCGAATTCGGTCACTTGGCCTTCCAATACATCATCAAAGCGGATAGAGCCACTATTGACGATTCCCAGATCGAGTCCGGGCTTGGCATTAAAAATGGCGTGAGCTACAGCTTCTCCCATATTGGTCTGGCGCGTCCGGAGGTTCACTTCTCTACCGTCCAATTCAGTTTTGAGAAAGGCTACCTTCTTGTTTAGCGAAAACCCAAGAGATTTGAAACCTTCATAGGCTTTTGCCTCCCACGCCTCGACCACTTGCTGTGTTTCAGCGTCTAATACAATGGTGGAATCCAATGCTTGTAAGCGAGAATTGATGGTCAATTTCTCGGTCTCATGGTCGTAGACGAGGGTGTGGATATAAGCCGATTTGGCATTGGCATCTGCCTTGGCAATAGCGACAGGACCAATTCGTTCAAAATTATTTTCATGTTCATGGCCGCCCATGATGAGGGGCACTCCTGGGACCTTCTCGGCCAAGATGCGATCTTCTTCAATCAGTAAGTGGGTAATAGCTACCACAAAGTCCGTTTTGTCCTTGATGTAATCATAGGTGATGCGTGCCGCTTCATAGACATCGTGATAGGCCACATATGACTGTTGGTTAAAGGGTAAACACACCCCAATAATCCCTATTCTCAATGGCTTGGCATTGGGTCTTGGAATAAAATGAATCTTGTACGGCTGGATATAAGTCTGTTGGTTGTCATGATCTTTTTCAAAAGGGACAATCCATTTTTCTGTTTTGTGAAAAGTATTACTCGAGATCCATTCGAAATCTGATTCGTCAATCCGTTTGACCAAGTCTTCCTGATCCAAATCAAATTCATGATTGCCAAAAGTAACATAGTCTACCCCTACCCTATTCATGAGATCAACCATCTGCTCCCCAGCAATCTTTTTCTTATTGATCTTGACAGACCCAATAACGGAAGGATTGAGAAAGTCTCCAGAAAGAACCGAGATGACGTGAGCGTTTTCTCGTTCCAATGTTTCTGTCAAGGTAGCGACGCGCGCCATTCCGCCAAGAGAACCATTCTCGACTGGGCCGATTTCATAGACATCATTGAGGTGAAGGATCACAACTTCCGTTTTGGTTGGGGCTATAGGAGTAGCAGACTGTGATTGCTTACTAGAATTACAACTAAGCAGGATACTTGTAAGGAAGAGAACAATGGGTAAATAAAATCTCAAAATGGGGGTAATTAGGTATTAATTTCGCTAAGCAATTTTTCAAACTTTTTGACCTTATCTTCCTCTTTTCGCGCATTAAAAGCATGAATAAGCGTCTGGATAAAGTGCTCAAGGATGGATACTTGACTACTGGGCTGATAATATCGGGGATCGTCTTCTAGTGACATTCCTTTGATAAACCGGGTAAGGTCTTTTTGAACAAAAAATGCGCCTTTATTGAAGACATCGATATAAAATTCATTGTAGTAATCTTTATAGTAAAGGACAAAGTAGCTTGGCAATACAATCCCATGGACAGGAATATCTAGCTGTTGGCAGATATTCATATAGAGCAATCCCAAAGTGAGGGGGGTACCTTTCTTTTTGTCAAAAAAAGTATGCATAAAATAATTGGAAGGGTTGTTCAGGCTACGCTTATTCGCCTGAAACTCCTCATGGGAAAAAAGCATGCGGTTTACCGCCATGAGCTTTTCAGCTACATTCATATCGCGCCTAAGATCCAGCCAGATCTTGTTGACGAGCCGGTTGACTTTGTTTTTATACAAAACATAGGTAAGGTTCGGAAATTGGTAGCGAGAAACCAGAAACCACGCACGCAGCAGATCTCTGCCCTCATTATCCTTCCAGGCTTTCAATTCTTCCAACGTATCAACGCTCTGAATGACGTGGATGATCTCTTCTAGCCGCTCTTGGATAAGCTGGTCGTCTACGATTTCCCACGCTTGCTCAAGTCGTGGAATGGCATCTCCACCCATTTCTACTAACCGAGTTTCTACGTGATTCGATACCTCTGGATCATCGTCCTCCAGTAACTGTATCAATGCATTAAATTCATTATCCGTCACAATCGATTCTTTATCTATTAATTTTATGTCTGAATCACCCCTGGATTAAATGCAGGCACATCTGCATTGCAATTAGCGGCTGCTATACCGGTAGAAATTACTTGTCGTGTATCTCGTGGATCGATGATCCCATCCACCCACAGTCGGGCCGCTGCATAATAAGGGGAGAGTTGCTCATTATAACGCTCAGAAATTTCTTTTAGCAAATTTTGTTGAACTTCTTCATCCACTATTTGTCCTTTTTTCTTGAGAGAAGCTGCCTGAATCTGCATCAAGGTCTTGGCGGCAACGTCTCCTCCCATTACGGCCACTCGTGCAGAAGGCCATGCAAAAATCAGGCGAGGATCATACGCCTTTCCACACATGGCATAATTCCCCGCTCCATAAGAATTACCAGCGATAAACGTAAACTTTGGCACGACGGAATTGGCAACGGCGTTCACCAGTTTTGCTCCATCTTTGATGATGCCCCCCTGCTCAGAGCGTGTGCCCACCATAAATCCTGTCACGTCGTGAATAAAGATAAGCGGAATCCGCTTTTGGTTGCAGTTCATGATGAATCTTGCGGCCTTATCAGCACTGTCAGAGTAAATCACGCCCCCAAATTGCATTTCTCCTTTAGCAGACCGAAGTAAGGTACGTTGATTCGCAACGATTCCGACCGCCCAGCCGTCCACACGCGCATAACCCGTGAGGATAGATTGACCATAGCCTGCTTTATACGCATCAAAACTCCCCGAATCGATGATCCGTTCCAGGATTTCCATCATATCATAGGGCTTGGCCCTATCCTTTGGCAAGACTCCCAAGATTTCTTGCGGATCAAATGCTGGGTCTATGGGCTTCACCCGGTCAAAGCCCGCCGTAGGGCGGTGCCCAAACTTAGAGACCAATGACTTAATTTTGTCCAGGCAACTGATGTCATCCGGCATATGGTAGTCCGTGACCCCTGATATGGTTGAATGCATATTAGCACCGCCCAGAGCCTCTATTTCGGCTGTTTCTCCAATGGCAGACTCCACTAAAGCTGGGCCAGCTAAGAAGACATAGCCTGTTCCATCTACAATGAGTGACTCGTCACTCATGATCGGCAAATAGGCTCCCCCAGCCACACAGGGGCCCATAATGGCGGCAATCTGGGGAATCCCTTTGCTACTGATCACTGCATTATTCCGGAAGATACGACCAAAATGCTCCTTATCAGGGAAGATTTCGTCTTGCATAGGCAAGAATACGCCAGCACTATCGACAAGGTAGATGATGGGCAAATGATTTTCTAAGGCGATCTCTTGCGCACGTAGATTCTTTTTTCCAGATAGAGGAAACCATGCGCCCGCTTTCACGGTGGCATCATTGGCGACAATCATACACAGTCGATCTGCGATTTTTCCAATTCCAGTGACAACCCCAGCAGAGGGAGCTCCTCCATATTCTTGGTACATCCCATCAGCTACAAATGCCCCGATTTCAATAAAATCGTTCTTGTCATCAATTAAGTATTCGATTCTTTCTCTCGCCGTCATTTTCCCCTTCGCCTTGTGCCGAGCTATTGATTTTTCGCCCCCTCCAAGTGCTACTTGTTTTTGTTTTCCTCGCAGTTTGCGGACTAATTCGCGGTTGTGGTCCTCATTTAAGTTGAAATTGAGGTCTGTTTGACTATATTTTTTTTTCATATGTTTGATTCAATAGGCGAAAGTTAAACGATTATCTCTTAAAAAAACCAGCAGTTTTTTGGGAACTGTGAAATCGTGCAGCTTTTTTTACCTTTTCTTCGTCAACCTTATGTGCTTACTTCGGCTATCTACCCAGAAATTGCTTGATTGTTTATCCTTTGTTTCTACATGCGACAGCCTTCTCTCTTCATCCTCCTAGCTTTTTTTCTACTCGCACCCATCACCTCTTTTGCGCAGCAGGGAAAGCTATATGTAGGGGCAAAATTTGGGGCGGATATGACTACGGGAGTAATTAAGCATGCCCATTTGAGGCCCATCGATTTGTACAAAGAAGCCAGGACCACCTATAGGACAGGCCTTCAAATCCGAGGTGACTTTTTATCTTGGTTGGGATTTGAGACAGGCGTTTATCGGCTTGACAGAGGTTCTGGAACCGTTACTACTATTCTGGATGATTTCGGCAATCCTATCAGGTATCGCCGTCTCTCTTTCCATTATCATTACCTGAGCGTCCCACTTGCCTTGCGATTCCAATGGCAGGAAGTCTACTTTCGCGCGGGTTCTAGCATGGAATTCCCCCTCAATGCTTTCAGCATGGAAGATGGGATTCGTAGACCCTTCAGACCTGATAGCCCTGGAATCGAATTTGGATTACACTTTGGTTTCGGGTTGGAAAAACAACTATGGCAACGGCTCAATGGTTTTATCGAAATCAATGCTGACCCTCAACTCAGTGGACAAGCAGTTTCTCCTAACGCATTTAAGCGTCACATAAGCCTAGGGATTTTGGCGGGATTCAGTTTTAGGGTAGATTAACCTAAAACTCCTTCCAAAACCCCTCGTCAGGCATCGGCGCTTCAAAAGTCATTTCCTTTTTGAGCGTAGGATGTGTCAAGGTCAGTTTATGAGCCAATAAGCAAATCGACTTGTCAGGGTTAAAGGTACTTTTTCCATATTTCACGTCCCCTTTGATCACACAGCCTATACTCGCCAATTGCACCCGGATCTGGTGCCTACGGCCTGTTTCGGGCAAAATTTCCACCAGGGCTCGTTCTCCATTTGTATTTAATACTTGATAGGAAAGCTTCGCTATTTTACTGGCATGTACTTCCTTCCGATAGGCACGCATGATATTTTTACCAGCGATTTTTTTGAGGTAATGGACGAGGTCTCCTGACTTAGGCGACGGGGTCTGCTCTGTGATTGCGAGATAGGTCTTTTGCACTTTTCGCTGCTGAAACTGTTTCGAAATCCGCTCTGCGGCTTTTGAGGTTTTGGCTAGCGCAATCACGCCTCCAGTAGGCCGGTCTAGCCGGTGTAAGAGGCCCACATATACATTGCCGGGTTTATTATAGGTGTCCTTAATATAGGCTTTAGCCCAATCAAATATACTCTCGTCGCCAGACGCATCTCCTTGAGAAGGCATGCAGAAAGGCTTATTGACGATAAGCAAATGGTTGTCTTCGTAAAGGATGTTCAAGGGGGAAGTTTTGGGTTTTGAGTTTTAGGTTTAGAGTTCAGGGTTCAGGGTTCAGGGAAAGGCTAATTCAGCCTGGGGATCTCTTGTCTCACAGCGAAGAAACATCCCCCATCGCACTGGCCGCCCCCTTCTCCTGCCGCACAAGATTCCTTTACACAAAGGGGGCTACCCGCAGGGCCGACTTCGAAAAGTCTCTTGTCTCGCAGCGAAGGCGAGTCTTCGAAGCCCGAACGGTCTCTCGTCTGACAGTGAGCGTAGTGAACGATCTGACAGCGAGGGCTGAGTCTTCGAAGCCCGAGCGGTCTCAATAGCTCTCTTTCTCATTCGGGAAATCGCCTGATTTTACATCATCGATATAGGAGCCGATGGCATTTTTCATATCATCGTACATTTGCGCATACCTTCTCAAGAACCGGGGGCTGAAATCCTTATTGATCCCCAACATATCATGGGTGACCAGTACCTGACCGTCGCAGCCATTCCCAGCCCCGATCCCGATCGTCGGGATCTTGACAGAAGCGCTGACACGGGCCGCCAATTTTGCTGGAATCTTTTCCAAAACGATCGCAAAACAGCCCGCACGCTCCAATAGCAAGGCATCTTCTATCAACTGTGCCGCCTCTTGTTCTTCTTTTGCCCGCACTTCATAGGTCCCAAATTTATAAATAGATTGAGGGATCAAGCCTAAATGCCCCATCACGGGGATTCCTGCTGAGATGATTCGTTTGACAGAGTTGATGATAAAGCTGCCCCCTTCCATCTTAATAGCATGGGCCCCAGATTCCTTCATGATCCGAATGGAGCTCTTGAGCGCATTTTTTGAGTCTCCTTGGTATTGCCCAAAGGGCAAATCAACCACGATCAAGGCATGCTTTACAGCCCGCACCACCGATGAGGCGTGCACGATCATCTGATCTAAGGTGATAGGCAGGGTAGTCTCATGCCCATGGATGACGTTGGAGGCGGAGTCTCCAACCAGGATACAGTCGATGCCTGCATCATCTAGAATCCGCGCAAAGGCGAAATCATAGGCAGTGAGCATGGAAATTTTTTCCCCATTTTGCTTCATCTCCCAAAGTCGATGGGTCGTTACACGCTTTTTTGTTTTCTTTGCGGTGGACATTTTTTAAGGTTTTATCGTTATGGGCTTGAACAAAACTAAGACAATAAAATCAGATCACATCCACATACCATAGAATTATTTCAATTTCACCATGAAGTATATCCAACAACTATTTTATAGCGCCTTATTTCTCGTCACATTATTTGGGTGTTCCACTGAGGTTCCCATTAATGCTGAGCCCAAAGATATTTGGGCCGTTTTTTCCATTTTGGATCAAAATGAAGACGTCCAGTATATCCGCGTATCTCGTGGCTTCCTTCCAGAAAGTAATGCGTTGGATTATGCAAGGGAGAATGATCTGAGTGCAAAAGGGCTTTTAGTGACATTGACCTCCGCCACAGGAAAAACATACCAAGCGATCGAAATAGATAGCATCCCCAAAACTCCTGCTGATGGTACTTTTTTCCCATTCACGACCCTCTATAAGATCGAAACAGCAGGGGATGATGCACTTGAAGACGAAATGCGGTATGACCTGAGTGTGACCATGCCAGGCGATGATGCCTTTGAATTGACAGCCCATACGACGGTTCCTCGTCGTCCCCGGCTTGGAGATCCGGTCACCATTTGTAACCTCAACAATAGTAACTGCTGTTTACGCAAAGTCTCTATTGAAAAGACTTTTACCGTCGAGTGGCCAAATGGAGGGGGCGCCTTGGGGTTCGAATTGCGAGCATTTCTTGCGTATACTGCCGATGGTGTCGCAGACACAGCTTGGTATGGGCCGACCCAGCTCATCACTACCCCTCGCGGATGCAAAGGGCAAGGACTTTGTCACAGGTTTAGAGAAGATGAACTGATCGAGATTTTTGGGACTCAGATGGAAGCCTCTATGGCGAATAATTATACGTATATCGATACGCCATCTTGTGGATTTTTTGTAGACCTCCCTACAGCCATGGCATTTGAAGTGACTGCTGTCGATACAGTTCTTTCAGAATACATTCAAGTAAATGACCCCAAATTTGCTGATTTCAATACAGTCAGTCCTGAATACACCAATATCCAAACGCCCGATGGCATAGATATGGAAGCTTTTGGCATCCTAGGAGCTATCTCAAAAAATATTGGTTATATTCGCCTTGGAGAGTGTGCGGAATACCGACTGCGCCTCAACAATACGCCTCAACCCTTTCCGAACTGTATCAGATAACATGAGCAAAAAAATTTTAGTTGTTGAAGATGAGGAAATAAATCTCATCATTGTGGAGCATGTCTTGTCCAGCATGGGATTTATTGTGGATAAAGCTTCTAATGGCGAAGAAGCTATCGCATATGCTCGGGCGACAGCTTATGACTTGATCCTGATGGACATCGAAATGCCTATCATGGATGGAATCCAAGCTACCAAGGCCATCCGAAAGATGCCCAATGGAAGGCACATCCCCATCATTGCTTTGACAGCTCATTCTGTCCCTGAAAAAATAAAGCAAATAAATAATGCTGGGATGAACGGATTCCTCGTCAAACCTTTTGACGATGCCAAGGCCGTGCAAGTGGTCAACCAATACTTGAAATAATCATTTGGGGGCCCGCCATAATAAGAAGAGGGCTAGCGGAAAAAAGAAGATATTTGGCATCCACACTGCCAAAGCAGGGGAAAATTCATCTCCCATGATTGCTTTTCCCGCAAAAAGCAACGTCACATAGACAAAGCAGATCAGCAGGCCTAAGCCAATCTGCAAGGCTATGCCTCCCCGAGATTTCCGAGAGGACATGGCAAAACCAATAAGTGTCAGGATGATCACTGCAAAGGGGTCTGCGTACCTACGATGCAGCTCGAAATAGAGTCCTTCAAGAATATCTGAACCACGCATCTCTTCCAACGCTATATAGTCCGTTAGCTCCGGAAGGGTCATCGTCGCTTCCTTCATTTCTTTGATAAAAATATCGTCTGGCGAAAGAAGGAAAGTCGTATCTATTTCCGTCCTGAAGTAGAGGTTATGCTTAGCCCCTTCAAAATCTCTGACCCAAACACGCTTGAGCTTCCAGGACTCGGTAGAGTCTATCCAGACAGCTTTTTCGGCACGTAGGCGGGATGAGAAGTCAGCGCCATTTCGGCGTTCCATCGTCAAGCCGTGGGCTTCTTTGTGCTTTTTGTTATAATAATTAATGTAGACATAGGTGTCCGGAGAGACGCGTTTGTGGACATTTTTGTCCTTATGGACCTTGCGCTTACGTAGGTACTTGTATTCAAATTCGATCTGTTGGGTAGTCGAAATGGGTACCAGGTAAGCTTTCGATAAAAAAGATACACCTGCTAAGAAAATGGAAACAATCAGGTAGGGAGCCAAAACCCGATAAAAACTAACTCCAGAACTCAATATGGGAATCAGCTCCGTACGCTGAGCCAATTTGGAGGTAAAAAAGATAACGGCAAGAAAAATGCAAACGGGAGATAGGAGGTTGGCAAAAAAGGGCACAAAATTAAAGTAATAATCAAATATTACTTCAGATATCGGGGGCTTTTTATCCAAGAAATCATCTAATTTCTCGTTAAAATCCACGACCACGCAGATCACAACCACGATCCCCAGCAAGAAGAAAAACGTGCTGAGGTATTTTTTTACGATATATCGATCCAGTAAATTCAAGCAGCTAAAAGTCTTATTTTCTCGTCCAGCATCAAAGGTATATTTTTCTACCCCACCAATTCAAAACATTTTGCTAAATTTGCAAGCTATGAGAAAATTGATAGTGTTTGGTCTCATTGTCCTAATAGCCAGCGCCTTTCTAGCCAGTTGTAGCGGAGAACTCAAAACGTACAATCGCTACGTCAAAAAAGGAACGATACAACAGCGGGATTCTGCTGCATTCTTTTTCTATAATCGTGGAAACTACGAAAAGGCTGCCTTCCTATTTGAAGAACTGATGAGCCTCAGTCGGGGAGATACTTCAGCAGAAAGCTATCTGTACCACTATGCTTATTGTAAATACAATCAACACTTTTTTGTTTCGGCAAGTTATTACTTTGAACAATTGACTCGTCAATTTCCTTCTAGTGACAAAGCTGAAGAATGTGCCTTTATGATTGGCTATTGCTACTACCAGCAATCTGATCCCTATTACCTGGATCAGTCTTTCACCGATAAGGCCCTTAGCCAGTTTCAGGTATTTATCAACTTATACCCTGGCTCCGCCAAAATTAAGGAAGCCAACGAACTCATGACAGATATGCGCGAGAAACAAGCGCACAAGTCTTTTGAACAGTCAAAACTCTATCTCAAAGTAAGCAATTACAAAGCTGCTGTAGAGGCTTTTCAAGTCACTATGGCTGAATATCCAGACTCCCGATATAGAGAGGAGGCGCAATTTTTGCTGATAAAAGCTGCTGTTCAACTAGCTGATAATAGCGTAATTAGCAAGCGAAAAAACCGTTATCTCGATGCATTGGATTATTACACTGCTTTTATTGACAAATACCCCAATAGCGTTTTCATCAAAGAGGCAGAGAACCTTTATGATCGTGCCAAACGAAACCTAGGTAAAATCCAAGCGGCCGAGAATTCGTGAAACAATTAAAATGAAAATGAAAGTTAAAATGAAAATGAAAATGAAGATGAAAATAAGAACGTCCTTAATTGTCAAATGCTGGAATAGTTTTGCCTGTTAAAGTTTATTCATCTTATCATCTTATCATTTTATCATCTATTCATCTTATCATTTTCAACATAGAACTTAAAACTTAGAACCTAAAACCTTCCTAAATGAGCGATAAAAACTTCCTCCCCATTGACACCAGAGCACTCAGTGACCGCTCTGGCAATATCTACAAGTCCATCAATATTGCTGGCAAGCGTGCCAATCAGATCACGCAGCAAGTCAAGGACGAACTTACTCGGAAACTCGCAGAGTTTGCCCCTGCCTATGACAACCTCGAAGAGGTCATGGAAAATAAAGAGCAAATTGAGATTTCTCGATTCTATGAGCGTAAGCCTAAGTCTACGCAGATAGCCATTGAAGAATTTCAGGCTGATGAAGTGTACTGGCGTGACCCTAACGAAGGTGAATTGTAATTTTGCTTTCAGGAAAAAAAATCATTCTCGGCATAGCAGGTAGCATCGCTGCATATAAGGCGGTCTACCTGCTACGTTTGTTAAAAAAAGCGGGTGCCGAAGTTCAGGTGGTTACAACACCTGCTGTGGATCATTTTGTAGGGGAACTGAGTTTCAGTACCCTATCGGGACGCGAGGTCTTCAGTGGCCTTTGGGAGGCCGAATGGTCTGCTCATGTGGAGATCGGCGTTTGGGCCGATCTGATGATCGTGGCACCAGCCACAGCGAACACCATGGCCAAATTTGCCCACGGCCTCTGTGACAATGCCCTTACTGCCGTTTACCTAGCGGCCAAGTGTCCTGTCATGATTGCCCCAGCCATGGACGTGGACATGTTTTTACACCCAAGTACAGAAGCCAATATCAACCAGCTAACCACATACGGAAATACCATTCTACCTACAGAATCTGGCTTTCTCGCCAGTGGGCTTGAAGGGCTTGGTAGATTGTTGGAACCTGAGAAGATCATGGAAAAGGTTGAGGCTTTTTTCCAAAAAGGCTCCCTCAATGGAAAAAAAGTCATGATCACTGCAGGCCCTACGCGTGAAGCCCTTGATCCCGTCCGATTTATCACGAATCACTCCACAGGCAAGATGGGTTATGCCTTGGCTGCCGAAGCACAAGCCCTTGGAGCGGCCGTAACGCTAGTCTCTGGCCCAACCAACCTTCCTGCACCAGCGGGCGTTGATCGAATAGATGTCCAGTCTGCTGCGGACATGTATGAAGCGGTGCATCAATCTGTTGATCGTCAAGACATTATCATCATGACGGCAGCTGTAAGCGACTACCGGCCTGCCACTATTGCCCAGCAAAAGATCAAGAAAAAGGGAGATGGAATGCAATTGGACCTGGAACGGACTCAAGATATATTGAAGTCAGTTGGGGAAAAAAAGACGGACCAGCAGGTGTTGGTTGGGTTTGCTTTGGAGACCCAAAATGAGGTAGAAAATGCCATCGGCAAATTGAAACGCAAAGGATTAGACCTGATCGTGCTCAATTCACTCCGCAACAAGGGGGCAGGGTTTGGACATGACACCAATCAGATTCGTCTGATTGACCGGACGGGAGCCATCCAGGAATTCCCGCTTAAAGACAAGAAATTGGTAGCTAAAGATATTTTTCACAAAATCCTTCAAATGATCACGTCATGAGAAAATACATTTCCATCCTTTTCTTCCTGGGCATGATGTTGCCATTCAGCCTCCAGGCTCAAGAACTCCAGGTTTCTGTTAATATCGACTATAATCAAGTAGGACAAGGGGACAAATTGATCTTTCAGGAAATGCAGCGAGCCATCAATGAGTACCTCAACTTTACCGAATGGACGCAAGATGAATTTAGCTACCAGGAGCGTATTCGCTGCAATTTCAGGATCATTATCAACCAGCGCCCATCAGCTGATTATTTCCGGTGTACGGCTAACATTCAGATATATCGGCCCGTATTCAACTCTACCTATGAGACCCCCTTGGCCAACCTCTCTGACAAGAATTTCAACTTCAATTATATCATAGGACAACCGCTCCAGTATAATGAAAACAGCTATACAGACAACCTGACGGCATTATTGAATTTCTATGCCAATCTTATTCTAGGGTTTGATTATGGCAGTTTTGGGCCAAACGGCGGTACAGAGTATTTCAAGCGCGCTCAGAATTGGGTGAACCTCGCTGCCTCTAGCCCTGAGCAGGGCTGGACTTCTAGTGGCGTTACCCAAAACAATCGCTTTTGGCTCGCCGAAAACCTGACCAATAGCAGCTACCGCGCTTTTCACTCAGCCTTGTACAACTATCACCGCCAGGGCCTAGATCAGATGACGGAGAACATGCCCAAAGCACGTCGGTCTATCCTCGATTCCCTCCGCGACATGCAAAAGGTTTTTCGCCAAAATCCCCTTCTCATGGTCGTTCGTGTATTCCTCGATGCCAAGGACGGCGAACTCGTCAAAGTCTTCCAAGGCGCATTCCCCAACGACAAAAAAGTCTTTTTGGAACTGATGCAGGACATCGATCCCGCCAATATTGAGAAGTATAAGAAGGTCAATGATGGATAATTTTTTTTCGCATAATTTTCCTCGCAAAGCCTCGGAAAATTATATAGGAGAAGAAAAGAACACCGGGGCCACTTCAAAAAGTCAAATTTGACTTTTCCCTCATTGGCCATTTAATATTATTGCGACTGGGTTTCAACCCGTCGCAATTGAGTAAATTCCTTAAAAAGAATTTTCCGAGCAGACTCAACCCTTCATTCATTTTCTCATCCTATCATTCTCTCATTTTATCATTCTCTTAAACTCTCCCAACTTATCCAACTGCAGGATCGTCTCCCCATCTTCATCGGTATAAAACATCTTTTCAAATTTTGCCCCCCACACCAAATCCTCAGCTTTATAGGAGCTACGGGCATGCACATCTTGGGCAAAGGTATCATCATACCCTTTGATGGTGATGAGGATTTCGGGATTACAATGGGCAAATTCCTCTTCAGATAATTGATGAAAAGGGCTGTCTTTGTCTATTGGATGGACGATGGTCCAACTCAGGGGAAAAAGGGCTACGCGGTTCCGTTCTAGCTTCATAGGCTCATACGTGCGAGAAGTATCTGTAGCATGCTTAAACCATGTAAGCATGACTTTGACTTCCAGCTCGATGAGTTGATTATCTCGACCATTGACAATGCGAAACATAAATCCCTTGATGCCATCGCGATAGGGAGCTATCAGTGCCTTGTCACTGAAGAGTATGCGGGCCGTAGGCCGTGCAAATCGGCCATATAAAATGCCCGTAGCAAAGGCGAAGCCGATCAAGCCTAAAGCGGCTTCTATAGAAGCGATAAAGCTCGCCGAATGCCCTTCAGGGCTGATCGCCCCATAACCTACTGTGGTAAAAGTCTGGACACTGAAATAAAAGGCTTGTGCAAATTGACCGAGGAGACTTTCGTCTTCTATCAAGCCATTCAACTGTTCCGTACCTACCAGCACATAAAGGGCTGCAAACAACATATTGAACAAAAACATAAACCCAAAGACAATGAGCCAAAACCTACCCCAGCTAATCCCAATCAAGTAATGATAAGGGTGAATATCTCGCAATCCGCCGCCTCGTCGAATGACATTCATGCTTCCATCAGGATTGATCAGTCGCTTGGCATTACGGCTGATAGCCGTCCCAAATCCAAGGTCCTTTTCAATATCAGACGATATCGCCTGTTGCTCCTGAGAGGCAGAAGCATTCTTTTTTGATTTTGGAACTTTCTTCGCCATAAAATAGGGGTGCTATGAGGTTTAGTAGTCTTAAGAAAAATGATTGGCTCAAATTTAACCCAAATCATATTTTTTTGTTCCTCTCGTTAAACGCTTGACTGTTCTTTCTGTCTATACCTTAACTAATTCTTCCCAGATTATGCGGATAGCTTTTACCCTTCTCTTCATTCTGAGCATTTTTTCCCTTTCCTCTTGTCAGAAGGATCCAGAGATCATCCTCATTGGAGACAACCAAGTCCAACCAGATGAGACAGTCCCTGAAGTAGTCAAGCAAAACTATGTCACCAAATTGTATATCGGCTTATTGGGGCGAAAACCCAGTTCAGCTGAGTTGCAACAAGCAATGGGCGGGTTGGATCAAAGCAATGCCTCCGCAGATACGCGCAAGCTATTGCTCGAAACGGTCATGGCGCAACCTGAGTTCAGTGTGAGAATGTATGAAGTAGCCAAAACAGAAATGCTCAATAACATCGACTCCACCGATATAGTATTTCAGATTTTTGTCTATAATGAATTGTTAAAAGATCCTAATTATCAGCAGTTTAGGGCAATTTTAGAGGCAGAAATTGACAAATTGGAGGTATTGCTGGCTATTCCCAATAACCTAATCGCAGGCACCCTGGATCGCCGAGGTATGCACGCTCAAATGGTCAATAATTTCTTCTATGACGAGATCAATATGGGGTCACAAAATTTTGTTTTGTCTCTCTTTGAATACTTTCTAGACCGTTATCCGACAGAGGATGAAGAAGCAAAATCTATTGGCATGGTAGATGGATTTGGGGCAGTTCTCTTTGGAAAAGAAGGCAGCTCAAAGGGTGATTTCATCTCCCTATTTTTCTCCTCCGACGACTACCTGGAAGGCCAGGTGACTGACATCTATTCAGACTTTCTGCTCCGTACGCCTACGTCTGTAGAGATGAGTGAAGGCGTCAAGACGTACCGGAGTTCTGGCAACTACCGAGAATTGCTCAAAGCTATTCTGAGTACAGATGAATATCTAGGCATTTAAGAAAGTTCGGGGTTCTAGGTTCTAAGTTCTGGGCCTAAATCTCACTCAACATAGAACTTGCTATGCAAGCTGGCGTGGATTTCCGGATTCGAGGGGCTGATTTGTGTGTAATCCGCGCCTCTGTCTTCTCCACATTTCAGTCTTGAAAGAACACTAGGTTCTAAGTTCTGAATCTAAATCTCTCTCAACTTAAAACATAGAACATAAAACCTTCCCTTAATCCACAAAATCCTTATGGTCATGAACTCATTTTACGATTGTCCACAGTTAATTGGCTTCATATTGCTGCTTATGCTTATGAGCTGTAATGAGCCAGACAAAATCTATCAATATGAGGTGGACAATGTGGATGTCACCCAGCCAGGCATTGACAAAGACAACATCAAGTCAGAGCTAGAATTCATCTCCCTCGCCTATTCAGACCTCTTTGGCACGACGCTCACTAACGATCAACTACTCAGTTTGGTAGTGGCATATAACTCACTGGGAGACAAGGGGTTAATCGCTGACATTATTGTGAGGAATTTTCTTAATAATCCCGGCGCAGATGTGCCAAGTGTCCAAGAAATGGAAGCGGATATTCCTGGTTTTATCAAGGATACCTATCAGCGATTTTATGTACGAGAGCCCAGTGAATATGAACTGTGGTACCTCCAAGACCTTATTGTCAATGACGAAGATATGACTCCTGAGATCCTCTATTACGCTTTTCTCACTTCTGACGAATACCGATTCTTTTGATATGAAACGTAGATCCTTTCTCAAAAAGTCCAGCCTTCTTGCTGCTTCGACTTTCGCGGCGCCGTACTTATTGCCTACAGGTAGGCTCTTTGCCCGCACTGCCAGCCGCCGTGTCAATCACGTCGTTTTTTGCCTATACGCAGGTGGCGTCCGCAACATGGAATCCGTCCATCAAAATGAAGGCAACCTCATGCCTGCCCTTTTTGCAGGGGCTAAGTCTAGCAATCCAGGATTAGATTCCATGCCTGCGTCTCCCTTCATGCAGCCATTGGAGAAAATGGGGACGCTATTCAAGGAATTTCGCTATAAAGAAGGGCCTACCGGGCATTTTAATGGGCATACAGTAGCCGTCACTGGCCGGTATACAGATACAGGCTTAAACCTCAAGCAGAACCCAGAGTACCCCACCATTTTCGAGTATTACTTAAAGCACAATTCACCTAGTCAAACAGCTCAAAATGCCTGGTGGATCTCTAATTCCCTTGGCCCCTACCCTGCCCTGAATTATAGCCGCCATCCATCCTATGGCCCCATGTTTGGAGCGAATCATATCACGCCGACCATGCTCATAAGTCCGGATGTATATCCCGCTATCGGTAAGCCCAAACAATTTCAATTTCACGAAGAGGAAGCTGTGAGCAAGGTGAGGGATTTTTTGAATAAAAATTTTGACAAACAGGCAGGACAAGTAGGCTTAGGCATCAATAATGAAGCAGCTGATGCCAAGCGTATCGCCGATTTTATCCAAAACCTGATCGACCGTGGCCTTTCTGGAGAGTTTTTGAACCCCCTGGGAGTTCCACTGACGCTAGCAAATAATGATATTTTCACAACGCTGTTCGCAGAAGAAGTCATCAAAGAATTTAAACCTGAACTGCTGACGGTCAATATGACGGATGTGGACGTCTGTCACCAGGATTTCAGTGAATATTGCAATAACTTGCAAAAGGCAGATTATGCCGTGGCCCATCTTTGGGATACGATCCAGCAGACGCCTGGAATGGCGAATGACACCGTGATGATCATCGTCCCTGAACACGGTCGCAACCTCCAACCGAATTCTATCAGAGACATCTATGGTCGCTTTGCCGTCGACCATACGGGCGATGCTACGTCTCGAGAAATTTTCTGTATGGTCATAGGACCAGACAACCTAATCCAACAAGATAAAGTGGTAGGTACCCCTTCCAATCCAGTAGGCGAGAGCATTGATGTCGTGCCGACTATTGCGACGCTATTGGGATTTGATGCTGATATTCCGTCGGGGCTGTTGCCTGGGAGGTTTTTGCATGAAGCATTTGTGTAAATTAATATTAAGACCTCGGAGGTTTAATCAGCAGTTCTGGCTAAAACCTCCGAGGTCTCTCCTGCGATTTTGTCAATAATTATCGAATCAAATGAAGCATTTTCCCACCTATATACTCCTCATTATCAGCATCTTACTATCCTCCTGCAAAAGCGGAGATGATGGTCCCCCCATCAATCCCTTTGACATTCCCCTTCCTCCACCTGACATGATCGCTCCACCACCTGACTCCAGCTCAATCGTGGGACTTCACGCCTATATCTTTAGCAAAAGCTGCGCTGTCCCTGGATGTCATGATGGTAGTTTTGAACCTGACTTTCGGACGGTCCAGTCTTCCTATTCGACGCTGGTCTTCCATCCTGTAGTGAAAAATAATACCCAAAATAGCTACGAAGTAAGGGTCAAACCGTTTGACACAGATGCTTCCTGGCTTTTCAATCGCGTCACGACAGACGACCAAATTCTGGGTCGTATGCCTTTATATGACAATCCGCTTACATCTGGACAGATTCAGTCCATTAAAAACTGGATAGGGGCAGGTGCACCAGACATGTTTGGGCAGGTATCAGCTCTCCCCAATACGCAACCGCAATTCGAAGGCGTGGCTGCCTTTCTGGATTTCAGTGGCTTTGAGGTGCGGGTAGATACGATCCGGGATGGCGATTTTGCGCCGTTTGGCGTGCTAAGAAATCGAAATCTCACGATGTGGTTTGCTGTCAAGGATGACAGTACCGCTCTTCAAAACTTAGCCAATAGCAAAGTGTATTTTTCTGCTGATCCCTTTGATTTTGCCAATGCTACTACAGAAAATATGACCTATAGCCCTACCGCGAAAGTAGTCCCAGATTTCTTTGGGCCAGGTCGCGAAGGCCGGTTTCATTGGAACCTTACGGTGAATACAGGTAGTTTTCCAGCCAATGCCCTGACCTATTTCAGGTATTCCGTAGAAGATGGCGACCATCCTGAGCCTTTAGTCTTCCCTACCAGCGCCCAAGGCATTGGGTTTCAGTTGTATATGAGTTTTTATGTTGCGCAATAAGAGAAAGTTCGAGCGTCCGAATGTCTGAGCGTCCGAGCGTTGAGTAGCGTACTGGGTGTAGTGCTATTCTTTACTTTTTACTTCCTTGTTTCTTGTTAATTATTTTTCCTTAATCCTCCCCATGAAAAGCATTTCACCAATCATATCGGGATTCATAGCCGCGCTCCTCCTCTTTGCAGGATGCAAAAGCGACGAAGGAGACATTTTCTCTCCCATCCCCGAAATCAGCCTGATTTCCGTTCACCCTACAGAAGTGACGGCTTTCAAAGATTCTATCCACTTTGACCTGAGCTATAGTGACGGAGACGGAGATTTGGGGTCTAATAATGCCAGTGACCGCAACCTCTTTGTGATCGACAACCGAATCGATGTGACGCATAGCTTTCGCCTGCAAAACATCGTCCCCAATGGCGAGGCAGTCCCCATCACAGGCACCTTGACCATTATCCTTCCCAATACCCTCATCACAGATGGATCCACCAGCCAGGAAGTGACCTTTACCCTCTATCTCACTGATCGAGCTGGTAATGAGAGCAATCGGGTAACTACCCCTGCGGTTGTCGTAAAGGAATAATAATGCTATGTTTGGAGAAATTATTGATCAATAATTCTCTTCTCCTATGAACCGATTTCGTCTTTTTCTTCTCTTGGGTTTGATGGGTTTGGCCTTTCAGCCCCTTCAGGCAAATGACATTTCTGAAACTGATGCATATTTGTCTGGCACTTGGTATGAACTCGAATTGCCAAGTGAGTTAGAGGCTACCTTAGGGAAACGCATTAGCTTCAATTCTGAAGCGCATACCTACCAGACTTTTGATAAGAACACGCTATTATATGAAGGGACCTGGGCCATCCGAAATGACTCATTATTGTTGTACAATGAGTATTTCGAGAGACATGAGTACATAGACTCCATTGTCTATATGGCAAAAGGCTCAACTAACGAAATCATTTACTATAAAGGGGGGCAGGAAGTAGCCCATCATGGGATTTCGGGGCTTTCTTCTCCAAGGAATTATGTCGGTTTTTCCCTTGCTACGGATAGTTTATCTAAGAAAAAGCTAGTCTTAGCACTTGGAGGGCAAGTAGCGACATTGGGACCAACGATCAAAAGTAAAAAGGATGGCTTTGGCTTCATGGATGTAGTAAGAGGCTTGCTGGGCTTAGCCTTTTTTATTTTTGTCTGTTGGTTGTTGAGTACCAATAGAAAAGCCATCGATTGGCGCTTGGTAGGTGCCGGGGTAGGTCTACAGTTATTCTTTGCATTTTTAGTATTAAAAGTACCTGGCGTAAGTGCCGTTTTCCGCGCTATAGCAGGCGGATTTGTGGAAATACTCGGCTTTACGACGGCAGGAACCAAGTTCCTATTTGGTCCAGAACTAGGAGCAGCAGATGGGCCATTGGGATTTGGCGTTATTTTCGCCTTTCAGGTCCTGCCCATCATCGTCTTTTTCTCTTCGATTACCTCATTGCTTTACTACCTTGGAATCCTCCAACGGGTTGTCTACGGCTTTGCCTGGGTCATGGCCAAAACCATGCGCCTCTCAGGTGCCGAGAGCTTGGCTGCGGCAGGTAATATCTTCCTTGGCCAGACGGAAGCTCCGCTGCTCGTTAAACCTTATCTCGAAAAAATGACGCGCTCCGAGATCCTCTGTCTCATGGGGGGCGGCATGGCCACCATTGCAGGCTCCGTTTTTGGGGCCTATGTGAGTTTCCTCGGAGGAGGCAGCGTGGAACAACAAACTTTATTTGCCACCCACCTCCTGACTGCCTCGATCATGGCTGCACCAGGCGCTATTGTAGCTGCGAAAATCCTTCTTCCTGAAACGGAAAAGGTCAATACGGACATGGATGTACCACGTGACAAAATTGGCAGCAATGTCCTGGACGCCATCGCCAATGGGGCCTCGGAAGGCATGCGCCTCGCAGTGAATGTAGGGATTATGCTCCTCGTTTTTATCGCTTTTGTCCAAGGATTTAACTGGTTCCTAGGGGATATCATTGGTTATTACACAGGCCTTAATGGCTGGGTAGCGGATATTACAGATGGGAAATACAGTGCCTTTGACCTGAAATTCATATTTGGGGCGCTTTTTGCCCCTGTGGCCTGGCTGCTGGGAACGCCCTCTGAAGACATGATGATCATTGGGCAATTGTTGGGAGAAAAGACCATTATCAATGAATTTGTGGCCTTTGACTCCATGGCCAAAGTCAAGGATGCGGGTAGCATCGTCCACTTCAAATCGATTATCATCGCAACCTATGCCCTCTGTGGCTTCGCCAATATTTCTTCGATCGGTATCCAGATCGGTGGTATCGGGTCACTGGCTCCAGGCCAGCGGAAAGTACTTTCGCAGCTTGGCGTTCGTGCCTTGATCGTGGGAACGGTCGCAGCCTTCTTTGCTGCGTCTATCGCGGGAATGTTGGCAGAACTGTAGGAGACCGCTCGGGCTTCGAAGACTCAGCCCTCACTGCGAGATCGCTCGCCCTGTGGGCTCGCTGCGGGACCGTTTGTCGCAAGCTCCTCACTGCGAGACCGCTCGACTCGAAGACTCGTCTCGCTACGAGATAAGAAGAAGAATCTTTGACTTTTGTCTCGCAGCGAGTCTTCGAGCGATCTCGCAGCGAAGGCCGTCTTCGGCCTGAGCGGTCCCGCAGGAAGGAGCGGAGCGACGACCGGTCTCGCAGCGAGCCCGAAGGGCGAGCGGTCTCAACCACTCGGTTTTCTGAGTGATTTTCACCATATTTGTACAGATGACACTTTCCATTCTTTCGTTTTTTTATCTTAATTGTCAATTATGCGAATATTAATCCTTCTCGCCTTTAGTTGTCTCTTTTATTGCGCGCAAGGGCAAGTTACGGTTCCAGCTACCCCAGCTCCTACAGAAAAGCTCAATGAGCATTCTACTTACCAATTGTACCTCAAAGATCCCGTCAAGAAGATCAAAAAAATTGAGTACATGGATGGAACGCCCGTCAATTTTGAGTTGCAAAAAGATGGAGAAACGGTCATTTTGCTAAATTACCGGAAGAGAGGAGCCGTTAATATCACCGCAGAAGATTTCAACGGAGAAGAAGTAGAGATTCGTAGAAGCCCCTGCTTCATCGATCCCGTGATACAAACTTGAGCATTCCTAACCTGTTGTCTATATGGCACGGAAGAGCAGTAAACCCCTGTTTTTCTGTGCCTATTTTTTTCGTGCAACTTCTATCCAAAAATTCCAGTCTTTCAGAAAACCTATTTTCTCATTCTATCATCTTATCATTCTATCATTCTATCATTCTCTTCCTATGAACTTATCCAAAACGCTAATCCTCGTCATTTTTTGTTGCCTTAGTTTCTCTCTCCTTTATGGCCAAAAGGTCAAAGGAAATGGCAATGTCGTCACAGACATCAGAAACGTAGATCGCTTCAATAGCTTGGAAATAGGGGGTGCCTGTGAAGTCATTCTCACCCAGGGAAATAGGTCAGCCCTCAAAGTCGAAACTGACGCCAACCTCCAAGACCTGGTCACTACTGAAGTTCACGATGGCGTCTTGACAGTAAATCAGGAAAAAGGCTACCACAGTGCCACCAAAATGATCTTACATGTCATCGTAAGTGACCTTCGCAGTGTCAAGATTCATGGAGCTGCTGAAATACGGAGTAAAAACACCCTCCGATCCGATCAATTGAAAATTCACATCGGTGGTGCTGGTGACCTCGATTTGGAGGTAATAGGGTCTCAATTCTCCGCCGTTATCACTGGCGCAGGCGATGCGAAACTCTGCGGGACTGTAGACCAAGCTAGTTTTGAGATCAGAGGTTCAGGGAACATAGATGCCTATTGCTTAGAAGCTGAGCAGGTCATGGTAGACGTAAAAGGCATGGGGTCAGCCAAAGTCCACGCTATTGACAAATTGGATGTCAACATCTCAGGGATGGGCAGTGTCCACTATGAAGGGTCGCCAGACGTCAACAAAAGTATTTCTGGGATGGGAGCATTGAAGAGGAGATAATTTTCAGTGCAACAAATCCACAAATACCCACGGACCCACCATATCCAGGGTTCGCGCTTGCAACCTGGAGATGAAGACTTAAATGCTGTTCCTTTTGAGGAATTGAAAGGGAAGCATATCGTTGTAGAGGAAAAAGTAGATGGGGCCAATGCAGCCATCAGCTTTGGTCCGGAGAATGACTTGCGATTGCAAAGCAGAGGGCACTACCTTACAGGTGGCCCGAGAGAAAAGCATTTTGCGCTATTTAAGAGTTGGGCCTATACCCATAGTCATGCCCTAGGATCAGTCCTAGGGCAACGCTATATTCTTTATGGCGAGTGGCTTTATGCTAAACATACCGTTTTCTATAATCATCTCCCTCATTACTTCATGGAGTTTGATGTGCTAGACACCTATACAGGTCATTTTCTCAGTACATACAAGCGACAAAAACTCCTCCAGCCACTGACTTTCCTTGCCTCTGTCAAAGTCCTGCATAGCGGTCCTATTGCTGCTTATCAAGACTTGCTTGACTTATTGGGACCCTCTTTTTTCATCATAGATGACCACAGGGCCGAGTTACGGGCCAAAGCTGAAAGCCTTCAATTACGTGCAGATCAAGTACTTTTTGAGACTGACCCTTCCCATCTCATGGAGGGACTTTATATCAAGGTAGAATCTGAATCTACCGTCTTGGAGCGGTATAAGTACGTCCGGGCTGATTTTCTGACCACAGTGCTAAATGCCCAAGGGCATTGGCTGAATCGCCCTATTGTGCCTAATGGATTGTCGGAAGAGGGAAAAAAAGCCATGGGGTTTTGCTGAAGAGACCTCGGAGGATTAATAGGCAATTCTGGCTAAATCCTACGAGGTCTTCCCATTATCTTACCGCTTCACCTTCCGTGAAGGATTATCTTTCAAAAAGGCATTCCAATCACTGTACCCTTTGCTTTGTTTACCCAAGGGGCCTTGGAAAAAATGGCAAACGGCTACCGCTAAGCCATCCGTAGCATCCATGTACTGGGGTTCTTGCTCAAACTTCAAAAGCGTTTGAAGCATCGCAGCCACCTGGTGCTTACTGGCAGCACCGCTGCCTGTAACAGCGACTTTCACTTTACGCGGCGCGTATTCGGCGATAGAGAGGTCATGGACCAGACCTGCGGCCATCGCTACGCCTTGGGCTCTGCCTAGCTTGAGCATGGATTGCACATTTTTTCCATGAAAGGGCGCTTCAAGCGCCATCTCCGTCGGCTTAAATTCGATGATCAAGCTATTGATCCGATCAAAGATGCGCTTCAGCTTGGCGGGATGATCTACCTGCGCTTTGGTCATCTTGATTACCCCACACCCTAGCAGCTCCATCTTCTTGCCTTCACAAGAAATAATGCCATAACCAGTGATGCTGGTGCCAGGATCGATACCGAGAATGATGCGAGACATGGGGAGAATGATTGAATGAGAGGATGACTGAATGATAGAGTGGAATGATTAGATGAGAACATGAGTAAATGAATAAATAAGGTTTGGAGTTCTTCCTATTTTATCATTTCCTCATATACTCATTTTATCATTTCTCTTCCCGAATGTACTTAATTCTCCTGTATATTGCAGTCAAATGTGGAAATCCCTTGCCATAAAAGTCCTGCGTACCCTTACCCTTCCAGCCCGCGATAGCACCGTGCAGCGCAAGGTATCGCTGGCATTGAAAATCCTGATCACTGGAGGCGCTTTGGTGTACATTTTTTTTAGGCTTAAAAATGAGGATTCTAGTGTTTGGGAGGCGGTTTTTGAATTGGACAAAGGACAATTGACCTGGATTGTCGCAGCATTTTTGCTGATCCCCCTCAATTTGGGATTGGAAGCCGAAAAATGGCGTACGATGATTCGCCGCTTTTATCCAATTACTTATTGGAATGCCTATCAAGCCATTCTTGCAGGGCTCACCACAGGGATATTTACGCCCAATGGCGTAGGCGCCTATGCTGGTCGGGTACTGTACCTGGAGTCGGGTCAACGCGTAGAAGCTGCTGTCCTCACATTCCTGGATCGCATGTGTCAGATGCTCATCACCCTTTGGATGGGCACCCTTGCATTAGAATATTTCCTCCAACTCCAACAAGACCAAATAGCCGAATGGATGACGAGGCCTCGCCTATATCTCGGGGCCATCCGATTTTTCATGTGGGCGTTGAGCATCATTGCATTGATTTTTGCCATATTTCCACGCCTACTTTACCGAATGCTTCAATTGAAAACCAGCAAAGGCAAAGTCCTGAGTCGTATCTCACTGGCACTCGATAGCCTCAACCGAGGCCAGGTATGGAAAGTCCTCCTGCTGGGCCTGATGCGGTATGGCACCTTTTCTTTTCAGTATGTATGCCTCATGCGGGCATTTGGGTATGACGAAGGACTCATGGCAGCATTTGTGATGATTTGGACGGTGTTTTTTGTCAAATCTATTATTCCCTCCATTTCAGTAACAGAGCTAGGCATTCGCGAGACCGTAGCCATCAACATTATGGGGGGATTTGGGGTCGTGGCTGCAACCGCCTTTACGAGTACTTTTGTGTTATATGTGTTCAATATCATTTTGCCTGCTATCTTAGGGGTGATCTTCATCCGCAAATTGAAGTTTGATTGGAAGTTGTGATGAAAAAAACGCTTATACTTTCGATATTGGGCATCGCCCTTTTCCTTCATGGTCTCGGCCAAAAAGGAGAAGCCTCGTTTTTTGCTTTATCTGTAGATGATGGGCTTTCGGGCAGTTTGGTGAAATCCCTTTATCAAGATAAAAGAGGTTTCCTCTGGGTAGGCGTTGAAAATGGACTGAATCGATATGACGGCTACCATTTCATTTCGCATACTTACCAAAACATTCCCGACACCACTACCCTACTTCCAGGCATTATTCTGGCGATCTGTGAAGGGGATTCAGGGCACTTATGGATAGGCACAGACAATGGTCTTTGCAGATATAATCCTAAGTATCAGACTTTTACCCACCATCCACTTCCTATTCCAAGTACCGTCAGAAGCCTACTTTTTGATAGGGATCATACCCTATGGATCGGTACTGAGGAAGGCTTATTTTCTATGGAAAAAGGGAAAGACTTACGTCCTTTTCCCCTATTACCTGACGATTTGCCCCCAAATATCCTGCATCTCTACCAAGATAGTCATGGGAATATTTGGGCCGGCAGTGAAGATCAGGGCCTGCTTCGATTGGATTCCACCCTTTCGGTAACTCATTTCACTACCTATAATAGTGACCTTCTCAGCAATAAGGTCAATCACCTCTTTGAAGACCTCCAAGGACAGCTTTGGATAGGTACGGGAAAGGGCGTCTTTCATTTTGAAGCAAAGCAAACGCTTTTTGCCCCATTTGATCTGCCTCAACCTGCAACCGCCATGCTTCAAAAAAGTGAAGTAGAAAGCATTGCAGAGGACCAAAATGGCAATATTTGGTTTGGGACCTTTGACAATGGTCTATTTAAATACAACTGGCGAGATGGGCAGTTGGATCGCTTCACGAGTAAAGCCAACCAGACCGGCAGCTTGAGTGATAGCGTCATCTTATCTCTCTTAGTAGACCGTTCTGGTCTGCTATGGGTCGGGACGCTTCGCGGCGGCCTCAACGCCCATAACCCCCTTCAGATTCACTTTGGGGATATCACCAAAGATCCTCAAAATAGCCGGAGCCTCCTCAGCAATGAAGTCTATGCCATCATGGAAGATAAGCAAGGGGACGTCTGGTTTGGGACAGACGCAGGCCTGAGCATCATGCGCCAGTCTAATGGGCTGCACACCCACCTACTGTCTACTGGACGCCAATCAGATCTAAGTGGTGATGCCGTGTATTCTTTGTTGCAGGATCACCAAGGCAATATCTGGGTAGGTACTGGAGGAGATGGATTAAATCGAATATCAGCAGCTAATGCGGCCAAAAAGGCCTACAAATTCAGTCATTACACCTATGATAATGGCCATTCTGGGGGATTGATCAGCGATGATATTTCATGTTTGTATCAGGACAAAAAGGAGGTGCTTTGGGTAGGGACCTTGGAAGGGCTTTCGGCGATGGAGGTTTCAGGCAAATGGAAAAATAATTATCACGCAAAAAACAGTCAGCTTTCGAATATCGAAATCCAAAGCATTTTTGAGGATAGTCAAAACACTTTGTGGGTGGGAACCATCCAAGGGTTAAACCGATATGATGCCAGCTCAGATGATTTTTCCCCGCTTCTTCTGAAAGGAAAAGAAGCTGCACCTCTGGTACAAGGCACCATATTCGCCATGCACGAAGATCACAAGCAACAGCTTTGGGTGGGAACTGACCGTGGCTTGTGCCGGCTGAATCCTGCAAGAGATCGCTGCCAGCTATATACGGTCGATGATGGCCTCCCTGACAATATCATCTATAGCATCAGTCAGGATAGCCGAGGCAATCTCTGGCTGAGCACCCGTGCAGGCTTGAGCAAGCTCAAGCATCAGCAAGGTCCTGTTGACTTTACAGTTATCAATTATAGTAATCGAAAAGGCCAGCTCCACTGTGATGCCTTCAATTATGGGGCCTACCACCTCATGCGTTCAGGTCACCTTATATTTGGGTGTAATCAAGGGGCTGTGATGTTCCACCCTGACAATATCAAAGAGAATGAATATCCACCACCTGTGGTCATCACAGACTTTGAGTTATTTTTCCACTCTGTGAGTTTTGGAAAGGATAATGATTTGCTCCAACAACATATCAGCGAAACCAAGAAAATCGTTTTAGCGCCTGACCAGAACACCCTCAAATTTGAATTTGTAGGCTTAAGTTTTTTGGAACCCACCAAAAACGAGTACCGCTATATCATGGAGAACCTGGATGGGGACTGGACCTATTCGCGGGATGTGCGTGAGGCGATTTATCGCTATGTAGATCCAGGAACCTATGTTTTTCGGGTTCAAGCAGCCAATAATGAAGGGATTTGGAACAAAGAAGGCGCTGCGATAGAAATTGTCATTGAAACGCCCTTCACCCAGACGATAGGGTTTTACCTGATTTGCATTGCAGGGGCCCTGCTCCTTGTCATTGCCTACGTGCAGGTGAGGACCCGCAACCTGGAGCAAAACAAACGAAGGCTGGAGGCCGAAGTAGTCAAACGGACGGAGGAAGTCCAGGCTAAAAATGAAACATTGGAACAAACCCTCCGCGACTTACAAGCTGCTCAAACCCAACTCGTCGAAGCGGAGAAGATGGCGTCCTTAGGACAACTCACGGCAGGCGTAGCCCACGAGATCAATAATCCGATCACCTTTGTCAGTGGCAATATTACGCCCCTCAAGCGAGATATCGATGAGATCTTTCAAGTACTGAATAGTTATGAAGAACGGATCAAGGAAAAAGGGCTCGAAGCGCAATTTGAAACGGTCAAAGCACTCAAAGAGGAATTGGATTATGATTTTCTCATCCCTGAGATCAATCAGTTGCTCAAGGGTATTCAGGAGGGGGCTGAACGGACCAGTGAAATCGTCAAAGGCCTGCGCAATTTCTCCCGCCTGGATGAGGATGTCCTCAAGCTCGCCAATGTCAATGAAGGCATTGAATCGACCCTGCTAATCTTACGAAATGAGTTCAAAAATCGCATTGAGATCGTTAAAGATCTGGAAGAAATGCCTGATATTATGTGTTACCCTGGCAAGTTAAATGGTGTCTATATGAATATATTGACGAATGCAGCTCAGGCGATTGATGGGGAGGGAAAAATAACGATCAAGACCCGTTACGATAACAAAAATGTGTATATTTCATTTACAGATACTGGCGAAGGTATGCCAGAAGAAGTGCGAAAACGTATATTTGAGCCCTTCTTCACCACCAAAGAAGTTGGCTTTGGGACTGGACTAGGGCTTTCTATCACTTATGGAACCATCGAAAACCACAAAGGCAAGATTACAGTTGAAAGTGAACTAGGAAAAGGGACAACTTTTCACATCGTTCTGCCGGCGTGAGACCGCTCGGACCTTCGGCCCTCGCTGTCAGGGGTCAGATCGTTCGGCCCAGCGGCCTCACTGTCAGACCGCTCGGGGCTAAGAAGCCCCTCGCTGTCAGATAAGAGACTAAATCGCATGCCATTGTCTGACAGCGAAGGCGAGTCTTCGAGCCGAGCGGTCTCTCATCTGACAGTGAGCGACAGCGAACGATCTGACAGCGAGGGCTGAGTCTTCGAAGCCCTCGCGATCTCTTAAATTTACAAACATGAAGAACCCAAATTTTACGATTTTATATGTAGACGATGAGCCACACAACTTGATTACCTTCAAGGCGTCCTTTCGTCGGAAGTACAAGATCCTGACTGCGGAAAGCGGGGATGAAGGGTTAAAAGTCATTCGAAAAAATGATGTAGATCTGGTCATCAGTGACCAGCGAATGCCTGGGATGACAGGGGTGGAGTTCCTTGAACAGGTGGCCCGGGAATATCCTGATACCATCCGTGTGATCCTCACGGGATTCAGTGATGTGGAGTCCATCATCAATGCCATCAATAATGGAGGGATATTCCGATACATCACCAAGCCTTGGTCAGAGACGGAAATATCGATGACCATCGAAAATGGACGCCAGCTCTACGATCTGGAGAAAAGCAATCAGGGCCTTGTCAGAGAGCTTCGGACAAAGCTCGAAGAGCAAGAGCGTACCTTGCGCCTCTTTGGTCGATACGTGCCTGAGGCAGTGGTGCAGAAGTCGCTCCAGGAGTCTGAAGAGTCGATTTTTGAAGGGGTTTTAGCTAATGTGGCAGTCTTATTTTGCGATATTCGGGGCTTTACGAGTTTGAGTGAAAATTTGCCCCCTAAATCCATTGTATCCATCCTTAATGACTATTATTCCCTAATGACGAGCTGTGTGCGCAAGCACAATGGGGCTGTTTGCCAATTTGTAGGAGACGAGGTTTTTGCAGTCTTTGGGGCGCCCATCGACTACCCCAATAATGAAGCAAATGCCGTCTTTTGTGCCATTGAAATGATCCATAAATTAGGCGCGCTCAACGAAAAATATAAGGGCCAGCTCAAAGATGAACTCATCGTCGGCATTGGTGTGCACGCAGGCGAAGCCGTCACGGGAAATGTAGGATCAGAAGACCGAATCAATTATGCTGTCACCGGAAATACGGTGAACATTGGTCGAAGGATTGAAAGTCTTTCCAAAGATTTCCCCAATAGCATCATCATTAGCGAACCCGTATACCAACAAACCAGTGATTTGATTGACGCAACCCAGTGGAAAACTTTTGAAGCTCGGGCAGGTGAACCCCCTATTTATTTGTATTTGGTGAAGGGGAGGAAGTAATGGTTAATAAAGAATCGAAAAAGAACTTCTTCATTCATTCTCCATTTCTAATTTTTCATTCACCGCTACCACTGGCTCTTTCTCAATGGTAAAGAAGAAACTACTTCCATTCTGCCCATCGGATTCGACCCAGATACGGCCGTGGTGGCGTTCTACGATTTTTTTGCAAATAGCCAGGCCGATGCCTGCCCCTCCCGACTCCTCTTGAGAGTGCAAGCGTTCGAATATGACAAATATTCTCTCCTGAAAAGCCTCTGATATACCGATTCCTTGGTCCTGAACAGAAAACTGCCAGTAATCTTCCATAGAAGTTGCAGACACTTTCACAATTGGCTCCTTGTCCCCGCAGAATTTGATGGCATTTTCAATCAGGTTTTGGAAAAGCTGGACCATTTGAGATTCATCGGCGATCACTGCGGGGAGGTCTTCAAAGCAGATTTTTGCCCCTGTTTCTTCAATTTTGTTATACAAATTATCGATCACCTGCTCCATCACCTCCTTGACCTCGATGGTTTCCTTATAAATTTTGTGGCGACCTACACGAGAGAACTGTAAGAGTTCTCTAATCAAATCTCGCATGCGAATGCCTCCACTGATGATAAAATCCAGGTACTCTTTGCTTTCCTCCCCCAAGTTGTCCCCTTCAGTAGAAAGAAGCAATTGAGAGAAACTCACAATTGTACGAATGGGTTCTTGCAAGTCATGTGAGGCCACATACGCAAACTGTTCCAACTCTTGGTTGGAGCGAGAAAGCTCGGCAGCGTGCTGTTCCAGCGCGTTCTGTGCTTTTTCTAGTTCAGTGGTCCGTTGAGCTACCCGTTCTTCCAAGATTTCATTGGCACGCTGGCGCTGGTGTTCGATCTCCAATCGCTCGGAAATATCATTGGCAGCAATCGTGAAGAGGAGTTGCCCTTCGTGTAAAGTCTCAGAAATAATGATTTCCAATGGAAAATTTGAGTCATCTTTCCTTTTTCCTACTAACCTTACCCGCCTATCCAAAATGGAGGAAATATCTCCTCCCCGAAATATGAGGTGATCGCTCGGGTCATTGATCTCAAATAGGCTGGTCAAAGGCTGCCCGATCAATTCGTCTTTTGTGTAGTCCCACATTTTTCCCACCAGGCGATTCACCATCACAATCTGGTGATTGGTGTCCATCGTGATGACCCCTTCATTCACGGTCTGTATCACTGCATCCAATAGCTTGCGGGATGTCTCAGTCTCTGTAATAGCTAGTTTAAGCTTGCTTTGATATTCGCTGAGGGCCTCATTTTTGTCTTTGAGTTCATCATTGAGCGATTCGAGGTAGCGGATTTTTTGGAGCAAAAGTCCATGGGCTTGCGTCCTACTCAGCTTGCTGATCCGTTCCTCGTTGATCAGACTGTCCGGCAACATATTCAGCACCAGTCCGAATGAATCCAGCTCAGTGTATTGCTCAGCCAAAAACAGGTAAATCATGTCAAAAATCCGCGAAGCGGCCGATTCACCCATTTTATCTGCAATCATGGTATATAGCCTAGCAGAAAGGCCGATCATGAACACGCGCCAGGATTCTAAGGCACTTTGAGGCAATGGCAGATCGGGGAAGGGCGAGGCTTCACTAGGGGCAATAGGGGCCTCCGAAATCATAGTCTGCGTCCTTGTGAGCAATTGTCTATCTGCTCGCCCCATGATGGGCAAGACTTCATCTATCACTTTCAACAAAAATTGCCTACAGAGATGAAATTCCTGGTTGGTTTTATCTTCAAAGACAAGAGAGAACTCCGGCTGATCTAATAAGCTTGAATAGTATTCCCTGACCATTTTTCGCAAAGAAATCAGGTCTAATTGGTGAGCACGATTGGAATGGGTGAGGTATTTTTCCAGCATAAGATAAATATGCGGAAGTCTATGAGCCTTTTCCTTATCCCCACCAGCCAAGTATTGTTCCACTGCATCTAGCAACTGACGAGATGTTTCAGAAGTCCCAGCCTTCTGGCTCAAAAAACGAACCAGGGCCTCTATTTTTCTGATCTCGGCTTTGCTAGGAGCAGCCTCACTGGACTTGCCTTTCCCGAACCACTTTTTAAGCCATTGAATCATAGTTGTCTGTAAATATATCAAATCCTCACAAATGCGCGATAATCCCAACCGATTATTGGCAAATCCTCGTTTTTGAGGCCATATCTTCTTTTGATCTGTATACCCTGATTACTAACTTTGCCCAGTTAAAAAAAATAGGACTTTATCAATATGCGAACTAGCACAATCATTTTTATCCTTCTTTTATGCTTAGGGGTAGCGTGTACTTCTACCAAAGAAACCACCCAGCCTTCTAGCCCCATCCTGTTGGACTTTGCCAAAGAAGATGTCACCAAAGCTGAATTTGAACGGGTATACCAAAAAAATAATGGAGGCTATGAAGCCGTCAAAACCCATACCACTGCTCAACTGCAAGAGTATCTAGACTTGTATGTAAAATTCAAACGCAAGGTATTTGAAGCGGAAGCACGAGGATTAGACACTACTGATGCCTTCCGTCAAGAATTTGAAACCTATCGTAAGCAGCTGGCACAACCCTACCTGACAGCCAAGGAAGTGGAAGATCGACTGATCAAAGAAGCCTATGACCGCTCTCGATATGTGGTAAATGCTAGCCACCTCTTGTTGAAAGTAGGGGAAAATGCTCTTCCATCAGATACCTTGGCCGCATATACCCGCATCATGCTATACCGCGATTCTGTCCTCTCTGGAAAGAGGAGTTTTGCTGATATGGCAGAAAAATACTCAGAAGACCCTTCTGCAAAGCAAAACCAAGGAAGCCTGGGTTACTTTAGTGCCTTTGACATGGTCTACCCATTTGAGACTGGCGCTTTTGAAACGCCTCCTGGGAAGGTCTCCATGCCTATTCGCTCCAATTTTGGCTACCACCTCATAAAAGTAAATGAAAAGCTCGAAAATGGCGGCATCAAGCGGGCAGCCCATATCATCATCCGCATAGGAGATCGTTTCAGTGCAAAAGACACTTCTCAAGCAATCGGCAAGATCAATGAGATCTATCAAAAGCTACAGGCAGGAGAAGATTTCGCTACCTTGGCAGCACAGTTCTCTGATGACCCTTCTAGCGGGAACCGCGGAGGTGATTTAGGTTCTGGCAGGCTGTTGACTGAGATGCAGGAAGTGAAACTGAAACTCAACAAAGGAGAATACTCCAAGCCTTTCACTACTCGGTTTGGCTGGCATATCATGACGGTCACGGAAGTGGAAGCGGAAAAAAGCTTTGAGGAGTCAAAATTGGAAATCAAGCGCAAGGTAGAACGCGACTCGCGAGCAAAGATTAGCCAACAAGCATTGATAAACCGAATCAAGACAGAGTATGGCTATACCCTCGATGAAGGCAACTTCAATAGCTTCAAAGAAATCCTCAGTGCCAACTTTCCTAGAGGAACCTGGATCGCTGAAGATACTTTCTCGAATATCTACCAATTGCCCCTGTTTACCCTTACAGCTGACCCTGCCTTTACCCGCAGTGTTCAGGACATGATTGATTATTATACCAAATCTCGCCCTCGATATCCTAACCTCAATGCAATCCAAGCAGCTGATCAAGTGTTAAAACTTTTTGTTGAAAGTGAATTGACAGCTTATGAAGAATCAAAACTCCCTGAAAAAAATCCTGAATATGGATATTTACTCAAGGAATACCGTGATGGCATTTTGCTCTTTACCCTAATGGAGCAGATGGTATGGAAAAAGGCCGTGGAAGATACGACTGGCTTACAAGAGTACTATCAATCCAATACCACTGAATTTGTTGCTAATCGCACCATGGACTTGCGCGAATACCGCAGTTCTGATGAAAAAGTCATCAATGATGTGAATCGCCTGCTGAAGCTCAATGCGACAGATCACGAGATAGATTCGTTGGTAGAACGCGAGTCAGACTTGCAGCTGACTATCCGCACCATGACATATGAAGAAGGGAAAAGTGATATTGATCCTTCCCTCTTTACCAAAGAAGAAGGATATATCAGCCCAGTAGTCCGTGTAGGAGACGAATACAAAATCGTCAAGGTAGTGACTATCCGCCCAGCTGGTGTCCAGCCTTTTGACCGCGTGAAGTCAGAGGCAATTACCAAGTATCAAGACTATTTGGAAAAAGAATGGCTCAAGGACCTCGAATATAAATATCCCGTCAAGGTAAATGAGGATGTATTTTCAAATCTGTTCAAATAATAATGCATAAAGTATTGAGGTTCAGGCAAATAGGGACTTATTTCCTCACCCTAATCGCATGTTGGGGCATTCATGTAGGCTGCCAACAAGTGCCACAGGAGGAGGGGAGAGAGGTCATTGCCTCTTTCAATAATAAGCCCCTATACAAGGATGAATTGGAGCATTTTCTCCCCAAAGGGCTGTCTTCGGAAGATAGTATCCGATATGCTCAGAGCTTTGTGGAAGAGTGGATCAAAAACCAAGCTGTAGCTGAAAGAGCCAGAAACCTCATATCCCAACTAGACCGCAAGATCAGTTATCAGATCCAGGATCATGAACGCAAACTCATTTCGTATGAGTTTGCCAATTATCTGATCAAAAATCAGCTGGATACCTTAATCCGCCCCTCTGAAATCTCGAATTACTACCAAAAGCATCCAGAAAAATTTATCAGCGGGACTAAGTACTATGCATACTTCCATGTCAAAACGGAGGATACCAATCCCTTCAGGGAGGTCTCGTTGATGCGAAGCAAGAGCATTGATAAAATCAATGAGCTCAAGACCTGGTCGAAGACTAATGCTGTGGAATACCAATTGGATACGGTTTATGTCACCTCAACAGAAATCAACCGAATCTTAGAAGGTGCTAATGTGAAACTGGAATTACTTCAAGCTAATAGGGTATTTACCTATTCACAGGAAGTCGAAGACAAAAAATATTACAACTTTTTTAAACTCATCCATGTCCTTGATGAAGGAGAGCAATTGCCCTTGATCATTTGTGGATCGCTGATTAAAGATATCCTCCTCAATCAGCGCAAAAATACCTTGATAGAAGAAACCGAAGCCGATCTGGTAAAAAAAGCAAGATCAGCAGGGAAGGTGAAGGAGTGAGGGGGAAGAGGTTCAGGGTTTAGGGTTTAGGGTTTAGGGTTTAGGGTTTAGGGTTTAGGGTTTAGGGTTTAGGGTTTAGGGTTTAGGGTTTAGGGTTTAGGGTTTAGGGTTTAGGGTTTAGGGTTTAGGGTTTAGTATAAAAAAGAATTCCATTCAAAATTCAACATTCAATCATTCAAAATTCATTGCTCAGGGACATACGACTAATAGCGTAAACATTTTGAACGCTTGAACGATTGAACTCCTGTTGAACGTTTCTTCTCTTCTCTTGCAGCATTTATTTGGGAGTTCTCGTCATTTTCCTAAAATTTGTAACGCACATTATCATGAAAAAACTCATAAAGACTGTAGCACTTACCATTTTGACGTTGACCGCTGTTCAAGGGTATGCACAAGAAACCCTGGACCGCATTGTGGCGATCGTGGGAGAAGAGATCATTCTCTCTTCAGATGTGGATAATCAGTACAATTATCTGCGAATCAATGGCCAAAAGGATGATGGCAATTTGCGGTGTGAAGTCATGGACCAGCTGATTGTCTCCAAGCTCTTGCTGGACAAGGCACAACAAGACAGTATCGAGGTCTCTCCAGAGGAAGTAGATGCCGAGATCGACCGCCGGGTGCGGTACACGATCGGGCAAATGGGAGGAGAACAGCATTTTGTCCAGGTTTATGGCAAATCTGTAGCGCAGTTTCGTGTGGACATCCAGGACGAAATCCGCAACGAACTCTTGATCGACCGCATGCGGTCGGTTTTGCTTTCAGAGTCTACCATTACCCCAAGAGAGGTAAAGGCTTTTTTCAAAAAACTTGATGTCGACAGCTTAGGATTCCTGCCTGCAGAAGTTCAAATCAACCATATCGTGATTGTCCCCCCCTTCGATCCCAATAGTAAAGCGGATGCACGACGTGAGTTGGAAGAAATCCGCACCAAAATCGTAGAGGATGGAAAAGATTTTGGGTTACAAGCTATTGAGCACTCAGATGGCCCTAGCGGTCCACAAGGAGGAAACTTGGGAGAAATCCAGCGGGGCCAGATGGTCCCCGAATTTGAAGAGGTAATTTTTACCCTACGTGAAGGAGAAGTATCTAAAGTATTTGAAACCGAATTTGGGTTGCACATTGCCAAGCTCCACAAAATCAAAGGCCAAGTCCGCAGTTGTAGCCATATCCTTAAGATTCCCAAACGCAGTCCTGATGCAGACTCCGTTGCTATGGATAGCCTGAGAAAGATTATGATGCTTGTAGACAGCGATTCGCTTACCTTTGAACAAGCCGCTATCCGTTACTCCATGGACCGAGGGACAAAGGACTGCGGAGGGTGTATCTCTGAACCCCAAACCAATAATTTGCGTGTCCCCATGGATAAACTCGATCCTGATCTTTATTTCAAGATTGAAGAAATGAATGAAGGCCAGATTTCGAAGCCTATGGAATACAAGATGCCAGATGGAACCCAGGCATTTCATGTGGTCTATCTCAAACGAAAAATAGATCCACACGTCCCAAATTTGAAAGATGACTACAAAAAGATATATATTGCCGCCTTGCAAATGAAACAGGCGGAAAAATTCGAAGATTGGATCGGATCGGCTAAGAAAAATATTTACATAGAAGTAAAACCGACCGAATGTTCTAACGCACTTAAAAGCTGGACTGAATAATGACACAATTCAAAAACGAAGTAGAAGCAGCAGATGCCCTGGCTGCGAAGTATCAGGCGCTCAAAAAAGAAATTAGTAAAGTAATCATCGGTCAGGAAGATGTGGTAGAGCGCCTCCTCATCGCCCTTTTCTGCCGAGGCCACGCCCTGCTGGTTGGGGTTCCTGGACTAGCAAAGACCCTGCTTATCAGCACGATAGCAGAAATTCTGGACCTGGACTTTAGCCGTATCCAATTTACCCCGGACCTTATGCCTAGTGATATCCTAGGGACAGAAATACTGGAGGTAGACCCAGATACCAATAAGAAGCATTTCAAGTTTATCAAAGGCCCTGTCTTTACCAATATGCTCTTGGCGGATGAGATCAACCGTACGCCTCCCAAAACGCAGGCTGCGCTGCTAGAGGCGATGCAGGAACGGAATGTCACAGTAGCTGGAGAACATCACAAGCTTGCTCCTCCATTTTTTGTATTGGCAACTCAAAACCCGATTGAACAGGAAGGTACTTATCCCCTACCCGAAGCACAGCTTGACCGCTTTATGTTCAATATTTTGGTAGACTATCCTACCATTGAAGAGGAAACTGAAATTGTCCGAAGGACTACTACTGGCGAAGCTGAAAAAGTCAGCTCAGTGATGACAGCAGAAGAAATCATTTACTTCCAAAATATCGTCCGCAATGTCCCTGTTGCAGACAATGTCATCGATCACGCCGTTCGCTTGGTGAATAAAACGCGTATCAATACGCCTCACGCCGCTGAAGGCATGAAAGAACTCATCACCTGGGGTGCCGGCCCTCGTGCCTCGCAGTACCTCATCTTAGGTGCGAAAGCCAATGCCTTGCTACATGGCAAATACTCTCCAGACATCGAAGACGTGAATGCTGTGGCAGTCTCTGTACTTCGCCACAGGATTGTGCCTAGCTTTACGGCTGAGGCCGAAGGCATCACTGCTGACGACATCATTAGAAGACTGTTTTGATGATTGCAGATTTATGATTGCGGAACAAGGATTTTTGAAGTAAAAGGCCATTTCACTTCTTCAATCTTAATTCCTTGTTCGATATTCTTAAATCTCTTTATAAAGAATCCCTTGACACCTGCTGGTTTCAAGGGATTTTTGCATTGCTCCTCCTCAAATTTCTATCTACATTTAACCTTATGATTGAATCCAAATTTCTCGCCCACCCCGACAAAGGAGAGGTTTCCTCCCTCCTACTTCGTCCCGACAATGCAGACCATTTGATGGTCTTGGGACATGGCGCTGGCACTGGCATGCACCATGCGACCATGGAGCAGATTGCCCAACGCTTGGGAGAACAGCGTATCGCGACTTTTCGCTACCATTTTCCTTATATGGAAAGAGGAGGTGGGCGTGATAGCGTGGCAGTATCTTTGGCTACCGTTGAAGCAGCGATGCACGCGGCCCATGAAGCTGCGCCTGACCTGCCCCTACTGGCAGGTGGCCATTCTTTTGGTGGACGCATGACCTCTCTGGTAGCCGCAGAAGGCCGTCTGAGCCTTGTCAAGCGCCTTGTCTTCTTTGGGTTCCCCCTTCATGCCCCAGGCAAGCCCAGCAATCACAGAGCTGCTCACTTGCCTGATATAGCACAGCCGATGCTGTTCCTCACGGGAACAAGAGACACCTTGAACAATCTTGAGCTATTTCAACCCATCATTGATGGTTTAGGCGACAAAGCGACGCTTCATTTGCTTGAGACAGCCAATCATGGCTATAAAATCCTGAAGCGGACGCGTGTGTCTCAGGAGGATATTTTTGTGGAAATGGCGCGGGTTGTGCGGGAATGGGTGGATGGCATGTTGTAGAGACGTTGCATGCAACGTCTCTACAGCATGCCCTGTTCGATATTCTGCAACCTTACTCTTCCCGGCCTGGAGACAGAAAGTCCAAGATATATTTCCCGGCAGAAAGGTCGCTGGTTGACCACTTTATGGTGTTTGCTCCTTTTTCAAAATACTGGTCAGCAATTTCCCCTACCAAATGGCCTTCTTGATCAAGAACTACGATTCGAAGCTTCAATTTCATTTTCAAGTCGAACTGTAGGTTCAGCACTTCTGCTACTGGGTTGGGTGCCAAGGTGAGGCTATTCATTTCTTGAACATCGATTATTTTTGTTCCAAAACTTACCCCTTTGGGCAGTTTTGCCTTCTTCTTGGTGCTAATGATCAGGACATCATTATCATCCCCTACTCCAAAAGCTTCGTAAGCATCCCCATCTTTCAATACAAGAATGTTTTGAATTTTTTCTGGGTCAAGACCTTTCACTAAGCTTCTATATGATTCCAGATCCAATCGCTCAAACTTCTCTCCGTCTATAATCATTACAGGCACTTCCTCATCATTGGGATCGGGAAAAACCAATCTGCCTTCTACCCCTATGCGATAAGATCCTTCTTGATCAATTTGTAGGATGTCAGCAATAGGGTTGTCTATATGTTGGTTAATAGGCTTCAATTCTACCCACATATTTTTCCCCTCCATAAAGGTTTCTCCTACCACAGCCCCTTCAAAGAATCCATCTGCTGAATCTTCTCCATCTTCTTCATGACTGAATCCAAATTGGAAATCAAAGCCCTCAGCATCTCCTTCTTCCCAATTGTCATCAGGTTCTACCACTTCTTCCCCCGGCTCACCAAATGGTTCGTCTGCTTCTATTACCTCCACGCCTGAACTCGCATCTTCGCCAAAGAAATAATCCGAATCATGCCCTTTGGAGCCCGTGATCACTTTAATAGTCTTTCTTTCCCAGTTGATAATGAGCAATATCCCTTCTAGGTCATCACTCGAAAACTGGGCATGGCCAAAGTCGGTGTCAACGCCCCCCCTTATCTTAACCAGTTTTCCCCTTTTGAATTCAAGCAAATCAAAGTGCAAGTGAATATCTTGGACAGCCAGTTTGGCCACCAATTCATCCAATTCACCTTGTGAGGATTCAGGCAGGATTTCAATAGAGGTAATAGGAGTGATTTCAGGAGAAACGAGCTCTTCGACGAAATAGGGTTCACTTTCTATTGTAGTGGGTAGGTTAAAGGCCATCAGGGCAAAACTCATGCTCAAGACCATGAGCAGCATGATTGCCTTGTCACGAACCCTTGCGGTTCGCGGTTCGAATAGGCGTTGGATACGTTGGGTAAATGAAGGTTTATTTCCAGTAATTGACATAGCAAAAGTTGATTGGGGGTGAATACGAGATGATTGTAAATTCATCAGGGCTTGTGCATACACCATCGGGTCTTGTCGCCATTCCATCACCAGATCGTCACAGCAGTGTTCACGCTCGATACGCGCCTGGCGCGACATCCACTGCACCGCAGGGTGATAGAAAAAGAGGACTTCTACGAGAGATTGGAGCAGGTTGATTAAATAATCCGCTCGGCGGATATGCGCCAATTCATGCATGATAATCGCTTCTATCTGGAAGGGATCCATCCCAGTGAGCAATCCCATGGGTAGCAGGATCACTGGCTTGAGAAAGCCAATGGTAAAGGGGCCTGTCACTCGCCGAGACTCAAGCAATTTCACAGGTCTCTTGATGCCTGTACGCATCAGGAAAGCGGCTAAACGGTCCTCCCATATCTCACTGACACGATAGGCTCCTTTGCGCTTCAGTTGGTGCAAGTAATACAAGTTTCCAGTAAATCGAATGCTTAAGAAGCATAACCCTGCAAACCACATCCATACCAGGACGGGGACATAGGGCCGCATGGGTTGGAGCATGCTTTCCAGCCATAGGGAACTAGTCTCAGTTTCTTCAGAAAATGGAATGGGAAATTGAGGTTCTACAAATGCTTCTTCAGGCAAAACAATGATTTCCGAAATTCCAGGGCCGAATTCAAATGTTTCAGAAGGAATCGGAGAATAGACTTGGAGAAATGTGCTGACAGACCAGCAACACATCACAGCCAAGGCACTGATCACCAGCACATAACGCAGGCTAGCTGCGCCGGCAGTAACCCACCGTAAAAGCAGTTTCAGGATCAAAAAAACAATCGCTCCCTGCCAAAGGCTATGGATCAATGTCCACCCTAGCGCTTCCATCACGGGAGAATTTGTCATCGTATAGGCCCAATTCATGATTGGCCTCCTTCCTTCTTTTTGGCCTCCAACCAGTCTTGGAGCTGTGCCAGTTCTTCTGAAGAGACTTCAGCTTGTCCTAGGGCATGCAAAGCCATGTCCAAGGCCGAGCCTTTGAAAGCCGTGTCAACCAAGCGATTGAGGAGGCGATGCTGTACTTCGGATTCGTGAATCGCTGCTTTATACAAATGCGACTTCCCCGATTCTGTCCGTGTCAGCATGCCACTTTCATGCATGCGCTGCATCTGTTTCAGGGTAGTCGTATAGCCCAAAGGCTTGCTCCGCCCTTGATTGAGGGCTTCATTGATGGTGCGGACAGACGACTGTCCATGCGCCCAGAGCACTTGCAAGATTTCTAACTCTGGGTCCGTTGGGTAATATTTGCCGCCTTTTTTCATATGAAATTCGTTTGGGTGATCCTGAATGCCTGCAATATATACGACAGACGTCGTACATGCAAAATTATTTACGACAAGTGTCGTAATTTGTTATGGTTTTATATCTCTTTAATTTCGCTTCCAATTAATTTTGCTCCCAAACGCCGCAAAATTACCGAAACATGGAACCTACATATATCTTCACCTTCTTCCTTGCACTCATCGCAAGCTTCCTAGGCGCATTGCCCTTTGGGACAGTGAACCTCACGGTGGTGGATACCACTATTCGTAAAAGCTTTCGCGTAGGGCTTACAATGGCTGCTGCGGCGGCAGTTGTAGAAGTGATACATGCCTTCCTTGCGGTGCATTGCAGTTTTTATATTACGCAATACATCGAAGAGAGCATTGCGGTAAAAGTGTTTGTTTTGGGGCTTTTCATCCTGTTAGGCGTTTATTTTTTCTTCAAAAAAAATAAACCTGAAGACTCGCAAAAAAAGAAGAAATATACCCTGCCTGACTATGCTAAGGCTGCATTGCTGACCCTTCTCAATCCCCAAGCTTTGCCATTTTGGGTGTTTGTCGTTAGCTGGTTTGCCTCTGCCAATTTATTAGACCTTCATATGGTCATGGACAGTACCTTGATTGTCATTTTCTTGTTGGGCATCTCTGCTGGCAAATTCTTGGCATTGCTCTTGTTTGCTTTGCTCAGTATTGTCATTCGCAAGCGCGTGCAAGCTATCAGCACATGGATGAATAAAATCATAGGTTCTATCTTTTTCCTGCTCGCCCTGATCCAGGGCATCAAATTTTTTGCCTAATTGGAAACACGCACCACTATATATATGGCCTCAGACATGCACTTTGGGGCACCAGATCACGCATCTAGTTTAGTTCGGGAAAAGCGATTTGTGCGCTGGTTGAATGAAATTTCCCCTAAGGCTAAAGCACTCTATCTCGTGGGGGATGTCTTTGACTTCTGGTTTGAATATAAGCATGTACAGCCTCGTGGGTATGTTCGCTTGTTGGGAAAATTAGCAGAAATGGCTGATGAAGGCGTAGAAATCCATTTATTTCCTGGCAATCACGACCTGTGGTTTCGCAACTTTTTTCAAGAGGAAATTGGCGTTATCTATCATCCTGAACCACTTGAGGTAGAATTATTTGGCAAAAAATTCTACATCGCCCATGGCGATGGACTAGGCCCAGGTGACCATGGGTATAAATTGCTAAAGCGCGTCCTCAGCCATCCTGTATCACGATGGCTTTTTTCTCGCCTTCATCCCAATTTTGGATTTGGCCTGGCCAATTTTTCCTCCCGGCTGAGTCGCAATCATAATCGCGAGAAGGTGCCTGTCTATCACGGCGAAAATGAGTATCTTTATGCACACTGTATGAACCTCCTTGGCAACGGCGCAGCTTTTGATTATTTCATTTTTGGACACCGGCATTTGATGCAGGAAGTCGCCTTGTCTGAGCGAACTAAGATGATCTATCTCGGAGACTGGATTCGGCATTTTAGCTATTTAGAAATAAATGAATCTGGGGTGTCGTTGAAGAAAATGACAGGATGAGTGAATGATAGAATGAGTGGATGACAGAATGAGTGAAGAAAATGATAAAATGCTTGCCCTGAGCCTTGTCGAAGGGAATAAATGATTACATGAGAAAATATTTCCCTTTCTTTCTGTTTCTTTTTCCCTTCTTTTTGAAGGGGCAATCCCTTTCAGACTCCCTTTTTCTCCAACCAGGACGAGTTATCTCAGGTATTCCTTCAGCCGCTGACATAGCAGTAGATGGAGAGCGCAATATTTATTTGTTGGAGGAACAAGGCAACCGACTCCATAAACTGCTAGCTGCTGCAAACTACGACTCTGTCGTGACCATCGGTGGCAAAAGCCACCGGGAGGAAGGCATGCTCCACCCTACCAAGATCGTAGTGCCTAACCGCCAACAACTGTATGTGTTGGATGAAGGAAATGCCCGTCTTTTACTCTTCAACACGAACCTCAAACTTGTAAAACAAATAGATTTCAACCAAAGGGATGACAATTGGCAATGGCTGTCCGAAGGAGAAGAAATTTTTCCACAGACCTTTACCGTCGGTCCTACTGGCGACCTTTTTATCCTAAATCGCTTCAATAATAAAGTCCTGAAGATCAACACGTTTGGGGAATGGGAGTTGAGTTTTGGAGGGACAGACTATGGGGAGGGGGCCTTATTTGCACCTATCGATGTGGCAGTCAATCGCGATAAATTGGTCATGGTCAGTGATACCGCTGCTCAAGCCATATTTGTCTACAATTTATTTGGCATATTTCAATACCAATTACACCCCGAAATGCCTTTCAGGTGGCGTGAATTCCAACTCATAGGTCCATTTCTTATTTGCCATAATGCGCATCATTTGTATATCGAACACCTGGCTAGTGGCAAGTCCACACACTTTCCTTTAGCTCATGCTTCTGCTGGTCACTTGCTAGACGTGGAGCTTGGTCAGGAATTTATATATTTGTTGTTCGAAAATGCCATACATTTGTATCACAAATAGAGATTTTGACTAAGTGTGCATGCGAAGATCAATTCATTTTTGATTTTAATTTTGATTTTAATTTTGATTCCAATGCTCGATAAATTATCCCATATAGAGACCCGATTTGAAGAGGTAAAACAACAGATCATCGATCCTGAGATCATTTCTGATATGAAGCGCTACACAGCGTTAAATAAGGAATATAAAGAGTTGGATACATTGGTCAATAAGATTCACGCATACCGTGAGGTATCGAGCAATATTGACAATAACAAATTGATCCTCAAAGAAGAGAAAGACCCCGAGTTTCGGGAAATGGCCAAGGAGGAACTGGACGAGCTTCAACCACTGCTAACCCAAATTGAAGAAGAACTCAAGATCATGCTGATCCCCAAAGATCCTGAAGATAGCAAGGATGCTATCCTCGAAATACGTGCAGGCACAGGTGGAGACGAGGCGGCTCTTTTTGCTGGCGACTTGTTGCGGATGTACGAAAAGTATGCTACCCTCAAAGGCTGGAAATTGAGCCTCAATGACTTCACAGAAGGAACTTCTGGAGGTTATAAAGAGATCATAGCGACGATTTCGGGCAATGATGTCTACGGCACCATGAAATTCGAATCGGGCGTACACCGCGTACAGCGTGTGCCTGCGACGGAATCCCAAGGCCGTATTCACACCTCCGCAGCTACTGTGGCAGTAATGCCAGAAGCAGAAGACTTCGACGTTGAAATTCAGTTATCCGATATCAAGAAAGATACTTTTTGCGCTTCGGGTCCGGGTGGACAGTCAGTGAATACAACGTATTCTGCCATCCGCCTTACCCACATCCCATCAGGCATCGTGGTCCAAAACCAAGATCAGAAATCTCAGATCAAAAACTACGAAAAGGCTCTTCGAGTTCTCAAAGCACGCCTTTATGATATTGAAATGGGTAAGCGTAAGGCCGCAGAGGCTGCTACCCGCAAATCCCTTGTATCTACAGGGGACCGCTCTGCCAAGATCCGTACCTACAACTACCCCCAAGGACGGGTCACCGACCATCGCATCAACCTTACCATTTACAACCTTCAAGGCATCTTGAATGGCGACATTACGGAAATCTCTGAGAAGCTCAGAATTGAAGAAAACGCAGAGCGTCTGAAGGAAGGCAGTGTCTGAGACCGCTCGGCCCGAAGACGGCCCTCGCTGCGAGAGACGAGACCGTTCGGCCTAAAGGCCTCACTGCGAGATCGCTCGCCTTTCAGGCTCGCTGCGAGACAAGATGACCTGCCTTTAGCCCTTCGACTAAGCTCAGGGTGAATCTCGCAGCGAGGTGAGTCTTCGAACCGAGCGGTCTCGCAGTGAGTGCCGAAGGCGCGAACGATCCCGCAGTGAGCGCCAGCGAGCGATCTCGCAGCGAGGGCCGTCTTCGGCCCGAGCGGTCTCACCGCCATTTCTTCACCTCTTCCATCGCCTCTTCCCGATTCATCCATTGCTGAAAAGAGACCTGATCATTTCGTTTATAATGTAGAAACCAGTTTTTTATCATCTCCTTTACTAAAGGATATTTTTCGCTAAACTCCTGAAAATCAGCTACATGGATGATCCGCTGGGAGGGATCAGCTGGAATAGCGATGAGTTTGGTGTCGATTTCTCCACCGTCTAGAATAGACAAAGCGCCCAAAAGGTGCACTTCCATGACGGTACCAGTGGGTTGACTTTCCCCTAATACCAAAATATCCAAAGCATCTCCATCACCGCCGCGTGCAGTGTCCATCATGGTGGAAGGGATAAAGCCATAATTGCCTAGATAGGGCAAGTATTGGACGACACGGGGCTTCCCGTTTTTGGTATCGTTGATGAATTGATTGGAGGCCGAGTCATACTCAATCTTATGGTTGGTTCCAGCGGGGATTTCGATGACTGCTTGGAGATGATTCGAGGCAGAATAGGTGGGTAGATTATAATAATTGACAGATTGGCAAGCAGTCAGGAGGAGGCAACCCAATATGACAATTGGAAGCAAAAAAGAATTAAAAGGCTCTTTTTTTGAACCATATAAGGCATTAAATAAGAAAATCAAAATGGAAATAAAAGTTAAAACTTGTCCTGAGTTTACCGAAGGATAAAAATAGGAACTGCTCTTTTTGCAATTAATAATCAATCAATAATAAATAATTTCTTACCGCTTGAGTTGAACCGTCCCGGCGTCAAATGTTTGTTTTCCAGCGCCATCAACATACTGAACCGTATAGGTGTATGGTCCTGCGGGTAGTTGGGATTTTTCGAATTTTCCGTCCCAAGCGGCATTTTTCTTATCAGATAAATAGACCATTAGGCCCGAAGGATCAAAAATCTGGATGGAAAAGTTTTTCAAGCCTGCAGGTTTTTTCGGGCGAAAAGTATCATTAAGCCCATCTCCATTGGGCGAGAAAGCGGCAGGAATGGCCAATTCAGATACGCAAGGTTCAACCTCAAAATACACACTGTCAGTGATTTCGCACCCAGCCTTGTCCAAGGCAGAGACCCAGTAGGTTCCCGTTTCGGTCACGGAGATTGTCTGTTGACGGGAGCCATTGCCCCAAAGGTATTGTTGAAACCCTTTCCCTGCATCCAACATCATGGTATCTCCTTCACAGGTAAACAAGTCTTGTCCCAGGTTGATCTTGGCAGTTTTCCAAGCGGTAATGGTAAGGCTATCAATGCCTTTCTGCCCACATTGATCCGTCACTTCAACCCAATATTTTCCAGGCTTTTTCGCAATAAATGATGATGAGTTGCTGCCATTTTGCCATTGGTAGGTCGAAAAAGAACCTGGCGAAAGGGTCACAGGCTCATTGGTGCAAGTATGTCTATCCTTGCCAAGATCGGGTTGGGGCGTCTGAGCCACAGTCACGTTGACAATGTCCTGGCCTTTGCACCCATATCGGTCCTGTGCCACCACCCAATAAGTGCCCGATTGGTCTGCGGTCAATTGATCTTCTGCTGACCCATCCTGCCAACGATAAGTAGGTTTTGCATCTTCTGCACTTCGAAAGGCAGCAAAGGATGCATTGGCGGTGAGCGAAAGGCTTTCGCCCGGGCAAATAATCGTATCCTTGCCTAGTTTTGGGTGCGGTGCAGGCAGGACTAATATTTCGATGGTCTGTCTACCATCCCCCCAAATCGAGTATCGATTCAGGGTGAGGTCCACACGACCCGGTTGATAAAAATTTAACCTAATTGCATCACCATCTGTGCTTTCAATATGGACATTGCCGATGGCGGTCCATTCAAGGGAGTCATCACTACCATAGTTTTTGGCAAGATAGAGACTTGTAGTTCCTTCACAGACCGTGTCTGTACCCATAATCTGAGGTGTAAGGGCAGCCTTCTGACCGAGGAGATGCTGAAGGGTAACAGAAGGCAATTGGGCGCTGAGGTGGCTGCTAAGGATTAGCAGGCTTGAGAGGAGAGATAGGGTGACTTTTTTCATAAGCCAAGTGCTAGGGGAATATTTGAAAATTAACGTGGGTCAATATAACGGACAAAAAAGGACAATAATTACTCAATCAATAATCAGCAATTCTTTTACGATTTGGTATATTACAAAGTGACTAGGAAATCTCCAAATGCCCAAGGAAAAACGTGGGCAAATCTTGCATCTCCTCAGAATCCTGCTCACCTTGTGATGACATTTCACTTAGTGCTTCCATTAAGCAGATAGATGCGATCAAAAAAAGATTCATGCAAGGCACGATATCGCAATGAGGCAGTCCTCATTGCGGGTGTGCGCACAGGTGACAACCAGGCCGTTACCTGCTTGTATCGCATGCTATTTAAGAAAAGCTTTCCGTCTGTACGAAAGCTGGTGTTGAGCCAAGGGGGAGCAATTGCAGATGCAGAGGACCTGTTTCAAGAAGCATTTATCGCCTTCCGTCGCAAAGTCCTAGATGGGAGCTATGAATATCGCGCCAATACGGCTATTTCTACCTATTTCTACGATATATTCCGCTACAAATGGCGTGACGAATTGGCTAGTAGTAGACGTAAACGGGCAGATGCCAGTGACATTTCCCATATTTCCTCCGCTGATAAAAATGCTGATGATCGTCTGATTACCTCGGAAAGAGACCAACAAATCAGGCAACTGATTCAGCAACTTGGGGAAAACTGTGCAACGATTTTGAAGTTCTTTATTTGGCACAAATGGTCTATGGAAAGCATTGCAGAGGAGCTAGGCATTACCCCAAAATCCGCTAAAAACCAGAAGTATCGATGTATGCAGAAGTTGAGGGAGTTGGCGTTGGGGAATGGTTCTAGGTTTTAAGTTCTATGTTCTATGTTCTATGTTCTATGTTCTATGTTCTAGGCTGTTGTTTAGAAGTTTGATAGTGCTACTTTATTACCCAAAAACAGAATTTATCTTAAAATAATTAACCAAATACATAACAATCTAACACTAATAGTCCGCCAGTTCTTCATTTTTTTTCATTTTCCATTCTCCATTATTCTAATTGTCTTTTGGATCTGAACCAATCCACATACGAGCAAATCGAAGCATACGTCATGGGACGGATGTCGGAAGCGGATGCGCTTCAATTTGATGAGCAGATTGCCGCTGATCCGCAATTAAAAGCGGAGGTAGCCCTTCAAACGGAGTTGATTAGAGGAATTGAAGATGAAGGGTTAAAAAGTGAATTGAAGGAATTACATGGAGAATTGGTACACACGCAGCAAGTAGTCCTGAGAAATAGGATAATAATGGGAGTTGGTGGGGGGCTTGTACTCCTAGTGATTGGGTTGCTATTCATATTCAAGGATAATAAACCTGTAGGCAATGACATACCGCCAGACACTTCCGTTACAGATTCTCTTGCACAGATAGATACCTTGCCACACATTTTACCCGAACCCACCTTGGAAGAGCCTGTCGCTGTTGTTAATAATTTGCCCGAGAAACAGCCTGCTATCCCTGCGGAAGTTACGCCTCCCAGTCAACCAGAAGAAGATACTACTGAAAATAGCCCTATTTCTCCTGATACTGTACTGCCCATTCCCCAACCGCCAGATACCCAGGAAACCGATATACCAGCTAGTCCAGCGGACATTCCAGGCATGGTGTTCATTCCAGGTGGGGAGTTTATGATGGGGGGACGAATGGGAAATGAGACACCTGCCCATCCTGTCCAGGTCAGTGCTTTTTATATGGATCAGCACGAAGTCACTAATGCAGCATATTGCTATTTTCTCAATGCCCTGGATCGCCAGATGATAGATGAACGGCTTTCGCAATGGCTGATTACGGACCCTGTAGCTGGGAGTAAAATCGCTTATAGATCGGGGCAATTTGTCCCTAGAAAAGGCTTCGAATCGCATCCTGTGGTCGCTATCACTTGGCACGGAGCCAAGGCATACGCTCAGTGGATCGGCAAGCGCTTGCCGACTGAGGCTGAGTGGGAATACGCTGCGCGTGGCGGAGGGCAAGCTCCCCCCTACCCTTTTGCAGGTTCCAGCAATCCTGCGGGTATCTCCTGGAATCAGGTCAATTCTCGGAACACGACCCATCCAGTTGGGATCAAAACTCCCAATGTCTTGGGCATATACGACCTCAGCGGCAACGTTTGGGAGTGGTGCAATGACCGATTTGGTCCGTATCGCGATGACCGACAGACCGATCCCATCGGCCCAACTTATGGCACGGAACGTGTTCTGCGAGGGGGATCATTTAAGGATCTGGATGGATTACGGGTAAATGCCCGCTGGCACTTTGCGCCTCATCTGAGTCGGGAGCATATTGGCTTTCGGTGTGTAGTGGACTGAGACAGTTTCCCGTAGGGTCACGATATATCGTGACCCTACGGGAAACTGTCTCGCAGTGAGTCCGAAGCCCAAGCGGTCTCCCGCATCTTTATCCCGCCTGCAATCACCAACGAAAAGGCCATACCTATCACAAACATGAATTTTGCCCCACTGATGGCCCAATTTAGGGGCGAACTGTACATTTTGTGTTCTGCTTGACTGGCGATAGCTTCTGGAGTGTAGTTATTTGCTGCCCAGTTTTCGCGAGCTGCTGCCATGAGTTGGTCCAAGGTGGTGGGATCGAACCACGCCGCCTGGAGGTAACTGGAGAAGCCAGCCATCAGGGCTATCACAAGCGAAGCCGTAAACCCTACAATCATCGCATCTCCAAAATGGAATTTTGTCGAAGGGATGCTTTGGCGGTAGGCCCGAAGCGCCAGAAAAAGCCCCATACCCACTATTATTAAAAATACCAGAGAGCCAATTAGTCCTAAACTTGAAGCAGGTCCAACTACCTGGTTTTTGATCAAGTCTAATACAAACAGGGCAGAACCCAGTAAGAGACCGTATTTGAGGCCAATGCGAACCATGAGGATGATTATTAATGATTAACGCCTCAAGTTAGGCGTTATTGACCTTCCAAAAAAGGCATTTTTTGTGCCCTAAAAAGACGTCTGAAAGTCTGAATGTCCGATTGTCTGAGAGTTACGTTCTAGTATCAACAATCAGACCTTCAAACTTTGTTTTCTTTTATTCCCACTCGATCGTCGCGGGCGGCTTGGAACTGATGTCATAGACGACACGGTTCACGCCTTTGACCTGATTGATGATTTTATTGGATACATCTCCCAAAAACTCGTAAGGCAACCTTGACCAATCCGCTGTCATGCCGTCACGACTGCCTACTGCACGGAGGGCTACGACATTTTCATAGGTGCGCTCATCGCCCATTACGCCGACTGAAGAGACAGGAAGTAATACCGCAAACGCCTGCCAGACCTCGTCATAGAGATCTTTGTCTTTGAGTTCGTCGATGAAGATAGCGTCCACTTCTTGGAGCAAGGCAATCTTCTCAGGTGTGATGTCGCTCAATATGCGGATGGCCAGACCAGGTCCGGGGAAAGGGTGTCTACCTACAAATTCTTTGGCTAGTCCTAAGTCCACGCCCACATTTCTAACTTCATCTTTGAAGAGGTATTTGAGGGGTTCCACTACCTTGAGTTTCATGGTATCGGGCAAGCCCCCCACATTGTGGTGGGACTTGATCGTGGCTGAAGGGCCTTTGACAGAGACACTTTCAATTACATCTGGATAAATCGTTCCTTGTGCCAAATAGTCCACATCCTTCAGGCGATCCGCCGCTTCCTGAAAGACTTCGATAAAGACTCGTCCGATGACTTTTCGCTTTTTCTCAGGATCTGTTACCCCAGCCAATTCTCCCAAAAACTGCTCCTTAGCATCTACCCCAATCACGTTGAGCCCCAGCTGCTCATATTGCTTAAGCACTTGGGTATACTCATTTTTTCTCAGCAGCCCATTATCCACAAAAATGCAATACAACTGATCACCAATCGCCCGATGAATTAGGCTAGCAGCGACAGTAGAGTCCACACCGCCTGAAAGGCCACAAATGACCTTGCTATCACCTAATTCTGCTTTCAGTTCTGCAACTGTATCTTCGATAAACGCCGCAGGCGTCCAGTCAGGCGTCAGGCCACAGATGTCAATCAGGAAGTTCCGGACGATTTTATCTCCTTCCAGTGAATGAGTCACTTCTGGGTGAAATTGCACGCAATAGACTGGCAAGCTATCATGCTGATAGGCAGCTACTTCTACTGAATCTGTGCTTCCCGTGATGTGATAACCATCTGGCAATTCCATGATGGTATCTGCATGGCTCATCCACATCTGCGTCGAGTCGCTGACCGATTGGAAGAGGGGACTGCTTCCAGTTTGGGTAAACATGGCCCGTCCGTATTCGCGTTTATTGGAGCTGGCGACACGGCCGCCTTGCTGCTTGGCGATGAGCTGCGCGCCATAACACACGCCCAGCACGGGCACCTTTCCGATCACCTGATCCAAGTCAAAATCAGGCGCATCGGCCTGATTGACAGAGCTGGGGCCACCTGACAAGATAACGCCGCCAAGCGTATCGTCGAGGACAAAGGGTTTGTGATGGGGGACAATTTCGCAGTAAACATGCTGCTCACGGACACGCCTTGCGATGAGCTGGGTGAATTGGGAGCCGAAGTCAATAATGAGGACTTTTTTCATCCGGCAAAATTAGAATTTTTTGCCATCCTGCAAAATGACAGGAATTTGTATATTTGCGGCGGAATCAGAAATTCTGGAGGATTGAAGGATTGATTTTAATTTTGAATGAATGAATTGCGAATTTTGAATGAATTTCTGGGAGTTTGAATTTTTTATCATTAACCAACCTATTAGATGGAGCAGCCTAAGGTTTATATTTCGTACACTTGGAAACCAGAGAGTAAATCAGTAGTCGATCAAATAGAATTAGCCCTTTTAAAAGCAGGAATTGAACTAGCAAGAGATAGAAATGAAGTCAAGTATAGAGATCGGATTGATCACTTTATGGACAAAATAGGTAACGGCGACTTAATCATTTTGGTAATTGGAAAAGAATACCTTGAATCCAAGTACTGCATGTATGAGTTGCTCCAAATCTATGATAATAAGGACAATTTTGAAGACAGAATTTTTCCCATTCTACTCTCTAATGCCAATATTGATGACCCTGAATACCAAATCAGATACCCACAATTTTGGAAAGAAAAATATGAGAGTTTAGACAAAATTATCCGCGAAGGGGAATTGGCAAATGCGCCCCATGAATGGCTTGTACGATACCGTGATTTTTCTCAAAAAATTGGTGCACTTACCTATTTTCTCTCTCAGATAAATGCACAATCGCTTGATTATCACCAATATACCAATTTCAAAGACCTTGTTGACGCGATAAAAGAGCGTTTAAAAGATTTAGGTGGAGGAAATAACACTTCTCCCCCGCCCTCCCATTCAACGACAACCAATAGCACTCAACCTCACACTTCTTCCACCACCTCGCCTGTAGCCCTTAAATCCGAAATTAAACAACTCATCACCCGTGGCAATATGGACAAAGCATTTGACCGTTTGCAGCAGGTCATTTCAAATGACAGCCGCCACGCCAATGTCCTCCTCGGCCTTCAATCCCAGTACAGCTCCCTTAGCCGCGACAACCGCATCGGTATCCTCTCCAATTCTGAGTATTCGGTGCAGAATAATCGAATTACCTATAATTTACTGAGTGTGGTGGATGATCTAGAAGATGAAGATCTCAAATAAGTTTAAGCGTTTAACCAAGTTTAAGTGTTTCATTTAAAGGGTTCATTTTCTTATGGGAAGGAGCCTTTTTTCTTTTTTCATCTCCCTATTCTCTTTTCCCTTAGCGAAGCGATCCCTATTCAAAATTCACTCATTTGGCATTCAAAATTTCCCCTTCATAATTTCCCCATGAACATCCTCATTATCGGCGCCTCTGGCCACGCAAAAGTCATCATCGACATCGTCGAAAAAGAAGGCAAACACCAGCTAGTGGGCTTGATTGACGCTAAGGCCCAGAAGGGTGACACCCACTTTGGCTACCCGCTATTAGGCACAGAGGCAGATCTGCCAGCTATTTGTAAAGCCCATGACGTCACGGCTGGCATCATTGCCATTGGCGACAACTGGATTCGCCAAAAGGTCCGCGACAAACTCCTCCACATCAAACCAGATATCCAGTTTGCTACTGCCGTTCATCCGACGGCCAGCATCGGGAAAGGTACCCAATTGGGCCCTGGAACGGTGGTGATGGCAGGGGCCATCATCAATCCTGACTGCGTCGTAGGCGAGCATTGCATTGTGAATACGAATGCTTCGCTAGACCATGACAGCGTTATGGGTGACTTTGCCAGCTTAGCCCCAGGGGCAGTCACAGGCGGCGGGGTGAATATTGGAGCGTTTAGCGCTATTTCACTCGGGGTGAAAGTGATTCACGGCATTACCATTGGCGCTCATACGGTGGTGGGGGCTGGCGCAACTGTTTACAAGGATTTGGGGGAGCAGGTAATCGCGTTGGGGACGCCTGCGCGGGTGGCGAAGACAAGGGAAATTGGAGATAGGTATTTGTAGCGAAAAATAACACAAATTCAATTTATTTGATTTGAAAATATGCTATATTTAGAGTATTAATATCATATTTCACCCCTCTTAATATGAAAACTCTAAAGCCTACTTCCACTCGATTAGCTACGAAAAGTAAAAAACCATTTTTTCAACAAACTAGAAAAGCCACTCCCTTGCCTTTTTTTGATGGAAAAAGGTTAATTCAAAGAGATGATACGCCTCCGCCAGCAGTAAAGGGAACAGCAAAAGCGACTATTGCTGGGATTTCAACTTTTATAACTGACCAAGAGGCGCGTTTTAATAAAAAACTAGTAAGTAACGTGAGTTCTTTATCGTCTTACGACATTTGGGATTAAATTTTAACAACTTGATTAGGCTGGAAGAATGCTTTAGAGGGGATGATTCCTGGCTTGATGTCGATGAAGTCATACGCGCATATCCCT
>JAUIKF010000041.1 GCA_030430575.1 Bacteroidia bacterium | reverse complement strand
TTTCACCAAGCAATCACAAGCTTTTTTGACACGATCAATTCAACATATAAGAACGAACTCAAATCATTGTTGACAACCAAATTTCAGACCTTTGATAAAAAGGTTATCTATCAGGTCTGAGGTATAGCCTCTGAAGAGGAAGCCAAGCTCGTCATTCTCAGCCTCGATGAGATTAGTTCAAACCTCAGGCCGCTAAACACGCTCTGGACATCTACAGAAAATTCGGCCTCCCGTGCCATAGGCCTATATTGGGATGGCGACAACATAAGGACTGGTCCAGATCTCAAGGGATATGAATATGATATCGTGCCGATCCGGCGGTATTAATTCCCTACATGAAAATGCGTATTGTCCGTGACGATATGGATTTTCCCATCTACGACAAATGGATCAAAAAATGCCAACAATCGCTCTAGCGGCATCTTTTCCAGATGCTCATTCAGCAAAAAGCGAAGCATTTTCATCCGATTTTCCCGCGAGTCGGGAAATTGGAGAGAGAAGGTGACTTGTTCCGTTTCGGCTGGACGGTTGAGTGATTTGAGTACGCCAGCAACATCATGGACCAGATTATAGGGAATACGCTGGTTCATCAGCCCAAAAGCCAGCTCCCAGATTTGAATCAAGGGATTGTCATTGTTAGCCATGGAAAGCAGAAAGGTGCCCGATGGAGAAAGTATTTGGGTTAATCGCGCAATATTTTCTGTCAAAGGATGGACATAATACAGCACATGATTGGAGAGGATAATGTCAAATGGTTCCTTCAGGGTCTCAGGAAGATGGTTCCAATGGTGAATAGGGAAGGTAGTAAAGGGCTGAAGCCTCTTGACAGCTTTCAAACGGCCAACATCTCCTGGTTCCACCAGTGATAGAGACAATTCGTCTGGCGACCAATTCAATTGAGAAAGCAGCATCTCCAAAAATCGTCCGCCCCCACAGCCAAAATCCAATAGCCTGATAGGTTTATTGCTAATTTCTAGCTGCCGTAGATGTGCCAGATAGCTCTTCGCATCCTCATCTGCCTCGGTAGCGTGTGTTTCAAAAAAATCGTAATCTGAGAGGATGGAGTCAAAGTCTTTGGAAGACATAGCAGAAAGTCTAAGGGGCTAATCAGTGAATTTGTTCTGGAATGCAAAATATGATTTTTTCTCTTAATTCAACCCTAGTACATTCACCCAGAAAGAATACCCCATATCAAACCCAAAACCATTTTCCCTCATGCTCAAAAAACTCCTACGCCACCCCACCTTCCGCTACGGAATCCGAGAAGTGACCTTGATCGTCATCGGCATTCTGATTGCCCTGAGCATCAACAACTGGAATGAGCAACGCAAGATTCGTCGATTTGAGCGGAAGATTCTGGCGGAAATCAAGCAAGCCCTCCAACATGACGTCAAGTACCATATCGATGGCCGAATCGAACGGTATGGAGACATTCGGCATGCGACCACCTGCCTACGCGACCATTTTTCTCAAAACCTCCCCTCACACGACTCACTTAATGTTCACTTCAATCGGCTAGGCTGGCTGGTGCTTTTTGAGCCACGAACAGCTCCTTTTGAGACGCTTCGTTCCAAAGGCGTAGAGATCATTCATGATGACGAACTTCGCTTGGCCCTCCTCTCTCTGTATGATTACTCCTATCCAAGGATGGAATGGTTACTAGACGCTTACAATGAATGGTCTAAGGCGCACTACGAGCCTTATGCCATGGAACATTTTCAGTTTCAAGACACCACAGGCACAATCTATAATGGGGCGCAGCGACCTGTTGATTATGCCGCTCTCCAGCAAGATCATCGATTCATGAACATCCTGCTCGAAAAGCAACGCATCGCTAAGGAGATGGAAAGCCGTATGGAGCGACTGAAACGGCGGATTGGAGAAGTGATCGCTTTGATAGAAGGGTAGTTTTGGAATAGGAAGAGGAAAGTTCAAACTCAAGTACAAATTCAAGTTCAAAAGGAGTAGAAATTGCACTTGAGATTGAATTTGAACTTGTACCTTCCATTCTTAATTCTTCATTATCCTTCCTATCTTCGCTGTCAAAGAAAGTTTTATGAGCAATACCTATCCCCATCTCCTCAAGCCCCTTGATCTCGGCTTTACCACCCTCAAAAATCGTGTACTCATGGGTTCCATGCATACACGCCTAGAGGAAAGTAAAAATGGCTTTGAGAAAATGGCGGCCTATTTTGCAGAGCGTGCCCGCGGTCAGGTAGGCTTGATCGTAACTGGCGGCATCGCGCCCAATCGCGCTGGCTGGGTGGCACCATTTGCTGCTAAATTGAGCACTAAAAAGGAAGCGAGGAACCACAAGAAAATCACGGAAGCGGTACACGCAGAAGGTGGCAAAATCTGCATGCAGATTTTGCATTCGGGGCGCTATGCTTACCATCCATTTGGCGTCGCTCCGTCCAAACTACGATCTCCGATCACCCCATTTTCACCAAAAGCCCTTTCTACAAAAGGCGTAGAGAATACCATCAAAGACTATGTAAAATGTGCAGGACTAGCGCAAGAGGCTGGATATGACGGCGTGGAAGTCATGGGATCTGAAGGCTATCTGATCAATGAATTCATCGTATCCAAGACCAATAAACGCACCGATGAATGGGGCGGTAGTTATGAAAATCGGATTCGATTTCCGATAGAGATTGTCAAAGGCATCCGCGAACGGGTAGGCCCCAATTTTATCATTATCTACCGCTTGTCGATGCTCGATCTGGTGGACGACGGTAGTACATGGGAAGAGGTAGTTCTTTTAGCCAAAAAAATCGAAGAAGCGGGTGCTACGATCATCAATACAGGGATCGGGTGGCACGAGGCGCGTGTCCCCACCATCGCTACGGTGGTCCCACGTGGGGGCTTCAGCTGGGTCACCAAACGACTGATGGGGCAAGTAAACATTCCCCTGATCACTACTAATCGCATCAATATGCCCGATGTGGCCGAGCACATCCTCTCCGACGGCCACGCCGATATGGTGTCTATGGCAAGGCCTTTTCTGGCAGATTCAGACTTTGTGATCAAAGCGATGGAAAATCGGGCAGATGAGATCAACACTTGTATTGGGTGTAACCAAGCCTGTTTGGACCATACTTTCAAAGGAAAACTCTCTACCTGCCTCGTCAATCCGAGAGCTTGTAAAGAGACCGAGTTGAACTATTTGCCTACCCAACACCCCAAAAAAGTAGCGGTAGTAGGCGCAGGTCCCGCAGGCTTGTCAGCGGCGACTATCGCTGCGCAGCGTGGCCATGAAGTTCATTTATATGAGGCTTCTGGAGAAATTGGGGGGCAGTTTAATATGGCAAAAAAGATTCCTGGCAAGGAAGAATTCTACGAAACCCTTCGCTACTACAAGCGCCAAATTGAACTTACTGGCGTTCAACTCCACCTCAATACCAAGGCTGATCTTTCGGTATTAGATCAGGGTCAGTTTGACGAAGTCATCATTGCGACGGGCGTCAATCCCCGAGAGATCGACCTTCCAGGAATCGACCATGAGAAGGTGCTCAGCTATATAGATGTGCTTCGCCACGAAAAGCCCGTAGGCAAGCGGGTAGCCATCATGGGTGCTGGCGGAATAGGCTTTGACGTAGCTGAATTTCTTCTTCACGAAGGGGAACCTAGCAGCCTGAATATCAAGGCTTTCATGGACGAATGGGGCGTAGATATGAACTACGAAAACAGAGGAGGAATCGCCCTAACGCCTCCAGAAGAACCCATTCGGGAAATTTATCTTTTGCAACGCAGCACAGGAAAGCTCGGTGCACGCCTAGGCAAAACAACAGGCTGGATTCACCGCACGAGCCTCAAGAAAAAGCAGGTCAAAATGATTGGCAATGCTTCTTATCAAGGCATCGACGATGACGGATTTCACCTCACCATCGGCGGCAAGCCTGAAACCCTTCCTGTCGACAATGTCATCATCTGCGCAGGTCAAGAGCCGCTGCGCGGACTCTTCGAACCGCTCAAGGCCAAAGGCGTGAAGGTCCACCTCATCGGCGGAGCTGATGAGGCCAAAGAGCTCGACGCGAAGCGCGCCATCGACCAGGGGGCGAGGCTGGCAGCGAAGATTTAAGAAGGTTCAAGGCGTTCAGGGTTCAGAGGTAATTTTTCTTCCTTTTCACCTTGTTTCTTTTGCATGACTTCGCCTGCCCCTTGGCCTTCTCTGACAAGTACCTTTTTGGAAAAAATTGAACGATTGAGTTTACTCCATAAAGTCAAAATTGACATTTTTCTCTTATTGCGACGGACTAAAGACTTCGGCGTGAGCTCAGTCGAACGCCGCGTCGCAATAGTTCTTTGCCTGTGATTTTATACTATTGCGACTGGGTTCCAACCCATCACAATGATTTCCTCACTATTGCGACTGGGTTTCAACCCGTCGCAATTAGCCAAATTCCTTAAAAAGGAATTTTCGAAGCAGGCCCGACGATCGAACAATCGAACGCTGAACTCTGAACTTATTTTCCTCATGAAAGCCATTCTCTGCAAATCCTATGGACCACCGTCCAATCTCGTCTTAGAAGACATTCCTTCCCTTTCTCCTAAAAAGGGAGAAGTGGTCGTAGCTGTCAAAAGCTGCGCGCTCAATTTTCCCGACACCTTGATTATTCAAGGCCTTTACCAATTCAAACCGCCTTTGCCGTTTAGCCCTGGCAGCGACATTGCGGGGGTCGTGAAGGAAGTAGGAGAAGGGGTCACTCACCTGAAGGTGGGAGATGAGGTGCTAGGGCTTGTCCCTCATGGGGGGTTTGCGGAAGAAGTGCTTGCTCCTGCTGATTGGGTATTTCCCAAGCCTGAAGGCATGAGTTTTGTGAATGCAGCGGCCTTTATGATGGCTTATGGGACCTCTTATCACGCGCTGAAAGACCGCGCCAATATGCAAAAAGGGGAAACCCTATTGGTACTAGGCGCTTCTGGTGGCATAGGGCTGACGGCCGTAGAATTGGGGAAATTGATGGGGGCCAATGTGATTGCAGCAGCGTCTACGGAGGAGAAGCTTCAGCTTTGCCGTGAATATGGTGCCGATATGACGATCAATTATCGGGAGGAAGACCTCAAGCAACGCATCCGCGACTTGACGGATGGCAAAGGCGCCGATGTCATCATCGATCCTGTGGGCGGCCACTATACGGAGGCCGCTTTGCGGTCCACCGCCAGAGGCGGGCGTCTGCTGGTCATCGGTTTCACCGCTGGCGAAATTCCCAAGATTCCCCTGAATCTTCCCTTGCTGAAAAGCTGTTCCATCGTGGGTGTCTTCTGGGGCGACTTCGTCCGCAAAAACCCTGAAGCCAACCGCGCCAATGCCAAGCAATTGCTCCAATGGTATTTTACTCAGAAAATACGCCCACATATTCACGCAACGTATCCTTTGGAAGAAGTGCCGAAGGCACTAGAGGAGATGATGGACCGTAAGGTGCGGGGCAAGGTAGTGATAGAGGTGTGAGGGTTCGATATGAAGGTTCTAGTGTTCTTTCAATTTAGAATTGTGTAGTTAGCGGGTCGGATTACACACAAACCAACTCACTTTCCGGAAATCCAACCCAGCAGTTGTAACTGCTTTTTTTAGAAAGCTAGAGCGGATTTCCAGATAGAAGGGCTGGCCTGTGTGTAATCCGCGCTTCTTTTACCCCACATTGCAGTCTTGAAAGAACACTAGGTTCTGCGTTTTAAGTTCTAGGTGCAGAATCCGACTTAGAACATAAAACCTAAAACTTAGAACTATTCTTCTTCAGGCCAGCACAAATAATGCTTGACCACGGGCGCAGAAAGCGCCATGATATTTTTCATATCAGATGCCTTGGCAAGATCTTTAAGCTTTCCATTTTTCATCCGGATCAAAATAGGGTCTTGCTCTTCGCCTTTCACATCCCCCAAATATGCCTGGTTACTTATTTTTCCACTAAACACAAAATAAGCACTGGCCGCCTCGCTATAGCCGAATCGCTCCATCGCATCTGCTCGCAATTTGGCCAGTTTCTTTTTCCCAAAAGAGCCATCTCTAATTTTCAACTTCAGGAGTCTACGATTCAACAAGCGGCGGCACAGTTCTGAAAGCACCTGATCTTCAGCGTATTGCCATTTTTTGATGGCGAATTCGATGTCGTTGTCATCTAACTGGATGAAGCGTTCAAGGACTTCGTCAGAGAGGTTTTCTGGGGAGATGGGGTTTCGGAAAAAATAACCCAGGTTGTCGTCGAGAAATAGGGATTCACCCGCTTCAAAAAGCTCCCGCGCCCTGCGCAGGATATTGCCTAGCATAAAGTCAGCAGAGAGGGCCGCTTTATGCAGATACACCTGCCAGTACATGAGGCGTCGCGCCACGATAAATTTTTCCACCGAATAAATTCCCTTTACTTCAATGACAAGCTTATCATCCCGCACATTCAGCGTTTTGATGATGCGGTCTAGCCCTACCACCCCTTCGGCGACGCCTGTGAAGAAGCTGTCTCGGATGAGGTAATCCATCCGGTCCATATCCAGCTGACTCGACACCAATTGGTGCAAAAATGGACGGGGGTATTCCCCTACGAAGATTTCGATTGCGAGTGCAATCTTTCCTTCCAGCTGCGCGTTGAGGTAGTGCATAAGCGCAAGGCTCATATCCTCGTGGTGCATGCCTTGGATGATATTTGCTTCCAAGGAATGTGAAAAAGGGCCATGGCCGATATCGTGAAGCAAAATGGCAATTAAAGTAGCTTCGTATTCCTCATTTGAAATTTCTACCCCTTTTCTCCGCAGCACATCCAAGGCCATCCGCGTCAAGTGCATGGCACCCAAGGCATGATGAAATCGAGAATGAATCGCGCCTGGATAAACAAGACAGCTGAGACCCAGTTGTTTTATTCTCCTGAGCCGCTGAAAGACAGGCGTGTCAATGAGCTCAAGCATCAGGCCCCTTGGCACTTCGATGAAGCCGTGAACGGGGTCATTGATGATCTTGGGAAGTGGCGCAGATTGTTCCAATGAGAATGATATATTATTGATTGACCGACTTTTAATTCTAACTTTACGCTAAAAGAATCAAACTATATGCAAAACGCAAAAATCCTGTGGGTGGATGATGAAATTGACTTGCTCAAAGCACATCACATGTTTCTTAAACAGCGGGGGTTCGATGTATCCTCTGCCAGCAATGGCATCGATGCATTGGATATGATCAAACAGGACTCGTTTGACATTGTTTTTCTCGATGAGCAAATGCCTGGTATGGACGGCCTCACTACCTTGGGCGAACTCCAGAAGATCGCCCCCAATATGCCCGTCATCATGATTACCAAGTCGGAAGAAGAGCAAATCATGGAAGATGCCATCGGCGCCAAGATCACCGATTATTTGATTAAGCCTGTCAAGCCCAGTCAGATTTTGATAGCCCTTAAAAAGGTGCTTGAAGGGAAAAAGTTGATCAATCAAAAAGTGAATGTAGGGTATCAACAAGACTTCAGAAATATTGCGATGCAATTTTTTGAAGAAAATGACTACGAAAGTTGGGCCGATATTTACCAGAAATTGGTGTATTGGGAAGGGGAAATGGAGAAGAATGAGGACAAAAGTATGAAGGAAGTCCTCGACACTCAGCTCAATGAAGCCAATAGCAATTTTGGCAAATATGTGGCCCGTAACTACCTCGACTGGGTCAACTCCCAAGACCCCAATGACAGACCTATTCTGTCCCCTGACGTCCTTCAACGAACGACTTTCCCGCATTTGGATGGGGATTATGAAAGTGTGTTTTTTATTCTCATCGACTGCTTGCGCTATGATCAGTGGAAGGCGCTAGAGCCTATCTTTGCGGAATATTTTTATGTGAATAAAGAGCAGTCTTATTATTCCATCTTGCCGACGGCTACGCAGTATGCCAGAAACGCTATTTTTTCGGGTCTGTATCCGCTCCATATCTCTGAACGGCACCCGCAGTATTGGAAAAATGATGAGGAAGAAGGGGGAAAAAACCTTCATGAAGAGGCATTATTAGCGGAGCAAATCAAGCGCGCCCGGCTCAATATTAAGCATAGCTACCACAAAGTCATCACACAGGAAAATGGCAAGACCCTGGCAGATAATGTCCTCAACCTGATGCACAATGACCTGAATGTCATTGTCTACAACTTCATCGATTTGCTATCTCACTCGCGGACTGAAATGAATATCATTCGTGAATTGGCGCCAGATGAAGCTGCATATCGGCAGATTTCTCGCTCCTGGTTAGAGCATTCGCCCTTGCTACAACTGCTGCGCAAATTGAGCGAACGCAATGTGAAGCTCGTCATCGCAACAGATCATGGAACCATCCGTGTCAAGAAGCCTAGCCGTATCATCGGCGATCGCAAGACGACAACCAACCTACGCTATAAGCAAGGCAAGAACCTCAACTATGATGAAAAGGCTAAGCACCTTTTTACGGTCCGCAAACCCCATGAGGCCATGCTTCCCAAGACCAACGTAAGCTCCTCCTATGTCTTTGCCATGGAAGACTACTTTTTTGCCTACCCCAATAACTACAACTACTACGTCAACTACTATAAAGACACCTTCCAGCATGGTGGCATCAGTTTGGAAGAAATGGTCATACCGATCGTTGAACTTACTTCGAAAGGAAGATAACAAAGAACGTTTTAGGTTCTAGGTTCAGGGTTCTAAGTATTAGAATGGCTCAAAAATATTAACCTAGAACCCCGAACCTAAAACATAGAACCCTCTTAAACATAGAACCCTCTTAAATCTATCCCCTTGAACCATCTTCTTTCTAGCGAAAAAGAATCTGACAACCTGCGAATAGCGAAAAAAATCCTGGATTTTTGCAAAAATGCCAGGGTTTTTGCATTTTATGGAAATTTAGGGGCGGGCAAAACTACACTCATCAAAAGGTTTTGTGAGACCCTGGGAGTAACTGAAGCCGTGACTAGTCCTACATTTAATTTGGTAAATGAATATCTGGGAGAATCAGAGACTATTTATCATTTTGACTTCTACCGAATCAAATCTGAGATAGAGGCTTATGACATTGGAATAGAGGAATACCTTGACTCAGGAGCCTATTGCTTCATCGAATGGCCAGAAAAAATCCCCGGATTGTTACCGCCTGAAGCAGTTTCTATTTATATTGAGGTCACAGATTCACAACGCAGAGATATAGAAATAATCTACTGATAGCACAAGATGGGAAAGCAGTATTCAATTGAGAGCGAGCTGTTTTCTGGCGTATACGCAGGCTCATGGGCCGTTCCGAAGGAACTAGCCGTCAAGACAAATGAGCGCAAAGAGGTTCTTCGAATCGGCGTACCCAAGGAGACTTTTTTCCAAGAAAATCGTATCCCCTTGACTCCGGAAACAGTTGGCGTTTTAGTTGCAAATGGGCACGAAGTCTACATAGAGCACAATGCTGGTGTAGGAACACGCTACAGCGACAAAGACTACGCAGAGGCTGGAGGCATCATTAAATATAAAGTTGCCGAAATCTTCCAAGCCGCCGATTACCTCGTCAAAATCACTCCACTCTCTGGAGAGGAACTAGAGTTGCTACGAGAGGGGCAAACCATCATTTCTGCTGTACATATGGGCAGTCTTTCGCCTGCTATGCTCAATATCTTGATGCGGAAGAATATCACAGCGCTCGGCTTTGAATTTTACAAAGGCGAAGATGGCTCGCTGCCATTGGTTCAGATGATGAGTGAAATCGCAGGGGTATCCTCCATTCACATTGCATCCGAATTATTGACAGGCAAAAACAATGGCCAAGGGATCTTACTTGGCGGGATCACAGGTATTCCGCCTGCCGAAATCACCATCGTCGGTGCAGGCACAGTGGGCTTCAACGCTGCCCGAACGGCCATGGGCATGGGGGCGCGGGTGCGTATCATTGACCGTGAGCTTTCGAAGCTTCGCCGTATCACTCGCGAGCTCGGCACGAATATGTCTACATCTGTAGCGCAGCATAACTACATCCACGACGCAGTTGTGAGTTCCGACGTCGTCATAGGTGCCGCTTTCAGCGCGGGGCGGAGAGCCCCCATCGTGGTCACAGAGGAGATGGTCTCCCAAATGAAACCCAACTCTGTCATCGTTGATGTCGCCATTGATCAGGGAGGCTGTGTAGAAACCAGTCGGGTCACCAACCATGAAGACCCTGTTTTCTTGGAGCATGATGTGATCCATTATTGTGTGCCTAATATCCCTTCGCTGGTCGCTCGAACAGCCTCAACAGCTGTCAGCAATGTATTGGGGCCCTTGCTGATGAGCATAGGAGAAAAAGGCGGCATTGAAAACCTTATAAAATTTGACCCTGGATTGAAAGAGGGGATTTACATTTACCGACATCACCTTACCAAGAAAAGCCTCGCAAGACTATTTGGCATGACCATGAAATACCGAGACATCGGTTTGCTGATAGCTGCTATGTGACTTTTGAACTTTGGTACGTCTAAATGATCGAAATTAGGCATTAATTTTCACCATAAACATAACTGCCATATGAAAACTCTCTCTCTACTTTTACTGGGTATTGTATGTTCCTTTGCCCTCCAAGCACAAAAAGCTAACAAAACGAAGGAATCATTCCAAAAACTGGGCAATGTAGATGCAGTTACCATCACCCTCGATGCAGTCAACAAAAATGTCGAATCGGTCTTAGCAGATGAATTTCGTTCTGCTACTAGCCTCAAAGCTAAATCCTCTAAGGGCTGGAAAGCTTTGATAGGAGTTGTATTCCCGAGCATCTCTAACAAGAAAATGGATATCTACTATCGAGTAGAAAAAGCAGGAAGCAAAGAATCGCCAAGGGCACGCGTATCCTTGGTTATGTCGCTGGGAAACGAGACCTTTCTGGAAAGTCAAAAATATCCAGAAGAAGTCCAAAACGCCGTTGAATACCTGGAAACTCTTCCAAGAAAAGTACGCATGTATGAACTGGAATTGGCCATCGAAGATCTCTATAAGCAGTTTGATAAAACCGAAAAAGAATACGACAAAATGGGGGTTGATTCCGTGAAATTGGAAACCCTATTATTAGAGACTCAGCAGTCTATAGAAGACAATAAACTCCAGCGCGAATCTCAACGCGCTAAGATCGCTGATGAAGAAGCTAGAATCGCCGAATTTAAGCAGTTGCTAGAAGACGTCAGAAATAATAAGAAGACAGGAGAGATGGGCGTAGATGTCAAAAAGACGGAGGATGAAGGGGAAGATAAGAATTGAAAATGAAAAATTGACAATGGAGAATTGAACCCTATAGATTCATTTTTCCTAAACATAAGCCCATTCCTTGCTTAAGCGCATGGAATGGGCTTTCCCTATATTAGCGGGGTTAACTCTCACTTTCTACAGCCTCTAGCCGTACGATCTCTGGCAGGGCTCGTCGTACTGCTTCTTCAAGACCTGCTTTCATCGTCATGTGACTGATGCTGCAAGATCCACAATTGCCAAGCAGTTCAACTTCCGCGACCATATCATCACGGACCCGAACCACGCGCACATCTCCCCCATCTGCTTTCAGATAGTCTCTCACAGAATCGAGGGCTTTTTCTACTTTTTGTTCCAAAACGGTCATAGGGAAGAAGGTTTTAGGTTCTAGGTTCTAGGTTCTAGGTTCTAGGTTCTAGGTTCTAGGTTCTAGGTTCTAGGTTCTAGGTTCTAGGTTCTAGGAGTTATGTTGGATGGCTATTCAATGACAAATTATTTATTCAGAATAAACTTAAAACTCAGAACATAAAACCTAGAACTTAATTTGTCGTGATCTCTACGCGCTGAGAGGGAGGGATATGGGCATTGCGCATGGCGATCTGGCGGGCCAGTCCTTCTGTCAATTGGTGGAAGCTCTTTCCAATATCGCTATCGCTATATAGTGCCACTGGATGGCCGCTATCGCTATTCTCAGCGATGCCTTGCTGAATAGGCAGTTGCCCTAGCAAGGGCGCTTCCAGCCTATGTGCAAGCTTGCTGCCTCCATGCTCCCCAAAAATGAAATAACGCTTGTCAGGCGCATCATCAGGCACAAAGTACGCCATATTTTCGATCACGCCCAAGATGGGCACATTGATCTGCTGTGAGCGGAACATCTCTGCGCCTTTACGCGCATCTGCGACCGCGACCGCCTGGGGCGTTGTTATGACAACGGCTCCTGTCACAGGCAGCATCTGGACAAGTGTCAAGTGAATATCCCCCGTCCCCGGCGGCATGTCCACAAAGAGATAGTCTATATCCCCCCAGTCCGTGTCAAACACCAACTGCCGCAAGGCCTTAGAGGCCATCGGACCGCGCCATACCACCGCCTGATCAGGACTCACCAAATTGCCAATGGACATCAGCTTCACGCCATGGGCTTCCATAGGGATGAGCTTGTCTCGCCCTTCCACCTTCCGGAGTTTTGGGCGCTCATCTCCCAGCCCAAACAAGATGGGCAAACTCGGCCCATAGATGTCTGCATCTACCAGTCCAACAGAAGCACCTGTATTCGCCATGGCTACGGCGAGGTTGGCGGCGATGGTAGACTTGCCTACGCCACCTTTCCCAGAGGAAATGGCGATGACATTTTTTACCGTCGGAAGGTTCTTTTCCGAACGGAGGGTGGTCACCTGGGCGGTCATATTGACTTTGACTTCTGCCTCTTTGTCAACCATCAATTTGATGGCATTCACACACGCATTATGGATGTGGTCCTTCATGGGACAAGCAGGGGTCGTGAGGACGACGGTGAAGCTCACGGTTTTTCCGTCGATCTCGACGTCCTTGATCATGCCCAAGGTCACGAGGTCTTTTTTGAGGTCTGGGTCGTCTACGTGGCCCAGCGCTTTCAGCACATTTTCTTTTGTGATACCGTCTGATGTATTGTTGAATAGTCCCATGGGGGAATTTCTGATTATTGATTGATTAATTATTGATTCTTAGTTGAACATCATTTTTTGAACCATATAAGGCATTTAAGGGCATAGAAGGAAGATAAAGCCACTTATATGTTCTTATATGCCTTATATGGTTCCAACACAACTCATAAATGCGGCTCAAAGTTATCATTCTTTTTGATGAAGTGATAGAGGAATGTTTAGGGAAAGCGTACAGATGATGGTTATTTTTCGTTTTTTGAAGTAAATCTTTGTTTTACCTAAGCCATTATCGATATGAAATACTTTTTTACACTGATTTTTTTACTGGCTGGTGAGATTGTTTTTGGGCAAAACTATGCGCCACTGGTGGAGGGTCGAAGTTATCTATTTGAAAGTTATCCTGATGATCCCTGGAAAGGATTTCATTTGGGATTCCGAGTTGATAGCACCTGGTTTTCCAATCAAGAACAACATTTCTTACCAGATTCCATGCCTATGTTTTGTCATGGATTCATGAATCCCGTAAGGTGGAATCCTAAACATGGCACGACGTACCCCTGGTTGCAAAAGGCATTTTCAAAAGATTCTAATGCTACATATACCTTTTACAACGAATTTTACGAGCCCATTTTCCTTAAAACCAAGAGTCAACCAGGGGAAAATTGGGTTTTCTATACTTATCCGCATGGGATAGAGATACATGCCATCCATTTTGCCACAAAACTCGACTCAGTACTAGGCCGGCTGGATTCTGTCAAATACTTCCAATTTCAAGCATTTGACACCATTGGGAATCCCATTTCCAATAGATGGAATGGTGAAAAGCTTTTGCTTGGAAAGGAAAATGGATTAATCCAAACCATCCGTTTTGAATGCTTTCCCAGAGGCATTTTGGATACAACATTTGCGCAATTATTCCAACTGCCAGATACCTCCATGGTCCTTTATCAAGTTGGGGCTACTCATCCTGATGTGGGGACTTACCCTTTGGCTATTAGGCATATTCACGACTATGAAGTCGGAGATATCATCATCAGCACAGCCTGGGATCAAATTTCCCTAATTACTTATACCAATATCCTCGAAAAACGTACGATCCGTAGCAAAGTGCAAATTGGAGATACCGTGACTTATACCGTTGGTCAACAATTTTGGAGACATAGGGTACTGAGAGGAGAGGAAGATTTCAAATGCTGGGAAGATTCTACTGCGATAATCGTAAACCTCAAAACCCCTGCGCCATTGCCTGACATCCCATATCGGGGAAATTGGCAAAACGCAGATTTATTTTCGAATAGTAATTCCCGTTGGATGCCCTACGACTTAAAAGTATTGTTCCGTCAATATTTCACTACGGGAAATCCTCCTGGTTCAAATTGCCAAAGTTTTTTTCACCCAAATGCACTTTATTATGGCATGGAAGGGTTGGGCAATCATTTTTTTGAAATTCTCAATATTTCCATTGCCAACTATAACGAGCCGTTTTATTATAAAAAAGGCAATAAGGAATGGGGACGGAAAATAGACTTTGACAGCCTCTCCTGTACCGTAGGCATAGAGAAAGAATTCGAAAAATTCTCAATCGCGTTATCCCCCAACCCCGCCAAATCCCAAATCACCTTCGCTTGGGAAAGCCAGCCAAAAGTCCAAAGTTTACATGTCTACGACATCTGGGGAAAGAAAGTCTTTGCCTCTCCCCTACCCGCCCATACTGACGAATTTACCCTAGACCTCCATGCTTTTCCGCAGGGGATTTATGTCTATTATTTTATGGAAAAAGGGAGAATTGAGGCGTCGGGGAAGTTTGTAAAAAAATAGTCAGGAATTAATGAAATTCCTGCCAAAACCAGAACACTCCTAACCCTCAAAAAAGGCTTTCACCTTGGCCACAAGCTGATTCTGAGTCATTTTGTCGGCAGTCATCACTTCCTTGATTTCAACAGGGCTATTCAGCCTGAGAATTTCTTGTTGAAACCCCGTTTTCACCTCCCCAGGCCCCATAATAAGCAATTCACTGGAGGCAGGAACTCGGTCAATCACTTCCTGGAAGTATTTTTTCAATTGCTGATTTTTGCGTTCCAGCAACCTGCGGTCGGAACGAGAATCTTGAGAAAGATGTGCATCTGAACCGCCATAGCCCCCATGGACACGATGGTCTTCCACGGCTGATTCTACAGTAAGCGTGTGGGATTCTCCATTCTCTAACCTGACAATATGTGCATTGGCATGGTCAAGCCAGATTCCTGTCTGAATTTTCATAAGATGTTTTTTTAAGGAATAGACGGATGAGACACAAAATGTAAAACTCAATCAATTGAAAAAATGACCTGTTCATGAAGCCAAACTGACTTTAGTCATATTGCCCAACAAATTTGACGCCCAATCCGCCTACATGAGAAAGGTCATCTAGGGAGATGCGATCCATTAGTTAATTCCCTTTCTAGAATCTCTAGTATTGTAGGAATCTTCACCTAACCCCAAACATTATGAAATTATCAAGGATATGTAACCTGCTGGTTATCACCATTTTCGTGATGGCGCTCTCAGGATGCTCGAGTTATCGCGTGGTAACGGATTATGATAAAGAATCGCCTTTTTCCTCCTACAAGGCTTTCACAATCTGCACGGATGCCCTCAATGCTGACGGCACCACACAACCCCTCTATGACAATCCCATCAACCGTAGCAGAATCAAAGAAGCCATCCAATTGGAGATGAGAGAAAGAGGGTATGTGGAAGATGAACTGACGGCACGCCTTCAGGTAGGATTTCAAATCGTCTTCAATAATCGAGAAGTGACCATTCGCCAATGCACCAACAGGCGGCGGTTCCCGTACTGGGCCAATTGTTGGTTCGAGACCTATGATTATACAGAAGGGACCCTGATCATCTATGTGACTGACCTCCAAGACGAGCGCGTGATCTGGCAAGGAATCGCCAAAGGCGCATTAAGCACCCAATCCCCCAACATGGAAAAGCTGATCCCCAAAATTGTGGGGAAGATATTTCGGCAATATCCTGAATGGGAGGCTGATGCGCCGAGAGAAGGGGAAGTGGGGAGGCTTTAGGAAAGATCATGATTTCAGAATGATGAATGCAGAACAAGGCATGTCCTGAGCATCATCTACGGGATTGGAGAAAGATAAAGGCGCTTTCACTTCATCAATCATCAATCCTTGTTCGATATTCTGCAATCTCATTTACAGCCCTTTCCGCATCCAAACCGCATACCTCCCCACATGCCCCACATCCTGAAATCCCTCAAACTCAAAGTCCACCATCGGCCTGAGCGGCCGATCCTTATAGTCGATGACAAAGCGGATCAGTCCTTCATTGGCGCGTGAAGTAAAATGAGCATAATCATAACTTTCTCTCGGCCATGAGCAGCAATAGACAATGTCGTTTTGGGGAAAGGTAGCGTGGCGGAATAAGAGGAGGTTGAGCAAATAATCGTGGGCAAAAATCAGGTCATCAGGTTGTAATTGCTGGTTTTGGGACAAAAATGTCTGGACGGCAGTAGCGTCTGCCCACCAGTCGGACTGGTCTTCGGAGATGACCCTCCCCCACCCTTTTCCCGTGAAGTGCAACGGAAGCGTTAGCACAAGCGCCAATGCGGTCAATCGCATCACCTTATGTCTCCATGCATCATCGCTCACGCGAGAGATGACGAAATGCGCCTGGGCTGCTGCGGCTATCAGACAGAGATTCACACAGTCCGTGAAGTAACTGGGAATGGAACCCCATTTGAGGCCCGTAAGCAGCGCAAAGGCGAAGCTGCCTATTATCAGCCATGCCAACAGGCGATGTTTCGCTGAAGGGCCTTGGCGAAGCCAAGCCCAAGCCGCCCAGCCCCCCACCAAAAAGGGTAAAAAGAATTTACCCAACCCATCTCCCACCACCACATCCAGCCAATACATGACATCAACACCGTTATTGACGCCTTGAATGACATTTTGCCCAAAGACCTTCCATTCCCCCCCAATCATCAGCCAAGTCAGTCCTATCCCACTTAATCCTACTGCCAAACATGTGAGGCCTAGGTGCTTCCAGTTTTTTGCAAATACCATCAGGAAAAGGCCCAAAACGGCGATCAACATAACGCCATTCTGTTTGGCAAGGGTCGCAAGTACAGCTGCCCCACCAGTCCACAACAGGTACGCCCATTTTCCTTTTTCAATATACTTCAACGCGCCATATACTGCCAACATAAAACAGCAGCTTTCCAAGCTGTCCGGGCGGCCATATTGAGCAGGCTCTATGTACATAAACATCAATAGACTTGCTCCCAGCGTCCAAAGCCTTGGCACAGATAACTCTCTGGTCATCAGTCTATAAGCGATAAAACAAGTCAACAAATTGAACAGCAGGGAAAGGCTACGGTTGAGGACAAGGACATGCATCAGGTCATCAGGAGAAATGCCCATAAGCTTGCCGACAACAGCACAGGCATGGTAGTAAAGGGGCGTGTATTGCAAAATCGCATAAGGCGGCTGAGCGGGGTCCGAATAGAGCGACCAACCTGCCAGTAACCGCTGGATGCCGTAGACGACGTTGCTCTCCATCGCGCCGAGATTCGGCGTGTGGACAAAGAGGAAGTAGCCTCTTACGCCGAACACTACTATGGCAGCCAGCAATAGGAGGCTAAAGGCTATTTTTAGGGGTGAGTTTTGAATGTTGAATGATTGAATGGTGAATTTTGAGTGGGTGAAGGGGCGCGAATCTTTTCTGATTCTTCCTTTTTCCCTTTCTTGTTTCTTATTTTGACTTTTTACTTTTCTTCTTTACTTCCTCGCCACCACATACAGGCTCTTTCCAATGGGCGGCGCAAGGAGCTTCTCCAACCAATTGGTGGGAGGGACAAAGAAGCGATCATAGAAGGCGACAGCCTTGGCGTTGAGCTCGCCATCCTTGGCGAAGAGACGGTTGTAGAAGGCTGCGAAGTAGCCTAAGAGTTCGTGATACCTCAGGGTATCTATCTGAAAACCAGCCGCTTGCACTTTTTCTGCCAATTCCCTTTTGTGATACCTTCGAAAATGCCCAATACGCGTATCAAATTCTGAAAACAGTTCCTGACGTGCTGGGACGTAAATAAGGACCTTGCCCTGAGGCTTGAGTTTTTGGTGAAATAATTCGAGGAAATAGCGGTCGTCTTCCAGGTGCTCCAAGACATCTATCAAGTAAATAAAATCCAGGCTTCCATCTGACACTTCTTCCAAGGAGGCATATCCTTGATGCCGCTGTGACAATTCCTTCAGGTATATGGTTTCTCTTTCAACCACCGCCGTCTTCACCATCTTTTCTTGCAGAAAGCGATCGATAAATATCCCTCTCCCCGCACCAAATTCCAACATAGTCACAGGCTCCGACAGTTCTCTCAACCCAAACGCATTTCGAATCAGCCCCTCGATATAATCGTGGCGGCGTGGCGCGTTCTTCGCCATGATTTCAAGTACGTCGTCACCCGAATACATCGGAAGGTTTTAGGTTTTAAGTTCTGAGTTCTAGGTTTGTTTGCAACTTAGAACCTAAATCTTAGAACTTAAAACTTCTTCAAAGCATTCGCTTTGAAGCGATTGCCCTCTTTTCGCCTGCATATTTAGCAATAATAATCCCATGACAAAAAAGCCGAGGGAAATCAGTGCCATATTGAGGAGGCCGATGGAGAGGGTGCTGGCCCAGCCGAGGATGGCTTGTCCGCTGAAAAATTTGTGATAGAGGATGTAGCCGATATAGGTAAAAAAGAACAACATGATCAGAATAAATAAGCGCAAAAAGAGCTTCAGTAGTTCGTCGGCGAATTCGACGAGGGAGCGGAAAGCATGGGCTACAAGGCCGGAATAGCCCATTTTGGATTTGCCGTCTAGCCTCGGTGGACGATCAGCTTTCAGAAAAGCGCGTCGCGCATCCAGTTTCAGCAAGGCTGCGGGAAAGTGAATGAAAGAGCGATGTAGCAAGGCTTCCAACATCCTTCTATTGATCAGGCAATAATGCCCAAAATTCATATTCCGCTTTGTCACTAGCCAAAAAATCAACCGATAGATCCAGTAGGAAAGCTGAAAGGAGATGCCCTCACTTCGCTTGGCGCGGGTGATGTGGACGATGTCCTCATCTCCTTGAGTCAGCATTTCTGAAATCATCTTGGGATCGTCCTCCCCATCACAATCCATGATGACAAAACGATCCGCAGGCAGCTTTTGAGCATACAACATGCCTTGCTGGATGGCTGCTTGGTGGCCCATATTATAGGGGAGCTTCAGCACCTTGAGTTCGATATGATCTGATTGAAAGTGGAAGGCTTTGAGCTGTTCCAAGGTGTCATCCGAAGACCCATCATCAACCACAACGACGTAACAAGGGAACTTCAATTCCTTTAGCACCGCTTCCAGTTGGGATAAGAAAGCCTGAATGGATGGGCCTTCATTGAAGCATGGGGTGATGAGGGAAAGCATGGGGGAAGAAGAAGTTCTAAGTTCTAGGATCTAAGTTCTAAGTTTGCGGGCTAGCTTGTACACTTTTCGCTTCTGGAAATCCGCTTTTTATCTTTCTTCATAAATCCAGCCTGCTTTTTTTCCTTGTTTGAGCAAGAATTGCTTTCGGGCCTCTACGGCTTCGCGGGTGGCTCCACGGAAGAGGGAGACGCGGTGCTGCAGGGCGGAGCCTGCAGGGGGGTAGAGAATGAAAGTCGCGTGGCCTTCGGCTTCCATTTTCCGTGCAAAATCGTTGGCGGCTTCGGCGGTGGAGAAGCTGCCACCGATGAGGTGGTAGCGCTTGACGCTAGGCAGCATCTCTTCGGCGACGGCCCGCCCGTCGAAGGTAGAGTCGATCCGCCCGCTGCTGCGGCGTTCCGCTATCTGCCCCCGCGTAGCGGGTGGCGTGGGTGTCTTTCTCGGCACCAAAAAGGCGGAGCCGTCGCCAGTAGCTGGCGTCCTTTGAGGACGAGAAGTGGAGACGATCTTTGCTTTTTCGATGGGGGAAATGGGGCTGTCGACATGTATGATAGCACCTGGAAGGGGTTTAGCAACTACAGGAGTTGGCTGCGCATCAGTTTGCACCACATCGCGATACGCTACGGCATCCATTTGAGGAGTTTGGGGTTCTGAGGTTAGGGGTGTAAGTTGGGCTAAAGCACCTGCTGAATTGCTAACTTCGGAAGCCTTTAGCATAGCATATACGCCAATAACAAATAGTAATGCAATACAGATTAGCCCCGCTATATTTCTACTGGTTAATGGCATAAATTCCTCCTTTTAGCAAGTATAAGAAATTAGCCACGGATTACACAGATTTTCACGGATGGAAGATACCATTTCCGTGGTAATGTGTTCGATCCGTGGCTTTCTTTATCAGCTATCGCCAATCATTAATCAATAATCACTCAATTAATAATCTTTAAAACGACACGGTAATCCCGCCTTTGATGTCGATCGGGCGCTCAGCATAGTTGTACCAGCGCTGGTAGTTGGCGTTGAGGAGGTTGTTGAATTCGAGCCAAAGGGAGATCTGTTCATTCAGGCGATAGTCTGCGCCGAGGTTGAGGTCAAAGAGCGAACTACGGCGAAGGATGGTTTCGCCTTCATTGCTCATGGGCGTTGTCCCAAAGACGTTCAGCTCTCCTGTAACTGTCAGTTTCTCTTCATGAATGTACGATCCGTACACTTCAAGCTTCAACGGCGTAGCGTGGAAGTTGCGGAGCAAAGTCGAGGTGGTGTAATTGTTATAAACCACTTTGGCACCTGCTCGCAGATTTTCTTGCAAGTCATAATTCACTTCCACATCGATGCCCAATACTTTCATCAAGGAATCATATCCCAGCGTGAAATAAGCCCCGTCTGCGGGCACCATATAAACCAAGGCATCCTTTACTGTCTTATAACTCACTTGAGCGTTGTAGTCGGCCTGATTACCCAGTTGACCACTGATTCCACCATAGACGTTGAGCGTTTCCACAGATGGCTTGATTTCCACTGCTGAACTCAAGAAGCGATTCACGCGGATAAGATCATAATACCGGTTATAGGTCATCCCTCCTGTCAGCCCTGCAAACACGGTCAGCTCTCTAGGGAGCAAGCGGTAACGCAGTTCTACTTGTGGCGTCGTAGATGTCACATTGGCGGAATCTGCATTGTTGTTGTAATAGTTCATCTTCAGTCCTGCGCTCAACGCAAAGTCGCCAGAGCTATAGTTGAGGTGAGGTGAAAAGTCCACAAATAAACGCGCCTGGTTAGCAGAATCTATTTTACCAGAGGTAAAGGTAAAATTGGATGTCAAGCCTACTTCTATCCCATCGCCAATCTCATAATCGCCTTCTGGCGTGAGTACCAGGTGAAGTTCGCGGTTGTTGCGACGGCCTGTATAAATTTGGACCCTAGCCCCAAGATCATAGTCAATAGGAATGTCTGAGTCAAAGTTGCGCAGAACACTGGCACCAAAATCTATCTGAGTGAAGCCCATGCCTATCGTGTCTTCCAAAGCCTGAATGCTGGAGCGAGCCGCCGTATCGGCGTAGTTGAAGTAAGAGGTATTATAGACCTTTAATTCACCTGTAAACTTGTTCTGATCTGTCAGGTAGCCTAAGTTAAAGCGCCCTTCATTTTCGCGGAAATTCCGATACTGCACAGCATCTTTGTGCGCTGATAAGTGGCTGAAGTCCAGTCCATAATCGTACGCTCGGTCACGACCATCATGCAGATATAGCTGCACTAATGGGGTAGAATACCGCCCAAAGCCCGCCTTGATAAACTGGTTTTTCAGTTCCTTAGGAGGGGGCAGTTGCAGGATCTTCGGCGTCGGAGGAGCAGGCTCAAAGTCTGTCTCCACGTAGAGGTCCTTGGACTCAAATTTGATTTGAGAGATCTCCCCTTGAGGCGCAGCATCTTTGGGAATCTTCTGGAAAGGCTTATCGCTATCGATGATATCCTCGATTCGGTCATTCTCCAATAGGAGCTTGTCCTTCCCGTCAAGGGGATTGTTCTGTGCTTGGAGGGCGCTGAACCCTATCATCAAGCCAAGAAAGAATATATGTTTTATGTTGATTGACATAGTAAAAGTTCTAAGTTTTAGGTTCTAAGTTTTAGGTTTTTTGTTCTAGGTTAAAAGCCACTTAGAACTTAAAACCTAGAACATAGAACGTTCTTCCTTATCCTCCCGCATTCTCCTCTGCCACGATCTTATCGAGCAGTGTTTGCGCTTCTTTGGTGATTTCGGGGAATTCAGCGTTGTTGATGATGCTTTCCAGTACACCTTTGGCCTGGAAGTTTTCGCCTTGGGCGTATTCGGCACGCGCTACAACGAGGAAGGCCTTGGCCTTCCAGTAATTGTAGGTGGGGAAAGTATTTTGCAAATACAGTCCCGCATCTTTCGCGTCATTGTACCGCCCCTGATCATAAAAGATCAAGGTGATCATGTACTGGCTCCGGGCACCGTATTCCGTTTTGTTTTCCTGCTCCACTTGCTTAAATCCAGCCAATGCATCGGCGAGTTTGTTTTGGTTATAAAGCGAAATGGCGATCTCCATCTGGGCGCGTTCACGCGTGATGGCATTGAGTTGCGGATTGTCCGCAATGGGTTTGAGGACCCGTTCTGCCTCTGTATGATTTCCCAATGCTTGGTGGCAGGCCGCGATTCCAAAACGGGCTTGCGTTTTGTTCTCTACTTTCTCTGCTGTCTGTTCCAGCAATTTGTATAGATTCAATGCTGTCTGATAATTCTGCTGGTCATATTTGATTTCGGCAGCTTCGAGCAATGCTATATTAGTAAAAGTATTCTTGGGCTTGGTGTCATAGACTTTGCTATAGTCACTCAGTGCGTTGTCAAATTTCCCTAACTCCTTATTACTGCGTGCACGGAATAACAGAGATTCGTGGTAGTTAGGGCCATTGGGAAAGTCATTGATGTAGGAGGTAAACTGCCCAATAGCTGAGTTAAAATTCCCTGCGTAATAGCGGTCTAGGCCTGTATTGAAATACAAGTCTGCGAGATTCTCGTTGACATCAGGATTCTGGGATTTGTACTGTTTGAATAATTTATCGTACTCCTTGGGATCAAGCAAAGAAGCCAGGTTCTCCAAGGCGATCTGCGCCTGTTCTTGATCAAAACCATAGTCAAGGACAACCTTTTTGAAGTTGTCGATGGCGCCTTTGGCGTCATTGGTGAGATAAGAGGCTAGCGCTAAGCGGTTATAAGCACCTGGAGCCAAAGGGCTACGCGGATACGATGTGACAAGCATTTTGGCGTATTTCTTCGTCTGGGTGTAATCCTTGATCCAGGTAAGATAAATCTCAGATACACGGTCCAGGGCATCATCCCGTAATTCTGACTTGGAATAGGTATTCACCAATTTCCCAAAAGACGCGACAGCTTCCTGGTATTTGCCTTGACGATAGCTGCCTTCAGCAATTTGATACATCGCATAGTCCTTGCGCGTATAGTTGAAATCAGCTACCCGGCTGTAATAGGTATTTGCCTTAGGGTAATTGCGTTTGAGAAACAGGCAGTCACCAGCACGGAGATAGGCATCTACCATGTATTTGACTTCCGCCTGCCTTCCAGCTGCTGAGATGAAATCTTCAAAATTTTTCAAGGCAGCATCGTACTTTTTTGCTTTAAAATTGCACCACCCTAACCCATAAGTCGCCATGGTGTACAATTCGCTTTTGCGCGCATTGGGCATGGTCAAGAAAGTCTGATAGGCTTTGGCGGCCACGTCGTATTTTTCCTCCCGAAAGCGCGATTCTCCATACCAATACTGCGCATCCAGCGCCATATTTTTATCAAAAGCATTCACTACTGCTTTGGTGAAATGGGTAGAGGCCTCTTCATATCGGCCGCGTTCGTAGAGACGTGTCCCATAGTAAAAGCAGGCCGTCTGGTAGGCTTTCCGTTGGCGGTCCGTATTCAGCGGTACTGACTCCAGGTAAGTTACCGCTTGCTTGTAGTTTTTGGAATAAAACAACAACTCACCAGTCAAAGACCGAACTTCGGGGATATACTCAGCATTAGGATAATATTTTTCCAATAGTTGGAGAGCTTTATAAGCCTCTTCATAATGCTTGGTCGTGTAACTCAGCTTCGCATATTGGTATAAGGCATCTTGTTTGATGACCGCGTTATTGGGCTCTTTTGCCTTGGCTGCTTTCTCAAAGGCTACGCGCGCATTGTCCAGGCTTTTTTCCTCCAAAAAACAGAAGCCTAAATAGTAAGAGGCAATCTGTGTCAAAGAGTCCCGCTCCTGAGTCAAGACCTTTCCATAAAGGGGAATGGCGTCCTTATATTGATTTTGCTTATAGTGAGATTGGGCATAACGAAAATAGCCCCCACGGTTGAGTTTACCCGCATTGTCGACATATTGCTTAAAGAAGCTAGAAGCTTTGGGGTAATCGTTTTTCTCGTAGCTGGCATTTGCCACGATGAAGTAAATCTCTGCGTCTTTTTTTGCCGCTTGGCGATCACTCGCCAAGTCATCGGCCAACAGGAATAGCTCACCATAGCGCTTGAGCTTCAACATACAATTGGCGAGGTACGTCCGGATTTCTGACTTATATTTTGGCGAAAACTCCAACTCTTTGAAGGCGTCATAGGCAAGGCCATAATCCTTGCTTTGGTACAGCATAATCGCGTCATAATACCGCGCATCTTCCGCAAAAGGAGAATCCGTCTCCTTTACCTGCTTGAAGAGCTCCCGCGCAGTCCCGTAGTCATTGTTCATGAAATGGCTATAGGCCAGGAGGAAGTTGGCCTCCTGCGCATAGGTAGGATTGCTGCCCGTGGCAGCGCCATACAAGCGAAGCGGCTCTGCGGCATCGCTGTATTTCTTGCGCTCGAAGTAGTATTTGCCCAAATAATAATGCGCATCCAACCACTTGCTGTTTTCGGGAAATCCCGAAATAAAGGCTTTCAGTAAAGGCTCTGTATCGTATCGATCAAGTCGATAGGCACACACCGATTGGTAGAATCGGGCGTTGGCGTTCAGCTCATTGGCGTGATCGTTGTGCGCATAGCCTTTGGCATGGAGAAATCTTTCAAACTTCTCCTGCGCAGCACCATATTTTTCTTTTTCATACAATTCAAGGGCATCTTTATAGATGCGGTTTGGCTCATAATAGGCGGGCAATTGTGCCACAGCCTGGGATAAGCCCAGGATGGAGATAGCAATAATTGCTAACAGAAATCTGCTCATATACATTTTGTTGGGGTTGTGTCCAGAAGTCATTAGGATAGCAAATCTAAGGGGTTTTCAGCAATTACCAGTGTAATACATGGTTTTTTGCCAGATTATTCCCTGAGATGATCCAGGTGTAAAGATCGTGTACGACTTCGGCTTGAATGCTGTGTGGTATGAGACAATACGAATGGTGGTAAAAGTTTATTGCCGTTTTCCGTAGCGGCGCGATAAATCGCGCCGCTACGGAAAACGATGGGAAAAGAGCCTATCTTCACTACGAGATTGTTCGCTTCACCCTTTAATGCGAAATTGCTTCAACTCCTTTACAAGGGTCAAATCATCTTTATCCCAAAAGGGATCGATATTGAGGTAAAGAATCTGTATTTCTTCAGTCAAATTTGTTTTGCATTGTATTCCCAGTAAAGCAGTTTTGGGGAATGTGGGGAAGGTTCTCAGCTCACTTCCATTATACTTAAACATAAAATCCAAGCATTTGTCCTGATCCAATTTTTTTGTTTCAAGCAACTCTCGAAAGGACGCGACGCTATGCCCACAACGCCAATCAAAGCAATTAAAAAAATAGGCTAATTTCTCATGCGCGTAAATATACCGCTCCGCATAACTGGTTTCAATAGTGTGTGTTTTTCGCTTTTCTCTACCTATTTTGCCGAAAGAAAAAGTGAAATACCGCATTTCTGATACAGATGCTTTTACTTTTATTTTGTGGGCTTTCATAAATGGGATTTTGGTTGAAATAGAGAGTGAATGTTAAAAAATATCCAAAATGGCTTCTGATAGCAGGCTGGTCATCAGCAGGTTATGCGCATTACCGTGCTGAACGGTTCGGAACGGTTCGGAACGGTTCGGAACGGTTCGGAACGGTTCGGAACGGTTCGGAACGGTTCGGAACGGTTCGGAACGGTTCGTCGCTGCGCTCCTCACTGTCAGAGGTCAGATCGCTCGCCCTGCGGGCTCGCTGTCAGACAAGAGACTAGGAAAAGATGCCTTTGTCTGACAGCGAGTCTTCGAGCGGTCTCTCGTCTGACAGTGAGCGCCAGCGAACGATCAGACAGCGAAGGCGAATCTTCGAGCCGAGCAGTCCCTTTTCAATTCTCCATTCTTCATTTATCTTTGCCCAAAACTGAAAGACATTGCTAAAGATAGAAAACCTCGGGATAGAATTTAATGGCAATTGGCTGATTAGAGGGGCCAGTTACCAGTTTTTGCCTGGTGAGCGCATTGGCCTGATAGGGCGCAATGGGACGGGCAAGTCTACCTTGCTGCGCATGCTAGATGGGCAATTTAAGCCCACCGAAGGAAAAGTAGAGCGTTCGGGTTCTTTTAAAATTGCTTTTTTTAACCAGGACCTGCTTTCCTTTGAGACCGATGATCCCATCCATGAAGTGGTACGGGAAGCCTACCGCCCATTGCTTAACCTGCAATTGGAAATTGAAGACTTGCTGACGCGTATGGAGCAGGGGGATGTGAGCGAAAAAGTCCTCAACGATTTGGCGGCCAAGCAAGACGAATTTGATACCAAAGGAGGCAGTACCATAGACGCGTCGGTGCATGGTATGCTGAGTGGCTTGGGATTCAGCGAAACGGAGCAATTTCAGCCGTACAGCACGTTTTCGGGGGGTTGGCGGATGCGGGTCCTTTTGGCTAAAATGCTGCTGGAAGAGCCGGACGTACTCCTCCTGGATGAGCCTACCAACCACCTTGACTTGCCCTCCATCCAATGGCTAGAGAATTACCTCAAGAGCTTCAAAGGCAGTACGGTCATCGTATCTCACGACCGCTACTTCATCGACCGCATGGCCAATAAGATCGTTGAGATCAGCCTCAAGCAGCTTAACGTCTACGCAGGCAATTATTCCTTTTACCTTCAGGAAAAGGCCCTCCGCCACGAACAGGCACAAGCTGCCTACGACAACCAGCAGAAATTCATCGAAGAGCAAGAGCGGTTTATCAATCGCTTCAAATACAAAGCGTCTAAAGCTCGCCAGGCCCAGAGTCGGATCAAGGCCCTCGAACGACTGGTGAAGCTGGAAGCGCCAGAGCAAGAAGGGTTTGGGTTGAATATCCGCTTCTCTTTCTCCAAGCCTTCCGGCAAGGAGGTGGCCCGTCTGAAAGACATCCACAAAGCCTACGGCGACAAGGTCATCATCGAAGGTGGCGAAGCCACTGTCTTGCGCGGGGACAAGATCGCCCTGATCGGTGCCAATGGCCTGGGCAAGTCCACCCTTTTGCGCGTCGTGGCTGGCACTGAACCACATCAGGGCTTATCAGAAATGGGCCACAATGTGATCCCTACTTTCTTTGCGCAGCATCAGTTGGAAGTACTGGATTTAAAGCGCAATATCTACGAGGAGATTGACTTTCACTCCCGTGGCCGTACAGAGGCTGAATTGCGGAGTTTGCTGGGGAGCTTTATGTTTTCGGGGGATGAGATAGAGAAAAAGATCGAAGTGCTTTCTGGGGGGGAGAAATCGCGCGTCGCGTTGGCCAAGACCTTGCTCTCAGAAGCTAACTTCCTCCTGCTGGATGAGCCTACCAACCACCTTGATATTCCCAGTATCCAAGTGCTGGTCCAGGCGCTCAATGCCTATGAAGGCACATTTGTGGTTGTATCCCACGACCGCTATTTCCTGCAAAAAGTCGCCAATAAAATTTGGTACATCGAGGACCATAAGATCAAGGAATATCCCGGGACTTATGAGGAGTATGAGCGTTGGCGAGAAGGGCGAGAAGAAGAAGAGCGAGTTGGAGCGGGAGAGCGAGAGGGAGGAAAGAAAGTTGAGGAAGCTATAGAAACTAAAACCGTTTCTGATGAGTCTGCCCCTAGGCTCTCCTACAAAGAGCAAAAACAGCTCAATAACCGCATCAAGAAGCTACATCGAGATGTGGAGAAGATCGAAACAGAGATAACCGATTTAGAAGGCCAAAAGGAAGCCAAGCTTCTGGAAATGGCCTCCCCTGAGGTCGCAGCCAGTTTCGACAAGCTGACGGAATTGCAAGGACAATTTGATGCCATTCAAGAGACCATTCAGCAGCGGACCGCTGCTTGGGAGGAAATCTTGATGGAACTCGAAGAGTTGGAGGGGTGAGGGAAGTTCCAGTTCAAGCGCAAACTCAAGTTCAAGTTCAACCCACGCTGGGGCGGATTTCTGGATAAGGGGCTGGCTCTTTGCGTAATCCGACCCAGTGTCATGAACAGTAAATAAGGCTACTCTTTCAGGAATTCTTCCACATAATGGTGCAAGGCTTCCCTGTATTGGTTTTCCTCAAATACAAATTTGAGGCCTTTTTTCCCTACCATCAAAATTCCATCGATATAATATTCATAAAAATCTTGAATGGATTTATAGGAAATTAGGGATGATGATTCAGTTTGAGAAAACGTGATTTTCTAGAAGATGGGTTGCTTTCCCTTATAATTGGCCATAAGTGCATTTTTTGCCTAGATATAGCCAATTATAATTTTATAATTGGCTAAAAGTGCTTATTTTTATTAGATATAGCCAATTATAACTTAAATCATGGAGCACCTTATTGGTAGGGAGAAAGAAATAAAGAAGCTGAATCAATATAAAGATTCTCGAAAATCAGAATTTATAGCGGTATACGGCAGAAGAAGGGTGGGAAAGACCTACTTGATTCGAGAAGTATTTGAAGATCAATTTGCCTTCCAATTGACAGGACTGGCGAATGTCAATATGGGGGATCAATTGGGGCAATTTCATGCCGCATTGATGCGATATAGCGACCAGGATTTTGAAGCAAGGCCCGCAAAGAATTGGATGACCGCGTTTCAGCAATTGATTGAACTATTAGAAAAAATAGACACGAAGGGTAAAAAGGTCATTTTCCTAGATGAACTTCCTTGGCTGGATACCCCAAAATCAAAATTTCTGATTGGCTTGGAGCATTTTTGGAATAGTTGGGCAAGTGCGCGTCGAGACATTTTGCTCATTGTATGTGGCTCTGCCGCTTCATGGATGATCAAAAATTTGCTAAATAATCGTGGAGGCCTCCACAACCGAACCACGGGCAGAATCAAGCTAGAACCCTTTACCTTAGCCGAAACAGAAGCCTTTTTGTCCTATAAACAAACCGTTTTTGACAGGTATCAAATTACCTTATTTTATATGGTATTTGGGGGAATTCCCTATTACCTAGATCATATTGAACCGGGGTTGAGCGCGTCCCAAAATATCAATGCCTTGTGTTTTGAACGAAATGCGCTTTTGAGAAACGAGTACGAAAACTTATATATCTCCCTATTCAATCGGTCAGAACGTCATACGGCTATTGTAGAAGCACTATCTCAAAAGAAAAAAGGATTAACCAAAGGAGAAATTAGCAAAATGACCCATTTGTCAAACGGAGGGGGATTGACGCGCATTTTGCAGGAATTGGAAGAAAGCAGCTTTATCCGTCATTACCGTTCATTTGGAAAAAAAGGAAAACACACCCTATACCAATTGATCGATCCATACTCTCTTTTTTACCTGAACTTTATCCAAAAATCTAGCCCTGACGATGAATACTTTTGGGTAAATGCCCATGATACCTCCATGTACAAAGCGTGGAGTGGATATGCATTTGAAATGGTCTGTCTACATCATATTCCCCAAATCAAGATGGCCTTAGGAATTAGCGGCATTCAAACATCGGTTTCATCATGGTATAATGAGCATGCGCAGATTGATTTGGTGATTGACAGAAAAGACCAAGTCGTCAACCTATGCGAAATGAAGTTTTCCATTGATTCCTTTACCATTTCCAAACAATATGCCGACAACCTAAGAAACAAAATCGGAACGTTTAAGGCTACCACCAAAACGAGGAAAGCGATCTTTTTGACCTTAATCACAACGTATGGCGTGGCTGCTAATAAGCATGCTTATTTGGCACAGAATACGGTAAGTATGGAGGAGCTATTTAGAAAATAGTCCCTCCTCTCATCCGTTTTATCTCTATGAAACGGACCATCCTCCTCCTATTTGCCCTGCTAGGCACTTCTCTGCTCCTATTTTCCCAAGATACCATCCGTATCGGTCCGCCTGTTATCATCAAAGACTCCAAAGAACCCATCCGTGGGAAAGGCATTTTCATTAGTTCCAAATATGCGCGGGAAGAGATTGTCTTCAACGACCGCCATATGCGGGTAGAATACTGCCATTATCATCGTGGCAAGCGATACAGCTATGGCGAGACCTATCAATTGCTAGGAGAAAGCACCTTGGTGATAGGAGACTCTACCTATCCAGAAGGGATGGAATACTGGACCTACAAAAAGCTGTGGACTGGCACTTTTTGGCTGTATAGAGAGGTAAGAGGTGGGGTAGAATCTGGGTTGGTAAAAAAAATAATGCCTCTGGAGCGAACAGACCCTTTTGTGACTACTTCCAAAGATTTTCGAGATACTTTATGGATTACAGATTATGGTAATATAAGCGCTCTTGGGTCGAACGCTTTGCCTTCCTATTTTTTCCCAAAACGAACAATTGAAGGGCCGATTTACGATGAAACAGAGGTGGACGAACTTCCTTTGATGGCTAATGGAGATACCATTCCAGAAATAGATGAGGGAAGGCTGGATTATTGTTTTTGTGAACCAATGACGCCTTCTCATGGCATAAATTTTATCGTTGGGGCAGATGGGCAAATCAAGCAAGTGAGGTGGTACGACACGCCTTTTGATGGAGCGGAAGAAACGTGCCATTTGCCGAGTATTATCAGGGAAATTTTCCGATACGGTCGCCTAAGACCTGCCTATAAAGATGGAGTGTCTGTCAATGTGAGACTGAGTATTAAGGTCGTCAATGAGTGGTAAGTTAAAGAATTCTGAAGTCAATTGATCTTTCGCCATAAAGTTACCTTTCTTTCAAGCGTTTCAGGCACATATTCAACCATTTCCACTTCTTCTTCAGAAATCTTTGTCACGATCTTGGGGTTTCCATTTACCCCTTTATATATAAGAAACCCATTAAAGTCTAAGACAATATACTGTTCATCCAAGGGTTGCCAATTGGTACCAATAAAGCTCGTTAGTTTTTTCTTTTCCTCCTCTTTTTCCCAAAGGCGTATGCGTTTTTTATTACGAAAGAAGATTTTCTTCTGATTGGGAACACTGTCTTGGCTTTTATATTCTTCATAATCATTTCCTACAATCGCCGTAAAAAAGTCATCAGAGGTGTATTTATAGGGTATCTCTTCCAATAGTTGATATTCGCTCAGGTCCCCAAGGCTCTTTTTTCCAAAAACCATTGTCCTCCTTATCTGAAAAGTAGAGTCAGAAGAATCAAGGATTTCATACACAGAATGTGAACTTTCTGGAATCTTATAATGGCCATTTTTTTGATACAAAAGACCCTTTTTCGAATCTATTTCTTCAGAAAGAAAGAGGGTATCTCTATAAGTCAAGTTAATACTCTCTCCAGTCCCATACATCTTTCTTTGTCTAAAATAGACACTATGGATGGAAGAATCTTCAGTCATGCTCATCAATACCTGGGATTTATTATGATTCCCAACAAGTGAGGTATCCCCATTTTGGGCGATTATCCACAATTGCCCTGGCATTAGCTGGGCAGAAGAGATTTGACTGATAATGAGGAGGAGGATAAGTAAGACAATGGATTTTTTCATGATAATAGGGCTAAATACGTTTATGTCAAATTCCCAAGAAGGGCAGCCGAAGATTTGTCGAAACAACAATTTTATCATCAAAACGAAGCAGCATCGTCCAATCTTCTTCGACCAAATAGCTAAAATAAACTAGTTCGTTTTCTTCATTGGAATATGCTTCATTTGGTTCACCTAGCATTTTTTGCACTTGATCCGCTGAAAGCCCTATCAACTCATCCTTCTTAACCAACGTTTTAGCCATGTTTAGTGGTTTCCATTTTTCTTGAAGCCAAACTGTTTTGTCAAAGGGTTCTTGGTAAAGAAACGTATCTAGGCAAGAATAAGAAACAGCTCCGAAAAGGAGGATTGGCAGGATAATAAGGCCAATTGCAGTATGTTTTTTACCTATTGACAGATAATACTTGAGCAATGAAAAAGTGACTCCAAGGACGCATATTGTCAGGATAAAAAGGACAATTTTTTGACTTTCTATTCGGGCTAACGTTTCCCCTCCTGCCAAGTCAAAAGTCATGAAAAAATAGCCGAAATAAATTAATGTTAGCGCTACACCTGATATAAGGAAAGCACTGATCACAGAGAATATGGGCTGCTTTTTCATATTTTTTGAAAAATTAATGGTTCTATGACAATTTCCGTGGTAAGCTTTTCGCTTGCCTTTGAAACAGCCCCGATCGCACAGGCCTCAACCCCCTCAATGGGGTTTTCGCGTAGATTTTGGCCTTGTGCGAAGGTTCCCTTGAGGGAACCGGCTTGTGTGATGGAGGGTGTTCCACAGAATCTGTTAAAGATCCACATTTTTTGTAGTCAAGGTGCTATCAAGCTAAACTCATCAGTTCCTTCAATTCGTTCGAGTTCTACTCCATATGGTAGATCAAGGTAAGGAATAATCGCCCTGTCGTAATTTGCTATGGTATTAAGGTCATAAACATTGGAATTGGATAAGTCATCTATATAGGATTGGGATTCTGTGCCTGAAAAAAAGCGCCACCCACTGTCTAATTCACGTTCATAATGTTCTTTATACATATAACCAATTTGCATTCCTTCTACTGTAATTTTATCTGTTGCCAGGCAGCCACCTGAAGGAGGAATAAGTCGCTTGATTTCAGTAGAATTTAGTTTATATTTTTTCATGTATAATTATTTTGCTGAAAAATAACCGTTTTCCCTACTTCCCAACCACCTCCTCATCGCCTAGCACCCGCACCTCCACCTTCAGCTTCGCTCCCTCCTGTGCCTGCGCAAACGCACAATCCACCTCCAGCGAATGCTTCCCAGTCCCTACATCCCAATCCCCCTCCTCAACCGGCACCTCGCCCAGCACATGCCAAGTCGCATCATAGTGAATGGCAGCACCTCCCAAATACTTCAGGCTTTCCCCAGCTTTCAAAGTCACGGGAAGGCCAAGCTTCCTGTGATTATCCAATTCCAAGCTAATGGACTGAATATCAGCATCTACAGCTGTCAAAATGACGTGCATAGCTCGTTCTGAAACAGGGTTCTCAAAGTCAAAAGTAGAATACAACAGCTCCCCAGGCTGACGCACCTTTTTCTCATGGGCAAATTTGAAAGAGTGTACCTCCTGAAGCTTCCATTGCTCCTCCCCTACTTGCTCCAAACGAAATTCCCGTTGAATGTCTTTCATGCGCTCGCGCTGATCCACAGAGAAAGCATCCGCCATACGCGCAGCTTCCCACATGCCGATCAGTCCCAAAATCTCATCGGCCGCGCCATTTTCCGCCAACACCTCATAATTGGTCACGAAGCCATAACCCGCATCAAACGCCGCGGAGCGCGCCAGCATCCACTCGATGTCCTCGACAGGGGTGTTTTTGTGCATAGAAAACCAGCCCAGCATATTGGGCATGAGGTTGCGTTCGAAGTAAGCCTGGTTCTTCATGCGGTACTCCGTCTGGCTTTCGCGAAAGCCTGCGTACCACGGTTCGCCCCAGTTCATGCGGGTATATAGGTGCCAAAAATAGTGGGACGTGCGGCTCGCATCAGCAATAAAATGGCCTTTCACCGATTCGTCAAGGTGCTGATACCAGGTATCTGTGAAAAGCACTTCGCCATAATTGCCCATGCCTGTAGAGCGATTGCCTTCCAGTCCATCAAAGGAGATTTGGCGCAGGTCGCAGTGATTGAACAACTTAGAGAGTTGGGTGGCCATCTCGGTCGTGAGTTCGGGATTGGTGAGGAAGACCTTATAAGCATGGTCGGCGAGCTTGTGGACCTGCTCGCCCGCTTCATGGGAAGTGGCTTTGGTGCCAAATGCGCCTCTCTCGCAGTCCAATAGCTTCCACGGTTCGCTCTGCGAAACGCTTCCATAGCGTATCAGCTCCTCGCCGATACGCACGGTCTTCATGTGGTTATTGTCATACTGATTGAAGAAAGTAGGCGAATCAATCGCTATTTCATGCCTCACGGCATCGATAAGGGAAGCCAGCGTAGCGCTCCCCACCACAGCCAGACGAGGGTCTGGGATAGGCGTGACATAAGGGTCATTAGGCGTGATGAAATTGGACAAGGTGTGAACCCCTGTGTAAATGCCTTTTTCCTTGGCTTGTTGGCTACAAGCCTTCAAACCATCCCAGCCACTAGGAAACTGCGCATTCAGCTCAAAATGGCCCCAATTGTCAAATGGGCCAGGATGGTACAGGTATTTCAGCCCTGCCTGCTGCGTATAGGCGATCGCTTTTTCCACATCCTTTTCTCCAAATCCCATAATCATATACGCCGCCGCCGCAGAACGTGCTTGCTTGCCCCACTGTCCATCTACTGTAGGGTGTGGCAAGCCTTCCGCCACTTCTATTTCACCTAGTCGTTCCAGCGTTTTTTCCACTTTACATCCAAACAAAGCGATCTTGGAGCCAACCACGCCCCCATCGTCATACACGGGAATGGTATAATATTCATGCCCCCAATTCTTCGTTATCCTTTCCTCCGTCCGATTCCGACAATACGCCTGTAAACTACTGCCATAATCCGTCGGTTTGGCGGCTTCCACGCGGTATAAAACATACCGTTTCCCTTTTTCACTCAAATCGCTATAATTCCCAGTCTCAAAGATGTCCAACTGGGGCATACAGTCATTGTCTTGCCAGGGATAACCGCCTAGTGTTTTTGGGTTAAGTGACTGAATACCAAGGGCGTAAGCCTCTCCGCGGACCACTCCAACTGTCTCGCCGATCAAGCTATCGATCGTCGTAGGATAAGGTCCCCAAATAACCATCTCTACGCCTTCCATAGGCGTGACAGTCTTCACTTCCAGAGTGAAGTGCGTGGCTTTTTCTTCCAATTCCAGCGTCGCTACGATCCCCTTTTCAAATTGTAGAGAAAGCATGTTGCCCTCATGGCTGAGTCCCAAGGGCATCATCAACTCCCCAGCCTTTCGCAGCACCAGCAACGGTGCTAAGGTATCTTTTGCGAGGTAATCTGCCCCTGATTTACGATCTTTGAGCGCAGTGATATAGCCTTTCTCGTTTAAGTCCAATTGTAAGTCGTTAGAGGCGTATTGGACAAATGGGCCTTTAGGCGCACAGGAAGAGAGGAAAATGAGGAAGAGGAAAATGACGAAGTTTTTCATAATGATGCATACTACTAGACTTTTTTATTTTTTTCCACTATTGCGACGGGTTTAAACCCGTCGCAATAGTGGAAAAACCTACTTTCAGAATCCACTTTGCCAACTCCTCTACCACCCTCCCCCATCTCCCGCCTCCTCACCTGGAGCGCTCAGCGCCTCCCAGGTCGCGACGCCATGCGTCACCGTTTCAGCAAGCTGCTGGCGCATTTCCACCCCAGCATCGCTTTCCCCATCATCAAGATCGTGGGTACCAATGGCAAAGGCTCTGTAGCGGCCATGTTAGCGGCCTGCCTGAAGGCAGATGGGCAGAAAGCGGGGATGTTCACTTCCCCGCATCTTGTGGCGATTACCGAGCGCTTTCGCGTTGATAATGAGGATATTAGCGAAGCAAAGCTTGAAACGGCTGCTGACAAACTGGAGCCTGAATTACATGATTTTGTGGCACAAAATGGTCAGGAAATGCTTCCCTCTTTCTTCGAAATCATGATATTGATTGCCCTTCAAGTTTTTCAGCAAGCGAAGGTAGACATCGCTATTTTTGAGGCGGGGGTAGGCGGAGCCAATGATGCAACGAGTCTTTTGCCAGAAGTGCTCGCTGTGCTTACGACTGTAGGGATGGATCATCAGGAGCAATTAGGAGAATCCCTTGAAGCGATTGCCAAAGATAAAGCAGGAATCATTTCAGAGAAGGGAGAATTATTGATAAATGAGCACATTTCCCCTACCCTACAAACGGTTATTGCCAAACAAGTTCAGGAGAACAATGGAGCTTTGATTATCGGCCAAAATTTCCTTCAAGCCTACCAATTTGACCTCACGGGTTCGACAGCAGTATGCGAGGTGGATGGACAACAAATTCCGATTCAATGTCCCCTCTCTGGCCGCTTTCAGCAGCAAAATATCAACCTGATATGCGCAGCCCTCCTTCAACTCAGAAAAGCAGGATATCTCACTGATATTCAATGTCTTACAGGCATTCAGCATACACGCTGGGAAGGGCGGTTTGAGTATCTTGCAGGTAATCCCGCTTACCTCCTAGACGCCGCCCACAATGTGCCTGCCCTGAAGGCGCTGATCAGCGCCTTAGATGAAGTAAGCACGTACGATACGCGCCTCCTCGTCCTGGGCATCTCCGAACAGAAAGATTTTCCCGCCTTGCTGGAACTCGCTCCTCAAATTGCTTCCACGATCTATTTGGTTGATGACTTCCACAAAGCCATTCCTACCCCCCAACTCGCCAAATACCTTGATCATCATCAGCTTACCATCCACCACGCGCAAGCGCTTTCGTCAACGCTCCAGCAATTGCAGGAGGAGGCAAAAGATAAGCTGGTTGTGGTGACGGGGTCCCTTTACCTCCTGGGGGAGGTAAAGGGAGGTCTGAGCGTCCGATCGTCTGAGGGTCTGAACGATCAAATATATCTTTTACCCTCAAACACTCAGACGATCAGACAATCAGACTTTCTTCCTTTACACTCAGACGTTCAGACGTTCAGACGTTCAGACCTCTCCTCCCTCCCCAAATTTGGGGCAGGGACTGGCCTTCACCGCATGGTGGTGCTATGTGAAGAAGTGCTTTCTTCGGATTGGGCTGCACAGGTAGACCCAATTCATGTGGTGGGAACAAACGGAAAGGGCAGTGTCTCTGTAATGGTTTCGGGTATTTTACGGGAATTAGGCTTGTCGTGTGGGCTGTACACGTCGCCGCACCTATTTGACTTTCGAGAGCGAATGGTGGTGAATGGGGAAATGATCTCCAAAGAAGCCCTTTACGACCATTCAGCTAGTTTTTTAGCAAAAAAAGCTGCTTACGAAGACCAAAATCCCAAAGATACCATCGGCGCATTTGAGGCGTTTACTGCTGTCGCGTTACAGCATTTTTTCACCCAAAAAGCGGACGCAATTGTCCTTGAGGCAGGCATAGGCGGGCGATACGATCCTACACGTATTTTCCCTGGCTCCTTCAATGCACTCACCACTGTCGAATTGGAACACACTCAACTGCTCGGCAATACCTTGGAAGAAATTGCCTTTGATAAAATCGACATAGCGCCTTCGGGTGCGATGGTGGTTGTAGGGCGATTGCCTGTTGATTTGTTACAAAAACTCTCTCGCTACGCCCTCTCCAAAAGTATTACCCTTTTACCGATTGATCAATATTGCGGCGTGAGGCAAGTGGCATTTGAAGCCTCAGATATGACGGTCAGTTTTGAGGTAGAAGGAATGAGATGGGATCAGGTAAAATGTGCAATCACAGGACAACATCAGGTTGATAATCTACTGATTGCGAGTTTGTTGGCAAAAAAATGGATAGAAAAACATTCCCCCGCAATTAGCCCCATTACCTTTCAGCAAGCTGTCACCACTGCACTTGGCAAGTTGTATTGGCCGGGAAGGTTTGAACAAGTGTATGAACAGCCGCCCGTATATGTGGATGTGGGACATACGCCAGCAGCCATTCAACATATTATTGCCTTGGCAAAAACGGTTATCGAAGGGCCTATTTTGCTGATTACAGGGGTTTCAAAAGATAAAGAAGTTGGAAAAATCGTCCAGCCATTAGCGAAAATGGCAGATGTCATTATTTGCACAAGTGCTTATCATAAAGGCGCACCTTCGAGTCAGGTGTATGAGATAGCTCGTGAAGCCGCAAAACCAGAAATCGATGTCATGAATTGCCCCACAATAGAAGATGCTGTGGCAAAAGGCCTGGTGTATGCCAAGGCACATAGAATGACAATTCTGGTAGCTGGAGGGCTGTTTTTGGCGGTGGAGGCGGTGTATTGCTTGCGCGGAGATGATCCGCGGGAGGCGGCGTTTTTTTGATTGCAGAATATCGAACAAGGATTGATGATTTATGAAATATAGTGCTTTTCCCATCTTCAATCCTTGTTCTGCAATCAGTATTCATAAATCAATTCTTCCTACCTCCCCAACTGCTTCCGCACTTCTGCCGCCGCAACCCGCGCATCTGCCCAGTCTGGAGAAGCAGCTACGGCTCGTTCAAAATGCCCCAAGGCCGTCTCCAAATCTCCATAGTTTTCGTTGATACTGCCCAAATAAAAATGCGCTTGCGCATGGGTAGAGTCAATTTTCACAGCCTTTTGGAGGTCCGTGAGGGCGAGGTCGTATCGCTCCCCCATCACGTAGCAATACCCCCGAAAGAAAAAGGGCTCGGCAAAACTCGCATTTTCGCCTTTATTGATAGCGAAGGTATAGGCTTGAACGGCTTCATTGAAAGCTCCTTGAAAAGTGGGGACATCCCCTTTTCGCTGAGCCACAACGCCTCTCCGGTAGTGAAAATTGCCAAGGTTATACTGAGCGAGAGGGTGTAAAGGATTGCGGTCAAGAACTCGCTGGTTAAAGGTCATAGCGGTGGTTTCGTCCTTGAACCCATCGAGGTGGAGGTCGTGAAGCTGGAGCAAGGCTTTTTCAAAAGTAGGATCCAACGCGAGGGCCTCTTCATAATGGGTTTGGGCCTTTTTCAAATTCCCGCGTGCATGTTCCAAGTATCCCTTAGCAAAAGGATAAATAGCTGACAAGCTATCTAGCTGGATAGCTTCTTGGTAGCTGGCGAGGGCTTGTGGGTATTGTTTTCGAAAGAAAAAGATCTGGCCAATCTGGTAAAAATTATCAGGATCACTGCTGCCATATTCTGCTGCCAATCGGTATTCAGCCAGGGCCAAGGAGGTATCTCCTTCTGCAAAGGCGTAGAATCCGCGCAAGTAGTGCAGGTCTGGACTTGAATCAAATAGATTGATCGCTCCGCGAATGTCATTGATCGCCAAAGTGACGTCGCCTTTAGCATAAAAGGCGCGTGAGCGCTCTTCATATAGGGCCCAGTTGTCAGGGCTGCGTTCAAGCTGCCTGGTCAGCGAAGCGATCAGGTCATCAACGGTATAGGTGGTGTCCGTAGCTACCTGATTATCAGCAGGTTCCGTGGTCGAATCTGACGACTGACAGGCAGCGAGGAGACTCAGCGAGGCTATAAAAAAATATACAGTTTGTTTCATGAAATGTATGTATTACAGTGTAAATTAAGTTTCGAGCCCTCACAACAAAGTTGTCATTTCGACCGAAGGGAGAAATCCAACGGTGTGGTCTAGTATTTTGGTCGAAACCTAAGGCAATCAGTATATGTAGCTAAAACAAAAGGGAATGTTGGATTTCTCCTCCCTTCGCAAAGCCTACGGTCGTCGAAATGACAGCAATGCTGTTTTGGCAAAAAACTTTGTTTACACCGTACTATGATTAATAATTCTTATTTTCAACACACACTTGGAGTCCTCTCTCCATTTAGCTTTCTCAGCAACTCGAAAACCAGAAAGAAAAACAATCTCCTCCTGATCTTCCAACACCCAAGCCTGGGCCTTCTGTTGGGGGTCGTATTTTTCGTCGACAAATATATCACTGAGTTTCTTGAAATGGGCCATGCCCAAGGGGCGCATTTGATCCCCTTTCTGCCAAGATCGAAGGGTCAGGGGAAAACTAAGGGAAGAAACATCCAGGTAATGCAGCGCCTTTCTCCCAAAATCGGGGGTTATTCCTTCTTCCAATTTGAGCACTATTTTGTTTGCCCCCCAGTCTATTTCCATTCCGTGCTTAAGAGATTCCAGGGTAATGGTCTGGGACAAAAACGCTTGGGGTTCTGCTAATGGCAATCGCATCAGCCCCTCTCGTGTGCGCACTATACGGTGTGTGGCTGTCAAATATTCGCGCCCTACCTGGCTGTTTTTGAGTTTGACAATTTCCCACAAGTCCTTACCATGAAATCCGCCTTTTTTTAAGACATGTACGATCAACAAGTTGACCATTTCCCCCCCATACCTTTCCTCAAAATCCCTCCAATGAAGCTTTAGGGAATCATTTTCTGAGAAAACAGCTTCCATAGCCGCTTCATCAAGCACCTTCCCTAACAGAGCCTGCTGCTGTTCATACCAGGCAAGTCTATCATTCAGCTGTGATGAGATAGCTGGATTCAGTTCTTGAAGTGCTGGGAGAACTTGGTGGCGAATTTTATTGCGTAAATAGTCCGTTTTGAGATTGGAGCTGTCGATGGAAAAGGGTAACTTTTTCTCTTCCAGAAAAGCTATGATTTCGCTTTTTCTCAGCCCCAATAAAGGCCTCACATAAGCCCCCCTCACGGATGGCACGCCGTATATCACCCGCACGTCATTGCCACGGATGAGGCTCATCAGGATGCTTTCTGCCTGGTCATCAGCATGATGGGCCGTCGCACAGTGGGTATAGCCTTGTGCAGCCATCAGTCGGTCAAAAAAATCATATCTAATGGACCGTGCCTTCATCTGAAGCGAATCCTTGTCTGCGCTTTGGAAGACCGTAGGGTCGATTTCCAGTAAGTGAAGGGGCACGCCCCATTGCACGCTATACCGAGCGACTAGCCGTGCCTCAGTCTCTGACTCCTCCCCTCTCAACCCATAATTGACATGTGCCAAGGCGATGCTATACCCCAACTTATGCAGTGCCCACGCCAAAAAGACGGAATCAGGGCCTCCGCTGATCGCCACCAAGACTTTGGCTGAAGGCGCCAACATACGATTGACATCGGGTTTTATGTGGTCTAGGAGGTGCAAGGGTTCAGGGTTCAGGGTTCAGGGTTCAGGGTTCAGGGTTCAACGAGGTTCAATGGGGTTCAATGGGGTTCAATGGGGTTCAACAGTTACGTTTTACTTGAACGACTTGAACCATTTGAACGATTTGAACTTCTTCTTTTGCCTCCAAAATTAGCCTGTTACCATTCAGGGACCAAATCAGATTTTGGGCGCAATTACATAGTGAAAGATAGGCATAGCGAAATCCCAGGCCCAAAACCCTGAACCCCGAACCCTGAACCCCCTACTCTAAACTTCTCCCCCCAAACACTAACCCTTCTTCTTGTGCCGTTTACTTAGCGAATTGTAACCACATATTTTTTACTTTTGCATATGAAATTTATCACAGTATTGGGGATGGCGAGCTTTATGCTCGTGATGAGTTTTCAGCCGGTTTGGGGACAGAAGGCTGATTTGGCACAAATTGAGTCCGAATTGGTAGGCCTGGCAGAGGATGTTTTATTGCATGACTCACTGAGCTATAAGATCAAGCAAAATAAGGTATTTGCCCGAAAGCTCATCGATATGCTAAAGCGTCCTGAAAGCTATAATTACCCCTTTGATTCGTTGAAAACGGTGTCAATTTTACGGGCGTCTGACAACGCTTTTCGCTTATTTACCTGGCATATCGTAGACCGAAACCGCTCGGCTTATGGGGGTAGGCAATTTCACTACTATTTTGGGCTGGTCCAGCGCAAATACGAAAATCCAAATGGGAAAACGGAATACCTGGTCATTCCGCTATTGGAGATCCCACGGATAGCGCCTGAACTAGAACACATGGTTCTCGACAATGACAATTGGCTAGGCGCCCAGTATTATTTGCCTCGTTATCACAAGACCATTCCACAATATACTTTTAAGCTAAAGCCCCCAAATACGGAAAATGCCTATGTCCTTGCAGGGCGTCCTTCTAACTCTCTGGTTGAAAGCAAAGTCAATTTCTACCTACTTATGGGCTGGAATGGCGCAGACGAGTCTACCAATTATAAGGTCGCCGATGTCATGTATTTTGACCCTGAAGACCCTAAGAAGGTGCTATTCGGTGCCCAGGTATTTTTCTATCAAAAACTCATAGGAGAGAAAAAGAAGATGTTTATAGGAAAACATCGCCTGCTGTTCAAATACTCTGAGAATGCTCCTTTCTCCCTCAATATGGCTTATGTGAAGGCGGGGATGTTTGGCCGTAAAGAGATGCTCGTCTTCGACCACCTGGCAGAGTCTACTGCCAATAGCCTTCAGACCAATTGGGAGGTCGGGCCTGATGGTTCGTACGATGCGGTGCTTTTCACCAAAAACAATGGAGGATACTTCAAATGGTATAGCAATGTGGAACTCGCAGAGAAGTACAATAAGAAGTTGAGCCAAGAGCAAAAGTGGATTTATAGCGTGTATCACAATGAAAAAATCCAGGCCAAAATTGATCAAAAATCACAAAAGGAATACAGTAGACGAGAACGCCAAAAGCTGAAAGAAGCAGGGATAGATTTGGGAAAAAAGCGCAAAAAGCCTTAGGAGAAACAAGACCTCACCCAAAATTTCCTTGCGGATAAGCGGATTATTTCTTTTTTTGCCTCAAATATTTCTAACAATTTTCATCATTATGGACGACGATTTCAAAGGAAGAGATGACTCTAGAGGAAGAGATGAAGTGTATTCTGAGAAAATCAGAGCTGGAAAGCGCACTTATTTCTTTGATGTAAGAGCTACTCGGTCAAATGATTATTACATTACCATAACTGAGAGCAAGCGGAGATTCAATGGACATGGGTACGATAAGCACAAGATTTTCCTCTATAAGGAAGATTTCAACAAATTCATGGCTGCCCTTGACCAAACGATTGATCACGTCAAGACGAACTTGATGCCTGACTACGACTATAACGAATTTGACCGCAGGCCTGAAAGCTTCTATGAAGGCTCATCCAATGAGTCTACTCCTGCAGCCTCATCTGCACCTGCTGAAGCGCCATCAGATGACGCAAAAGAAAAAGTTGACGAACTGTCAACTACTTGGGAAGATTGATCCTTCCTCTTCATATAACCTAAAAAAACCGCCCTATTCAGGGCGTTTTTTTGTTTTAACAGGCCATTATTTCCTCAAAACGGACTTTTATAAGCTTCATTTGTCAAGAAATCCTGATCCGTCAGGCTATTCAGGAAGGCCAAGAGTTGCCGCTTTTCCTTTTCTGTTAGGGTAAATGGGCGCACCTTTTCGCTCTGATTGGTGTGGCCTTGACCACCTGATTGGTAGTGGTCGAGGACCGCTTCGAGGTCTGCTAATGAACCGTCATGCATATAAGGGGCCGTCAGGGCAATATTGCGCAAGCTGGGCACTTTGAAGCGCGCTGAATCGGCGGGATCCCCTGTCAAGCGAAATCTGCCTGGGTCAGGGTAATTTTTGTATAAACCATTATTTTCAAATGCATAATGGGTAAAGTTAAATCCACCGTGACAGCTTCCACAAGCAGTTTTTTCGCTAAAGAACAATTCCATTCCTGCCTTTTCATCTTTGTCCAAAGCCTTATCGTCTCCCTGAAATTCATAGCGATCATAAGGACTATTTCCACTGATCAGGCTCCGCTCAAAACAGGCAATCGACCGCGTAATCACAAAGGGGTCAGGCAGTCGTCCGTAGGCTTCTTGGCTCATCTTCACATAGTCTGAATCACGATTGAGGCGTTCAGCGATGTAGACAATATTGAAGGCAAATTCATTGTGCTCTTGGATGGGCACCAATATTTGCATCTCCAAGGAGGGCACGCCTCCTTCTCGTGTGAAAAAAGGATGGTAGCCAATATTGGCCAAGGTAGGCGAATTTCTAGTCCCAGCCCGTCCCATCACGCCATCGCTGAAGGCCACATCATCCGCAAAGGCAAGCGCTTGTTTATGGCAGCTTGCGCAGCTCAAGCTACTGTCCAGAGAGAGGACAGGGTCATAAAAAAGCTTTTTGCCTAGTTCCCATCGTGCCATGGTAAATTCATTTCCCTCGGGGAATTCCATTTCCGGGAATCCTTTAGGGATTTCCATGAGCGCTGGAGGGATCATCGTTGATGGCTCCCCACAGGCCCAGAATAGCTGGCAAATGATGGGTACGAAAATGGATAGGGTGAAAAGTCTCATACGATTGAGATTTTGTTTTGAACCATATAAGGCATATAAGAACATATAAGTGGCTTCCTTCTATGAACTTATATGCCTTATATGGTTTATCTCTATTGCGATCAAACCAGTACAACGCCTTACTTCACCACCAATTTCTTAGTTGATACCGCCTTGCCATCTTTGATCAAAGTAACCAAATACATCCCAGCATTTTCTACCCTAAAGCTCAGTTCTGATTGGCCTGCCTCCATTTGGGTCTGATATACTTGCCGCCCAACCAGGTCATTCACAACCACTCCATAGGCAGCAAGTGCTTCAGCAATTTCAATCGTAACTTGTCCTTCCGTGGCAGGATTAGGATATAGGGAAAACACAGGCGCTTCTAATTGGTCTGAGATAGATGTATTGGAGGTAGCGGGAGAAAAGACCAATGCTTGAAAATTGCTTAATGCCTGCTGCGCTGCCCCATAATCCCCATGGACGATCACGCCACTGCTCACATCTATGTTTTCCAAGGCACGTGTATAATCTGCATTCAGGCTGATTTTTAGCTCATTGGCAGTAGCCAAAATCCATGGGTTCTGTACTTCCACCTGAAAATAATTTTTATCGCCCAGGGCGTGCAATTGATAAAGACTCACATTGGCGCCAGCGTTACCTTCCATGGCGAGGAAGCGATAGCCAGCGGCCCACCCCCAATGCATGGAAGGCGCCTTAGGCCCTAAGGGATGAGAAACTGGATACAGGGCAGGATCTTTATGATTATTGGCGGTATCCACGCCTACATGGAAGGAAATCGCCTCCACCTGCTGGATATCATGACTCCCCAAGTCAACTACGGTTTGGGTATCTGCATTTACCAATATCCAGTAGTCGTTGATTGGGGTTACTTGTCCCATGTCATGGGTGATAGCAATCTCAGAGATGTAATACTGCAATCGCGTGACCGTGAAGTCTTGCTGAAAATTATTTTGGGCGACTGTATTCAATGCAAAGGGCGCTTGGCTCAAAAAGTGTTTGATTTCAAACTTGACAGGCGTCTGCGCTACAAGTGTTTGAGACATGATTATCGCCCAGATAAATGTCAAAGAAAGGTAGATCTTTTTCATTACAATTTGATTAAGTGTTGATTTATTGATTTGAGAAATAGCTTGGACTAAGGTATCAATTTTTGAATGCTTTTCAGATTGGGAAACGGGAAAACAAAAATACCGATGCTTCTTTAGATAAGAAACTCGGAATATGCTTGCCAAGCATCACACAACTGAAAAGCACCTCAACAAGGAAAAATCTGTAACGGACGGGTAGGCCCCAAACCGAGGGGGACGATTTATAGATAGGAAGAGAAATGGAAAGGAATAGGTGAGATGGGGAATCTCCTTTTCATGTCGGAGGAGCGTTGAATCCCTCCTCCGACATGAATCCTTACCTCAATGGTAGCTCAGCGTTCTGAAGTCTACGACTTCTGTTGATAGCGAAGCGATTGCTTCTATAGGAGCAGCATAGGCATCTGCTTCTTGCTCAGTCTTGTAAGACCCCAGAATCAGGGTGAACACTTCTTTGCCTTCTACATTTTCCTTATAGGTCCATATATCCCCATGCCATACACGCTCATACCACACGACCCTTTCTTCGAGTGCTAAGGGGTCCCAAAAGGTCCCTATCTCTATGCCATAATTGAGGCTATCAAGGTGCATGGCTATGTCGTGACGACCCATAGGTGAATGCTGCGGTGGAGTGGAAAATACAGGAGGATCCAAAGCCAAAACCTGTCCAGGTGAAGAAGTAGAGACGGGAAGCGCCTCTTCCTCCGATATGGCTGTAGCTCGCTGGGCGACTTCATCTACCACAATTGAGATTTCCAACAAAGTATCTTCCTTTTCAGTTGGGAGCGGCTCAAAAATGAGGGCATCTACTGGGGCATTATCCACATGTATATTCGCAGTACCAGAAGGCTCCAGGTGGATAGGCAGGTCTGGAACGATTGTCGCCTGCTCTACAGCTAGTTTTTCTGCTACAGACAAATCTATGACAATAGGCAACTCCTGCTTATGGGCTTCTCTCAAGGATTGAAGGCGAGTCAGCAAATCATCTGCCGTTACGTACCCATATACCTGGTCCCAAGGTTCACTATCAGGCCCAAATATTAGGATAGCTGGAAACCCCATGACATTATAATGCTCTGCAAGGGTAAGGCCGCCTGGAACTTGCGCAGCATCTACAGCATACGGAAGGTAACGTTGGTCAGCAAAATTGATTAAGGTATGAGAGACGAAGGTCCTTTCATTCATTTTATTACAAGCGGCATTCCGCTCGGCGTAGAAATAAATGAAATAAGGCATTCGCTCCTCAGACGCTGCCGTCCGTAAAGCTTCAATATCTCCAGTAAAAAATTGGAGCCCTCCTTCTGCTCCTATTAAGGGATGGATCCCGATCAACAATGGCATGACAATTCTGACAAGACAAAAGCAAGCGTGTTTCATGATCAATAAAATTTTAAGTTTTTGTTTCCTGTAAGTAAATCAACAAAAGATGATAGAAATAAGCTATATAATGTAATGAATTAAAAGATGTTGTAAATCATTCACTATCAGCATTTTATACACAATTTTAATCCACATAATTTTATTTACAATGACATTAATTTTTGCATAAAATTATGTTTCAGTTGATAAATTCTATTTAGCCTTGCGTTTATTTCTATACGCCAATAAAAATTCCTCTCTGAAGTTTTCTAATCTCCAAAGAATAGGCGTCGAAAGGTAAGACCAAATAGGTGGTTATCAGCTAATTATGCATCAGAAGAAGTATGAATAATGTTCCCAATGTTCCAGCATTGGACAATACAACTTTCTAGCATACTAATGAATGGACGGTGTGATTTATGTACGTAAAAATACGTGTATTACGTTCGTATATTTACCTATATTGATTTAGATTCTTACAACTTCAAATATGCAAGTCAAGGAAAAGTCAATTTAAAAATGGAGAGTTAATGTTAGATTTCCATACAAAAAATAGAATTCCACTATGAAACCTAACCATTTTGGAATATATATTATTACAGGATCACTTTTTCTTGGCGAAACATATCAGTCATTTCTTGTGAATAGTCAAGGCGTACCGTCAGGATTTGGTCCGTATGTTCTCCCAAATGGGGAGGTCTGCTAAGGGTATTTTCCCTTTTTGGGGCATCAGATGTAGATAGAAACGGCATGTAGGCTGTCATAGATCGAAGCCCTCTGACAGTGTCTTGCTGTATCAAGAGCCGGGATGCCTGTTTCATCTCCATGACTTCTGGAAGTTTATGGATCGCTCCTGCGGGCACGCCTCGCGCATGAAGAACTGCTAAGAGGGCCTCACGCTGCCAGCTAGAAATAGCTCCTTGTAACCTGTCTGTCAATGCCTGTCGGTGGCTTACTCTTCCCTGATTGGATGAAAATAGGGGATCCATCTCTATGTCCAACACCTCACAGAGTGTTGCAAACTGCTGATCATTCCCTACGGCTAATAAAATATGGGACTCGTCCTTGGTAGTAAACGCAGTCCCATACGGGGCAATATTGGGGTGAGCCGAGCCTATAGGCTGGGGAACTTTGCCTGCGACAAGGTAGTTGGCCCCTTGGTTGACCAGGGAAGAAATGGCGGCATCCAGAAGTGAAATGGACACATGACTTCCCTCACCTGATCGAAGTCGATGGATATAGGCCAGCAGCAAGGCTTCCTTGAGCTGGTGGGCTGCCAGCACGTCCATCAGGGCGACAGGCATCTTTGTCATCCCTTTACCTGCTTCACCATTCAGATACATATACCCAGCTTCAGCTTGTATGACTGCATCAAAAGCCGCTCGCTCTTCCTTGGGCCCATAGCCATCGACACTCCCATAGATCAGGTCAGGCTTGATAGCCTTAAGATTTTCATAGCTGACCTGAAGCTTTTGAGCCACGCTAGGAAGGTAGCTGGACAGCACCATATCAGCTTGCCCAACGAGATCACATAACACCTTATAGCCTTTAGGCGACTTCAAATCCAAGGCAATGGATTCTTTTCCCCAATTAACCGAGCAGAAATAGGCAGAGAGATCAGTATCGGTGTTTTCCTCAGCCAGATACCAGCTCCGCGTGACATCTCCCTTGCGATGGAGGTTCTCCACCTTGATCACAGTAGCGCCCAGCTCAGCAAAAAACATCCCCACAGAAGGACCTGCTAGCACACTAGCCAGCTCGATGATGAGAAAGTCTTGGAACATGGGGAAGGGGATTGCAGAATATCGAACAAGGATTGATGATTGTTGAAGTAGGAGGAAGGGGATTGCAGAATATCGAACAAGGATTAATGATTGTTGAAGTAAAGAGAAGCTTTTTGTTGACCCTGAAAATTGGATACAGATTTACCCAGATTCAAAAAGAAAATCCGCGAGAATCTGTGAAATCCGTGGCTTCTCCTTTTTTCATCCCAAAATCCTCACTGATCCAATGATTTGAACCTTTTCTTGAACGCTTGAACGGCTTCGCCTTCCCCTAGCCTCCATTTAGCAAGGACCTCAAGGCAGAGGTCGATTGGGGTTGTTGAGAGACAGGCTTCATGACAAATGAACCCGTAGGGTTACCCACCGCTTCGGCAAAAACTTTTGCGTCAACCATGGCAAAGCCTTCTTCTTTTAGGAAAGTAACGATCTGGATAGGTGTTCCCGGCAAATAGCGAAAGTCAGCCCACTCATCTCTATGGTAGGAAAGGACAGCGTTTTTTTCGGGCAAAATCAAGAAGACTTGTTGAATCTTGCTGGGAACCCCATCCGTCTCATTTTCCAAGCGAAAATTGACCGCCATTTTGGAAAAATTGTTGGTATTTAAGGCTTTGTCCCAATTGAAGAATCCCAATTTGGATACTGGGCAAGGACGCAATACTGCGGCCTGCTGAGCAATTCTATCTTGTTCTTCAGCTAATTTAGCCATCAAATTATCCCGCTCCTTCTTGGTATGGAGGTAATAAATCATGGCTTCTTCATAATCCAGGTCTTCCAATACAGGGGAGACTATCACAGTGGCGGTCCGTACCGAATTCTTAAGATTGAGGTAGTACAAGCCCTTACGTCCATTTTTTTTCGAAAGGGTAACTGCCTGCCAACGCTCTTGGGTAATCCAAGAATCCTGGGTAGGGTCCTTTGACTTATTGTCTACTATATCAGCATATTTCCATTGTATTCCATTGTAAATGGCCAATTCAGGAAAACTCCCATAATTGATATCGTAATTAAAGACAAGGTCCTTATTTCGGTCTAGTTTTTCAGGTTTTAAGGGTAATGGAGGAGGCTTCACCCCACTTAATCGGCTCTTCCGATTGGGATTGGGTTTCGGTGCGTGGGTAAGGGTGTATTCCCACGCTTTTGTCTCTTCATTCAAGTAATATAAGTTATAACTTCCTTGCGCAAAGGATGCCATCGTCACCTCAATACTTTTTCCATCCTTAAGAAATAGGGGTTCTCCATTTTTGCTAACTCGTATTTCTAACATACCAGCCGAACTCAATACATGAGGCTTCCCAGCCGAATCATACCGCATTGAAACCCCACTCATCAGTATATCCGCTGCGTCGTGAAATTCCCTGTAGGTCATTTCGACTCGTCCACTGATCGGATTGTTATCCACATCCACAATAGCTTGAGGAGGCACTTCCACAAGCGTTCCATTTTTCAACTCAAATCGACCCCCTTCCTGGGCAGTCCATTCAAAGCGGTGCATAGGGACTTCCACCCCCTTCAAGGGCGTTATGGCAGCAAATGCTTCCTCAGATGCTGTTTGCAAGACATCTGTTGGGGGAACAAAAGCTTCGCTAGCAGACTCGCTTTCATCGCATGCCGCTAGGGAACCAAGAATAAGAAAGATGAAGAATGATCTGAGAATGTCCTTCATGTTGGGAATTATGAGCAAAGTGAGGATGAGATAAAAAAGCTAATTTGGAATTATCGATGAAACAAGAAAATCTATCTGAAGTGCAAATTTAACTAAATATAACAAATTTATGCACACACAAATTCAAGCGAGTTGCCGACTTCGCGAATCACGCTGTAAGTTCCTCGCAAATTTCGTCTTCTAAGAATTCCCACAATAATTGTGCGAAGGTTGGTATATAAGGGATTGAATCCCTAATTTCATGCGCTGGAAGAGAATGATAAAATGAGTAAATGATAACATGAGAAAATCACCTATTTCTTAATATTTTATCATTTATTCATCTTCTCATTTTCTCATTTAGGCTTTGATCTATGGACAACTACATCGTATCAGCACGCAAATACCGGCCTGGCGTCTTCTCCTCAGTCGTGGGGCAGTCTCATGTCACCGATACCCTGAAGCGTGCCATCCTGATGAACCAATTGGCGCATGCCTTTTTGTTCTCTGGGCCTAGAGGCGTGGGGAAGACCACCTGTGCACGGATCTTGGCCAAGGCCATCAATTGTGAAGCGCTGGAGGAGTCTGGCGAACCTTGTAATGCGTGCGACTCCTGCAATACCTTCAATGAAGGCAAAAGCATCACCATCCATGAATTGGATGCAGCTTCCAATAATAGCGTGGAAGACATCCGTAATCTGATCGAGCAGACACGGTATGTACCTCCTTCTACTAAGGATGGTCAATCACGCCACAGCGTTTATATCATAGATGAGGTACACATGCTTTCTCAAGCGGCTTTTAACGCTTTCCTCAAAACCCTGGAAGAGCCACCGCCACATGTATTGTTTATCCTCGCCACTACTGAAAAGCATAAAATACTTCCCACCATCCTATCACGGTGCCAGAAACACGATTTCAGGCGGATCAAGGTGGATGATATCGCCAAGCACTTGGAATATATCTCTCAATCTGAATCGATTGAGTATGAGTTCGCGGCCTTGCAGCAAATTGCGCTGAAAGCCGATGGCGCCTTGCGCGACGCGCTCAGTCTATACGATCAACTCGTGAGTTATGGGGCAGGTAAGCTTACCTTCAAATCTGTCCTCCAAAACCTCAACATCCTGGATTATGATTATTATTTCAAGGCAATTGAAGCAATGGAGGCCCAAGATCATAAGCACTTATTATTGTCCCTCAATGAATTGATTGAACTGGGATTCGAAGCCAAAGACTTCATGGTGGGGCTTACAGAGCACTTTCGAAACCTCCTCGTATGCCAGACACCAGAAACTGTAAAATTGCTTGAGACCTCTGAAGCAGTCAAAAAACGTTATCTCGACCAAGCAACAAAAATGCAAGGGAGTTTTCTGTTAAATGCTTTTAATCTATGTTCTGAAGCAGAAGGGCAATTGCGGTTTGCCTCCAATCCACGCTTGGTCGTGGAACTGGCACTGGTAAAGCTTGCCTACCTCACCCAAGCCATATCCATTACCGCTGACGAAGCAGCGCCTCAAAAAAAAAAGCCCTGACTGAAGTGCCTCCCAAGGAAGCGCCCATCGATAAACCACCTGCTGTCCAAGAGGCCAAAAGCCCCCCTGCTACTTCGCCTGCCAAGCAACAACCCATTTCTCCTACATCCAACCCCCCAGAAGCTACTTCTCCCCCTCCCTCAAAAACCAGGCGTACTGGAAAGCTAGGAAAGCTATCAAACCTCAATACCCTCCAACAGGCGGTAAAGGCAGAAAACAGCCAACAAACCTCCCAGGCAGAAGATGCCAAAGAAGCCCCCAAAACCTTCGATCTAGATCCTTCTGTCATGATCGCTCAGCATCAATTTGAAGAAGCCCTTCAAGCCTTTATCGATCAACAAAAAGCAGAAAAAAAATCCAATCTGCCCTTGTTATTAGAAGCTGTTCCTTCCATTTTGACCCACAATCAATGGAAAGTTAAGCTCTCTGATGACTTGCAAAAGAGCTTGTTGGAAAAGGACCAAGACCTTTTGCCCTTTTTGCGCAATCGCCTACAAGTCCCAAACCTCTACCTAGAAATGGAGGTCAATGCGGTCTACATAAACCCTAAGGATAACATGCCCTATACGGATGAAGAGAAACTCGAAGCGATGACAAAAAGAAATCCTGTCCTCAAAGATTTGCAAAAAGATTTTAAAACCCGTATAATCTACCGCTAGAAGATTTTTTCGAAGATAACTTTCACGGCTTGACTTTTTGAACAGAAAGTGATTTATTTGTTTGAATATATTATTCAATACTGTTTAGTTAATTGGTAGGAATCCCTTAATTCTTTTTACTTATGAGTGATCATCAAGGGTCCAATACGGACCAATTGGCCAGACTTGAGAAAAGTTTATTTCAACTTAGTGATGTCATTCAAAAACATCAGGAAATCGTCCAAAAACGTTTTAATGTCTCTGCGGTTGAAGTTGACATTTTAAGGTTATTGGATGCAGAAGGGGACAAAAAGATGAAGGAAATTGGTGATGAGGTTAGCGTAAAACTGAGCAACCTCACCAATATCATCGACAGATTGGAATCTCAGAAGCACGTCAAGCGCATCAATTCCAAAACTGATCGTCGCTCCATCTATGTCCACCTCACTGCCAAAGGGAAACAATTATTGGGCAACTATGCCTTGTTTCTCAGAGAATTATCCACCCGCATGATGGAAGCCATGAAGAACGATCAGTTTGGCTTACTGGTAGAAGGGTTGGAGAAAATCTCCCAGGTAAATTTCCCTGAATCTTAATTCACAAAGCACTTTTCTCAAGCACACAATCAGTACTTACCCAGGGTGAGTACTGATTTTTTCTTTTATCATAATATTTTTATTTCGGCCCGTTATTTGCAGGTCTTTCATTGGGCCAATTAGGGATAAATTATTATCTTCAACTTTTGGTTATTTATTGCCTAAAAATGCTTTCAAGCAGCATAATATTGACTACTTAGTATGAACATTTTATTGGTTGAAGACAACCCGGGTGATGTCCGGTTGACCAAAGAAGCACTTAGAGAAGGAGGACTCGCACACCACCTCATAGTGGCATCAGATGGAGAAGAAGCACTGAGGTACCTGGCTGATGCAGAGGCGCTTGCCAAGCCCATGCCCGATATTATTTTCCTAGACCTTAACCTTCCCAAAAAAGACGGACGCGAAGTACTTGCAGAGATCAAAAAGCACCCCTTTTTGAAAATCATTCCCGTTGTCATATTGACTACCTCAGAGGCTGATCAGGATATTCAAAAAAGTTATGAGCTACATGCCAACTGCTATATCACTAAGCCAGTAGACATTAACCACTTTATTGAACTGATAACTAGCATTGAGAAATTCTGGTTCAGTATTGTCAAATTGCCTAATCGAAAGAATTAGTCATTATTAATTATTGATTGAGAAATGTAGATGGAATTATTTATTATCAATTAATAATTTCTTTAGCCTAAATATGGAGGCATTTACTAATATTCTCCTCATAGAGGACAACCCCGGCGACGTGCGCTTGATAGAAGAGTACTTGAAGGACTCTGACGTCAGGCGGTATAAGCTTTTTCACAGCAGTACATTAGCTGGGGGCAAGGAATTATTGGCGTCTCAACCCATTGACATTGTCTTATTGGATCTTTATCTACCCGATAGCTTGGGAGAAGAGACCTTTGATACCCTGTTTAGGGAATATGCTTCTTATCCATTTATTGTGCTGACGGGATTGGCAGATGAGGCCGTGGGTATTCGTGCGGTGAAAAAAGGCGCTCAAGATTTTCTGAGTAAAAATGAACTGAACCACTTGCTCCTCAGCCGGGCTATCCGATATGGCAAGGAAAGGCATCAGATGCTGCGCCGACTTGAGCAAGCCCAGCACCTCTCCCAAATGAGTAATTGGGAACTAGACCTAGAGACGAATGAGCTGTATTGCGGACAATATGTCTATGCCATTCTTGGTCAACCCCAAGGCACGATCTTCAATTCCTTCGAAGACTATATAGACATCGTCTATGAAGAAGACCGCCAATTGGTAAAATCTGCATTCCAACATGCCCTTGACCAAGCTTCATCCTTCAAAGTTGATCACCGGGTCTCTTTACCAGACGGCACTTTCAAGTCGATCACGCTGCAAGGGCAGGCTGAAACGGATAGCCTCAATCGCCTCCAGCGGTTGGTAGGGACGCTGCAAGACATCACAGACCGCAAAGAGGTAGAAGAACTCATCAGGGAAAAAGAACTGGCTGTGCGAGGCGCACGCTTACGCCAAGAATTTCTGGCGAATACCAGTCATGAAATTCGCACCCCGCTACACGGGATACTTCAGCTTACGACCATCCTCCTAAAAGAAGATCCACGCCCAGAACAAGAAGAATACCTCAAACTGATCAGTCATGCAGGGGGCACCTTGTTGGCTGTAGTCAACGATGTACTTGATCTCTCGAAAATAGAAGCGAACAAAATTGATTTTGCCCATACAACCTTTAACCTACAGCAGCTCATCTCCTCCATGGTAGATATGCTAGAGTTGCGGGCAAAAGAAGACCGCTTGCAATTATCTACGACTATTGATCCTGAGATTCCTGAATTCCTGGTTGGTGACCCTGTCCGACTCAACCAGGTCTTGATTAACCTGGTCAGTAATGCCATTAAATTCACTGAAAGGGGATTTGTGAAGCTTTCCGTTAGGAAAAAGACGGAGGAGCAAGATCGGGTTATCTTAGAATTTTCTATCCAAGATTCAGGCATCGGAATTCCCGAGGATAAATTAAATGTGATTTTTGAAAGCTTCCAACGATTAGATACCGACCTCAACCGCAGGTCTATCGGGACAGGATTGGGCCTTACAATCGTGGAGCAATTGGTCAAACTCCAAGGAGGTAATATTTCTGTGACAAGCCAGGAAGGACAAGGTTCCAATTTTACCTTTACCCTTCCCCTGCAAGTCAGTAGACAAGAAGATGTGACCAAGGCAAAAGATCAAGCCAGCCACCTAACTGGGGAAGGGTTGAATGGTATTCGCATCCTTGTAGTGGAGGACAATCCGCTCAACCAATTAGTGACTGACAAGCTCCTCCAGGATTGGGGGGTCATAGTCGATATCGCAAATGATGGCCAAGAGTGCCTCGATATGCTGAAACAGTCGACCTATGATATAATCTTGATGGATTTACAAATGCCTGTTATGGACGGCTATACCGCTACACGGTATATCCGCGAACAGTTTCAAGCACCTAAACGAGAAATCCCTATCATTGCACTTACAGCCAATGCCTTCTCTGGAATGGACGATGAAGTCCTCAAAGTGGGCATGGATGACTATATATCAAAACCCTTTGAAGTAGACGTTCTATTTCAAAAAATTGTCCATAATCTAAACCAACAAGATAAATCTCCTCACTATATGCATACCCCTAGCACACACACTCCTTCTCTTGTCTCTACAAACGGCAACTCTCATGTTCATACTGCTCCGGTGGTTACGCTTCCGATTACTGATTTAAAATATTTGCAAAAAGTAAGCGGTGGAGATACCAGAATCATCAAGTTGGCAATAGGGAAATTCTTGGAAAACACACCTGAAATGCTCTCGCAATTGGACCAATTGGTGGGTACCCAAACCCATCTAGAGCTTAGCCGAGTGGCCCATAAATTGAAAAGCTCCGTAGCCACCATGGGGATGGATAGTGTCAAGGAGATTGCAGCGACGATCGAGCACCTCGCCAGAGAAGAGGAGAAACTGGATCAACTCCCTGGTTTGGTAAAAGATATGCGGAAATATGTAGAGCTGGGCTTTACGGAATTGCGTCAGCAATTGGCGCAGATTAGCTAGGAGGGGCAGGGTTCAGGGTTCAGATTGCTCCGAAAATTTCTTTTAAGGAATTTGCCCTATTTCGACAGGTTGAAACCCAGTCGCAATAGTAAAAAATGACAGATAAAGAACTATTGCGACGTGACTTTAGTCCGTCGCAATGAGGAAGAAACTCAAAGTTCAAGAAAATACGATTGAGTTTGAACTTTTCTTCATTTATTCAACTCCTTGAAGCCATTCAAACGATCCAGGGGGATAATTCACTTCCGTCAGAAAAAGGCCTTTGGCCTTTACGTTAGGGCCTGCATAGGCGCGATCCTTCTTTTCGATAATTTGGGCAAATTCCTCCACACTTATTTTCCCCTCCCCTACCAGCAGCAATGTTCCCACAACCGCACGCACCATTCCACGCAAAAAGCGGTTGGCCTTTATGTGAAATACCCATCCTGGAGTTTGTTGTTCCCAATAAGCATGCTGCACTTCGCAAAGCGTCGTTTTATTGTCAGCATGCGCCTTACAGAAGCTTGCAAAATCCTCATATTGAGGCATTAACGCCGCAGCGCGATTCATCGCCTCAAAGTCCAATGCTTTCCGAACCCACATCGCATAACCACGTGTGGTAGGCCATTTCTGTGTCACGACATGGTATTCGTAGGCCCTTGAAACCGCGTCAAAGCGTGCATGGAAATCAGGATTTACCGCCCTATACACCGCCTTCACCGCAATATCCTCTGGCAATAAGCCATTCATGCTGTTATAGAAGCGCCCCTCCAGCTCTTCCGGCCCATCAAAATGCACCGCCAACTGCCGCGCATGCACCCCCGCATCCGTCCGCCCCGCCCCCATACAGCTCATCGGCATCCGAAAAAACGTCGAAAGGGCCTTCTCCACCTCTGCCTGCACGGTATTGGCATTGGGCTGGACTTGCCAGCCGCCGTAGGCAGTCCCGTCATAGCTGATGTCAAGTGCGTAGCGCATCGAAGAAAGTTTTGGGTTTTGGGTTCGGGGTTCTAAGTTCTAGCGCAAAGATAACCCTAGAACCTAAAACTTAGAACCTAGAACCAGTTTTAGTTCTGTGGAATCTGCGATTTTTTGTATCTTGAATATAGCGGCAGTTTGTTTTCTGAATGATCAAACATCGTTTACCTAACCTACGAAATCCTATGAAATCAGTAAGCTACGCTTTTTTTTTGAGCATTGTCTTTTGTCTCTTAATGGCTCCTCAGTTTGGAAAAAGCCAGGAGATTAGTCATTGGATCGAGGTGAAATATCCACCTCGATTTCTTCGAGGATTTACCTCTGATAAGCAAGGCAGGGCCTATGCCATTATTATTAAAGAATCAAGGCGTACAGAGACCCCTAACACAAGTTATTTAACTGTTTTTAATCCTGAGGGGAAATTGATTTTAGAGCGACCTATTCCCTTACATAAATTCATAAATGCCATCGCCTTGGACGATCAGGGAAACCTTATTTTAACGGGTATGATATCTTCATCAACAGACAATAGGCAGATGTTTGTTGAAAAGCAGACAATTCAAGGTAGACCACTCTGGCAACATGTCTGGGATACCCCACTCTTGGATATGGGGATGGAAATTCATGTACTAAAGAATGGAGACATTCTCCTCATGGGATGCCTTGCACACATGTATGCCTACAAAAAGGAAGATTTACCAAACACTGAGTTCAGTATTCAATTTGGAAAGGAAAAGGTTTCTATTAGGCCCCAGGATATTGGAAACAACTGCTTGGTAATGCTAAAAAGTGATGGCAGGATCAAATGGGGAAAAATTGTGACACTACCTGACGCAGCAAGAGGGAAACTCCGTCTAGCAGTTGGACCGAATGATGGCATTTATCTATGGGGAGATATTCGATCACCCAAATATGATAAAATGGTTCACAATCTACCTTCAAGCCCTATGTATATTGGAGGTCAGGCCATTTATTTTAAAGACTCCAAAGATGTATTTATCCTAAATATGTCTTTAAAAGGAGAAATACTTACCACCCATATTATCAACCCAAATCAATTTCCATTGCATATAGATGAATTGGCTATTGACAATGAAGATAATCTCATAATAGGCGGTACCATCAGTGGATCTTTAAACGGTTTTTCCCAAAAAAGCCCCCCAAATCCTACAGTCCTACAGGAACCTTATTGCCTTGCAAAGCTTTCCCCAGATGGTGGATTAATCTGGCACAAAACATTCGGCTGCCGTAGAAGTGGCTATTTTACAGGGCTGGAAGTAGGACCTAAAAACGAAATCTATTTCTCTGTTCTATTTGACTTGGAGAGGAGAGTTTGTGGAGTCAGCAATTATAGAGATTCTGCAAATGTTTATTGGGAGGGTCAATTCTTAGAAAATACTACGGCTAGGAAAACCTATTTTGCTGCTTATCATGGTAATGGAGAACTGTTTTATAGAGAAGCTCTTTCGGATTATAGCAGAATGTCTATCCCCCATATCCCAAATAATCTATGGGCCATTGTGGAGCCTTATGATACTTGTCATTTGGGAGGTTTTATGTTAAGTGACTCCAAATCTTCAAATGGTTATTTGGTTCATTTTAATCTCCCAGGGACTTTTATTACTCCTAATACAACCCTTTTAGAAGATCCCCTCCAAGTCTTCCCCAACGCCTCCCCCGACCGCTTTCAGCTCTCCCTCGGCGCCGCCTTCAGCGGTGAAGTCAAGCTCAGCGTCGCTGACGCCGCTGGCCGGACGCTCCTGCAGCGCACGCTGCACAAGGAGGAAGACATCCTCCAAACCGAAATCGACCTGGGGCGATTTGCCGAAGGGGCGTATGTCCTACATCTGTCAGATGGGTGGGAGACCGCTTCGAAGAAGCTGGTGGTGAAGAAGTAAGTCTGAGTGTCTGAACTTCTGGGAGTCCGATTGAAAGCCTAATTACAAATCAGTTAGTTACCCCTTACTCTAAATTCTTATGTCCATCTTCTACAAGCCTTTTATCCTGACCATCTGCCTCCATCTACTTGCCTCCTCGGCAAACGCACAGCACTTTCGCTACGCAATAGATTATGGCCTTAAAACCTTTGTCAAGTCCATATCGGATAAGAATGATCAGGCAACTACCATTTTATATACAATTAATGAGGAAATAGCAACCCAGGATCCAGGATCTGGGAAGGAAGAATTTTATCATTTTACCGATCATCTATCCCATTTCGATAAGAATGGAAATTTGGCAGATCATACCGTCATTGCCGACGGACGCATTTCTGATGAAGGGCATTGGGATGAGAAACTAAAGGCTTTTCAGTCTCTTATCTATGATCAATCGGGAAATGGCTATTCCCTCTCATGTGATTCTAAATGTGCGTATGTAGAGAAAAAGACCCCTATGGGGCGGCCTATTTGGCAAAAGAAATACCCAACCAAAGGAATAGATAGAATAAAAATATTGACCAATGGAGAGGTTTGGGTCATAGGGCAAATGGATTTTGTTCCGCCGTTAACCCCCCAAAACGAAATTGAATATCCTGTAAAGCTTCCAGCTATACAAGATTCAAATACCTATGCTATATGGGTCCATAAGTTGAACAAGGATGGGCAATCCATTGGTTTTCAGGCTGTTGAAATCCCCTTTCTCATAAATTTTGATCCGAGACCTGATCGCTATGGGGATAGTTATCCTCATATTTCTTTTAAAATAGACCCTCATGGCAACTCCTATATCTATGGTCACCTGTCAACAGTAGCCCCCAATTCTGACAAACATCAATATATCAAGGTGGGAGATTGGCAGCAAGAAATTTATCCGACCAACAGTTTCCTCATCAAGATCGATCCCAGTGGGAAACCCATGTTTTCAAAAGTATGGGACAATTTTCCCCAGTATTTGAAACACATTGAGGTAGATGCCAAAGGGAATATGTATCTCTCAGGTTTTTATGCGCAGGTATTGGATATAGGCAAAAGGGAGCTGATTGATTATCATGGGAAGGGACTGCAAATGTTTTTGGCAAAATTCTCTCCTCAGGGAGAGTTACTGTGGCAAAAGACCTTTGGGTCAGGGAATTTTGATGAGATAAAAGGAATGATGGTGTCTCCAAATGGACACATTCACTTATTGACAGGACTCAGCCTTAGAGCCATGAGAAATGAGCTTCTTACTTTCTTTGATCAATGTGAAGTCATTTCTGCCCCTTCCAATATCAGAAACTACCACCAAATAGGTGTCCTTTGGAGCATAGATACAGACGGTGAAACAACAAGCCGAAAATTTGTAAGAGGGAAAAACTGGTATTGTCGGCAGATGATTCCAATTGGCCATCATGGGTTCATGATAGAATTATGGCACTTATTTAAAGGAACAATGGAGTTTGATGGAATGTCTTTTGCGGGCGAAAAGGAGCAATCCCTCCTCCTTCGCTACGATTTCGAGGAATCAACCTCGAAACTAGCCTCCTCCCCCACTCCACTATTGAAAGTCTTCCCCAACACCTCCCCCGACCGCTTTCAGCTCTCCCTAGGCGCCGCCTTCAGCGGTGAAGTCAAGCTCAGCGTCGCTGATGCCTCAGGGCGCACCATCCTCCAGCGCACCCTGCACAAGGAAGAGGACCTCCTCCAAACTGAAATCGACCTGGGGCGATTTGCCGAAGGGGCGTATGTCCTGCATCTGTCAGATGGGTGGGAGACTGCTTCGAAGAAGCTGGTGGTGAAGAAATAAGTCTGAGTGTCTGAACGTCTGAGAGTCCGATTGAAAGCCTTATCATGAAGCTAGGCTATTTTATCCGCAATTCTCCCTTCTCTTTTGATGGGATGTCTTTTGATAAAAAGGAAAACAAGGGTGTTTTGCTCCGCTACGATTTCGAGTAAGTCCAATGGGCAACTCAAAACCCAGAACATAAAACCTTCTTCCCCCCCTTTTTTATTTTGTGAGGCTTTGCAAACAAAATAAAAAATAAAAAAGCTGCCCAGCGGATCTGGACAGCTTTTGTTGCTTTTACAAGCATCACGTGATAAGCTTGTTTTGTGTTAGGCTACATTAGCGGAGGTCGTTCCAGAAGTAAGTCCTTCGTGGATAGGGGCAGGCAGGAGATAATCCTGGTACTTGGGAGAATGAGGATTCCAGATCGACTGTCCCGCTTCTGATAGCGCCAAGACGCCTTTTTTAATCTCGTTTTCAAGGCTGGGTAAATCTGCATTTTCAGCAGGAGGTCCAGGCTTTGCGGCATTTTCAAACGCTTCACATGTCATCGCCAGGGAGACAATAAAACTGGCATTAAGACCATACTGTGTAAATTCGGCCAAATCACGCGCGGCTGCGACCATGATTTTTTTACATAGTTCAACCAATTTCTGTCCGCGGGGTGAACGCAAAGGCTTTACTTGAGACTTCATAGGCAACTAGGTAGTTTGGATAGGTTAAAAATAAAAAAACTCCATCTTTGTCGGATGGAGTTGTCACAAAATCATTAGTATCTAAAAATCAAACGTGGGAAACTCCATCAAATCTACGCATGAATAGGATACGTCCTACACACCGTATTTGACCATAGGGTACACACAAATGAAGAGATATGTCTGTTTGTAAACATCGATAACAATAGTAGTCATTTCTGGGGATAATGTCAACATGATGTTGGATTATAGGCCAAAAGCGTAATAATATTTTCCAGGGAGGTCCTCATAAATGCCTTCAAGCATTACTCCGCCTTTTTTCTCTTTTAATAACTCCAATAAGGCCTCTACTGTTTTGACAATTTTTCCATCTACATGCGTGATAATGAACCCCTCTCTCATTTGCGTGAACTTCCGCAATTTGCCTGCACGTAGTTTTTTCACTTTTACGCCCCCATTTACTTCAAGCTTTTCCGCCTGAGAACGATCCAGCTCTTCTACCTCGGCCCCCAAAATATTCCACATCTCGTGGGTGTCCTTATGGGTAATGGAGGTATTCCCCGCTCGATTATTTAAGATGACATCAAGCGTTTTTTCTTTACCTGATCGACTGATCTGCAAAGCAACTGCTTCACCTGGGCGATGACGCGCGATAATGCCCTGCAATTCGGCAGAGGAGTTGACCGTAAGGTTATTTACGGCAGTGATGACATCGCCAACCTGCAATCCTGCCGCCCCTGCCGCGCTATTGGCGAGCAAACTATCGACATACACTCCTTGAGTGATCGCCAAGTCTTTTTCTTTAGCCAAATTGCCATCAACTGTCCGAATCATAATGCCCAATACGCCGCGCTGTACGACACCATAGGCGATCAAGTCTTCTACTACTTTTCTGACGATATTGGTGGGAATCGCAAATCCATAACCGCTATAAGCTCCCGTAGGGCTTGCGATAGCGGTGTTAATGCCTACCAATCCGCCATCCAGATTGACCAAAGCGCCACCACTATTGCCAGGATTGATGGCTGCGTCTGTCTGAATAAAATTCTCGACGGCATATTGCTCTTTCAGAATATTGATATTGCGCCCTTTGGCACTGACGATCCCTGCTGTGACCGTAGAGTTTAGGCTGAAAGGATTACCCACCGCGAGGACCCATTGCCCTACTTTGACTTCATCCGAATTGACAAAAGGAACCATCGGGAGGTTTTTTTCTTTGATTTGGAGCAATGCAAGGTCGGTCGTGGGATCCGTGCCGACTACAGTAGCTTTATAAGTCCGATTGTCGTGCAAAGTGACTTCAATGTCATCCGCATCTGCGATGACATGATTATTGGTCACAATATAGCCCTCGTCATTGATGATGACGCCCGAACCTGTACCTACACGTGAAGGCGAATTGGGCGCTCGGTTGTTGGGGGAATTGGGACCAATCCTTGGTCCAAAAAATTGTTCAAAATTATCTCCAAAAAAGTCCTTAAAAGGCGATGGGATTTCCCGAAACTGATAAGACTGATTGCCTTGGCTAGGGTAAAGATGGGTAGATTTAATATGAACTACTCCGTCAATCACTTTTTCAGCTGTTTGGGTAAAATCTACAGGGACGGCAGTTCCATCACCATCGATCGTATATAAGGCACTTTGACTGGGGGTGCTGCTGATATGCTCAATCTTGACCGTAGGACTATCTTTCATCAGCAAGTAAAAGGCGCCCATACTTGAAAAACTGATGGCGAAGGCGACAAGCCCTGCCAACAATAACAAACGTTTCATATCGCTTATTTTTTTTATCAATTAACAAAAGACAAATTTTTAGTGGGCAAAGGGGCATAGCACTGCCCCTTTGCCACATATCTCCAAAAATGTGTCAGGTTATGAAATCGCAATCATGCGTGCAGGCTTTTCCTTGGCCTCTTCCTTTTTGGGTAAAGTAAGGCTCAAGATGCCATTTTCGTACGTCGCGTTTCGATTTGTCCAATCGAGCCAACCTCCCCAATCATCATCAAAAAATCTTGAGAGGGAAGTCGGTAGCAAATTACTTTTTACTGGTAACATAACTCAAAATTTTAAGGGTTAATAAAATTTGTTAACACTCATGAAAAATCAAGTCCTATGCCAATCGCTACCTTCTGTCAATATGGCATAATTTTAATTCAACATGCCATTCAACCAAAAAAGACACACAACACAACTGCCATTGTGTCTTGTTACCTGCAAATTAACGAATCAAATTTCACTCCTTTATCTTACGGATCAATCGAAACAGGTAAATCCCTTCTGAAGGATACTGAAGCACAGTGTCCTTTTCATACTGATGGACGCGATGCCATTTAGGATGGTAGCGGACCCGCCGAAGGGGTTTGTCATAATATAGGAAAAAGTCTATGCCTTCTTTAATCTCTTTGCGCCTCTTTTTCACATAATCGACATGCGGGTAGCCCTGTTTTCTCATATAATGCCTGATCGTACTCTGAAATGGCCATACTGAGTCTAGCCTAATCTTACGTTGGGCCTTTCGGCCTACCTGGTCAAGGTAGGACAGAATCGCTGTAGTGCGAGAATCGTGGTCCCAGATTACCGTTTTATGTAGATTGGCATGTCTCGTCAGGTTCCATACTAGGGCACAGGTAAGGAAGAGCACAACTGCTTTTGAGAATTTCGCATACAAGCTTTTCCCTATCCCTTGCACCCAGTAGAAACCAACCATCAAAATGAGTGGATAGTAGAACAATGCCGTTCGATCAATCAAAAAGCGAGTTCCGAGCAGATGAAACTGACATACATTAGAGAGAATTGGAATAGTCAATAATAGCATTAGCAAAAACCGTTTGTCACTCAGCATGTTTCTGATTCGAAACCTTGCTAGCAAACTACAAATTAGTAGTATCAGCAAGCTGATTAAGCATAGGTTCAGAGCGAGGGTTGCGCCTTCCACATCTTGGGGATTATACAATGTATGAGCTGTAAGCGACTGCAAAGTATCCGCATAAAACCCTTCTTTTCCTCCGTAATACAGCTTTTTGTATCGAATCAACTTGCGGACAGGCTCATACATTACCGCAAATAGCGCCAACGTAATCCATATATTGGTTTCCAACATTCGGTAAAAGCGCTGCTTATTTACCTGGTTGAAGAAATAGGCAAAATGGATGACAAAAAATACGCCTAGCCAGTAGTTGATCAGGGGAAAATTGCTGAGGACAGCTAAGCTAGCTAATATCAGCGTCAGATGGCCATGCCTTGTCTGATATGTGTCAAGAAATGACAAAAGGTGGTATAGTGAGCACATCATGAAAGTCATCGCAAGGCCGTAGCCACGCGCCAGCCCAAAGAAATCCAGCATAAAAGGGTTGGCACATAAAGCCACAAAAAGGCAAAGCCCTATCCAATGGCTAAAAAAGCGCATAGATATTTGGGACAGAAAATATAGGAATGCGACGCAAGCCAGTACATTGGGAAGTCTACTCACGAAAAGAGAATCGCCAAAAACAGGGTGAAATAGCTTGATCAGCAGGGTGTTGACCATGTGGTTATTGGCGTCACAGGGGGTGAAGTTGATGATATGAAGGACGTTTTTGGGGACAAAGACTTTGAGGGTCCAGGCCTCGTCATATGTGATGTCTACTCCCAGAGCGCGGAGCACCACATAAGACATGACCATCAACCCTATCCCAAGATAGAGATAATGCTTCTTCATGATGAAGGGTATGCTTAAATGCCTGTAAAATGTTGTTTCGAAAAATGCGGCTGGAATGGTTTTTCCATACGCCTATGTTAAACCATATAAGGCATATAAGTTCATTTAAGGAGACTTTCCTCTTCTCTCATATGCCCTTAAATTTCTTATATGGTTCAATTTTATCTCAAACTAGGGCATCGCCATCGAATGAAAAAGAGGGCGTCTATGGCAAGTGAATAACCATCAGGGGTAGAGAAGTGAGATAAGTGGAAGTGGGTAGAAATTTTCATCTGACAAGTGAATTAGGATAAAGGAATGGGGTGCCAGATCATACGTTGACCTAGTAGTTTCTCTCTGCTTTGTATGTTTTTAGAAAATTCTATCAAATAAGAACTTATTGTTTTGGTGTAATAAGTTCCCATTTATAGGTATATCGAACATGAAGGGTTAAAAGGTTGTTTTAGGGTAATTTTTTTTACCCTTTCATCCTTCCATATAGGCCGATGGCACAATTCTATTCTTATACCATGGACGCCTCAAGTCCCATAACAAAAGAAAAGCCCGTTGGTGGAGGTAATGATTGCCTTCTAAGGCCATAATGTCTTCGAGAAATACCTTTGCTATTTCAGGATGTCCTTTCCCTAGCCATACAAGCGCATTATACCATTGCAACAATTCTGCTAAATCTTGATGCAGGTACTTGGCATTTTCTTCCTCCAGACATTCTTCGATGATCGATTTTGCTTGCTCATAATCACCCAGGTGTAACAACCCATTTATTTGATATATTTTCCCCAAAATCTGATGCCCATTCTCCTCTGAGGTAATTTCTGCCAATTTTTCCACTTCCCTTACGGTTCTTTCATAGTCCTGCAGCGCATAAGCCGATAAACTTTCTCTCAAAAGCCCTAAGTTCTCATCGGCTACCCCTACAGGCAAGGGTTCAATATGCCGGCTGACAGTCGCTTGAGGCAAGGTTTCATTCCACTTTTGTATACTAAAACTCCCTGCCCCAACCATCAATAAAGCCACGACAGCTGCCCTCAATGGCATCAGTCGGCTCCATTTTGCCAGGGTATCGCGCAATGAACGGTCTTGGTTAAATTTATCCGTTTGATAGCTATCCAGTCGATCATGTAGCCAGAGGTAACGCAGTTTCTTTTGCAATAGCTGATCGTCAGGATGGAGGGCTGCTTCCTGTACCGTGGTGTGCAAACGCTTTTCACCATAAGCAGCCGAATCTTTTTCCACAACTGTTTGATCCAATAGCGAAATAACTGTTTGCCTTGCCAACACTTCAAGCTCCTCATCCATCGTATCCAAAAGGGTCCGGCGGACATTTTTGGGATAGTTTTTTTCATCCATCCATGGAATCTGCGCGAGCTTGGAGAGATTCGCCAAATTGACCAATTGCCCTTTGGAAGCGGCAACGGTGAAATGCCCCTCGGATTCGAAATCGGTTTTTCCCGCTTGCATTTCAGCTTCTATGGCCCTCCCTACTGCCAACACGATCTCCCAACGCGGATGGGGATGCACCATCGTGGCTGCCAACCATTGAGTCAGGTCTTCTCCCAAAAAGGCCTCCACATCCAAGGCATCTTCAAAGTCATAATCCGCCAAAGTCGTTTCCGCTGATGCAGCCGCTTCTGTTTCCTCCCATAAGGAAGGTTGCTCAAATTCCTCAAATAGCGTTAATTGCGTCTTTATGTCAGCTGGGAGGAGTTGGAAATAGCTAGCCAGTGAAGCTTCTCTACGGGTCCAGGCACGTCTTTCAAGGGGAGTAAAAAGCATTTTCTCTTCCCACAAGTCAAATAATTCAGCCACCCAAGGCTTCAGTTCCAAAGAGATGGAATCCACAAAAGCAGTGCCTTCTGAAAAAATCACCAAACGGCTGTGGGGATGGTTAATCGTTATTTTTCGGAATTCAATCCCATCGGGATGAAAGGCATTATAGCAGGTATGCGGATCTCCTCGAAAGGTAAAGCGTTCCAATGCCACGCCTTCCTTTTCCAGGAAGGAGACCAACTCCTGAAATACTTGTGCGCGATGGTCGTTTACATGGCTTTCATCAATCAAAAAGACATATTCAGCTTCCTTGGACTGCTGTGCATATACCAGTTGAGGCAGGCCCCCTGAGCGAATCGTCTGGTGGATGGTATCTTGAATATCCAACTGATGGGTACCAGCCATACGCCGCTTTTTCAGTTGCTTGGCAAGGTCTTGAAGCGCTTCTTCATCCTTCAGGTAGCCTGAAGGTTGGGGAAGAGGCAGTTCATAAGAACCGTCTCCCTTTTGCTGGAATTCCATTTTAAATGCCAAATTGGAGAACCTCCTTTTGATCAATTTGAGGCCTCCTTCTGCAATGAAGACGATCAAGAAAAGTAAAATGAAAATCCGCAATTTTATTTGATTCTGGACTTCGGTCAGGATATCCGTAAAAAAACCACCGTGATAATCCTGGGTATTGGGATTTACAGAAGGGACAAAGACTAATTTTTCCCCAGAAATCGCTGTATCATGATCAGCATAATAAGTGGTCTGTTTAACTGGATAAATCCCTGGTTGCGTATAGGTATGGGTGGGGTATAAGCTATCAGCAAAATGTCCATCTCCAAAATCCCAAGTCCGCGATAAGTATTGCTCAGCATATCGGTCATGAAAGTAAGGGTTTATCAGCGCAAAAAAGGATAAGGGTTGATCAATGGCTATCGATGCGCTTTTCTGACGGAGAAATACCTTAAAGGCTCCAGTGGTGTCCAAGTCAGCATTAAAGTTACAAAGCGGTAGAGGTAGCGGTATCTCCGATTGCGTCTTGGGAAAAGGAGAAGAGGAAATAGGGGCATCGGACAACAGCTGTTCTACTTCTGTTGACTGAGAAGAAGGCGCACTGGTTGTCGTAAGTTTATCACCAAATAGGAAGAAATTCATCCCAAACAACAGCACCACCAATCCTACATACAAAATAGGCCGCCATTTTTTGGAAAGGCCCTTCAACTGTTCGCTCAAAGGCTTTTCTTCCTCCGTTACAACGTCAGGAACTGATTCTACCTCAAGCCTTTCCTTGAGATAAGGAAGATAATGCTGGTCAAATATTTCCTGGAAAAGGGCTTGCTCTTCCTCATTCTGGGCCAAGATTGGCCCGATCAGGCGACGAATGCCCGCAAAGTCGTTTTTGCGAAATAGGGCCATCCCAAACTGCTGGACCGTTTGCTGAATCAGCAAATGAGTGGCAGGGTCTATCGCCCGCACTTCTGATTCCCACAGGGAAAGCAGCGCGTCTAATGGGAAGGCTATTTGTTGGGAATGGGGGTCTTGTATGGGCATGATGGTTATTAATATTCACAGATGGTTGAATCTCTTCCAAGATTACAAAAACTTCTTACGAATCAGCTCCAGGTCTTCTTTATTCTTCGCAATAGCCGAATAGCTCAATCGCAAAATGTCCTTTTGCTTACGAGATAGGCGCTTCAAATTCAACGAACCATCCATGAATTGCGCTAATTCCAGCACCTTCAGCCAAGTGACAAGCTCCGCTGTTGCAGGCTTTTTGCGCGAAAGGGCTGAGCGGATGTCTAGAAAGTGCCGAATCAATTCGCTATCAGAATAGGCAGAATTCTTGCCCAATTTGAGCTTTACAATCTTCAACAATTGCGTTTCATCTGGAAAGTCAATATGAAAATATATGCAACGTCGGAGAAAGGGTTCCGGAAGGTTTTTCTCCGAATTACTGGTCATGATAACCAAGATTTTGCCCCCCTCCCCTTTCTCAACAAGGAAGTTCTCCGCTTCTTTAATTGAAAATTCACTTTTGTCAATTTCATTCAAAATATCATTCGGAAAGTCCCTGGGTGCTTTGTCAATCTCGTCAATTAGGACAACTGAATTTCTGTTCTCATTTTGCCCCGTCAACGCTTGATATTTGCTGTTTTCTGCATGAGTAAGCGCAATGGCCTTCCCCAAGGCTTGCAGGTTGATATAGGTAAAAGGAGACACTTCTTGTTGACCATTTTGCTGTTTGATATTGGCCTGTTGAAAGTGTCCCAAAGCATCATAGAAATAGAAGAGTTCTTGGGCGGTAGAGGTGGTTTTGGTATTAAAAACCAGGGGTTCTGGAAGAAAGCTAGCGTCTTTCTGATTCAGCTCGTAAGCGAGCTTATAGGCCAGTTGGGTCTTGCCCGTCCCTGGCTCCCCAGTGAGCAGCAAAGGCTGCCCACTCGCAATCGCTACGTTGACCGCACCGATCAGGTCGGGGTTCATCAGATAGTTCTCTGGGTGATGGGTCCCAGCATCGTCTTTCACACTGAAATTGGGGAGGACTTGATTGAAGAGGTTCATATAGGTTTTAGGGAATTAAAAAAGCAAATCTGTGATAATCCGTGTAATCTGAGGCTAATTTTTTTCTCGTCTCGCATCATGAAAATGGTCCCAATCATATTCCAGTTTCCGCATCTGTAGGAAATAGGGAATCAAAGCAATCAGTTCTAGTCGAAAATTGAGCATAATCCCGTCCTCGCTGCCTTGGAAAGTAAGGACAGCCATCATCAAGAAACAGATGCACATGCCTAATATAGCATCAATTTTAGCCAGTTTTACTGCCCAATCCTTCCCCACCCATAAACCACCAGCCACCACTACTTTGAGGAGATAAATTAGTATAATACCTATTCCCATTAAGGAAAAAGGCGAAGCCGATTCTAGTCCGTAAATTCGAGGTTCAGTTACCATTCCCATCAATTCTGAAATAATCATAATAGGAATTATAAGGCCACATATCATAAATATCCAGACAAATACCTTAATCCAAAGGGGAAGAAGGCCCCGACGGCGGCCAGTTTGAGGTTGGTTTTCTTGAGGCAAATTTGACATAAAGGTTGGGTTTTGGGTAAATTACATTTCTAATCTGTATTAGGCACCCAACAACGGCAAATGCTTGACGCGATGATAATTCAGTGCTAAAGAAATGCATTGCTTTAAGGCCGTCTCGGGGACCTCTTCATCTAGCTGAAATACGATCGCCCGATTGCCTTCAAAGGTGAATAGGTCGCCATATAGCTGCTTAAAGGTTGGGACTAATTTACTCGTACACTTAAAGTACATCGCGTACTGGTCAGGGGTCTTTGGTTTCCAGTCCATCCTCACAGTACTGCCCTTCTTGGTGAGAAAGCTCGGCTCTCCCCATTTGAGGGTTTCCTCCAATGCTGTGATCATTTTCGCTTCAGCGGCGACCTCTCTGACCAGGTCACGCAACTTGGAAAGTTTGGGAAGAATTGCCGGTGGGTATTTGTCAAAAACTGCTTCAACGGCTGGGTCTGTCGTAATGGTCATGTTCACTCTACTGAAAATTTTCTGAAAGGGTTCCAAATTATCTTACTCGCTTGCTCCTCCGACAATCGGTGCTTTTTCGTCCTGCGCCCATTCGGTCCATGAACCATCGTAGACCGCTTTTTCATTGCTTAACACCAGTTCACTAGCCACATAAAGGATACACGCTGTGATCCCTGATCCACAGCTAAAGATCAAGGGCTGATCGCCTAAGTCAAGCGTCTGGAATAGGCCTAGCAATTCAGCCTTCGGCTTGAATTTTCCGTCCCGCAAGACATCTGGGAAGGGCAAATTCTTGGAATCAGGTATATGCCCACTTGACAAACCAGCCCTTGGCTCGGGTGCTATGCCCTCAAATCTGCCCGCCGATCGCGCATCTACGACTAGCGCTTTTTTACCCGATAGATTCTGGTAAACATCCTGGATTCCTTTCACCAAATCAGGATTAAAAACAGTCGCAAAGCTTCCAGGAAGGGAGTCATACCTTTGCACAGGTTCCACCTCATACCCACACCTTACCCATTCTGGCAATCCGCCGTCAAGGACTACCACCTGGTCATGCCCCATCGTCCGAAACATCCACCAGACCCTTGGGCTAGAATACACGCCCAGCCTGTCATATACCACTATTTTACTGGTATTGGAAATGCCCAGTTTTTGGGCTTCAGTAGCGAATGCCTCGGGACTGGGCAACATATTGGGCAACTCATTTTCCCGATCCGCAAACGTCCTTTTGAAATCAAAATGGCGCGCACCGGGGAGTTGAAGGCCCTCATGATCAGCTTTTTTGCCAGCTTGTGTGGCGTCTAATATGACAAGGTCTGGGTCGGAAAGGTGAGAATGTAACCAATCGACAGTGACGAGCGGGGTTTGCATAAATAGGTTTTGGGTTTTGGGTTTTGGGTTTTGGGAAAAAAGGGACCACATTGTTCAGTAAATGTAGAATAAATTCTGTCGCACGACAAACAATAGATTTGTTGGCTCATGGAAAGGAAATTCCCCTAACCTACCCAGTCAGCCTCATCTGCATGCCTCTCATTAACCATTGACAATTAACCATTATCAATTTACTTATCTTTACCCTATGAAAGCTTCAACCATTCTGCTTATACTGCTGTGTTTCTTTAGTGAAGTGAAGTCGCAAGTTACGCTCCCCGCCTCAGGAGAAATCTTCCGCGATGATGTAGTGCCCCGCATCGACATCACCTTGCCTGCCGACTCCTTTGCAGCTATCATGGACCCCGCCAATATGTGGTCAGATTATCACTACCACGCCACCTTCGTCTTTGACAATGGAAACCTGCGTGACACGGTGGAAAATATCGGCTTTCGCCTGCGTGGGAACACCTCTCGCCAATCAGGCAAAAAGTCCTTCAAGGTATCTTTCAACACCTATCAACCGGGTCGAGACTATCATGGATTGGAAAAACTCAATCTGAATGGCGAACATAATGACCCTACAATCGCACGTTCCAAAGTTTGTTGGGATTTTCTTAGAGAAATTGAGGTTGGTGGATCTCGGTCCAATCATGTTGAGCTATATGTAAATGGACAATACATGGGCTTATACATCAATGTTGAGCATATAGATGAGAACTTTGTGCGGTCGCGTTTTGGCAATAATGGTGGTAATCTCTACAAATGCCTGTGGCCCGCCACCTTAGAATATCTAGGCAGTGATCCTGACCTCTATAAGGTTTCTCAGTTTGGGCGCAGGACCTATGAGCTTAAGATCAATACTGGAGCTGATGATTACAGCGACCTTGCCGCCTTTATTGATGTCCTCAACAACGAACCGCTCGCAAGCTTGCCTTGCGAATTGGAAAAGGTGTTCAACGTCAATAGCTACCTCAAAGTCATTGCGTTTGACATTCTCACAGGCAATTGGGATGGCCCCATTTACAATAAGAACAACTTTTATCTTTATCACAATACCGCTACAGGCAAATTTGAATACATCCCTTTTGACCTGGACAATACCTTCGGAATTGACTGGGCGGTGGTCGATTGGGGTCGAAGAAACATTTACGGGTGGTCCTTCCCTGGCGAACCAAGACCCATCTACAATCGGTTGATGCAAGTACCCGAATATCGAGATCGGGTTTCCTACTATTTTGACCAATATTTGACCCAATATTTCCGCCCAAGCGTAATGAATCCCATCCTGGATGCACTGAGAATTAAGATCAGACCTTCTGCTATTCCAGATACTTTTCGATCTTTAGATTATGGGTACACCCTTCAAGACTTTGACGATGCCTTTGAGCAACCATTAACCGCTCATGTCAAATACGGACTGAAGGACTTTATCAAGACACGTCGAACAAGCGCCCTTAGTCAACTTATGGTTAATGACATTTCGCCCATTATTCCTTTTGTCAGACACAACCACCCAGGCCCAGGACAGCCCTTTACCCTTACAATCAAACCGGAAGACGAAACACGCAATCTGACTGTGGAACTCATCTACCAACTGAATGGAGGTGCCAATCAAATGCTTCCTCTACGCGATGACGGCACACAAGGCGATTCTATAGCAGGAGATGGCATCTGGTCAGTTCAATTTACCCCTTCCATTACCACAGGAAACATGAACTTCTACGTCAGTGCCACAGATAGTCTCATGAAAACCACTCGCGAACCGCATTGCGATTGGCTGCAAATCGCCATCAACCCAGACGTACCAAAACTCCGCATCAATGAGTTTCTCGCGAGCAATGACAGTGTGTTGGCGGATAATTTTGGGGAATACGACGACTGGATCGAATTGTACAATGCAGATGCGAATGATGTCTTCCTAGGCGACCTTTACCTTACCGATGACCTCGGTGATCCCCAAAAGTGGCAATTGCCACCCAAAACCATGCGGCCAGGCACCTATCTACTCATCTGGGCTGATGGTGACGGCTTTCAAGGCGACGACCACGCCAATTTCAAGCTATCCGCAAGCGGAGAGCAGATCGGCATCTTTGGCGCTCAAACCATGAGCTTTGCCCCCATAGACACCCTGACCTATGGTCCACAGCAAACCGATATCACTTACGGTCGCCTCCCCAATGGGATAGGACCATTTGGCCCCTTGGCATTCGCCAGCCCTAATCGCAACAACGAATTTGGGCTAAGCATAGAGGAACCGTTTCTGTCCTTACAAATAGGCCCTAACCCTTTTAGTGATTACCTTACTTTTTCTTGGGAAAACATCCCCCTATCGCCTGTTTCTCTTACCATATTTGACCTCCGAGGCACGGTCATTTTTCAAAAGCGCCTGCCAGCCACAGGCTTCCGCTGGGATGGAAAAAATGGCCAAGGCTGGCCTGTAAGTGCAGGCATATACTTTGCGAAAATTGAGCAAAAGGGGAAGGTGAAGGTGGTTAAAATCATTCGTCGCTGACGGTCCTCACCATAGATTTCATCCCGTAGGGTCACGATATATCGTGACCCTACGGGATGAAATCTCTCTACAAGTTGAAAACAGCATCAAGATACAGGGGAGATTTTTGGGGAATTATCAGGTAACGGACAAAACGGCGGCAAATTTAGGGGGCATCATCGAATGGGACCGCCTGCTGAGTCGCCATTCATTTTTTCGCATCCACGCATACATGCGGGAATTAGGTTTCCTGGGCAAAGTGCCTAGAAGAGTCGTTTTTATGTTATCCCCCTCCTTTAGGTCCTTAATATATTTCCATAATTTTTTGGGCGCATCATCCAAAATCCCCATTCCCGCTTCGCGGTCGATGATTTTCAGCCTGGGCTTCTTCTTTTGCTGTTTTTCTTTGATTTTCTTTCCTATCAACGCCTTCAGGTCTGGTTCTCCAGCATTCTTCCAGGCAGTGTACCACAGTGCGCCCAATCGCCGAATACTCATCCGCATGCGCCGCTCCACCTGCCCCCCAAGCATCTCGTGATAGGCTTCCGAAAACTCGCGAGAATAGGCCCGGACGACAATGTTGTTGCGGGTTTCATACCCATACTTTTTGTCAGGAGGCAGGCTATCGTTGAGCAATTGTTCAAATCGCAACACAGAATCTAAGGCGATGTGGCTTTCCAAAACGGCTTTCCACACCTCATCTTGTACATTTTCCACAAAATAAGCACGCCCCACAAAGTAATTATAGCTTTCCCCAAACAACTCAGGCAAGCGCGACTCCCAAAAACCATGGATGCCACGCTGGCCACTCATCTGACCGTTGTAATTTTCTGTAGTATGTAAAGGAACATGGGAATCCCCTACATAGTGACCAAGGTCAGATGACACCCTGAGAATATAGCTCACATCTCCCGACCGAAAGGCATTTGTCAAACGATGAACCATCCGAGGCAGATGAAAAGGGATGATCCCATATTCAGTAAATCTATCCTTAGCAAAGATCGCCTGAGGGCGCACAATCGGCTGATGTTCACCTAATACCTTGAGAAATGTATCCACATTTACCTCCCAAAAGGGCAAGTGTTCATCATGTAAAGATTGTAAGTGATTTCGAACAAATTGCTTATAGGTCTTTTCATTGATACACAGCATAGAATCCTTCCCAAAGATGCTAGAATTGTTGGGGCCGTTGAGGAAGATTTCATGATTGGAAAAGCGCATGATCTCATGGCCCATGACGTGTAAGGTATCTAGGGATTCCGTGACGAAGTAGAGGTCGGTATAGTGTACCAAGGCGTCTGTAAAGCGTCTGGGTACTTTGTCAAAAGGATAGGTATCCCAATGATCGATGTCGATGTAATGGTGAAAAGCTTCACCAGGCACGGAATAGCGGCGCTTATCAGGGTCCACAGCATGGTCTGTGATATAGTCCAGGTGGTGTTTGTAGAACACCAGCATTTCAGGTGGCAACGTGAATACCGCCATGCGGTTGATGCGCTTATGCGCCCAGAATCCCCAGCCGAAGGCTGAGCTGATTATAAGGAGGCAACAGGCCAGGAGCGTTATTTTCTTCATGGAATCGTCTGTATCTCTTGCGGAAATTACGTATATTTGCACCGAAATCACATGCCAAACCAGAGAAATTTTATGGTGCACACGATGGGACCGGATATTTTGATCAAAGAACAGGAAATTGTCAAAGAAGACATAGGCAATCAGTCAGCATTTAGACTGATTGTGTGGAATGACGAGATCAACACATTTGACTGGGTGATCCAGTCATTGGTGGAGATCTGTGATCATACCCATGAGCAGGCCGAGCAATGTGCCTGGATCATCCATACCAAAGGCAAATACGCCGTCAAGGAAGGCGTCTTCCGCAAGCTCAATCCCATGCGCGAAGCCCTCACTGATCGTGGTATCGGCGCGACAGTTGAAGATTAAGAATGATTAAATGAGTAGATGAGTAAATGATAAAATTGATGCATTTACTCATTTATTCATGTATTCATTTTATCATTTCTCCCCATGATTTACGCCCTTTCTGACGAATTAGTCTTTCCTCCTCCCCATCTTGCCAATTCCTCTGGCATCCTCGCAGTAGGGGGAGACTTGTCTATAGAGCGGCTATTGCTTGCTTATCAGATGGGTATATTCCCCTGGTACTCACCCGAAGAGCCTATCGTCTGGTGGTCTCCCAATCCCCGATTTGTCCTTTACCCAGACGACCTCAAAGTATCCAAAAGCATGCGTCAAGTCCTCCGCAAGGGCTTATTCGCCGTCACCTATGATCAGGACTTTCCTGCCGTGATTAGGGCCTGCAAACGTATTCCCCGCCCTTACCAAGACGGAACGTGGATCACGGACGAAATGGAAGCAGCCTATATCGCTTTACATGAGGCGGGATTTGCCCATTCGGTTGAAGTTTGGCGTGAAGAACGTTTGGTAGGGGGCTTGTATGGGATTTCGTTGGGGAAATGCTTTTTCGGAGAATCCATGTTCAGCTTAGAGAGTAATTCCTCCAAAACGGGGTTTATCACTTTGGTACAAACGCTCAAGGAGAAAGGATTTGGCCTGATCGATTGTCAGGTTTATACGGATCATCTCGCCAGTCTCGGCGCCGTAGAAGTCACCAGAAGCGACTTTTTATGGGAGCTAGAGCGCCAGCTAGATGCGCCGACGATTAAGGGAAACTGGGGAGTGTGGGGAAATGATAATATGAGTAGATGAATAAATGATAAAATTGTAGTAACTATTCAGCGGGGTTGTTGAAAATAGGGAAAAATTCTTAGCTTCGAGTATGTCAAGTGTTGAATTTGCCGAGTTAGAGAAAGAGCTTGCCCTTTTGTCGGGGAAAGTTGATGGTTCTGTTCA
>JAUIKF010000040.1 GCA_030430575.1 Bacteroidia bacterium | reverse complement strand
CTAGAGGAAACATTTCCTCGGCCGTCCGATTGCGACGGCTAAATTTGTCTTGTCCCATAACTTGATTTTTGGACAAAGCTAGCACTTAGAACAGAAGTCAGATAGACGGCTTTCGTGGGACGGATACTCTACAAGGGCTATGGCCCGCTTGAGGAAGGCCTCGTCGGCGGAAGTCACGGTGATGTCACCTGGCGCTACCCGCACTTCGCGGCTGAATTTTTGGCGCAGCTTGCGGCGCTGCTCGATGAGGTTGTGGACGCGGATACGCAATTCTTGGCCGTGAAACGGCTTGGTGAGGTAATCGTCTGCACCGATTTCAAGGCCCGTAATCTTGTCCTCAACCTCTGCACGTGCCGTCAGGAGGATCACAGGGATATGGCTGGTCAGCTCATCGGATTTGGCCTGTTGTGTAAGGGCAAAGCCATCCATCACAGGCATCATCAGGTCAGTGATGATCAAATCAGGGAGGTGCTTTTTAGCCATCTTCAACCCTTCTTCGCCATGACTCGCTTCCAATACTTGGAACTCCTCTTCCAATTCTTGACGGATAAAACGCCGCACATCTACATTATCCTCCACCAATAATAAGATCGGCAGGGTATCCTGAGGCACTTTGATTTCGGGCAATGGTTGAGGCTGTGCAAAAGCAGAATCAGGGGAGAAAGCCTGAGGGGAAGACGTAGGCGAACTTTCCTCCATCGGAAGCACCAAGCTAAATACGGCGCCGCCTGTATTTTTCACTGAGATCGTCCCGCCATACAAATCCACCAATTCTTTGACCATTGCCAAGCCTATCCCACTCCCCTGATACCCAGATGGGTTCGCCTGAAAAAATCGCTCAAAAATATGCGGAATGTCCGATTCAGCGATACCAGGACCCGAGTCGGATATGGTGAAAGACACGTTCGAAGTTCTAGGTTCGAGGTTCGAGTGTCTACCTCCTTCAACATTTGATGGTTCAATGGAATGTACTTCAAACTGAACCCATCCACCTTCCGGTGTGAATTTAAACGCATTGCCCAGCAGGTTCTGGATCATAGTGGCAAGCCTGTCGGGGTCATAGCGCAGCCAACGGGGCTCGTCAGAGATGTGAACCTGGTAGTCGATGTCTTTATACTCGGCGTAAGAGGTGAAAGCAGCGGCGACACCACGCAAGAAAGCGTGGATGTCTCCATCTTTCAGCGCGAGTTTCAGGCTGCCTGTTTCGAGCTTGGAGAGATCCAAGAGTTGATTGACAAGGCCTAGCAGGTGGTGGGCATTTTGTTGGATATGGCCCATTTCTTCCGCTAGTTCTCGCTCATTGGGGGCTTGGGTTTCACCAGGGAGCAATCGCCTCAATAAGCGATTGGCGGGACCGATGATCAGGGTGAGCGGTGTGCGAAATTCGTGAGAGATATTGGCAAAAAAACGCGATTTCACCTGATCCATCTCCTTGAGTTTCTCTGCCTGTGCAGCGATCTCATGGGTCCTTTCCGTGATGATTTGTTCCAATTTTTCCTTCTCCCGCTGCAACTGACGTGTCCGCCAACGAACCCCAAAAACCATTAGCCCTACCCCGCCCAACAAATACACCACCCAAGCCCATATCGTGGCATACCAAGGAGGCAACACCTCAATCGTGGCCGTCATTTCGGGCATCTGTTCGTACTTGCTGTTCATGGCCCGCAACCGAAACACATACCTACCCGCAGGCAAATAGGCATATTCCTTCTTCGTCTCCTGGGTCCAAGCTGACCATTCCTGGTCAAATCCCGCCAGCTTCCATTGGTACAGATGTGCCGCTGGATTTTCATATTGTGGAAGTGAAAATTGGAACAATACGCGATTTTGGGCAAACGGAAGGACAAGAGGTGATTGCAGGGAACTCAGGCCAGAAAAACGCATCAGGCTATCCTTGGGGCCTAAAACCTCGAGGATGGGAGGGGTTTTTTCGGGTAAATGATTGGGGAATGCGAGGTCTATTTTGGCAATGCTTCCGTCCAATCTACCCATCCAGCAGACATCATTAGGGGTGTCTATCCAGATGGCCGCAGCATTGATGATGTCTATGTCGACGGGGTTGAAGAGACCACGAGTGACCTGCCATTGCTGACCGGGTCCAAGGGCTGCTAGTGAATAGGTCCACGCCTCCGACGGTGGATGGTAGGATTCGAGGAGGAGACGCGTGCCGGACTCGTTTTTATCCCAAAGCGTCAACGCTTCGTCGTGGAATCCACTGAGCTGCTGAATGGCAGAATCCTTTACCAGTTGATGACTTTCGGCATCGAAGCGCCAGAGCTTTTGCAGGTTCCAGCGATCGGTGAGGGCAGGCAAGGCCCAGACTTGGCCTAACGCAGATTTTAGGATATATCTGCCATGGCTGGCGTGGTGTGTCGAATCTAGCAAATCCACTGACAGGATAGCGGGGAATCCTGTTGTAGGGTTGGAGGTTTGTTTCAGGAGAAAGAGTCCCGCTGTAGGGGCCAGTAGCCAATCGCCTTTGGGGGTCTGGGCCATGTGCAGAATTCTTGCGGGCGCTTCATATAGTAAGGGGGAGGTGGAGATCCCATTTTCGGTTTGTCTGAGGGCAAAAAGGTGGCGATCTGTTGCCATCCAACAAAGGGTGGTATCCCGTTGATCTTTTGTTAAAATGGGCCGATTGGCCGGAGCAATCAACCGAACCTTTCCCTCCCGCAGGGCAAACAGCCCGTTATTGCTGCCTATCAGGAGGTCTTTCCCCCAAGACTTCAATCGCGTCACCGCACCTGTTATTTTTCCAACTTTTTGCCCTACCTCAAATGTCTCTGAATCCAACATATACAAGCCTCCGCTCCCCGCTCGGAACCATTGCCCTTCATGTCGCGTGATGATTTCTAGGCCCTTGGGCGTGTCTTTTCCCTCTGCTAGCCACCGAATAGGTGCCATCAGTCCAATCCGCGCAACGCCGGTATGCAACGCCACCCAGATGCCTTGCGCTTGATCCACAAACATATCGCGAATGATTTCTCCTTGCAGCCCTGCATCCCTGTCAACGACATCCAGCAAATGGCCCGAACGGTCCATCCGTACCAAGCCTGCGCCATAAGTGCCAAAGGCGTAGGATCCATCAGGCAATGTGATGCCTCGATAGACTGATGCGGACCGCAAAAGCTCGTCTGACGCTGTCTGCCAAGGGATCAAGGCGTCTCCCGTCCATTTGAAAAGGCCCTGATGACGGGCCACGACAAGCAGCGTATCGCCCCGGTACGGAAGCATGGAAAAAATCCTTTTCCCCCAAAACGACTCATCACCAGCAACAACTAGTGAATCCGAAACCATTTTCATCAAGTCTTCATTCCGATGCTGGATATAGAGCGTATCCCGCAGCCAGAAGCTACGGTCAAAGGCCTCTTTTGGCAGCCATACGCGAAATCGCTGGCCGTCCCAGCGGAGCAGATGGGTCTTGGTGCGGAAGTAATGACCGTGAGCAGTGGGGTAGACATCTCTGACGATCCCCACCTGGCGATCGGCCTCGGGTAGTTGCTCGATCAGGGAGTGATAATGTAGGTTGCCCGTTCTATCAGCCATCGCGTATCCGAGTTCATTGCTGCCCCCTACCCAAAGCGTATCCCCGCTAATCGCAAGCGCATACACAGCGTTGTGATTGGGCAAAGAGGTGGTCTTCCATCGCTGTCCATCAAAGGAGATGATGCCTGTGGAAGCAGCCATAAAGAGCAGCCCTGTAGGGTGCTGAACCAACGTGAAGGTTTCTCTTAAGTCATCATAATCACCGCTATCGTAGGATGCGACCTGCGCCAGCAGTTTCTGGGCAGGCTGGGCAGATAGCCCTGTATAGCCCAAGAGGCAAATGCTGAGGAAAAAGAATTGTATCTTTGCTTTTATCAAGATAGGCGGAATTTGTTGGAATAAGCAATCCGTTTTCAGCAGCCTCTACAGTCCGATTTGGCATTCATTATTTTTCTTTAAGTAAAGGTTCTTTTTCCCTCTCTTCCTCCCACACTTCAACTTTGTGAATTATGACCAGATTCAGCCAAAACATGGCCCCTACCTTGTCTACCTCAATGAGTTCATTGAGGGCAGAGTGACAGATGATGACACAGAGGGAAAGAATCGCAGCGGCAAGCAATCCTTGATGGGTTTTGGAGGAAACCTTATGGTACAGTTTTGCCCCTTTGATGACCATAAATATACAGATAAACAGAAACAGCAATCCCCCAAATATCCCTTGCTCGGCAAAGGTCATCAGGAAGTAATTGTGGGTGGTGGACTGCTCGGGGTTGTCGCTGACATAGGTGCGAAAGGCATCGTCAGCGTAGCGTTTGTAGTTTTGGTTAAAGGAGCTGGGGCCAAAGCCAAGCATGGGCCTTTCTTCAATCATGTGGATGGCTGCCACCCAACGGAAGAAGCGCTCCATGGTCGACATCTCCTGCCCCTCAAAGGTCGCCGTCAAGTGACCTTCCAAGTCTCCTTCATGGAAAATCGTCTTTTTGAATTCTGGCGCGTAGCGGTAGTAGGTATTGTCCTGGAGCAAATAGGTCACGCCCAAAATGGTCAGGAAAATGCCTGCATAAACGGCTGGCACAAACCACTTTCGCTGGATCGCAAAAGCGATAAAGGGCAGCATCGCGCACGTGACCCAAGCGCCCCGCGCATAAGAAATCGCCACGGCCAGCAAGAGCAGGCCAAATGCGCCCAACAGCACATACCAGAGCAAGCTCTTGGGTGTATACCATTGCCGCATATACCAGGCAAATGGCACAAAGAGTGTCACCGTGGCTCCATAAATCACATGGTTGGCATAGAACGGATAGGACACCATATTGCTGGAGTCGAAGCTGAAGCCTTCCAGGCTATGGCGTAGCGTCGTCACGAGGACGACGATGAGCAAGGTGCTGAGAAAGCACCAAAGCAGGTTCTTGATAGACTTGGTGTCTTGGAGTACCTTCTCAGCCATGAATACAAAGGCCGCCAGGTACCACATCCGCGCGGCGAGGAATTTGAAGGAGCGCCCTGGATGGGTCGAATTGATCGAGGTCACGACCGTCCAGAAGATCAGCAAAGCGATCAAAATATGGAAAGCGTAGATGCGCTGCCCTTTTCGAAATTGCTTGCCTGCCAGGAGGTTTATGATAAATACCACCAAGAAGGCTATCATCATCAATTCCGAGAAAAACTGCATTTCTGAGCCGCCAGGGAGGCTATATGAAATCGAAATGGGCACGCCCATGACCATCAGGTAGAAGAGCGGCCGATAGGAATAGACCATCTGCATGGCTACTACAGCACCGACAGGTACGCCCAGCAATAGGGTCATTCTGAACCGCATCGCCAGATACACTGACGCAAACGTCAGCAAGGCTAGTCCTGCCAGCATCAGGATGCGGACGTTTTTGGGTTGGCTATATGCCTGGAGCAATCGGTTCATTGCCGCAAAAGTACGGGATTTTTTTTCGCAAAGCCTCAAAAAAATCTTGCAAAAAACATAACAGCAAAGCTGTCATTTTCGAGCGCCAAATGGGCTGTCGCCCACGCCAAAAGGAAATGACATTGGAAAGCTTTGTCTTTAAGCACACAACGCCATGGCGTCACCCCGGAATTTTTCGATGCTTTGGGAGGAAAATATCCGGAATGACGGAAAGGGGAGCGGAAAAACCAAGGAAGACATAAATAACTAATAATCAACAGAATACAAAAGTTGTCATTGGGAGCACAGGGAGAAATCTAACGATGTGTTCTATTAGCCTATTCGAAGAAAAAACGCTTTCAAAATCCCTACTCCTTTTTTTCAAGAGAAAAAAAGGAAAAAAGAAATCGTCATAATACGCTTAAAGCATTCACTCCCGTATTATCGGCTTTCGCGATTTTTTTTATCCCGTCGGTGTAAGACAGATTGGGGTAGCGTAGTCTAACTGCTTCCTTTGCCCGAAAAATGTCCGGGCAAGTAAGCTTTCAATACCATGAACTACGCTTTTAACCTTTTTAATCTTAACGCCAAATGAAACACCTCACACAATGGGCCCTTCTGCTACTTTTCAGTATCAGTATGTCCCCTCTCTTTGCTCAACAAAAAGCCACCCTTAGCGGCCATGTCAAGGACGTCGCCAACGGAGAAGCCTTGATTCAGGCTTCAGTCATCGTCCAAGAGACCCGCAGCGGTGCCTACACCAATGAATATGGCTTTTTCTCCCTCTCTCTCGACCCTGGAACCTATACCATCAAATTTGGTTACCTGGGCTATGAATCCCAGATCCTGACCGTAGAATTGACCGAATCCAAGCAGATGGAAATCGAATTGGTCAATAAGGATGTCACGACCCAGGAAGTGGTCATTTCTTCCCGTGCAGAGGATGAAAATGTGAAGCAGGTAGAAATGAGTACGGTAAAATTGCAGGTGAGTGAATTGAAAAAATTGCCTCAATTGCTCGGAGAAGTCGATATCATCCGAAACATTCAGTTGTTGCCTGGCGTGACGACGGTTGGGGAAGGTGCTACAGGCTTTAATGTCCGTGGTGGGAATGTGGATCAAAACCTCATTTTGCTCGACGAGTCTCCCGTCTACAACTCCTCCCACCTCCTCGGTTTTTTCTCCATCTTCAACGCAGACGCCATCAAAGATGTCAAGCTATACAAAGGCGGTATCCCCGCCAATTACGGTGGGCGCTTGTCTTCCGTGCTGGATGTGCGTCAGAAAGAGGGAAATAATAAGCGCTTTGCAGGCACAGGTGGCATTGGGTTGTTGTCCAGTCGCTTGACCCTGGAAGGGCCATTGGGAAGCGAAAAGGGCTCTTTTATGGTGGCAGGACGTCGTTCTTATATGGACCTTTTCCTCAAGCTTTCACCCGACTCTAATATCAACAACAATACCCTCTATTTCTATGATTTGAATGCCAAGGTCAATTATCAGATTGGAGAAAAAGATCGCCTCTTTCTTTCAGCCTATTCGGGCAATGACGTCTTTGGCTTTCAAGATCAATTCAGGATGTCTTGGGGCAATCAATCCGCTACCTTACGATGGAATCACCTGTTTAGCGATAAGCTATTTTCCAACTTCACGGCTGTCTATAGCGATTATCGGTACCAAATCGGCATCCCTGAATCAGAGGACAATAATGATCCCTTTGACTGGACTTCGCATATCATCAACTACAATGCAAAGGCAGACTTTGGATGGTATGCCAGTCCGAAGTTCACCTTGGACTTTGGAGCGAATGCCTTGCTGTATCGCTTCAAGCCAGGAGACGTCGACTTCCTGGGCGAACGCACCAATTTCAACGATTTTGAATTGGAGCATGAGCATGCCTTGGAGACAGGCGTGTATGCCAGTGCAGAGCAAAAGGTCAATGACCGCTTGACCTTGCGCTATGGCGTCCGCCTCTCTGCTTTCCAGAATATCGGTGCAGGCAAAGTCTTCATCTATGAAGAAGGCAAACCGCGTACAGTTGCCAATATCGTCGATACGGTAACCTACGGCAGGCGTGAAGTCATCGAGACCTTCACAGGCTTTGAACCTCGTTTCTCTGCCAACTACGTGCTTGATGACCAGCGATCCATCAAGGCTAGCTATAACCGCATGAAGCAGTATATCCACCTCGTGTCCAATACGACTTCCGCTACGCCGCTCGACATCTGGAAACCTAGCGGTTCTTATGTAGAACCTGCGACGGTAGATCAAATAGCCTTAGGTTACTTTCAGAATTTTGCCGACAATCAATTCGAAGCATCTGTAGAAGTGTATTATAAGCAATTTGACAAGCTATTGGACTTCAAAGATGGGGCGCAATTATTATTTAATGAAACCATAGAAACGGAACTCCTCAGTGGGGAAGGGCGTGCGTATGGAGCAGAGGTAATGGTGCGTAAGCAAAAGGGCAAACTCACGGGATGGCTCGGCTATACGCTTTCGCGAACAGAGCGGAAAGTAGCGGGCATCAATAATGGCGATTATTATCCTGCGAACTACGACAAGCTCCACGATGTCTCTCTGGTAGTGAACTACCAGCTCTCCAAGAAATGGGATGTCTCCGCCAATTTTGCCTATATGTCGGGGCGCCCGATCACCTATCCTGATGGTCGGTACGACTTTGATGGGGTGATCATCCCCAACTATGGCAACCGTAACGGCGCACGCACGCCTGCTTACCATCGCTTGGACCTTTCTGCGAACTGGGATTTGAGCAAGCCTGATAAGCGCTTCAAGAGCAGCTTGAGTTTTGGGGCGTACAATGTCTACAATCGACGAAATCCCTATTCGATTTCCTTCCGTCCCAATGCGGATGACCCGTCGATTACGGAGGCTGTACAGCTCTCGATTTTTGGGTCCATCATCCCTTCGGTGACGTATAATTTCACCTTCTAAAATTAAAATTGAAATCAAAATGAAAATCAAAATAAATCAGCTTTCCGCCCTATATATTTCTCTTGCCCTCCTAACACTACTCAGTACGACTGCCTGTGAAGACATCGTCGAGATCAATCCTACTAACGCCGAACCGCGTATGGTCGTGAATGGCCGCATCACGCCCTTTCAAGGGCAAAACTGGGTGCGTCTCAACAAGAGTCAGGCCTATTTCGAACGAGGAGAATCGCCTGTGATCTCAGGAGCTACCGTGGTACTCGAAGACGATGCGGGTCGTGTAGACACTTTAGTAGAAAGTGCCCAGACACCTGGACTTTATCCAATCGAGCAGCCAGGCGAAATCGGCCGTGTGTACGCGCTAAGCATCATCACACCGGAAGGCGAACACTTTCGCAGTGACCCTGAGCGCCTGACCGAAGCGCCACCGATCGACACGGCGACTTACTATGTAGAGCCTGCGACAGAAGCCGATGAAGAAGACGAGTACTTCGTCTTACTGACGGCTACTGATAATGCGGGTACGCGTGATTTTTATCGCTGGCGATACAGCATCAATGACACGATTGTTACCGACCCAGAAGAACTCTCTTTTTCCAATGACAATTTCCTTGACGGCAATCAGGTGAGGGACTTCCAGCTCAATTTCGAGCCGTTCCGTCAAGGGGATACGATCCGTGTGGAGCAGCTTACCATCACAGAAGACCACTTCCTTTACCTCAACTTGGTGTTTAACCAAACTGCTTTCCGAGGGGGCCTCTTTGATACGCCGCCTGCGCCGATTCGCGGCAATGTGCGGAGCGTAGACGACGGCAATATCTATGCGTTGGGGTATTTCTATGCCGCAGGCATGGCTGAAAAGACGCTGGTCATGGAGTAGAGACCCGATTTATCGGGGCTGCTGACAAAAAGCATTCTTTAGAAAGATATTAATCATCCATTGGGGCTGTGGGGACAAGTTATTTTTGGGTAAAACAAATTACCATGAAAAGAATACTTGTCCCCACCGATTTTTCCGCACATAGTACCAATGCATGCCACTATGCGGCAGCACTTGCCAAAGTTACTGGCGCGAAGATGCGCCTGGTTCATGTGATCCCTCAGCCGAGTGCTGTAGGCGTTACCCCCGACGCACCGTATGCAGCGCCATTGGAAGATTATTTTTACTTCCTCGAAAAACTAGAAGGCCAGGATAAACTAGCTTTTGAAAGCCTGTATCAGGAGTTGAAAGCTCAGGAGGCTGATGGTGTGGAAGTGGAATATGCGATTCTCCACGGCGAACCTGTCACAGAACTAGAAGTTGTCTGTGAAAATTATCAACCCGACCTCGTCGTAGTGGGGGTAAAGCCTAGAAGTGAAGCTTATCGCTTCTTCATAGGAAGTGTCGCTTCAAGACTCATCAACCATGTCAATGCGCCATTATTGGCCATTCCCCCTTACGCGAAATTTGATCCTATAGAGCACTGCATCTTTGCTTCTGACTATGACATCATTGATGGCAATGCCCTTGACCAACTGCGGGCCTTACTTTCGCCCATCGGTCCCAAGATCAGCTATGTCCATATGATGGAAGGGGCCACTTTCTACCACGAAGAATTGGAGGAAGCCAAAGCAGAGCTTCAAGAACATATTCAGAGCCTTACAGGGGAAATAGACCCTGAAGCTCAATTGATTTCAGGTGATGACCTCTTGCATAAGCTCGATGGGCTGCTCGACCACAAGAACACAGACTTACTCGTCTTTGTCCACGTCAAGCACGGCTTTTTCTTCCGCCTATTCAACCCCAGTTTGAGTAAGCAGATGATGTTTATCACCCATAAACCCTTGCTGATCTTGCAAGGAGGAAAAGCTTGAAGAGCGTTCTAAGTTTTAGGTTCTAAGTTCTAAGTAATTGACCTAGAACGTAGAACTTAGAACCTTCTTATCCGCCGAGAATACGTCTGATATCCCAAATCTACTTGAACCATATACGTCCCGGCTGGTAGGCTCGGGAGTTCCAATGGAAACTTCTGGCCAGGCGCTAAGACGGTGGCTTGTGTGGGCAAAATGGCTTGGCCGATAGCGTTGAGGACTTCGATCTTCAACGCTTGGCGTTTAGGGAGGTCGTGTTCTATCCAGAGGGTTTGGAAAAAAGGATCGGCGGCAAAGGTAATAGCTACGTGGTTGGTCAATTCATCGTCCAGGGCCGTTACCGCTGGATTGCGCTGTAGTAGGCGGTCTTGCTGGCCGCGGTTGCAGAGGTAAAGGTCCTTTAACCCATCTCCATCCAAATCTGCAGCAAGCAGTCCTAACCCATCCCCATTGATCGGGCTGGGGAAGACGACACTGCTCGAATCGCGAAAGATGCCGTTGCCAATATTCATCAGGGCCTTGTAGGGCCGTAATGGAATATTGGAGGTAATGAGGTCTAGGTCCCCATCCAGGTCTATATCCACAAAGATCCCGTCGAGGGTATGATCATTATCCATCGGCAGGCGAGCCACCGTCTGGTCTGCAAAACGGCCCGTGCCATCGTTGATGAGGAGGCGATTCTGCAGGTTTTTGGCGGGGTTAAACGCGACATTGGAGAGGAAAATGTCGAGGTCGCCATCTTTATCTACATCCCCAAAAGTAGCCTTACGTGTCTCTGTATTCAGAAAAGCGGGCAATCGATTATTCGTCTCATCTGAAAAAGTGCCTGCCCCATCATTGATCAGCAAACGGTTACGGTCTTCATTACCTACAAATAAGTCCAAATCACCATCCTTGTCCACATCTGCGAGTTGCAGGTCTTGGGTGATATCGTTGATCGTCGGCAGGCGGCTAGCCGTTTCATCTATAAAATGCCCTGTGCTGTCATTGATCAATAATCGATTCTGGCCTGCATTCCCAAAGATCAAGTCTGGATACATATCTCCATTAAAATCTGCTGTCAGGACAGCATTCGCAGTCGAATTGGGAAGGCGACCCGCCCCCAGGGAGAACTTCCCTGAGCCATCGTTCAGGTAGAATTCATGAATCACATCGTCCTCACTACAAAAGACAATGTCCAGATCTCCGTCCTTATCAAAATCCGCCACCGCGATATCCTCGCTGTCATGTGTCACTTGTGGCAAGTTTGTCAGGCTCATGTCGGTAAATGTGCCCGAGCCGTCATTAAAGAGAATCTGATTAGGCTGAAACTCATTTGCCAAAATGATGTCAAGGTCCCCATCATTGTCCAGGTCAGCCGCCTGAACGTCCATGCCTGGGCTACTCTGGATGGGCAACTGGTTGGAGACGTCGAGGTAATAGGTATTTTGGGCGGAAAGGTGGGAGAGGAGGAGGTAGGTAAGGGTTAGTAATGTAATTCTCATACTTCAAAAACGCTTTCGGTTTGCAGAGGATGCTTGAAGAGGAGAATTAGCAATAATATCACATGATTGGGGGGGGAGGATAGGAGGTGTATAAGTATAAAAATAATACTCTCCTTTCAGAAACTGCGCTTGTACACCTCGACAATTATCACAAAATTTACAAACCCTTATGCAACCATTCACACCCTATACCATAGCTTTGCCACACATTTGCTAGAACCTAGAAGTAGCTTAAGGTATATACAAGTGCTATTAGGGAATGAAATATCTGAGGAAAATAAACCATGAGAATTAATTTACACAGATTAGAAATTCTATTATCAATTACAACCATGATTACCATTCTATCATGTTCAAATAGAAATAAACTCCCAGATCAAGTAGTTAATAATGTAATAAATGCGATTGCAGATTCGCTTTATTTTGAGTCTATTATAGATTCAAATGACTCCAATTCATACACCCAATCTTTATCCCTTTGGTATTATTCGGATAGTTCGGTAATGTTTCGCTTGCGTCCTGATTCAATAAACATAAGAGGCGATGGAATCTGGTGGGCAGAAGATGTAACTCCTGAAAGAGGATTGTCAAAAATACATTATAAAGGAATCGAGTATGATGCCATAGAATATATTTCGTATTCCAAAGGTGTAAAACTTGGATTGAAGATGAACATTTCTGATACAAGCATGGCCTCAGTTAGCGTTGTATCCGACACGATACCTCCAATAATACCAGCTAAGAACATTATGACTCGAAAATAACGCTTGCTAACAGCGGTTAGAATCACAGCTTTGACGGATTTCGGGCTGTGAGTTAGCTTACAGTGCAATTTAATATGCTGAATATCAGCATGTTGCACATTTTTGATAAAATAAGCCTCCCCCCAAATCCTATCCTTTACCCGAGCTAGACAATTTTCCATCAATATGCTATATTTGCACCCTTATATTTTATCGTCCACTATGACCGATCTTTCGGTTTTTAAACAAAAAATACATGTCGTCTAAGATTTATTATACGCATACTGATGAAGCGCCAGCTTTAGCTACCAAGTCCTTTCTGCCTATTGTTCATGCATTTGCGAAGCAGTGTGGGGTCGAAATGGAAATAACAGATATTTCTCTTGCAGGAAGAGTGCTCGCCAACTTTCCTTCTTACTTAACCCCTGAACAGCGAATCCCTGACGCATTGGCTGAATTAGGGGAGCTGGTGAAAAAGCCGGAGGCAAACATCATTAAACTGCCGAATATTTCCGCTTCTATTCCTCAATTGAAAAAGACGATTGAAGAGTTACAAGCCAATGGATTTGCAGTACCTAACTATCCTGACGAGCCCAGTAACGACGAAGAAAAAAGCATAAAGGCCACTTTCGACAAGATAAAAGGAAGTGCGGTGAATCCTGTCTTAAGAGAAGGGAATTCAGATCGGAGAGCGCCTAAACCGGTAAAGGCTTATGCCAGGCAAAACCCCCATTCCATGGGGAAATGGTCTGCAGACTCTGCTTCGCATGTAGCTACCATGGGAGCGGGAGATTTTGCTTCTAATGAAAAATCAGTGACCATTAAGAAAGCGGGAAATGTCAAAATCCAATTGGTGGGTGATCATGGGACGACGGTGTTAAAAGAATCTGTACCTGTTCTGGAAGGCGAGATTATCGACGGAACCTATATGAGTAAAAAAGCATTGATTGCTTTCTTCGAAGCGCAAATTGCCGACGCAAAAGCCAAAGGCGTTTTGTTCTCTCTACACATGAAGGCAACGATGATGAAGGTTTCTGATCCGATCATTTTTGGTCATGCGGTCAAGGTATTTTTCAGCTCTGTTTTTGAAAAATATGGCGCAGCATTGGACGAAGCGGGGGTAAATGTAAACAATGGTTTGGGGAACTTATTGAGCAATTTGGACAACCTCGCACCTGAAACCAAAGCCGCAGTTGAGGCTGAAATTGCAAAGTGTTTGGAAGAAGGGCCAGATTTGGCCATGGTCAATTCTGACAAAGGAATCACCAACTTACACGTGCCCAGTGATGTCATCATTGATGCGTCTATGCCTGCCATGATCAGAACTTCTGGCTGCATGTGGAACAAAGACGGAGAAACCCAAGATACGAAAGCCGTCATTCCGGATAGTTCTTATGCAGGTGTTTATCAAGCCGTAATTGATTTCTGCAAAGAAAACGGGGCGTTTGATCCTACCACGATGGGCACTGTACCTAATGTGGGATTGATGGCTCAAAAAGCAGAGGAATACGGTTCTCATGATAAGACATTCGAAATTGCTTCGGCTGGTACCGTGCAAGTGGTTGATGATGCAGGGACGGTATTGATGTCGCATGAGGTAGAAGAAGGGGATATTTGGAGAATGTGCCAAACCAAAGATTTACCGATTCAAGATTGGGTAAAGTTGGCTGTCAGCAGAGCCAGGGCGACCAATGTTCCTGCCATTTTCTGGTTAAATGAAAACAGACCACACGATGCCCAGCTGATTCAAAAAGTAAAGGCTTACCTGCCCAATCATGATACCACAGGCTTAGACCTCAGAATTCTTTCCCCTGTAGAAGCGACTAAGGTCTCTATCGCCAGAATGAAGGATGGACAAGATACCATCTCCGTTACGGGAAATGTGTTGAGAGATTACAACACAGACCTCTTTCCGATCCTGGAACTAGGAACAAGTGCAAAGATGTTGTCCATCGTTCCATTGATGAATGGCGGCGGACTATTTGAGACGGGTGCAGGGGGTTCTGCGCCTAAGCATGTGCAACAGTTCAATCAGGAGAATCACTTAAGATGGGATTCTTTGGGTGAATTTTTGGCCTTAGCTGTTTCGCTAGAACACGAAGCCAATACGAATAACAATCCTAAGGCCCAACTCATCGCAGATGCATTAGACAACGCTACGATTTCTTTGCTTCAAAATGGGAAGTCTCCTTCCAGAAAAGTAAATGAACTGGACAATAGAGGGAGTCATTTCTACCTGGCCTTGTACTGGGCACAAGAGCTGGCCAATCAAACCGCCGATGCGGAATTGCAAGCTACATTTGCACCCGTTGCAGATGCCTTGATAAGCAACGAAGCCAAAATTGTAGAGGAGCTAAACGCTGTACAAGGAGCGGCGATGGACATCGATGGGTATTATTTTCCCGACACCTCAAAAGCTGCTGCTGCGATGAGGCCCAGTGCTACGCTGAACGCTATTATAGACGCGATTTAGGATGAATAAATAGACACTCATAAAGGCGTAGTTTCTCATTTTTCACAGGCCTTATTTGATACTGAATCCCTAATAGATTTTCAATCTATTAGGGATTTTTCTTAACAGGAATTTTGACAAGGCGGATCACGAATGAGTCATAATACCCCTAACCGCATCGCCTGAGACAGATTGGGATCTTCTTATGTGCAATGGCTATTTTGCCTTTGGCCAAGGGCGGTTGTAAATTTATAGGATAATCACATTTGAAAAATATGAAGCTTAAAAATATTGACCCTGAAGACATTATTGATCTCCTTTCAATTATTGAAGAGTCTTTTAAAATTAAATTTTCTCAAGACGAGCTTTTGTATATAAGCACTTTTGGGGAGCTATGCGACCATATAAAGAAGAAAATAAAGCTTGATCATTCAAATGATTGCACTACCCAACAAGCATTCTATAAATTACGAAGTGCTTTGCTTACCACCCTTAATATTCCAAGAAGTGACGTAACTACAAATACTTTACTATCCGACTTGTTACCTACGGATTCTAGAAAAACTCACATAAGAGAAATGGAAGCGTATTTGGGGTTTAAATTATTCATCTTGAGACCTTCTCACTTTGTAATGACAGCTTTGATGGCTTTACTTTTTTTCTCCACAATATGCCTTTTCATAAATTGGCAATTGGGATTACTAGGAATTGGAATCTCAATTGGCGGTTATTGGCTGGCGTACAAAACAGAAAACGAATTTGCCTTAGAAACTGTCGGCGAACTTGCTCAAAAAATGACAAGAGATCATTACTTGAATGCTAGACGGGACCCAAATACGTTCAACAAAAATGAAATAGAAAAGGTAATTACAGACTTGTTTAGCTTCGATTTGGATATCGAAAAAAGCAATCTAACGAGAGAAGCAAAATTCTCCTAAAATCCTAAATGCATGATGAGATAATAGGTGGCAAAGTGTACAGCGGATAATAAATAGAGGCTAGAAATAAGGGGTAAAATACATTCTATTCACCACTCTACCCATCCCTACATGTCAATAACAAAAAATGAAAAAAGAAATCACCTATAAATCATGGAGATTTGAAGTTGACATTCATAGGACAAAAGAAGTCTATGATAATGTTGAAATGGGCAGTCCAGAAAGCTGCCAATGCAATGCATGCAAGAATTTCTCAGCCAACAGGGAAAATATTTATCCAGTGGAGATAAAGAAATTATTGACAGAACTTGGCGTAGACTACAAAAAGGAATCTGAAGTTTGTCACTACTGCCAGCTAGAAAATGGCAAACATTTTTACGGAGGGTGGTTTCATTTTAAGGGAAAAATAGTAGCTGGCGAAGATTGTAAAGTAAATCTTCCAAATGGTGGGAGCGAAGTCAACACCACCCCAGTAAATGAATACTTTCAAATTGGCTTCATGAAAGGGGCTAATTTATCCTTTTTTGCCCCAGACGAACGCAATGAGTTGGTTCAAGTAGAATTCCTTGCCACGTCAGATTGGGTTCTAGGATACTAAAGTTTCAAAAAATATCACAAAGACCTTGACGCTGTAATTATTGAGTTTTACAGTTTAATAGTATTCAAACGCCCGGCTAAGAACTTCCATGACTTCTCCCTTATTTGGAGAATCTTTTAACATGTTGATAGCGGTTCTTTTTGTCCAGTTTAATTGGGCGTCATATTCATACTCATACCGTATGTGTTTCCGCTTTGCAGGGTCTCCTGAGTCATGGTAATATTCGGTGAGATCCCCCAAGTGATTAAACAATTTGTTTTCAATTTTTGTGGGAGTTGTAGGGTTTTGACGGTAATAATTGGTGTATTTTTCCAATCGAGTCTTTTTCTCATCATCATATTGGATGGTTAATACACTGAATTGACCATAAGAAAACGTTTTTCTTTCGGAGGTAAGCCGCCCGCGATGGTCGTACGCATATCTGGTGGTATCTTTCGATTTTCCTTCCTGATAAATATGGCGTTTTTCCACCCTCAAAACGCCCTCATAATCGTATTCTCTACTGGTGTTGTTTTGGTAGGTCACACGTTGAATAAGCCCGTTCTTGTTGGTTCCCTGATTCCAAAAATTGTTAAATGAATCTTGATTATTCTGTGATTGATCCTTATCGACATAAGATAGCTTAAATGTAAACTCTTTGCCGTTTTTTAGCTTTCTTGACAACATTTCACCTTCGGCATCCCAGAGGTATTCGGTAAAGTTCATATTATCTCGCGATTCGCCAGCCTCAAGCCCCTCAAAGCAACTCTTTGCGCTTATTATGCGCTGCTCGTCATCGTATCGAACATAGACTAACGTATCAATCCAGTAAAGGGTATCCTCCATGTAAGTTTCATCAAAACTCCACCTCCATGAGGAGGCTCTTAACCCGCTCGGTGTGAACAAGGTATAACCTTGGTATTGCCTTTCGCTTCCCTTGAAGTTTAGCATTCTTTTAGGATTACCCTTCAAACGAAGACTAGTCGAAGTAACGAGTTCGTCAGGAATTTTTGCATGGGCTTTCCATCCATATCGACTATAATAGTCCTTCTTGCCTTTGTATTCCATAGGTTGGTAAAAGGTGATGGAATGCGTGGGTTTGCCACCTATGGGGCTACTATCTTTGATTTCAATAACCGGGAATTGAAATTTCGTGAGTTCATCTGCTTCCCATGCTGCTATATCGGTTTGGGCGATTAACACTTTTATGGTAATAAAGGTGGCTTTGCCCATGAAATCTTGCCGATCGGTGCTACTTTTTAGGGTATAAGGCGTCTTATAATGCTCGCCCAAGGCCTTTTTCAGCGCGTCTTTTTGGGTATAACTCAATAGCATACTTTCGGTCACGGGTTTGCTATTCCCATACAATTTACCAATCGAAGAAAACGCTGAACTCTTCTTATTGGGATCATATGTAGCCTGAAGCCTCATTTCCGCTGGTACTGAAGATTCTGAAAACTGAACCGACAGGCCAGATAAGTAAAAGGGTAAATTAATAAGGGTTCTTTGTTTGGCTTCCTTAATGTCCTTAAAACCAGTAACCGAAAAATCAGCCAGCGTGATATATTTTTCGATTAATACATCTTGAGCATTAAGGGCAAAAAAAGTGAGCATGAATAGTACATTGAAAAAAATGGAGCGTTTCATTCGATTACTTGTTGAACATTTTATATATGGATACCTGAGAACAAAAATAGCATCATCTTGCAAAATTTATCCCAAAAGAGGGACTTCTCCCCCTATCCTCTGATTCTAGTAGAAAAATAGAAGCTGGCGATTTCTGCTTTAGCTGCCAGTTACCATAGGCGACAAGAGATCATTAAAGAAAGCCAAACATCTATCTAGTCATATTTGCCTTTTTTCCCTATCTTAAGCCTAAAACAGTATGCCCTTTTTTCCAGAAACTCGAATCAAAGTATGGCCCATTGTCCTGTACACCAAAGGCACAAAGCGGCACCGCACCTGGCCCAGTGAATGGTTAGATTACCATTATGCCGTTCAAGCCAAGTTCAGAGAACTCCTCAAAAATCGGGACACTTTTCAATTAGTCCCTGATGTACAGGAGATTTCTGGGCAGTATACCGGAGCAGAGTACTTCAACTATTGCTATTTTTCTGGACTCTCCAAACGAGTCCCCGCCTGCTCACGGGGAGCAGAAACCGTCCTGGCAGAAGTCCTGGCAGATGAGAAGATCAATCCAGGCAAAAAGTACAATCGCTATAATGTGCCCTTTGTCTTTACCGTCCTTATCGTCGATTCTTCTGAGATGTATACATACGAGGCAGGTGCTCGCTCGATCAATGGCACCTGGAATCGAGGCGGGGGAATAGGGGTGTTTGCCGCCCATATCATCAGTGATAAACAAAACATTTCCTCTACGCTGATCCACGAATTGGGACATGCTTTTGGGCTTCCCCATACCTGGGATCGGGCGAATGCGTATGAAGATACCATTCCCCAAGACATTGCCGACTGCTATTATGCGCAGTTTTGCAGCAAATCTATCATGTCCTATGACCAGTCCAATGTCAGCAATAGCAAAAGTGCAGCCTTAATACCTGGAAGCTTATTGGGAGATGATCGAGATGATCTTGACAAAAATAAATTGGTCTTTCCTGATTTTTATTTCCTCTCAAATCAGGACTACGATACGCCTGCGTGCAAGCGGGGATGTCCGCCTCATGATCAGGTCAGCAGGCCTCTTGGGCAGGGTTCAATGAGCCTGTTTATGTGTTATACAGGGTCAGGACAGACGGAGGGGACAAAAGTCAATAACCTAAACGATCACTATAACACCCGAAGGATACCCGCTAACAATAAAGCCACAGGCTTTGAACCCACGACCATGTGGCATTCCGCCAAAGCAAATGAGAAAGGATGGGTTTCCTTTGAAGTCACCTTTGCCCTACCTGTCCTCTTAAATCGAATCAGAATTTATACCCAACACAGTGGAAAATACCATGAAGCGAAGGCTATTCAAGTAGAGTACCTGAACAGCTCGGACACCTTTGAAGCCATAAAACAGGTAAGCCTCCCAGCTCCCAATGGAGAACTCAGCTTTTCGCCTCAGAAAACGAATCGATGGAAAATCGCGTTGAAAGCGGGCAAAAGTGACCAGGTAGTGGTACGCGGCATTCGCTTTTTCCTCAATGACGAAGAGGTTTTTGCGCCCATCACCCCAGAAATCCGAACTGCCTTCGGTGAAGATTTTGGAAGTAAACTGACAAATCTGGTGGCGACACACCGCTATATCCAGAAAGACCTGAAGGGGGTAGGATTTAACCCCAAAAGTATGTGGCACTCTGGCAAGGTAAATGAGCTGGGGTGGGTTTCGGTGGAATTGTCATTTCCAGAGGAAACCGAGCTGAATAAAATCCTGGTTCATTCTCGGCACAGCAAAAAACACCATCCTGCCCATAGGGTTCAGATAGAGGTACTGGATGATAAGGGCAAATGGAAATTGGTGACCCAGAAAAAATTATACCTCAATATTTTTTTTAAGAAATGGTTTAAGCCCAATGCCAAGGTGTCCTTTTCCAAGCGGAAAGCCAAGTATTGGAAGTTGTCGTTTCAGGGAGAAAAAAATGGCCATGTGGTGATCAGGGGCTTAAGATTCCTGAATGGAGGGAAAGAACACTTTCCAGCGGGGAATGTATAGGCCTATCAACTCAAGTCCATACACCCGCTAATGCTTTTGCTTCAATGTCTTTTGCAAAAAGTGGCGTCTCCTCGTTGATGTGCAGTTGAAAAGGCGTTTCGGCAGGATTCACTTCTTTTGTCAATTCATGGACCCTTTGGATAAATGGCTCATTTTCTGTTTCCGAAATGACTTTGCAAGTCAGTACACATGAATTTTCATCGAGTTTTTTTAAGCTTAACTCCCATGTGATTTGCAGCAAAACATATTTTTTGTCGTCCAGCCACAGGATCGAATTGGGGGAAACAACCAACACCCTATCTTTTTCAGATATGGTCTCTATATAGTGCTGCACCATAAAAAATCCTGCTACATGCTCTACATTCATGGATACCCTTTTCCCGGAAGGGAGTCGTCCTTGCGCAGCGCTCTGATGCCCTGTGGCACAGGCGGCATATTCCTCCGATTTCAGGCCAAACAACCATTCAGAGATATTGATAGAATCAATAGGTGCGAGAATGGTTGCCTGGGCTACGGCTTCTCCTAACTGTTTCATATTGAATGGTTTAGAAATAAGTGTTGGAGTTTCTAAATTTTCCGCCAATCATCCAAAAGAGAAACCGCATAGACCCATGAATCGGCTGCACCGCATCCCAGTGTTCATGGATGATGCCATCCTTCACCTTCCAGATGTCCATGATGTTCAACCCTTTCTGTGGATTGCCACGGTGCTTTCTGTTATTGGTAGCATGTGAATGTACCGTCACATACGGCCCATCTACATACAAATGCTTGACGTCATACGTGTAGTCAGGATATCTTTTGGCAAAACCCGACACCACCTCCAGTACGCCTCCAAGACCATCTACCATACTTTGGTTGTGCTGCTTGTATGGATGGTTTCCATATTTTTCCCTGATGTAGTCGAAATCGTGATCATTCATTAAATGCTGAACAAAATCACAAACGACCGCTGCATTCTTTAATTCCTCCTCACTCCAAGTGGGCTTTTTGAGCTTTTCTAAATCTACTGTTAAGGGTTCCATAGGGATAATTTTTTTAGTGATGTTAAATGAATTCTTATTAACTTGCAAAATGCAAGTGAGACAAAGGTACATATACTCACTTGCAAAAAGCAAGTGTTTCAATGAAAAAAAATGAATTAAGATCAGATTGCCCTATCAATTATGCCCTCGAATACCTCGGTGACAAATGGGCATTACTCGTAATTCGGGACCTCGTATTTGAAGGGAAAAAGTTTTATAAAGAGTTTCTCGCCTCTAAGGAAGGGATTGCCACCAATATCCTGTCTGATCGCCTTAAAAAGCTTGAAGCCATCGGGATTATCGAATCCAAAGTGTATGAAAAGCAGAGGACTCAGAAGATCTATTCTCTCACTGAAAAAGGAAAGGATTTGATTCCTATCCTGGTGGAATTTATCATATGGTCGTCAAAGCACAAGAGCGGCCTAAACGTAAGCCTTAGCTTCGTGGAGAAGCTCGAAAAAAACAAAACGGAGATAATCAAGGCTATTACCTCAAGTGTGGGAACAAAAACCTTCAGTACTAACCAGTGAATGAAAAGGCGGGCCTCGTTGGTCCTATGATGTGAATACAGTGGCAAAAACTCTTTGAGAGGAGAAAATACAAACCATTATCCCTACCACCGAAACCCATATTGTTCCCGATCTCCCTTCGCCTATTCGACTACCGGAGTATGGCATTGGTATCTTCGTTGCTGCTTTCACGAAGTCAGCACTGAAAAAAGCCATCAAGAAAAAGCGTATTACGGTTAATGGAGAGATTGCGACTACCGCGACTTTCATTCAAGGAGGCGAACGTATAGTGCTATCCATTCCAGATGAAGTTGGGCCTAAGAAAACGTTGATTTTTCCCCTTAAGGTCTTATTTGAAGATGAGCACCTGGCAGTGATTCATAAGCCTGCGGGCATTGTGGTGAGCGGGAACCAATTTAAAACCATCGCCAATGCCTTAGCCCAAAACATTCAAAAAAGTAGTCATCCTGACGCTACCAAGCCGCAACCCGTTCATCGATTAGATTATGCAACCACAGGTGTTTTGTTGGTAGGAAAGACGAACGAGAGTATTCGAGCTTTGAATAGAATGTTTGAAGACAAACTGGTTGAGAAGACCTATTACGCAGTTTCTATTGGGGAAATGAATCCTCAAGGCACCATCACGTCAGAAATTGACGGGAAGCAATCTCAATCGAATTATACCGTATGCGAATCCGTTTCCTCGAAAAGGTTTGGCCACCTCAATCTGGTAAAACTATCCCCTCAAACAGGCCGAAGGCATCAGTTGCGGATACATCTGGCGAGCATTGGTCATCCGATTCTGGGGGATAAAGATTATGGGGTGGAACCCTTTATCTTAAGGGGAAAAGGCTTGTATTTGCATGCCCATTCGCTGCGTTTCACGCATCCATTTACTGGCGAAGGAGTCTTTTTGGAGGATGAACTTCCGCAAAAATTCTCACGACTTTTCCCTAACTTTCAACCCGTCGCAATTGGGCAAAATCCTTAAAAGGAATTTGCAGAGCAGCATCATTTTTTGAATCGTGTCTTAGCCTTCATTCACCCAAACAACCTCCCATGAAAGAAGAATCAACCCTCACCAGAAGATCTGCCTCCAAACTGATGGCAGCTGGAATGGCCTCATTTTTACTGCCAGCACCTTTATTTCCAACAAATGAGCAGATGAATAGCCGATTGATTCCAGGTACCAATGAAAGAATCCCAATGATAGGATTAGGGACATGGCAGACCTTTGATGTGGGAAGTTCCGAGGCGGAAAGAGCACCGTTAAAAGAAGTATTGAAGATATTGATAGAAAGCGGTGGTTCCGTGATTGACTCTTCGCCCATGTATGGGCGTTCGGAAAAAGTGGTGGGGGACCTGACTACCGAATTGCAAATTCAGGACAAGATTTTTGAGGCCACAAAAGTCTGGACTTCTGGAGAAGAAGCGGGGATTCAACAAATGAATAATTCGCTGAATTTCATGCAGGTAAGTCAAATGGACCTGATGCAAATCCACAATTTGGTGGATTGGAAAACGCATTTGAAAACGCTGAAAACCTGGAAAGAGGAAGAAGCTATTCGCTATATCGGAATTACTCACTACAACAAGAGCGGATATGCGGAAGTAGAAAAGATCATGAAAACCCAAGAAATTGATTTTGTTCAGATCAATTACAATTTGATGGTACGAGACGCTGCTGAAAGGATTTTGCCCTTGGCAAGAGATAAGGGCATCGCCGTGTTGATCAATCGCCCCTATGAAGGCGGTTCCCTTTTTCGAGCAGTCAAGCATAAAACGCTCCCTGAATGGGCCAGCGAATTTGATGCAACATCTTGGGGACAGTTCTTCCTGAAATTCATTCTCGCCCATCCAGCCATCACCTGTGTGATCCCTGGCACGTCAAAAGCCAAGCATATGCGAGACAATGTCCAGGCGGGATTTGGGAAATTGCCTACGGCTGCGCATCAGCGGAAGATGATTGAATTTATTTCTTCTTAAGGTTAACTCAGAATTATGCCCTAGGCTCTAATGGCTTATGACAAGGGGCTTCGCCTTTGCACGTTAACCCCCCTCCGCGCAGCCCCGTTCCCCCTCAGGAAGGGGAACAACCCGCTTTCATCTCAAAAATGGCTTCGCCATCTTATAAAGTCCCTTCTGGAGGGGACGCCAAAGCCGAAGGCTTTGGCAGGGAGTCAAACAGGCGGAACATCTATCCCATAAATGACTGATAATCAACATGATATATAACATCATCATAAGTAACCTAGCCGAAGGGACATCTTCGATGTTCAATATAAAAAGGCGGTTATTCATCAGAGTTAAAGTATAGCAATCAAATGAAATTATCCCTCCATCTACTCCTTGTCTTTTCCCTTATGGCTTGTTCAGACAAGCAAACAACAAGTGAAGAGATAACTCAAACATCCTTCATGCGTCCCATCAGTGATGCAGGGCTATCTCGTGGGGTTACCGTAGAGCAGACGCAGGACGGAGGTTACATATTGACAGGCTACACCACTGATGGCGAATATGGCGGAGAAGATGTTTTGCTGATCAAGACAAACTCAATGGGAGAAACCACCTGGAGAAAGACTTTTGGAGGAGCAGGGAAAGATAATGGCTGGGCAGTCCGGCAAATCGATGATGGAGGCTATATCATAGCAGGTTTCACCAATAGTTTTGGGAGCGGTGACATGGACATTTACCTGATCAGAACGGACGATAAAGGAGAAGCCATTTGGACAACAACATTTGGGGGGAAAGGCGAGGAATTTGGATGGGATGTTCGGACCACAAAGGACAATGAATTTATTATCGCAGCTCAAACGACCAGCATAGGAAAAGGTGAGATAGATGCCTACCTAGTCAAGGTAGATAAGGACGGAAAAGAAGCATGGTCCCAACCCTATGGAGGCGCTCAAATAGATCGCATATTCTCCGTCCAGCAAACGCCGGATGGCGGTTACGTGGCAGCAGGGATTACCTATAGCTTTACAAGCGTCTCCCCAGATGATCGAGATGGGTATTTGCTCAAAACGGATTCTTTAGGGAAGCTGGAATGGGAGAAAACTTTCGGCAAGGATTTATACGATGTGGCCCATTCCATCGCCCTTACGCAAGACACGGGCTATATCATCACCGGCTATGGAGAAAGCTTTGCCATTGCTGGGAGTAGGGATGTCTACTTAATCAAAACAGATGGCAAAGGCCAGGAACAATGGGTCAAGACTTATGGAGAAAGCGGCGAAGAGCGGGGCATAAAGGGTCTGCAAACTAAGGATGGCGGATATGTGGCAATCGGCTTTACGGACAAAAACAGGGATATGTATTTAGTCAGAACCGATCCTTCAGGAGATACCTTATGGACAAGAACCTTTGGCACTGCTGAATCGGTCGATTTTGGCTATTCCGTCAAAGAGGCGAATGATGGAGGCTACATCATCGTCGGGCATTCTGCGAGTTTAGATGGGGAAAAGAGCCATATTTTGCTGATAAAAACGGATAGGGAGGGGCGAGTTATACGTCAATCCAGATAGATTATCCCCTTAGAGAGTATTTTCCATAGGGAACCGTTCAAGAGAGAGATACCTTTATATATTTATTAAATTTACTCCAGCAGAACTACCAATGTTGAAGAACCCCTAACGATAACCAACATTTTTCAATCTTATCCCATGAGAAAACTGCTCCTACTTGCATTTCTATGCAGCACTTCCTTTGCAAATATTCAAAGCCAAACCAACAGCCAAGAATTGCCTACTGCCACCTTAGAAGAGGCGGGGCTCAATAGCGATTCCATTGACATCCTTTTGGAAGCCGTAGCGACCACGCCCCACAGAGACTTCAGAGGTCTGGTGGTGATCAAAGATAATCACCTCGTGATTGAAGAATATTATAACACCTTCTGGCGGAATACCGTCCACGACATCCGATCGGCGGGAAAAAGTGTCACGGCCTTGCTTTTGGGGATAGCCATTAAGGAAGGACTAATTGAAAATCTAGACCAGAACGTCTATGACCTTTTCTCCAAAGAGAAAAACCCCACGATCAATGAGGATTACCAAAAAATCACCCTCAGGCATCTCCTTGACATGTCCTCTGGACTAGATGCAGATACAGACGACCCCCAAACCGTCGGGCAGGCGGGAAACTGGATGGGATTGGACGATTGGAAAGCCTACCTGCTCAATGTCCCTTTGGTAGCTCAACCTGGCCAAAATTGGGTATATGCGGACATTCATGCCGTGCTGATCGGCTTGGCCATCGAAGAGGCCGCAGGCATGAGCCTGAGGGATTATGCCCATAAAAAGCTATTTGGCCCCCTGGGAATCGAGCAGGTTTATTGGTATACCAATGCTGCCAATCAGACAGGAGCTGCAGGCAATTTGTACATCACCGCATTGGATTTTGCGAAATTGGGGCTGCTGGTGGTCAATGAAGGGAAATGGGGCGATACCCAACTCATTGAGGCTTCCTTTATAAAGGAGCTCATCACCCATAAAAACTTTGACCTCTCTCCCATGGCAGACTCCTACGGCATGTTGTGGTATAAATCCACGAGAACCGTCAACGGGAAACCGCTGGACTACCTATTTGCCTCTGGCAATGGGGGAAATCACCTGGTCGTCGTCCCTGCTGAGAATATGGTGATCGCCCTTACTTCTAGTGCCTATGGTCCGGGATACGGGCAAGGCAGATCGTATGCTATTACACGTAAGATCCTTGAGGCGTTGGAGTAATTAGGTTTATCAAGGCATCTAGTGGACTAAATTTACACAATCAGGAAATAAGCCACGGATTACACAGATTCACACAGATTAAAGAAAAAAATCCGTGTAATCTGTAGCTTATTCTTTGTCCTCCACTAAAAGGCTCGAAGAGCCAGGAATTATTTAACCATTAGTCACTGATCAGGCTGAGGCGCAAAATGCATATCGGCCAGAATAGGTAAATTCAAGCAGGTTTCTTATCTTTCTATAAAAGGGTCACAACTCAAGATCTACTGTCAAAAAGTGTAGCCCTTCCTCTTAACCTAGCATTATGAAAAACCTACTCTTTTTTTCCATTGTCTCCTGTCTGTTGATGGGGGCCTGTAAAAGCGACGATCCGGGTAACAATACCCTGAACTGTGCGGATTATTGGGCTGAAGTCACATTTGCTGACTTTTGTGGCCTGTCGTTAAGCAATTTCGATTTAAACACCATTCCCAACGATATCTGTAATGCAGACCAAAACAGCTCCTACGCCTTTGATGACTTGGTCTCGATACGGGTGTTCAACCATTTCTTCAGCGACCTTGCGCAGGAGGAGTATGATGCAGAAGAAACAGACTCCCAGTCCTTGACGGGTTACACGGCCTTGACCAATTTGGGGGATGATGCCTTTGCCATATTAGAGAGCCAGTTTGGCGAACTGGATATGGCCATTATTTGGGTGGTGAAGGATACCTACACCATCTACCTGGAAGTCAACGGCAATGCCGCCAATGGGGCGAATAATTGTTTTACAGAAAGTTCTGTCGTTGATTTTGCACGGGCTTTGGCAAGGCCCCTATAGTCTTTATTAGAGCTGAATTGAAGAAAATTCTCAGGACTTTTGCCTAGTTTTATCTAGTGTAAAAGTAAACTTGAAATTAGAGGGGCAAAAAAAGATTTAGCAGGAAATTCACAACTACCCATGAAAAACTTACTCCTCCTCCTCCCCCTCCTGCTTCTTACAGCATGTACAAAACCCCCATCTCCCCAAGCTCCAAGCACCACCGTCATCCGCATCAATCAATTGGGCTATCAGCCCAAGGCTATCAAAGTGGCTGTATTTGGCGCCAAAGCCCAAACGGATGTCCAACAGTTTTCTGTGCATGATGCCGCTACCGATGAGGCTGTCTACACCTCGAAAACGCCAGAAGCCAAAGGCGCTTACGGCCCGTTTGAATCGTCGTATCGATTACATTTTACCGAATTTGGCACGCCAGGCACCTATTATCTCCAGGCCAATGGCGTGAAATCCCCTACTTTCCGCATTAACGAAAATGTCTACGACCACACAGCAGATTTCCTACTGGAATACATGCGCCAGCAGCGCTGTGGCTACAATCCGTATTTGACTGATTCCTGTCATTTGCACGATGGATTTATCCTGTATAATCCAGGCAAAGAAGGCCAGCGCATCGATGTAACAGGGGGCTGGCACGACGCCACTGACTATTTGCAATACACCGCTACCTCGGCCAATGCCGTTTTTCAATTGCTGTTTTCCTATCGGGAAAACCCCGAAGCCTTCGGCGATGCCTACCAGGCCAATGGCTTGCCCGGTCCCAATGGCATCCCCGATATCATCGATGAGGCCAAATGGGGCATGGACTGGCTCAAAAAAATGAACCCCTCCTCCACCGAATTCTATAACCAAATCGCCGACGACCGCGACCACGCAGGATTCCGATTGCCGAATAAGGACTCGGTCGTGTATGATTCTGCCCACAAGGGACGGCCTGTCTATCTCGCTAGCAGAGAGAAGCAAGGCGCGGTGAAGTATAAAAACAGGTCCACAGGCGCAGCATCTACAGCGGGAAAATACGCTTCGGCCTTTGCCTTGGGGGCCATGGTCCTCAAAGATTTTTACCCCGAATACACCGAAGACCTGCCCCAACGCGCCCAGGACGCCTACCAGTATGGGCAAGCCCATCCTGGCGTGAGTCAAACGGCTCCAGGCGGTGCGCCTTATTTTTATGAGGAAGACAATTGGGTGGATGACATGGAGTTGGCGGCGAGTAGTTTATTTAAGCTTACCCAAAATCCACAATACAAAGCCGATGCCTTGCAATACGCTTCCGAAGAAAAAACGACGCCTTGGATCGGGCGGGATACGGTGAGGCATTATCAATACTACCCTTTCTTGAATGCAGGCCATCACGAATTGGCTGCAGCTTTGGAGGCGGAAGAAAAGCAGCAAATTGCTTCCTATTACGACATGGGATTAGCCCTTTTGCACGAGCGGGGCAAGGACAATCCTTTTTATATGGGCGTTCCCTTTGTCTGGTGTTCCAATAATTTTGTGACGGCGGCTGTGACGCAGTGTAAGCTGTATCATGAACTGACGGACGACAACACCTATCTCGAAATGGAAGCGGCTTTGCGGGATTGGCTGTTTGGGTGCAATATCTGGGGGACTTCGATGATTGTCGGTCTGCCCGAAGGGGGCGATACGCCCGTAGACCCTCATTCTTCCCTCAACCTACTGGAGGGCTACCAAACCGATGGCGGCCTGATCGATGGACCCGTTTACGGTTCTATTGCCAATAGTCTCATCGGCGTAAAGCTTCACGAGGCGGATGAATACGCTGAGTTCCAATCCGAACTGGTGGTCTATCAGGACGATGTGGGCAGCTTCTCAACTAATGAACCCACCATGGACGGCACGGCCTGTTTGGTCTACTATCTATCAGCCTTAGAAAGGGAAAGCATGGCTAGCGGTCGCCAGAAGAAGCGCTATACTTATGACTCCAGCGGAGCCATTATTCGAGGGGATGAATCAGCGAAGCAACTGCATTTGATGTTTTCGGGAGACGAATATGGCGATGGGGCGGAAACTATCCTCAATGTGCTCAACAAGCATGGCATCAAAGCTTCCTTTTTCCTCACAGGCAATTTCTATAGAAATACCCAGTTTGCGCCTTTCATCCACCAGGCTAAACAGCAAGGCCATTACCTAGGCGCCCATTCGGATCAGCATCTGCTGTACAATGACTGGACGCCTGAGAAGAAACGATTGGTGAGTCAGGCGAAATTTAAGGCTGACTTGAAGGCCAATTATGCAGAGATGGAAAAGTATGGAATAACAGCGGAAGAAGCGCCTTATTTTTTACCTCCCTACGAATGGAACGATGCTGTCATCACGCAGTGGGCGGACCAAATGGGCATTACTATGATCAACTATTCGCCTGGCACCCTTTCCCATGCAGACTATACCACGCCTGGCCTGAGGCAGTACAAAAGTAGTGATGTCATCATGGAATCGATCCTATCTCGTGAGTCAGCAGGAGGATTAAATGGGTTTATGTTACTTTCACATATCGGGACACATCCCGATCGGACGGATAAGTTTTATACCAAACTGGACGAGCTTATTTCGACGTTGAAGGAGAAGGGGTACAGCTTTGTATCTTTGCAGGAGGTATTGGATTTAGCGCAATGATCATTCACCACAGATTACTCGGATTCACACAGATTAGAGAAAAAAATCCGTGGTAATCTGTGAAATCCGTGGTTTATTCTTCTTTCATGCTTATGGAAAAAACAAATTTCCCCCTCACCACCCACCGCATCCGCAGCATCGATATTCTCAGGGCCTTAACCATGCTCCTGATGATCTTTGTCAACGACTTTTGGTCCTTGACTGATGTCCCGAAATGGTTGCTGCATACAAAAGCACAGGAAGATGGGATGGGCTTTTCTGATGTCATTTTTCCGATGTTTTTATTCATCGTCGGATTATCCATTCCGCTCGCTATCAACATCAGAATCCAAAAAAGCGAGTCCCGCCCGACCATCCTCAGCCACATTCTGACACGCACATTAGCCCTTCTAGTCATGGGATTTTTTATGGTCAATTACGAATCCATCAATCAGGAGGCCATGGGGTTTCGCAAGCATATTTGGCAGCTCCTGATGGCTGTTGCGATCTTCCTCATTTGGATGGACTATAAGCGCCTGGCCAATCTCCGCAAGGAGGTGACCTGGGGGCTAAAAGCTGTTGGCGTGTTGATTCTCGCCTATTTGATGTGGGTGTATAAAGGCGGCACAGCGGAGAACCTGGTGTGGATGAGGCCTCACTGGTGGGGGATATTGGGGCTGATTGGCTGGGCCTATCTACTCAATAGCTTGCTGTATCTGTTTTTGGGAAAAAGATGGGGCTATTTACTTATCGCCTTTGTGGTCTTGCTTTTCATGAACGTGCAAGAAAGCGGCTTTTTTGAGTCCCTCCCAACATTTCAACTGGTCATCAGCGCTTCTAACCACGTGCTGGTCATGGGGGGGATGCTGTGCACGGTGCTCTATCTCAAGTTGAAGACAAGAGAGAAAGGAATATCTCAATTTTTGGCCCTCATTACCTTCTTTGGAGCCCTTTTCATCAGCTATGGCTTTCTGATCCGTCCTGCCTTTCCCATCTCAAAAATCCTGGCGACACCTTCCTGGACGGCCATTTGCATGGGGATTAGCCTGTTGTCCTATACCCTCCTTTACCTGCTTGTCGATCAATTGAATTTTTACAAATGGGCCAAGCCCATCAAGCCCGCAGGGACTAGCACGCTGACCTGCTATTTGATGCCCTATTTTATTTACCCTGCCATTGTACTCGTGGGCTTTAAATGGCCAGATTTTCTATCAGTAGGCATGGTAGGACTGATGAAATCCTTCCTTTTTTCTTTGGCGATTATCCTTTTGGTGGGGGTGTTCGAGAAAAAAAACATCAAGCTGAGGATATAAGAAACCATAATCCTACCTTTATCATCAACCCCCATTTGGATCCATAAGCAGGTACAAGCAATCATTGAATGTCATGAAAAAAATCATTCTCTTTTCTCTTAGTTTCTTTCTTATTTTCCTTCTTGGTAATGCACAAGACGCCTTTCATACCCAGCTGCAATCCTATTTGCAGAGCACCTACGGCCTCCCAGTAGGCACTTGGGTACTCGATGATACAGAATCCGATGTAATGGGAAATGCTGCTAGTTATGGTGCCACTTCGTCTGTCATTTCCGTGACTGGTCAGGATTTTTCCTTGATGACCCGCAATATCATTGCCAGTACAGGCAATTCGCCTTTTGATGCGGGATGGAATATTAGAAATACGGCGGCGCTCCAACAAGGAGACATCGTGCTTTTTACCCTGTATCTGCGGTCAGAAGGCGGTAAAGGAAAAGTCAATGTATTTGTGGAAGATGCTGTCACCTATGCCAAAGAGGTCATACTGACCATGCCTGTGGATACCCAATGGAGGCAGTATTTCATCCCTTTTGAGGCACAAAACAGCTATGCGGTCAACGCAATGGCTTTGGGGCTTCACCTGGCCTTTCAGGCCCAGACCATAGAAGTAGCGGGCTTCAATGCCTTGAATTATGGGAAAAATGCCGCTTTGACCGACCTCCCCAATCAAATCAACAACCAGTATTATGATGGCTGGGAACCCACTGCGCCTTGGCGTGCGCAAGCTGCGACGCAGATAGACCAGTTGCGGAAAGCCAACCTGGACATCCAAGTCCGAAAGGCCAATGGTGACCCAGTCCCCAATGCCCAGGTCCAAGTCAAAATGCTTCAGCATGATTTTGCTTTTGGGTCGGCAGTGACAGCCGACAGGATTGCGGGCAACAACGCTTATAACATGGTCTATGAGCATAAAATAGCCAACCTGGATGGGAAAGGGCACGGTTTCAACTGGGCGGTATTTGAAAATGACCTGAAGTGGCCTGCCTGGGAGGACGAATGGTTTGTCAACAAAACTGAGTTGAAAAGGGCCATCGATTGGCTCAAGGACCAAAACATCAAGCTAAGAGGCCATGCCCTCTTATGGCCTGGGAGCACCAACCTCCCCAATGATGTGGCCAACAACCTCAACGATGTCAATTTTGTCAACAGTCGCATTGATGGGCACCTCAACGCCATCCTCAACCATCCTACAATAAAAGGCAATATGGAGGAATGGGATGTCTTAAATGAAACCGTAACCAACGACGACATAGAAAATGCGTTTCGGGGCAAACCAGGCTATCCTACAGGCAGGGAAGTTCTGGCTGAGGTATTTGATAAAACGCAGCAAATCGACTCGACCATCGGCTTGTGGATCAATGATTATATGACCTTATCCCTACAAAATGAACCAACAGCAGGGCAATACATCCAGCTGAAGCGAAATATACAGGAGCTAGTGGACGCCGATGTAGGCTTGGACGGCATAGGCTTTCAGGCCCATTTGGGCGGCTTCCCCAATGGGATTCCGTCTGTCCTGGCTACCCTGGACGACTTCCACCAGAGCTTTGGCCTTAAAGCTAAAATCACAGAGTTTGACCTGCCCTCATTTGTAGATGAGCAGGTGGCGGCAACCTATATGCGTGACTTCATGACGGCGATTTTTGGTCATCCCAGCATTGATGGCTTTCTGTTCTGGAACTTCTGGGACGGGGCGACCTGGCGCAATGGCGGCACAAACCTCTTCCGTATGGACTGGTCTATGACTCCCTGTGGAGATACTTTTACGGACCTATTGTTTAACGAGTGGTGGACAGACGCCTTAGTACCGACAGATGCCAATGGCAACGGGCAAATTCGCGCCTTCAAAGGCCTACACGAAATCTCCTACTTATGTGATGGGAATTGGGTGCGGGACACCCTTTACCTCACTTCTGATGCTACTTATCAGATCACCTGTGAAAAGGTCTCAACAGGGCTCCTCAACGCCCAGACATTCGATTGGGACATATACCCCAACCCTGCTTCTTCGCAGATTCACCTATCACGCAGGGATCGTACCCCTGCTTCGATTTCCCTAGAAAGCACTTCAGGGCAGCAACTCCTTAGCTTTGACGCTACCCAACGGAACGAAGTCCTTGACATCAGTACCTTGTCCCCAGGAATTTATGTCTTGAAAGTGGTGACCCCCAAGGGGAGATTTGTAGAGAAGATTATTGTCCAATAGGAAGAAGCACAGCTAACGTCTAGGAGATGAGAGGAATAATTTCACTGTACCTACTCTTTACCCTGCTTCTTGGCTGTAAAGGGCACCCCCATTCCTCCTATCAAGATGTATCACCTCATCAACGAATTGACTCCCTTATCGAACGAGTCAGGGAGGATTTTGACATCCCAGGATTGTCACTGGTGGCAGTAGTGGGCGACTCTGTTGTCTTTATGGAAAGTGCTGGCGTACAAGGCCGATATAACGCTGAGCCGATTGGGTATACTACTTTATTTAGTGCACAGTCTATCAGCAAGACTTTTACCTCACTCGCTTGTCTTGTCGCTACTCAAGAAGGGCTATTAGCTTTAGATACCCCTGTTATCCATTATCTGCCAGAATTTCGTGTCCAAAGCATTCATGATTCAGAAGCCTATAAACACATTACCTTACGGCACTTATTGAGCCATACTTCAGGACTCCCTGCGGATGCCCCTGGCGGCAATATTTTTACCGCCGATCACAAAGGAGCGGTATATGTTCCGCTGGACGAGCGGATTTCCAGCCTGAATGAAGTCTGGTTAACCCACGAAGTCGGATCGCAATATAGCTATTCGAATATAGGCTTTGACCTAGCGGCAAGGGTTCTGGAAGAGGTTACAGGCGAATTATTCCATCAATATATGAAGCGCAAGGTATTGGATCCACTTCAGATGACACAGAGTACATTTCACCTGGATTCAGTCGCCATGATGCCTTCTATTGCAAAAGGGCATTGCTACAACACGCAAGACCCACTGCCCGTAAAATTCTCCGCCTTGGGAGCTGGGGGCCTCTATACTTGCTCGGCGGATATGGCGCATTTTCTCCAGGCAGCTATACAAAGATTCCCCCAAATATTAGATAGCGCCACCTATCAGGAACTCGTCGATATTCCTTTTTCAAATGAAATTAGCGGGTACGCGCTGGGCCTGACGGTCAATCATTTGACCTACTGTACCCTTCAGTATAGCCATACAGGCAATGGCTATGGATTCACTACCTCCATGGCTTGGATCCCCGAATACAAGGTAGGGGTCTCTATTCTTTGCAACCGAGAAGCGGCATTTAATGGCCTTATTCAGATACAACAAGCAGCGCTGAGTGAAGTGCTGCCTGTCGATCCCCAGACGCTGTCTTGTAAAGATATTCATCAATATTCATCCTCACTGGAAGAGCAGGACATCCCGTATTTCAAGTCCATTTCCGGCAACTATTCGAATGGGCCTGTGACGCTGTCATTTGAACTCCAAGGGAACCAATTTGGCGTTTTAGCGCCTAATGATGGTTCATTCCAAACGATTCATTTTATCTCTCGCCATGAGTGGCTGATTGAAGATGAAGCGGTCATTCGGTTTACATTTGCTCAGGGACGAATTACTAATCAGAATAATGGGATGACCTTTCATAAAGTGCAGGATATCCCCAAGCAAAAGGGGGAAAACAGGCCCGAGTGGAAAGAGTATATAGGAAACTATCGATCCTATGCGTATGGGGTTCTGGCTTCTTTCGAAAGAATAGACCTCGTCAATGGGCATTTACGACTTAACGGCAATTATCTATATGAACACCTCCCCAACTTATTCTTTGACCAGTTTGGGCAAGTGGTAGATGCCAGGGGCGATAGGCTTAGGATTGAATATGGTGAATATGTAAAAGTGGCTGAATGATCTAAAAAGCCATTCCTTTCAACGCCCAAACGCCTTCCGGTACGCCGCAGGGCTGAACCCATAAGACTTCTTGAAGCGCCTCCCAAAGGAGCTCAAGTCCTTGAGGCCAATCAATTGGCAGATTTCGTATAGGCTCTTGCGCGTATCGCGCAGGAGAGTGCGCGCCCTTTCCAGGCGGTAAGTGATGAGGTATTGGTGGGGCGTCAGGCCGTAGACCTGACGGAAGAGGCGCAAAAAATGATATTTCGAGAGGCAAGCCTCACGAGAGACGGCCTCGAGGTCTAGCTCACAATGATAGTTGTCTTGGAGGAAGTAACGCGCCATCGTCAGGCGGCGATAGAGTTCGCTCCGCGTAGAGGCCTTGACGCAGTCAAGGCGTTGGACTTCGGCCGTGATTCGGCCTTGGTGATCCAAAATGGCCTCTGCCAATTTATAATAAAAGGGTTCCCCATATAAGGCCTTGTGGGCACCAGGGTATTGCAAGGCAGCTGCCTGGGCCAGTATCCAATGCCCCAGCTTGTCCTGCTCGGGTTTATACACCTGTTCTTGGAACTGCGGCAACTTCGTCCGCAATTCAAACGGATTGGCCAGCTGGGCCTCAGGTGAGCTTTTCATGCTTTGATAGACTTCTTGTATCACCTGGGGCTTGACATAAGCACACATGGCTTCTACGGGCTCAGGCTCATGGATAAAAGTCGCTATCTCACTCTGATGATTGACCAGCAAAAAACGCCCTGCATGGACAGGGTAGGTTTGATGACCAATTTTGTAATCTTCCTTTCCGCGAATTACATATTTGATAGATACCCCACAGTGAATTCTTTCGTTCTCAAAGTCCTTGACCCGAGAGTGAACTACCTGATTATGAGCATCATTTACAATACCGGGAAAAATGTGTGGATTTTGAAATGAAACTAGCATACTTTTGTATAAGACAAATCTCATTCCATGTGACATAAGTCGCTGATTATGAGTATATTGCCACGCGTTCTTTGGAATACCAACTCTCAGATGTTTCAAGCTGACACAAGGTAGTGTTTCAATATGAAACAAGACCGCTGCCTGTCCGAAATCGGACGTTACCACCGGATTTTAGGTGACTTTCGTCAGGACAAGCAGCTTGTATAGTTTGTCATTGTCTGTTAGGATAACACTTCAGGAAACTCAAAAGCTATCATTATATGAATTTCTCATTACCTGGTACAATTCTGCTTAGCCGCATCTTCCTTCTCAGTTTCTACTTCGGGTGTTATGGGCATACTATTGCCCAAAATGAACAGTTGGACCAGTGCTTGCCTTCCCTGCGAGAGACCCTGCCTCAGATGATGGACAGTGCCGATATCCCCGGCTTGGCTATTACTTTGATTCAAGATAGCATTGTATGGGAGCAAGGATTTGGTTTCAAAAATGGGGAAACCCAGACCATTGTTCACACCAACACCGTTTTCGAAGCTGCCTCTCTCAGCAAGCCTGTTTTCGCCTACATTGTCATGAAACTGGTGGAAAAAGGCAAAATAAACCTGGACATTCCCTTGACGCAATATGTCCCTCGACAACAGCTCGCCCAGCAATTTCTGGGCGCAAATATGACTGACCGTAGGCTCAGCCTGATCACAGCACGCATGGTCCTGACGCATAGTTCGGGCTTTCCCAACTGGCGGCCCCGAGGGGGAAGTCTCTCGATTAGCCATAGGCCTGGCAGTGCTTACAGCTACTCAGGGGAGGGATTTATCTACCTCCAAACAGTCATCGAACACATTATGCATCGTCCACTCAACAAACTGGCGAGGACCTATGTCTTTGATCCTTTGGGCATGCAAAACAGCAGTTTTATTTGGCAAAGCGAAACGGAAGCCTTTATGGCCCATGGCCATAATGAGGAAGGGAAAGTATTTGACTTTCGCAAGCAGTCCCATGCAGGGGCAGCTTATAGCCTGCTGACTACAACGACGGATTATGCCAAATTTGTCATAGCCCTCCTCAAAGGCACTGGACTGAGTCAGGAACAGCACAAAGACATGCTGCGCGCTCATATTTCTACAGGTTATGGTGCAGTGGGCACCTTTAGCTGGGGACTAGGGCTAGGCTTGCAAGAGACTCCAAAAGGCACCGCCTTCTGGCATTGGGGAGATAATGGCATTTTCAAATGCTTTATGCTAGGCATTCCAAGCCAGGACATTGGAATCGTGTATTTTACCAATAGTGCCAATGGGCTCAACATTGGCAAAAACCTCTTGCGCCAAACCCTTGGGATAGAGTGCCCTACCTTTGAGTTGCTAGGGTATGATCAGTATGATAGTCCTGTGTACTTATTAGGAAAGCAAATGGCTACCGAAGGTATCATATCGGGTATGCGGCTCTACCATCAGCTAAAGAGCACCCATACAGGCGATTCGCCTTTGTTTGGGGAACGTGCACTCAATGCATTGGGCTATCGCCTGTTGCAGCGGCAGAAACTGGCAGAAGCCATTGAGGTGTTCAAAATTCAAGTAGAACAGTTTCCCGATTCTTGGAATGCCTATGACAGTCTCGCAGAGGCTTATATGCAGCAAGGAAAACGAGAACTCGCCATTATCAATTATGAGCGGTCACTTCGTTTAAATCCCCACAATGAAAATGGGCGAAAGATGCTAAGCAAGATTCATAAGGCGAAGGAGTGAGAGGGGGGAAATTTTGAATTTTGAATGAGGAATTTTGAATAAAAACTTCTAGTGCATCAAGCACTAAGTTCTTATGGGTTTAGGGCTGGATTACGCTCAAAAGCCAACTCACACGCCAGAAATCCAGCCCAGCGCATATAAATGCGCGTTTTCTTAGTTGCCAAGCAAGCTGGCGCGGATTTCCGGCTTCGGAGGGCTGGATCTTTGGGGTAATCCGCGCCCCTCAGTAACCGCTAATTATATAATGCTTGATGCACTAGGGTCTCAACCCTTCATTCAACATTACTCCTTAAATACCACGATCTTATCATTCATCAGGCGATTGAGGGGAAAGACGACGTGTGTAGTCCCTGTATCTAGGGTAAAGGTCAATTGGTTCATTTCTATGATCGTCCCTTTATGTCCATCGACCTCGATGATCTGTCCTACTGTGTAGGCATTTTTGCTATAAAAGGCGGTCAGGATACTGGCCAGGGTATTGCGCGCAGCAAAGCCGTAGGCGATGGCAAAGGCCAGGCAAATGCCGCCTATGACTAGCAATACAATATTGGAAAGGAGTTCTGTCTCAAGGTCTAGTTGCTTGAGGGTGGAGATAAAAATAATGATCAAGAGGACAAAAAAGGCCGCACTACTGATCGCATTCCAGGCTTTGATCCCAAAGGATCGGCACGCAGACCCAATAAGGTTTTTAGCCAAACTCGCCCCATAAATCCCTGCCAGAAAAATCAGAAGGGCCTTGAGTAGTTCTGGCAAAAATTGGATAAAGGAATCCACCAAGGAGGATACCTGCTCCAGGCCCAAATGATCTGCCGTCGCCATAATAGCGATCAACATGATGATCCAATAGATAAACTTTTTCAAAATGATGACCGGCTTGATCACCACTTTATATTTGAGAAATATTTCTAATTGATTCAGTTTTTCAGCGAGGCGATCTACTTGTAGACGGGTCAATATTTTTCCGACAATCGACGAAAGTACACGGGCCAGCATCCAACCGCCGAGCAATATGGCCACTGCAATCCCCAAAGGCACCAGCAGTTCTATGAGTTGGCTACCCATATTTTTCAGCATATTCAGTAAAGACTCCATAGTTAAGACAAGTTATGATACAGGCAGGAAGGCTACTCCAGATTATCCGGGGTTGAGGAAGGGGTTTCGTCTCCTGCTCCGCTATAAGAACCCAGGGATTGAGAAGCTACCCATCCTCCTTTTATAAAAAACAGGTCTACGACATCCGCCACGAGTTTAATGGTATCCAGGCTACTGAGCATTTCTTCCTTTACGTGATGTGGAATCGAGGCGTCAGATTCAAGCTGTTCAAATACATTCATAGTGAAATAATGTTGAATGATTGAATGATCAATTTTGAATGTGCATTTTCTTCCATTCTCAATTCTCAATTTTCCATTCCCCTTACTCCTTCAACTCATCGATGGCTTCCTTGGCGCGCTGACGAGCGCGAGCCAAGCGCATTTTGACAGCGCTTTCAGAGATATCAAACGTAGTCATGATCTCCTTTATCGGAATATTATCCTGATATTTCATCAGCAAAATAGCCTTGTCTTCTGGACCTATCAGATTCAATGCTTTTTTGAGTTTGTCGGAACGAGTTTTCAACAACAGCTTTTCGTCTGCTTCCTCATCATAGGAATCTGGTTGACTCTCTATATCGACAAAGGAATGTTTACTGGTTTTTCGATAATATTCTACACAATAGTTGTAGGTGATGGTGTAGAGCCATGTCGAGAACCGACTACGGCCCTGGAACTTGGGCAATTGAAAAAAAACCTTCAGGAAGATGTCCTGGACCATATCCTGAGCTACCGAGTGATTCTTGGAGAAGCCGATACACTTCCGATAGACCTTATCTGCAAATCGGTCATACAACTGGCCATACAGCTCACTGCGGCCATCTTGGGTGATGGCACGGACCAACTCTTCATCCGATAGTCCAGGTGATTTCTTTCTCAAAAGTGTGATTTAAAAATCCGAGATAGCTCAAGAAGGTGAGGACATGTAATTGCTAACTTGCCCCTATTTGTTCTTTGTAAGCTTCGGCACTCATTAATCCATCTCTTGAGGCATCTTCAGCAACCTGTACGCGGATCATCCATCCCTCCCCATAAGGTTCCTTATTGACGAGTTCTGGATCATCTTCTAAGGCTGGATTCACTTCCACTACTTCTCCCGTAATGGGCATAAATAAATCTGAGACTGTCTTGACAGCCTCTACAGAACCAAATACGTCATTTTCTTCGACTTCCTCCCCTTCTTTCTCAATATCTACATATACGATATCGCCTAACTGGTCTGTCGCATAAGCGGTAATGCCTACTACGGCTATATTATCTCCTTCAAAACGTATCCATTCGTGGTCTTTGGTATATTGAAGATCTGCTGGAAAATCCATGAATTAAGTGTGAAATTGGTTAAAATAAGTGAAAAAAAGGGCGGCGATGGCTAGCACAGCGAAAAGTAACGCAATTATCTCAAATTAGCCAAATTGGCTATCAGGTCTTATCTTCGTTCGCAAGAACTAAATGAATAATCAGTCAATTAATTAATAATTTTTTGGACTCCCTCACACAAATCGTATTAGGTGCCTCTGTAGCAGAGGCCTGTCTTGGCAAAAAAGTGGGGAACCGTGCTCCATTTTGGGGAGCGATCCTTGGTACTTTGCCAGATTTGGATGTATTGGGACGGCTGTTCCAAACAGAATACGAAGCCACTCTGACCCATAGAGGCGCCTCTCATTCGTTACTGTTCTGCCTTGTCGTAGCGCCTCTGGCAGGCTGGCTGATTTATCGCTTGTATAAAGGTAATTGGGGCACTCGACGCCAATGGACGATGCTATCCTTTTGGGTCTTTGCGACCCATATTTTGCTGGATTGCTTCACTGCCTGGGGCACACAGGTTTTTTGGCCTATCAGTAACTACCGGGTAGCTTTTAACAATATCTCTGTTGCTGATCCTGCCTATACCCTCCCCTTTCTACTTTGCGTCCTGGTCGTTCTTTTTATCAAAAGGAATAACCCCAAACGCCAATTTTGGAACTACACTGGCCTCACAATCAGTAGCTTATATATGCTCCTGACCCTTGTCAATAAGGCCTCCGTAGATCGCATAGTCGCCCATCAACTCCATGAAGAAGGGATTAGTACCGTTCGATTTAGTACCTACCCCGTTATCCTAAATAATATCTTATGGACCGTCGTGGTAGAAGGCCCTACAAAATATCATATTGGTTATTATTCCCTTTTAGACGACCAGGCTCATATCGACTTTCGTCCGCTTGACAAAGCACGCAAACCCGATATGTCTCCAAAGGATCAGGCCTTCATCGATGGCATGGCATGGCTCACCAATGGCTATTACCGTATGCAAAAAAAAGACAGTACCTGGTATTGGGAGGACTTGAGATATGGCTTGGACAACTTTGACCCACATAAACCCGCAGGGCCTATTTTTTCCTATCAGTTGGTACAAGAAGGCAATACGTTTACAGACATCCATATGGCCGATCGGCCTATCAATAACGGGGATGAATTTCAAAAAGCTTTTGGAGAATTATGGGCCCGAATGTTAGGAAAATGAAATTTTATTCGAGTATTTTCGTTAGAGGAAAAAGTTCGATTGCAGTTTTATAACAATTTAATAACTACAACGGTTTAGATAGTGCTTAATTAATGATTTTATAATAAAAATGATTATATTGGCACACTATTTTGCTTAAGCAACAATCCAATCAAACCACTATGAAGTTCCTTAACCTAATTTTTTTGTCCCTCTTCCTCGCTTTTGTTTCAATTTCTTATGCTCAAGTAGACCAAGAAGATCCTCTTTTTTCAGAAGATGACCTAGAAAATCTTTTAAACTCTGATGAAGAAGAATTGATTGGCATGCGTCTGATGGAAAACCAAAAGGTCAATACCCAAAAGACCCGTTCAGATCTTCAACAGGAAACCCTCCAGGCGAAACATTTGATTGCCAAACTGAAAGCGGACATCGCCATACTTCATGATGAGTTGAAAATGATTTCTCAGCAGATCGATCAATTGCATGCGCAACAGGAAAAGACCCTTAAGCAAAGTCAGGAACTGAGTCGTGAGAATGAAATGCTGCTTTCGGAAAATAGCTCCCTCCTCGAAAACAAAGGAGACACTGATGAAGAAGACGAGGTGACGATCAATGAAAATCTCCGCATTATTGGAGAAAACGAAGTAGTCATCGCCAATAATGAGCTGCTATTTGACCAGTACCAAGAACAGCTCAATGAAGCAGAAGAGCTCTTCGAAGAATATGAAGAGACCATAAGCAAAAACGAAGACCTGATGGAAAGCTGCGAATGGGTCATTAGTTCTAATCAGAAGATTCTCAGCAAAATCAATTTATAATATTTTCTTCTTCTCTATTTTTGGAAAGACAAAAGCCATCCTAACTATTTGGGATGGCTTTTGTCTTTGACACAGTCGCGGATTACCCACAAGCCCTGGCACAAGCCGAAATCCACGACAGCGTGCTGTAAGCGCGTTTTATGGCACATAACTTATGTGCTGGGCTGGATTTCCAGAGGGTGCGTTGGCTTTTGCGTAATCCAGCCCCCTATCAAGAAGCGAAACGCTTTATTTATTATGGATTGAATACCCTATGTCCCAAAAATAGTAGTAGATAGTATGTTTTTTTAACCTAAATAATCCATCAATTAATAATTCTACCCTCCTATGTCTACTTCTTCCTTTTCCGCGCGCAACCTTCTCTTAGTCAGTAGTTCTCGCTTTGATGGCGGGGAAATGTTTGGACATTGCCAAGCTGCTGTCCAAGCGCATTTTGCTGGGGTTTCCAAGGTACTATTTATTCCTTATGCACGGCCAGATGGCCTCAGCCATGAAGCTTATACTGCCGGGATTGCCACTGCATTTAATCAAATGGGAATTGAAGTAGTGGGGATTGAGACCTATGCTGATCCCAAGGCTGCTGTCGCAGCCGCAGAAGGCATCTTTATCGGCGGAGGCAATACCTTCGTCTTGATCCGAGACCTGTATGAGAATGGGCTGATCAAGCCGATCCGTACACGCATAGCCGAAGGCATGCCCTATATGGGGAGCAGCGCAGGTTCTAATATGGCAGGCATGAGCATCTCCACTTCCAACGACATGCCGATTGTCTATCCCCCCAGTTTTGAGGCGTTAGGGGCTATCCCCTTTAACATCAACCCACATTACCCTCGTTCGGAGGACAATAGACATATGGGCGAAAGTCGCGATCAGCGGATTCGTGAGTTCCATCATTTTAATGCCCAGCCTGTAGTCGCTTTGCGGGAAGATGGCTTACTGAAGATTCAGGGGAATTCGATAGCACTCCATGGCAACTTGCCTGTTCGGATTTTCCATCAGGGCAAGACGCCTGAAGACCTGATGCCAGGGGCTGATCTGGCGTTTTTATTGGAGGAATAAATAGGGTTTATTACCTAATAATTTGTACCTTAGAAGAACAAAGACGTATACATAACCATGATAGCTCCTCCTATTTATAACGAATTTATTGATTTTCTAGCAGGTGGCTTTACACCTCTCCAAATCATTAATTATAAGCCCTCTGATGGATTAAAGAATCAAGTTTATGACTTGATTTATAAAGAAAAAAATGGCGATTTAACCAAAGAAGAACAAGTAGAATTAGCTTACTACTTACAATTGGAACATATCATCCGAATGGCAAAAGCTAGGGCAAGAAAGCATATTTTATGAGCCGATATTTAGATTAAACGCACTTATCAATAAAATTTACTATCTTGAATCGTTTTATCCACCAAGGCAGAATAATTATATACCAAATTAAGATGAGACCTTTTATAAAAATTATTTCCCTAGCTTTCCTTCTTCTGAGTCTCCACACCTCATCAGCTGCAATAAATGCTGGAGATATAGCCGTGATAGGTCTAAATCTCGATGCCAACAATTTTGCCATCGTGACTTTGGCAGAGATTCCCGATGCAGAAGTCATTAACCTGACTGACATCAGGGCAGATGGCACTGCATTTATGAGTCCATTGTCCTCCGATGGCATACTGGAGTGGACGGTTTCTGGTCCTGTACCTGCAGGAACGGTGATCGAGTTTACCATCACGGCCAGTGGAAGTCCCAGCGCTACGATGGACCCCAATACTTATAATGGCGGGCTATCCGTTACGTCAGGATGGACAAGTGGCCCATATGCAGGTAATGGAGACCAAGTAATTATTTTTCAAGGCAATACTACTACCCCCACGTTTATCTACGGCTTTAGCAATAGTGGCATTGTAGGCAGCCCTGATGGTGATGAAGATTGGTTGAGCGGAAGCAGTAATAGGCATAGCGGGCTACCCAGTGGCCTTCTAAATAGTGATGGTGCCAACCCAGCAACAGCCCATGCTCTCCACAATTCTCTCCACGTAGACAACGCCAAATATACAGGTCCCACTAGTGGTTCAAAAAACGACCTTTTAACTGCCATAGGTGTGAATACGAACTGGGGGGCAACAAATAATACTACCCCTCAAAGTATTTCGCCAAGTGACTTTCCTACCTTTGCTGTAAGTGGAGCCTCGGTTCCTGCCCTATCGGATTGGGCGCTCTTCATATATGCCATCTCTTTCTTCATCTTGGGGATAATAGGCATAATCAATACGCAAAGAGTAAAGAAAACCCAACTGGTGGACGTAAGTGGCAGCAGCGGTTTTAATATTTCCAATATTTACATTCCCTTTGATAAACACAATTTTCACAAGTCTTTCAAAACTGCCTTATTCATCATACCACCTGGATTTGCGCTGATCTATCTCATTTGGGGAGAGATCATTGTGGACGACTTTATTGGAATGGCATTATCTATTCCATTAGTGGCTTATATGATCTATTTGATCAGATTTGAATCAAAAGCGGCCAAGCTGGAATAGAGTCTTTTGGAATTGTTCACAAGCCTCTTCGCCCTAGCCCTTGGACGAGATAAAATTGTCCATGAAAGCAAAGATGGCGATTGCGCCTAATTGAGCTCCTATATCTTGAATGCTCAATAAAGGCTTGGTTTTTCAGGGCATCAATGCTACGATGAACCGAATTCCATTAATCAATAATCAGTCAATCAATAATTCCCCTACTTCGCAATCCCCTGACTAAAGGCACTCAACAACAGCGAGAGGTCCTTTCGCAGGTTGCCTAGTTTGTCATTGGTTGATGCCTCGGAAGACTCAGCCAAGTCTGCGATGGCTGTATCTAGGCGTTTGAGTTCCGCCTGGATGGCTTTATCTTTCTCCTCTAGCTGTTTCACAGCTTCCTCATGGCGCTTTTCAAGTTGCGCCAGGGTCGCCTCGAAGCGACTTTCCATCGCTTCCTTCAGTTCGCCAATTTGACGATCAAAGTCTCGTTTCTCTTGTCCAAAGATGATTTGCTTGATTGCTTCAAGCTTATTGTCCTCCTGGACAGCTTCGCTTTTAGGTTTTTCTTTTGCCATAATGGTCATTTCATCAACAAACGGGCTGTCAGGTCATCCAACCTGCCTGTTGGGTAAATATTGTTTGCTGTTTGGAATTGCTTGATAGCCGCCTCAGTTAGTCTTTCAAAATAGCCATCTACCGGCAATTCATAGCCTTGTTCTTTTAATTTTTTCTGCGCCTCAAAGATCGCAGTTCCTGAATCATTGAGTTGGAAGTAGGCTTTGTTTCCAAAAAACTGTCGCTGTGTATACGCCTCTTCCGAAAGTCCTTCTGTATCCATGATGCGGATAGCCGCATTGTCATAGCCTTTCTTCTTGAGGACACTAGAACGTTTCAAACGAGCTTCTAAATGGCGGAGGTGCGCACGCATTTGTTGGTAGGTTTGTACCAGCTTCTGATCGTTCGGATTATGGGGGCGATCTCCCAGCACATCCAGTCCATAAGTCTTCCAACAATACCGACCAAAGCTCCCCACTTCTTCTGCTTTCAAAAAGTAGGTTTCTAAAACCGCAGGATCATAAAAGCCCAAATCCAGGCTATCTGCCGTTTGGTAAGCATACACTGAGGGAGGGGTAAATCTCCGATAATTGGTATACTGGAAAAATGCAATTACCACCAAGATGATGATCACAAATAGTGTCAAAAGCCGTTTCATATGGCCTAAAATAGGAATATTTGGGGAAATTGAAGTGTCATCTCTAAAAAAAAATCCCCAGACATATCTATGTCTAAGGGATCATCCTACTTTACGAGAGATTCTGGAACCTATAGTTCCAGGTATTTCAGGAATTCTGTCTTGGTTTTTTCTTCCAGAAATTTGCCGTTATACGCTGCCGTAATGGTTTTGCTATTGGTATCTTGAATACCACGAGAAGCCACACACAAATGGTCTGCGACCATAACTACCGCTACATCTTCCGTATTCAGGCTCTTTTTCAGTTCTTCGGCGATCTGTCGCGTCATCCGCTCCTGCACCTGCGGGCGCCGCGCATAATATTGGACAATACGATTGAGCTTCGAAAGCCCTACCACACGTCCCGAAGAGATATAGGCCACATGGGCGAAGCCTATGATCGGGACAAAGTGATGCTCACATTGCGAATAAAAAGTGATGTCTTTCTCTACCAGCATCTGGTCATAGCCATAGCTATTTTCGAAAGACCGCACAGCAGGTTTATTCTTAGGGTCTAGGCCACTAAAAATCTCCTTCACATACATTTTGGCTACACGTCGAGGAGTGCCGCTAAGGCTGTCGTCGGAAAGGTCGAGACCGAGGATCTCCATGATCTGCTTGAAGCGATCCTCGATGAGCTCGATCTTGGTGTCATCATCCAGCTCAAAAGCGTCTGGACGAAGGGGCGTGTCAACAGAAGTCGCGACATGGGCCTCCCCGAGTTCATCTGCTTGACCGTGTTTCCCTTGGTGGTCCTGTCCGCCGCCTTGAAAGCCATTCATCGGGTGATTAGACCCGTTGTGGCCCTCATTGAGCAGGGAACTCCACAAAGTTTCGTTCGGTTTCATATAATCTAATGGTTAGTTGAAAATGCGTATCTAAATGGGCTCGTAGTCTTTGCCATATCATGATGGCGATATTCTCCATCGTGGGATTCAGGTCTTGAAATTCTGGTATATCGAGGTTGAGATTTTTATGGTCTAAGTATTCTAATATTTGCTGAGAAATAGCCTTTTTGAGGACTTTCATATCAATCAAATAGCCTGTCTCTGGATCAATCTCGCCTGTCACTTTTACGACGAGGTTATAGTTATGGCCGTGATAGTTCGGGTTATTGCATTTGCCAAAAATACGACGATTTGTCTCCTCATCCCAATCGGGATTGTGAAGGCGATGCGCAGCATTAAAATGGGCTTTGCGAAAGACAGAGATTTTCATGGTGTTGGCACTAAAGTCAATGTGCAGCACAGCTCTTTGCTGTGTTCGCATAAGGAACTGGGGAAGGGGGGGAAATGTTATGAAGGGGAATAATACCAGATAATTTTGGCAAAGATTAGATTTTTATCGTTATTAAAATGTATTTTTTGTTATTTTTTCGCAAAAAACACCATTAAATTTATGCTAGTATCCTTTTCTGTAGAAAATCATTTATCTTTTAAGGAACGGCAGACTCTTGACTTAAGGGCTGAATCTTATAATGACTTACCTGATAATGTAATTAGCATTAATAATTACTCTTTTGATATTCTAAAAACAATTGCCATTTATGGGCCAAATGCTTCTGGAAAATCAAACTTAATCGAAGCCTTTTCCGAGTTTGTCCGCTTTTTGTTTGGGAATTTATCAACTCTCCCTCAATATGCCCAATTAGGAGAGCAGGCACCGTTTTTTCCTATTCCATTTAAATACATCAAAGATAAAAATGCGCCTTCTATTTTTGAAATAGAAATTTTTCTAGATGAGGTTTTATATTTTTATTCTATTTCTTTTGATCCTAAAGGGATTAAATCTGAGAAACTTTCTTTTTTTCCCTTCAAGCGGGAAGCCCTATTGTTCAGTCGAACGCGAGAAAAGGAGCCATCTGCTGTAGGAGATATTTTTGAGGGAGAGCATTTTTATAAATTTGGGAGTCAATTTAAAGGGTCTAAAAAACAGCCTGTAATGGCAACTAAAGGTAATATCCCTTTTCTTACGGTTATTAATAATTTCAATAACAGTATCGCAAAAAAAATCTTTAAGTATTTAAACTCTTCCTTCTTCCTACTTAATAATCTAGCACGGAGGTATCAAAAAATATCGACTTCTATTTCTTTTGATAATATCTTGCCAAGCTTTACCATTGATTCCCTAATGAAAGACGCTGAATATAAGGGAAGGGTTATTCAATTGATGAAGCGAATAGATATTCATATTGATGACATTATTGTTGAATCGAAAAAAGCCCAAGAATTTGACATTTATTTTGTTCGAGATGGAGCATATTCCCATTTAGGGGAAGAGTCCAAAGGAACTGAAGATATCTTCTTTTTATTAAGAATTATCCTTGGGTGCTTAGATTATGGCGGTCTTTTTATCTTTGATGAAATCAACAGCAGTTTTCATTCAAAAATCTCCAGATTTATCGTTGATTTATTTCAAAACCCTAATACAAATAAGACCAATGCCCAACTAATATTCACTTCCCACGACTCTTCCTTGCTAGATCAGCGTCTTTTTAGAAGAGATCAAATCTATTTCACAGAAAAACAAGTCGATTTCAGTACCCACCTTTATTCTTTAGCTGATTTCAATATTCGAAAATATGTAGATATTGAGAAAGCATATAAGATTGGAAAATTTGGTGCCGTGCCCTATATCAATGATTTATTTTAACCGATGGGACGGAAAAAAAAGGGGAGGAAACCCAAGAAAATAACCCTGTATCATGCTATTCTCATAATTTGTGAGGACACAAAATCATCTGTTTTTTATTTCAAAGGGTGGGCAGCAGACCACCTAAAAGAGTTGAAAGCCAACCATGTCCGAATCAATGTAGAACCTAGTAAAAGGGGGCAAGACCCTGAAAGAATCATTAGGTATGCAAAAGAGCACAAAGATTCATATGATGAAATTTATTGTGTATTAGATGTAGACGACCATGCTCACCTCACCAAGGCTCTGAAAGAAGCGAAAAAAAACAAGTTTATTCCAATTGTTTCTAATCCCTGCTTTGAGCTTTGGTATCTATTACATTTCCCAAATTATTCTACTCGACCTCAAACACCCAAATTGCTGGAAAAGGAATTGGGGAAACTCCTTGGGACAAAATATGATAAGGGTTTTTCAAAAATCTATGAATTACTAAATACAGAAGGGAGTGAAGAGGAGGCCATAAAAAAAGCTGAAAAACTAAAGACTTACGCTCAAAAGCATACTAACAATCAAGACATAACAGCCAATCCTTCTACAGAAGTATTTCAATTAATCGAACACCTTAGAGAGCTAATCGGAAAATCTTAACCTCACCACCGCCGCAACCGCACATGGTCCAGCATCGCTCGGTTCACCTCCCCATTCATGTTCTCATCCCAAGGTTCAAATACAAGCTTCAAGCGGTTTTTCCCTTTTTTTAACCTCACTAGCAGCGCATTTGAGTACCCCCAATCCGACCATTCATCCGTGCCACGCTGGGGGAAGACAAGCGTCCGCGCAAAGTCATCGTCCACATAAAGGCTGCGAATCGCACATTTATTGTCCGTGTTCCAAGGACCACTGCCATTGGCGTAGCGGATGTCCAGCAGGTAGTCGCCTCTTTCCGGCACCTTGATTGTCATCTCAATCTCTGTATTTTCTCCCTTAGCAATTTCCACAAACCCTTTTCCAGAAAAATTCATGTACGGCAATCGAGATTTGGGCGCAAATTTTTCCATTTCTATCATGAGCACATCTTCCTCTGCCAATACCCATATAGGAGCACTCAAGAACGACTCAATCCCCTGATGATCAATGGCTTTCACCTGAAATTGCCCCATTCCTTTTTCGGAAATATCATATAGCGTAGCCTTGGTTTGGGCGAGGGGCTGGCCATTTTTGTAAATGGTGTATTCCTTTACTCCATAGATGGCTGCCCAAGTGAGCGCAGCCCCATTTTGCCTGACTTGAGGCGTAGGTGGGGTAAAACGATTAGGCACCAAATGGATCCCATCCTGACTGAAATCGTTGTTTTTCATCACAATCTCAATCGCATGCTTACCTGTCAAGTCCGCAGGAAAAAACGCCTCCTCCTGCCCTACCCCGTCCAGGCTAAACGAAGCGACTTCGTTGCCATGACCGCGTACGGTGATCGTCAGGTCGGACTGCCGGTAAGCGAAATGGGACAAGGTCCGCACGCCTGTGTATGCTTTGGGGATCACGGGATGAAAGCGGATGCCATCCACCTCGAAGTGCATGCCCATGAATACCCGATGCACCATGGCGATATTGCCAGCCATGCTCCAGAGCATGCGGTGGGAGTTGATCTCTGTGCCCTGGAAGTCGCCATTCTCAGCGACGAAGTTTTCGTAGTTGGTGAGGAATAGAGCGCCTGCCCGGTAGATGGAGGCAAGGCCGTGGGAGAGCACCTGCTCATTGCCTACCTTGGCGGCGGCCAGGTTCCAGTAGCTCTGCACAAACGGCCAGATGCCGTTGTTGTGATACGGCGGAATGCCTGGAATCTGAGGGTAGACACAGGTCGCACCGTAGGTCGTGAGAGGAGAATTTGCGATAATGGATCGCGCTTGCGCCGTGTCTGCCACATCAAAGAGAATCGCTAATGCTTCGCCTAGGGCCTCAAATTTTGGCGAAAGGCTCAAGTAATGCCTGCCATACAGGTATTGACCGTAATAGCCATTATCGGGCATCCAGAGGTACTCGTTCATGCCTTCTTTGATGGCTTCTGCACGCAAGCTATAGCCCTCGTCAGGTTCTGCCAACAGTTTTGCCATTTCCTCCAAAATGGTATGCGCTTGAAAGTGAACCGCATTGGTGCCAAGATTTTCAGAGACAAAGATGTCCTTATTGTCCATCCATTTCGGATAGGTCTGCTCGCGCCAGTCGAGAAAGGAAGACTCACCACTATACATGCCAGTACTAGAACCTTTTAGCGTGAGCAAATCATCTTCTACCGAATTACTAATGATGTGAAACGCCTGTACCAGCCAGTCTCTATCCCCCGTCACCTTATAAATCTCCCAAGCCGCCAAGGCCCAGGTCATGCGATCTGAGGAGACTGGCCATGCGCCGCCTGAGCCTGTATCCTGGATGATACGCCCCCGCTTGACCTTTTTCATCAAGCTGATCTTCGCCACTTCTGGCTCGTGGTAGGCAAATGCTAGCAAGATGCTGTAGCTGATGTCGCGGGTCCACACACCGCCCCATTTGGCGCCTGTACGGAAGGTGCTGTCAGCCTCTATGTTCATGATAGCTTCTTCTACCGAAAGATTGTAGAGCGCGTCTACAAGGGGCTGAGAAGAGCTGTACTGGGGTTTGTGGGAGATGTCTGTGGATAATTCCCATTCCTTCATCTTATCCGCCGCAGGCTGATAGGGGTTGAGGGTAAGCGTAATTTCATAGATACCATCACCATTTTCATCCTGAAGTTGCAGCCCGTGGCCGCCCAGGTTGACAAAATCCCATGACAGCGGCTCCGATCCACCTGCGATATAAAAGCCTTTGAAATCGGCTTGAGCGATGCGTGTCCCATCATAGGCTTCGAAATACCCTTTTGTTTCAAACTGTTCCAATACCAGCCGCATATCTACTCGGAAAGTGTATTCGTAATTGGGGGGTAAATAGGAAGTAGGTGTGTCGTATGTTCCTTTTTTTGCCTCGCCAAACACCATTACAGGAGACTCCTTTTCCCCATTGATCACCAGCACATGGTCTTCGCCAGGCGGGCTTTCATTATCCTTTTCATTGATGCTAAATTTCACCTTCACGACGCGAGAAAAAGTCGTGCTTGCAGGACTTTGGTAATTGGAGGTAATGTGGGTAGGGGAAATAACTTTTGCCACATGACTTCCTTGTACCACAGAATCCGGATAGACCGAGAAGGCTTCTGAAGTGTATAAAGCATCATTTGATGGCTTTCCAGAACCCGAGGTACACGCTGAAAGGAAATAGGTGATGACCAATAAGGTGAGGATGAGTTTCATAGGGTAAATGAAGCAATTTTTTGACCTAGAACCCAGAACCTAGAACCTAAAACTTCCCTCCCCCATACCATTTCTGAATGGTCTTGATCACGGGCTTATTCTGGGGCGTATAGCCACGATGTTTGGCGCCGCCTGCCTGCTCATGGTATTCAAACCACTTCCAGATGAAGCCTCCGGCCATCCATTCTTTCTCCCAGAAAATCTGGTAAAGCGCTTCATAGGCGTGAATCTGGCCTTGAAAGTTGAGCGCTCTGTCGCCGCCCTCCGACCAAGGCTGGCGTGCCGTGTAGTCAGCACTGCAATAGCCATATTCTGTGAAGAGCACAGGTTTGCCTGTACGATCATGAAGCTTCTGAAGTCGCTTGGCATAAGGTTTCCACGCTGTTAGTAGCGTTTTAGTGGTAGGCGTTTGATCATTGGAAAGGGGGAAATAAGCATCGATTCCGATATAGTCGAGTTGGTCCCAGAAGGTGACCTTTTCATAATTATCCCAATTGGCCGCATAGGTGAGTTTGCCGCTATATACCCGTCTCACTTTGCGGATGAGGTCCCGCCAGTAAGGCGAGCGATGTATGACCGCCTTACGGTATTCCGTCCCTATGCAGAACATTTCTGCCCCTTCCTCTTCCGCCATCTTGGCGAATGTCAGGATATACGCCTCGTAATCTCGCTCCCAGATCTCCCAGTCCTCAACCGTTTTACAGGCAAAATCTCCCGCCCAGCCTTGCCCCATGATCCAGACATGCGGTTTCACCATGATCTTGAGGCCCTTGGACTTGGCCTGACGAATGGTCTCTCGTGTGCCACGACTGGTCTCCCCCCACCATTGCCAACCTTGGTCGAAATTGACCGCTGGCCGTCCAGGACGGCCATAGGCATACGGGACCACAGAGGTCCAGTTGGCCTGGGCTTCCAATACAGGATTAAATGGGTTGTTGGCGGGCTTCCGCACAGGCGCAGTGAAATTGACGCCATTGATCTTTGAAGAAGCATTCGGCACCGAATCATCACTAAAAGCGAGGAAACAAAAACAGAGAAATGTAAGGAGAAAAAATCGGGGATTCATGTGAAAGAAATTTTGAATGAAAATACAAAAAAGTATCGTCGCTGGCATCAGCGACGATACTTTTTGAGGTTTTAGGTTCTAGGTTTTATGTTCTAGGTCTGTTTATGCTAAAGAAACAACTTAGAACCCTGAACTTAGAACCTAGAACTTTCTTTGAGAACCTAGAACTTTCTTCTTTATTCAAAGACGACCTTCTCAGTGACAACGCCATCCTTAAACACGACTTTTACCATATAGACTCCTGCATTCAAGCCTCCACGGTCAAGTTCTACCTGAGAAGTCATTATTTTCTGACTGGCATATACCTGACGTCCAGCGAGGTCATAGATCACCACACCGAGGATCGGCGTTGCTACATCTGAAGCCAAAGTAATGGATGTCTTAGCAGGATTTGGGAATGCCTGGAATTGAGTCAACTCACGTACATCTTCGATGTCAGTGGAAAGCGAATTAAGCGCAGCGACCATACGAGGAGAAAGGTATCCCATCACAGAGTCGACATACAGACGACCTTTCATGGCTGACATGTCAGGGTTTCCAGCACGTTGGTCACAGTTGACGGCAAAACCTGGTGTCATACTTCCAGTGGCATCCCATGCTGCGATAAAGGCCGCTTCATTCCACCAATCCCATGGAGCACCTTCCCCTTCATGTGGGAAAGCTGGTAGAGGCGGACAATCCCAAGTGCCCATAGGATCCAATGGGCGATTGAAAGGCATGAGCCCCTCATAGCCACTGTTGAGGGTATTGGCAGCTGTAGTATAAGCGTCCATGATCATGGCATTTACAAATACATCATTGTTACCAAAACGATTGTTAATACGCGCTACGGCAAAGCTACCAGCTGCTTGGTCAATAACTGTGTTACCAGTCGTAGGAACAATTACGATACCAATGTCATAAGGCGCATTGGGGTCCTGAGGCGTGTGGAAACTCACGGCTGGTATCTCACCATCATCTACCCAAGTAGAATCTCCCAAGGCACCGCCTAGGTTGAAGGCCATCAAGAAATCAGAGCTGTAACTCGTGTGATTTGGTAAATTGAGCATGGTCATATTGGTTCCCCAGATATTGCCATGGACCGTGGTATCTACATAGGGCTGTCCCGTTGTGAAGTCTGTGAACTTTGCTAGTTTGATTTCATCATAAGTATTGAGATAGGCACACCCCAGGGAAATATAGCCTCCCGTTCCGATGCCTCCCATGATGATCTTCTTAGCATCAATTCCATAAGGATTTCCATCTTCAGCGACGGTTTTTTTAGCAAAACGAACCGCTGTACGCCCATCCTGAATACCGCGATAAGCCGCCTGTAAGAGCGTAGCTGTCTGGATAGACTGGTCAGGGTTTTGGGCAAGCCATCCGTGACGATTGAAGCAAGCTGCTGCTACATAGCCACGCTTGGCGAGACGATTGCAAATTTCTACTACGGTACTATCATCGAGGTTCCCATTAGGGCTTCCGTTGAGGATGGCAGGCAAGAAGTTCCCTGTAGGAAACAACAAAACCATCGGGCGATCTGTTGCCGTATCGCCATCTGGCTCATAGATATTCATGACGAGGTTCTGAGCGCCCATCGTAAGGACAGAAACATTAACTCCATACACTACGCTGTCAGTCCGTTTTACTGTCGAAAATACTTCATCTAAATAGCGCGTCTGGCCAAATAGATTGGCTGCTGCTCCACATAGAATGAGGGTTAAACAAATGGTAAATAGTTTTCTCATGATCATAAATAATTGTGATTAAGTAAAGTAAATAGGTTGCGCTAAATATCGGTAAAATTGGCGGTCCAGGAGACATAAATGAGTCTCCCTACCCTTGGGCCTCCATAGATCTGAAATACTTTATTGTTCAGGACATTAGATGCCCCTGCTTTGATGGTTGATTTGATTTTTGGAAAGGTCTTATTCACCTGAATATCTAGCATATCATAGGATGGGATACTACCCGTAAATTGTGGAGACCCTTCAAATAAAAAGCCTTGGGTCCATTTATAATTGATGCTAAATCCCATGTGTTTGAGATCCCCCCAAGTCACATCTCGCCCAGAAAAGGAAATATTGTACTTGTGTTCTGGCGTATTAAAGGCTGGAATAATGGGGTCATTTGAGTCCGTGTTGAGGACATTCCATGAATAGTTCCCTGCTAAGGTATAGCCATTTTCCAAGAAGTAATTCAATCCAATAGAAAAGCCTTGTGTGGTCACAATGTCACGGGCATTTGCAGCTATACGATAAGGTTGCGCACTGGTCAAAAAATCGGGGAAATCAGGATGAAAACTCACTTCCACCCCTACATTGTACCCAATAAAATCGCGGTAACGGCTATAATAGTACCCTGCATCAATATACAATTTTTCAAATAGCGTGGTCCGGTACCCTAGTTCCACTGTTTGGACTTTCTCTGGTTGGATAGGATCCACATCAAAATACTGCACAATGTTCGGATCCTTATCTGCAGATTCCAGGAACGCTGTGAGTGATGCTGTATCCGCTAAATTGTCATACCCATCAAGGTTTCCGAGCAAAATAAATCCCCCCACATTATAATAAAGAAATTGGTCTGCTAAGGTAGGGTTGCGAATGGCCGCTGAGATGGATAGCCTGAGGATGTCTTTGTCTGACAGGTTCAGCACAGCAGAAGCTGCATAGGTAGGCACATAACTGAAGTTTTGGTTTTTATCGATCCGCAGGGTTCCATTCAAACGGAGGCGATTGTCCATTACTTTTTTCTGAATTCCTGCATAGATCCCAAATTCTGAATTCCTAATGGTTTTATAGGTAGAGTCCATTTTAAACTGTAGGGTATCGCTAAAGATATTCCCCTCTGTGATCGGTCGATATTGGCGGACATTGGCTCCTGTAGTAATCTCAGCCCACTCAGGGGTGAATTTGTATTCTCCATGTGCATGGATAAGGGCTGAACGGTCTACCAGACGAGTTCCCCCTTCGATTAGCGGAGTAGAGGTAATGTCATTAAAAGCTTCCTCAAATTCAGGTGAACCAGGTTGTCGGTAGGGAAATTGGTAATTGTCTGCATAATTTCTGGCCAACGCATGCCATACAGTCAGGGAATCCAAATTTGCGGCCAAGACTCTTTCTCCTTGCAAGGTGTCATAAGGAAATGCCTGCATGGGAAACCCTTCAAGCGCCATTACCCGGCCTCTCATTCCTCCTTTTAGGCCATTCACTCCTACGGTATTCGGCACAAAAAATGGATTGGCAGCAGACAGGCCCGCCCAATAATTGGCATAGTCCGTTCCCCAAGTTTGGGCAGATTTAAGTTGATCTTGCAAGCGATTGGCAGTGAATACGGCGTCATAAGATTTGCCTGCGTCTTCATGGGTCACATAGGCCCGCACAAAAAATTTGTCACGCTGGCGCACTTCTACTCTGTGTTGGAAGAAGAGAATGTCTTTGAGGCTCAGGCGGTTGAGCCCTTGCATGACGGTGGTGCCATTGGCAAAATTACTACCAGCGATCAGGTCAACCTTAGGCGTGAGCTTATAGTGCATGGCCAAGGCCAATTTGAGGTTCTTGGTGTCATAATCCACCAAGTCTACCTCATTATAGCCTGTCCGGCTAAACCGTCCCAGGCCTGGATTGATGATGAAGTCTCGGGTATAGTCGTAAAAATCTCTGGAAGGGTCTTCGTCTCCATAGCGGTTGACCGCATCGTAGCCGCCCGGATTATCTCTCCCTACTTTTGAGTCCTCAACTGGGTCCATATTCTCGGCTTCCCAGTCGCGTACACTGAGGTAGAAGGCATTGAGTTTAAAGGCGAATTTGTCCTCTCCTTCGCGGTTTTGGAACGATTTAGCAAATCGGAGACCTAGTTCGGCGAGGCCTCGCTCCCCTCCCTTGAGCTGTACGGTAAGTCCTTTATGAATGAAAGGATCCTTTGTCACCATACTGATCACCCCATTGAAGGCATTAGGGCCATAGAAAGCAGAACTTGCCCCTACAATCAGCTCGACAGACTCGACGTCCATCTCCGAGGCTCCCAAGAAGTTTCCAAGGGAAAAATTGAGGCCCGGCGACTGGTTGTCTACTCCATCGATGATCTGGAGGGATCGAACAGGCGTAGAGCTGTTGAAGCCTCGGGTATTGATAACTTTGAAGCCTATACTGGCAGAGGTAAGGTCTACCCCTTTGAGGTGGCCTAATCCTTCGTAGAAGTTGGCGGCAGGGGTCTCTTTGATCGCGTTGATACTCATCGACTCTACTGTCAAGGCAGACTGGCGCTGACGCTCGATCGCTGTGCTTGCGACAATCTCCACCTCCCCAATCATAAAGGCAACTTCATTGAGCTTCAGTCGGAGGGGTTTATCAGTAGAAGTTACATTATACGTAAGGGTATCATACCCAAAATAAGTAATCACTAGATCAAAAGGAGGCGCCTTGGGGCTTTTTAGCACAAAATCTCCATCATCATCCGTCATTGCTCCCACCGGTTCATCGGCCATCAAAATACGTGCACCGACCAAAGGCGTATCGTCATTTCCATCTACTACTGACCCCGTCACTTTCACTTGCGCCCAACTCATACCAAGGCTCAGTAAGCAGCATACCCATATGGCAAGCACAGATATAAACCACCTGCGTTGCCATGGAAAAATTAAATTATTCATGTGGCTAACCAATTAAAAAAAATTAAAAATCAACTGTAAGCATTATGGATTATTAAATTGATAATTAGTCAATCAATTAATTCATAACCTCTTAGTGAGTTGGCGTTCCCTTAAGGCAAAATACACAAATATCTCTTTGCATCTACATTTCTTCTTGACAAATGCTATCAAAGGTTCTTGTGTATTTTTTCTGCTAATGTCTTTAGCGCCGTTTGGGATGTCTGATAAGGTGGGCGTCCGAAGTCAATATCTGAAATCGAATGAATAGGAATGAGGTGTATATGGCAATGAGGGACTTCTAATCCCACAACAACTGTACTGATCCGTTCACAGGGAACTGTTTTTTCAATAGCTTTGGCTACTTCTCTTGCAAATACATGTAATCCGAGGTATAAGTCATCGGGTAGGTCGAAGAGATAATCTATTTCTTGCTTGGGAATGACAAGGGTATGGCCCTCAGTTCTTGGACGAATGTCAAGAAAAGCCAGAAAATCATCCGTTTCGGCCACTTTGTACGCGGGGATTTCTCCTTTAATGATTCGTGTAAAAATAGAAGGCATAGCACCAAGCATTTAGGGAATAATCAATCATCATGTCCCAGGGTAATCTCCAAGATTTCAAACTGAATAATATTTCCGTTGGGAAGGTGTACATCTACGACATCTCCGACTTCTCCGCCGATAAGTGCTTTACCAACAGGTGATTTGACAGAAATCTTACTTTGCTTCAAGTCTGCTTCTTCTTCTGATACAATAATATAGGTTGCCAATTTATTGGACTTCAGGTTCTTTACTTTGACTTTACTCAAGAGGTAGACTTTCCCTTCCTCCATATGGGAGGTGTCGATAATACGAGCCATGGCCACTACTTCATCTAGTTTAGATATTTTCAATTCCAGTAGCCCTTGTGCATCCTTAGCGGCGTGGTACTCAGCATTTTCACTCAAGTCTCCCAACTCACGGGCTTCTTGTATAACCTTGGCAATTTTACCTCTTTCTTTTGTTTTGAGATACTCTAATTCCGCTTTTAGTTCCTCGTATTTATCTTTTGTTAGATAATTGAACTCACTCATATCGTGACATTAATAAATAGTTAAATAAATAAATTGGGTTGGTAGAGGCACCAACCCAATTATGATTCAATCTACATTTTTTTTTTGCTACCTACAAATCAAAACGTGCGCCTATGGTCAAGGTGCCTCCAAAAGGATTGGTGGTTCGATAAGAGATATCTAGGCCAAAATGAGAAAAGGCATCGCCACCTTCATCATTTTTACGACCTGCCTTGAATGGCGCTTGAAAAGTAGCTCCAACGGCTAATCCAGTGTGTGCATCTGCACGGAGTTCTCCAATAAGTTGGCTTTCTTCCACCATATAAGCGGCACGTGCCATGAAAAAATCTTTGTACTTGTACTGGAAACCGATACCTCCTTGGTTGTAATAGGAGGAATTGGAGTGATAGGTAGCAAGAAGGGTAATGGTATTGCTTTCATTCATCAGGAAGTCATATGATCCTCCCATACTGAGCACTACAGGCAGTTCAAATTCAGCTGTGGGCAATTCTACTCCTGTATCAAAGTCATTGGTGGACTGGAGCAATACCCGGAAAGAGAGGCCATCTCCTCCATAGCTCATCGTGGGCCCTACGTTCCTCAAAACAATGCCCAGTTTTACCTTCTCATTTCTACCGGTTCGATACTGAATTCCTGCATCGAATGCCATTCCACTCGCGGATACTTCAGGAGTAGACTCGCTGATGATTCGCACAGTCGTGCCGACATAGATGTGATCGGTAAACTGCTTGGCATATGAAACGCTGAGGTTCAGCAGGGCAGGGCTAAAGTCTCCCAAGGTACCTCCTGGCTGTAGCCAAGTGGTCCGTGGCAGTCTCCCTACATTCAGTGAATTAACGGCAAGGCCGAGGACGGATCCTCCGCCTAGATTTTGGGAAAATCCAAAGCTATTGCCTTGGGTTTCAGAACCCATCAGCCATTGGGTATTGGCAAAGATTAGTTCGGTGCCTTTTGTCTTGGCAATTCCTGCGGGGTTGACCGCGTTGCTTTCTATCCCCTCTGAGCTAGCAATATTCAGGCCCATAAAGCCTGAACTTCTGCCCCAAGTATTGAACATTAACTGCATTCCTCCAGCTTGTCCCGCCTCATCCGGCTGAGCAAGAAGGGGGAACGAGGAGAGAATGGCAACAAATAAAAGTATAGCTATTTTTTTCATAATCTTGGACTGTACGAGAATGTGACCGTTGAAGAAGGGGGTTAGGCTCCTTCAACGGTCTAAAATTACGGAAGCTTAGAATGAGTTCAAATCCACACGACGCATAACGGCAAACAATTTCACGATTTTTTCTCCTAAATCATATGCATCCACATGGATGATATAGGTACCACTAGCTACAGGAACCCCCGTCTGGTTCTTGAGATCCCAGTTTTGGTCGGGAAGGTTAGAGTCCTTTGTAAAGGTCCGGACAAGGTTACCATTCAAGGTGTAAATCGTAATTCTACAGCGCTGAGGCAAATTGGTGAGTTTGACAATATTAGATAGCTGGCCCGTTTCATATGCAGAGTATGCATAATATGGGTTAGGTACCACTAAGATATCATCCAGCGCACTCTTGGCCACATCATTATTATTTGTCTGAGCTGCAAAAGGTGTCGTATCAAAGTTAAATGTAGGGATATCTGTCGTTCCAGTACGTGAACGGAATGGTTGCTTCACACGCAAAGATACACGAACATCAGTAGGGAAAGCATCTGGTCCATCTACATAGTCATATCCAGGCGTAATCATCGGAATCCCTACCCAACTGATGTATTGGTAGACAGATGCGAGGTTTTCTCCATTGGCAAATTGACCGATACCAAAGTTTTGATCGGTGCCATCAGGTTTCTGTGTTTCATTGGTCAGGGTGTCCTGAAGATAAGCCATTTCATCATAAGGTAAAGTAGAAACATAGACATAGTGACGACCACCTGCGGCATCCAAATTACGGCCAAAATCAGTCGTTGGATTAAAGATCATGTCATTTCCACGGTTCTGAATGTCCCATGTACTTTCACCAAAGAAAACCGTAAGGCGCTGTCCAGTATTCACATCAATAGCGTACCCAGGGAACCAGCTAAAGCCATGCTCATTGGCTTGACGAGGAGTCGTGACCCGAGAAGCAGGGTCTTTGGTCACTTCATCGCGGTCCATGATATTGTCAGCCCACTTGGCTGTCAACGGCCATGATCCTGTTCCGAGGCCAGAGTTTGGACTCGTTTCTACCACAAGACACTTAGACCACTTGGATCGATCACTGGTGAAGACGATGTCTACATCTGGCAATTCATCCAGCGCTAGGAAGCGCGAAGCATTCATGAAGCCATTGGGGAACTGAAGCTGATTACTTTGACCGATCTGCAATCCAGGGGCTATCTGTCCACCTGCTAGTTCATTATTGTTAAATGGACGTGCCAGGCAGAACGGTCCCCATCCAGTAACAGCACTGGTGAAATCTTTCTCACGATCATAGATGTTAAAGCTTTTATAAGCGCGGTTAGGAGGGCCTTTGACCCCATCTTCATCGATGGCACCGTCTAGCATCCAGTTCCATACGCCCGATGCAAATTCATCATTGTCGGGGAGTCCTGTCAGCCATGGCAAACTTTGGTCTGCAAATGTAATGCTTCCACCAACTACCCCCGTATTTTCATCCAAGGTATCTCCAGCAGCTACCACATCACGAACGGCGATAGAGATTCCATGCCCTTCGATGACTCGTTCTGTTCCTACAAGGGGAGTAGGTCTTGCAGGCACATTTTCACATCCGCCAGAACGTTCAATAAATGTCGCCTGATAGATAGGTGTTCCTGTAAACGGCCCATCAGGACTAGCACCTTCATACACTTCCCATTCCGCAAAAGTAGAGTCAGAAACTGTCCCACAGTTATCAATACCTACCTCTTCGGCAAAGAGGAATTTTCGGGAAGTGACTCTCACCTGATAATAACTTCCTTTTACTTTTTTGGGATCCACCACCTTCACTGTAATGGGGCCTCCATCTGATTTGTATTTGATATCACCCACTTGGTTTTGGCTCAAAATATCCAACTCAGTTAGGGAATCCAGTTGGACGAAGTTGCCGCCATTTCCTACACCTGCGACCATGGTCACAGGGAGGGCCTCTCCGTAAGAAGAGTTGAGCACAGTGCCTGCTTGCTCAAAGTTGGTGGGATGGGGTTGAGCAGGGACCACTTGGTAGAAGCGGTTTCCTTGTACAAAGAATCTACCGTCAGACGTCGTATCATTATGCGCGTAAGCAATGACGGTATAATAATAGGTCGTATAGTTTTTCAGTTTTTTGTCATCGCCAGCGGCAAAGAGGTCTTCGGTAATCTGTACAGAATTAAAAATTCCTTCATCAGCTCCCTGAACCATTACTTCATCTACAATAGCAGGCTCTGAAAGCCCCTCTACAGTTTGCTCAGTACGATTGACAATCGATCCAACTCCGTCCACAATGTCACATTGGGTCACTACACGTGCGCGGTCAGGATCATTCAGCTCATTTCCACCTACTGTCTGATCTGCCAATTGATAGACGATATATCCTTGAAATTCAAAGGTAGAGTCTTTAACATTATTGGCCTTCAGTACGGGGTCTGCCTGGATATAACTCTCGTTGTAGTTATTTCTCACCGTCCGCGAAGCTTCGCTATATCCCCAACTCAATACAATCTCTCTATTGAGCTCGGAAAGGGAAATCTCTGGTGCATCAGGTCCGTCAAGTAGGGTAAAATTGCTATCAAAGAGTGCTTGTGCAATTTTGTCTGCCTTAAGCATTTCACATACAGATCCAATCTCCGCATTTACAAATCCCCTAGCCCATACAACCCCAGTCACGATGCGGTTGACTGCACCTGGAATTAGGGTAAATGGTCCCGCACTTTGAATAAAGCGACGGTCAGCAGGCGGGTTGGCAGCATTTTTCTCTGTCCATCCGGTCCCTAGACAAGGATCACCCGAGAACATATAATTGCTCGTTGTACCTGCACTAGAAGGGCCATAACCATTTCCATTGCCTCCATTGAAGTAATTATCGACAATCGGGGTACCATCCTTCCAGAATCCACGCAAGTATCCGTAATAGTGGGTCGCCACTTCAGGGTTTCCGGTAAGCGAGAAGTCGTTATTGTAGTAAACAAATTTGGACATGATAATAGATTCTCCTTCTGGCTCATCTATTTCTCCATCTTTGTCATTGTCAATCCCATCATCTGCATCCGCCACGGGTCCTTGGAAAAAGTCCACGCCAACGGCTGGCGGATTAGCGCCATATCCATTGGCGCCTTCGTCCTGGTTATCTCCATTATAGCAGAAGCCCAATCCTAGCGTCGTATCACAGCCTACATAGTCATCACGGAAAAATCCGACGTCTGGATCCACCCACTGACCGATATAAGCATCTGTGAGGGTGAGGTTAGAGCGGTTGATCACTGTCTGGTCGTAGAAAGTCATATTATTGACCGCATTGGCTGTCGTAAAGGCAAATGCCATGATATGAATTTCAATCCCAATAGGCTCTCCACCTGTCTCTGTATGGACATCTCCTTTATCATTGAATAGCCACCAGATAGCTTGATCCCCTCTGATGTCAGGATAGTCTCCCAACTCTGGTTCATAGGTGAATTCATCCCCATCTACCTCTACCCAAGGAGCCAAATAAAATACCTCCTGCGTCTGAGAATTAATCGCAGAAATAGGCTGGCCATCATCATCTACATAGTTTCCACGTGTTCCAGTAGGCCACGCCTCCACATTAGGATATTTGGTCATATCCACAATGCCGTCGTCTGAAAAGTCAGAACGGAATTCGTCAATCTCAGTCTTATTGATCTTGAACATCTTATCATACGTCGGGCAGGTCTCATCGGAGGTAGCAGCGGCACCACCTGTCTGACCACCTGTCAAAGGTCCAGGCCAGAAGTCTGTCCCTGACTGGCGATATGTCTGGGCAGCTACCCGTAGCTGGCCTGTCTTATCAATTCCACCTATCCAGAGGGAACCAGCAAAGAGAGAGTGTTTTCCACTGCCTTTGGGTACTTCATAGCGGGGGTCACCGACCAGGTCCCACCACATATCTCCTCCATTGTGCAGGAGGGTTCGGATGTTATTAATGTCCAATTGGGCACTTGCCGTCGGCGGCAAGCAAGGCGCTGAGGTTCTCAGGCCTGTTCGCGTTTTCTTCTTCACACCTACTGGCTCTTTGGCCATGAGGCTAGCCACAGAAACCATAGCGAGAAGCACCAAAAAGCCTGTGCGAAAGTATCTCATAGTCATGATATCTTGTTTTTACTTTGATTAGAAATTAAACAGCAGTCCCAATTGAAGCGTCCGTGGGCGCGTGAAGTTAAAAGGACTATTTACCCTTACATTATAGAGGTCTACAAAAGACTCAGGGCTGATCTGAGTTTGAATGTCTTGCTGTCCGACATCACTGGCGATATATCCATCATCATCAGCAAGGCCTGTATAGCGATAGACACTGAGAATATTTTTGCTATTAAAAATATTCAGGATCAACAGGTACACATTCAGTCCATAACGGCGGCTCACCGTTTTGTCATCCCGCTCTTTTCCACCAAATGAGAGGACCTTGTCTAGACGAAGGTCTGTGCGGAAGTTTGCAGGGAGGCGCTTACCGTTGAGCGTACCAGAAAGGTTTTGGGTAATAGGTGTACCACTTACGACAGAAGGTACAGCAAATGCGCTCTGAGAATAAGGCGTCCCCGATCCCAAAGTCATTGTCAAGTTACCTCCAGCATTTTTTAACGGATAGACATCCTTGCCACCGATGGTTATGCTTGGACCTAAGTTGCGGCCAGCCCAGCGGTAGTCAACTACACCTACGATGCGGTGACGCTGGTCAATACCCGAAGCTACAGGAACACGCAGTACGCCAAATCCTTCGAGGTTATTCGCGAGGTTACGCGCAGCACCTGCAGTAGCACCTGTGGTATTGGCATATTGGAGGGTATAGGAAGCACGGAGCTGAACATTGCCTGTACGGCGCATGTCATAGCTGATCGTCAAGCCTTTTACCGTACCGAAGTCAAGGTTGTCATTGGTATCATAAGTAAATGGATAAGCATTCACGAAGCGGCGGAAGCGAATCATATTGCGCATTTCACGATAGAAAGCCTGAACAGAAAGGGCCATACGGCTGCCGATCTTCTGGCGGAATCCCACTTCGTAGTCAATCGTGATCTCAGGTCTGAGGGCTGGGTTGTCAACAGAAATAGTGGGACGGTTTTCCAAGAAAGCATATTCAGAAAGCTGGCCAGCCAATTGAGAGCTTTGGAAAGGAAGCAACTGTCCAGGACGCTGAGAGAGCACGTCATAGTGTGCAAAGAAAAGGGCCACATCAGAAATAGGGAAAGAGAAAGAAATACGAGGCATGAATACCGTCTGAGGCTCATAGTCTTTAAAAGACTCAATCGTCACCTCGTCATTACTCGTGTGAGGCTTTGGACGTCCACCAGAACTGGTAGCAATAACGGTAGAAGAAACAGGGGTTCCTTCACTATCAAACCATTCCTCCCCATTTCTATAGCCAATAATAGAACTAGGATTCAAAGCATCGTCTACGTAGGCTACATAGTCAGAGCCTACACTTCCTGGCAAGGTCAGCCCAAGGGAATTGGCTGTTTCGCCAGCCGTGAAAGTTGGGTGAAGCGAGAAAGGATCCTTCAATACAGGCTGGTTGGCATCGAAGCGGTCGACACGCAACCCTATATTAAAGAGGATATCTTCAAATTCGAATTTATCCTGAATGAACCCGGAGATATACGTTGGCGCATATGGATTCATCGGACGATTATCTGTGTCCGTAAAGAACAACGCTGGATCCACCTGCTCTGAGCGCTCTCCAGTATAGGAATAGCCATAATATGTCACAGGACCTAAGCCAGCAGAAAGCACCTCATCGGCACTGAACATGCCAAGGTCATAGGTTTCTGGTCCATAAGAGTCGATATTGATGAAATCAGTACCATCTACTGGAAGCCCTAGCTTCTCGCGCAGGCGACGGTCAAACGTCGTCTGGTCGCCTTCAACATATAAGTTGGGCACCAAAACAGTATCCTGGAAGATTCCGTCGTCACTGAAGACATACTGGAAGTTGGCAGGATCATCATCGAGGCTATTGGCAAAATGGAAATTGGTGTACTGACGTGCCCAACCCCATAGCGAACGAGAGAATACTTGGTAAAAGCGCTCTACCCGCTGTTCAAATTCAAAGCCAGCCTTTAAGTTGTGGCCTTTGATCTCCGCCACTGCGGTACCATTGAGTCGAAACTGCTCAAAAGCAAATTTGGCAAATAGTGGATAGTCATTTCCTACCCCGCTATACAACCCATAGATACTAGGAGCTGCTCCTCCATTCAAGATTCCTTGTACAAATGCAAGGTTTTGAAGGCTTGAAAGATCATTCACTACCAAGTCAGGGTTAATGATCGTACGGAATGGGTTCAAGATTCCGTTGGTCTCTACGTGATTGAAAATCTGGTTATTATAATTGGCCAGGGTAGGATTATGGGTATCAGACCCGTCAAAGGTAAGATTGGTAAATCCATAACCTGCTGTCTGCCAATAAGGGCTAGAAGATACTTGATCCAGTGGGTCATTCACATAGGTAAAGAATGGCACACGGTCATAATTAAATTTCCCTACATAGCCATACTCAAAGTGATTGTCTCCATGACGTTCGTCTTGGAAAATCCTTTGGTACTGAGAATAGTCTGCTTGAATCTGGTAGAAGAAGTTTTTGAGCAATGAACTGTCACCGCCTTTGAAACTCTGTTGGAAACGCAGCCATCCACGGTAGGTGTTAGACTGGAAATTACCATTTCCATTCAGGGCAAACATGATATTGTTGTTGTTCCAAAGGTCCTGATCACTGAATTCTACGTTACCTCCAAATTTGATCAGGATATTGTCAGATGGCGCAAAGTCCAAACGGCCTAAAACCTTAAGGCGCTGCTCAAGGAATGGCTTTCCGATGAGTTGGGTCATATCATCCTGATCGATGAAATTGGCACGACTCAAGAAGGTACGGCCAGAGCCACTGAGTTGCAGAGGAGTTTCGCGAAGGTCAGTGATGACATCGTCTTTCAGTGTACTCAATCCTACTGTAGGGAAGGAAGGAGAACGGTCCCTGTTGTATTCGGCCTCAGCCGCGACGAAGTAGCCCAACAAAGGTACTTTCACGATTTCTCCGCCAAAGTCACGCTTACGCGTGAGGATAGGGCCTGAGAAGTTGACAGCGCCTAGGTTCCGGCCATAGTCATCCAAAAACTCAGAAGTCACGATCTCTGCACTACCGCCAAACTTAGGCGCAGGCTTGGCTGTGGTGATCGAAATCACCCCACCCGTAAAGTCCCCAAACTCCGCTGGCGTACCCCCAGTATAGACCTGAAGGGTAGAAATCGCAGACTGGGGGAGGTTGGCTCCTCCACGCACTTTCTGCCCATCTATATAATAGACTGTGGCATTGGAGCGGGCACCGCGAATACTGATGGAGTTATCCCCTTCATCATTGGAGTAGACCCCTGCAGTAATAGAGGCCAGGGTAGATACATTTCGTGAGCCAATGTTTTGGACCTCGTCTCCACTAATGGTCTGGCCTGAGGGAGCAGGGTCTTTCTCAAAGACGGGGATTTTGTATTCTTCGATGACTACCTCATCGGTCGTGGTGGCGACCACCTCAAAACTGATATCCAAATCACGGGTCTGGCCCGGAAGAATGGTCACATCTGTAATGGTCTTTTCTGAGGTGAGGTATTTGACTGTAACGGAGTACTTCCCAGATTCAATTGGCTGAATCGAGAACTTTCCGCCATCATCAGTACGGGCACCATTGACAAACTGGTCACCATTATACACAAGTACTGTAGCATATGGGACATTGTCGCCGTTCTCATCCTTGACGGTACCAGAAAGCTTGCCGTCTTGAGCGAAGGCCCAAGGGGCAGCAAGGAGGAGGAACAAAATGAAACAAATAATTCGGTGTAGCATGTTCTTCTATAGGCTAATGATTTGATTTCAAAAAAGTAGATCAATCGATAAAAATAGTATATCCAGCTTTACAATTCCAAATTTAAGGTAAGCTCACCCGCTCAATATGTCAATTATCCTACATCTTATCCTTTTTCCCTAAAAAACGGCCTTTTGCTTAACATCCCAAAAGTATCGAATCATTTTTGGAGATACATTCCCAAAATAGCCATTGGATTACACGATTTTTTCCCAATATTGCTCCTAAATACTACAACATCTACTCCATGAACCTGATCTACGATATTGTCAGGAAGCTCAAAAGGCAGGAAATACGCCAAGTTAAGAACATCATTGAGCGCTCTTCATTTACCTTCGAGAAGGTAGGTAAGCTTTTTGAATTGGTTACACGCTACGACGAGCGTCCAGAAAGTTTTTATTCAGAAAAACTCTACGGGAAGCCGCCAGATAACACTTTCCGTGTCACCAAGTCACGCCTCAAGCGCATGCTTGAAAATGTACTTCTGAATGACAAAAGCCTGACAGGCTATGAATCAGAAGCCATCAATACAACCCTGCAAACCAAAAAAAAGCTCTTGCAAGGGGACGTTCTCCTGGGAAGAGCAGCCTATCAGGCCAGCAAGAATCTATTTCTCCAAGTCATTGCTAGCGCCAAAAAATTTGACTTATCAGAAGAATGGTTTCAGGCCGAAATACTGATGGCGCGTAATACAAGTGTGACCACCTCCACCAAAGAATATGAAAAACAAACGCAAAGACTCCTCAAGCTCAATTACACCCGGCACCTGGTAGCAGAAGCACAGATCCTGCATTATTCTATCAAAAACTTGCTGAGCAATCGTACATTGAGTGAAGAGGGCAAGGCGGATGTCCGTACCAAAATCGGGCGTATCAAGGAAATAGTGGAAATAACCGACCATCCTTCTGCGCGCTATGTCTACTACCTCACTGAAATTTATGCCCTACAGATTGCTGATCAGTTTGAAGAAGCGCTCTCTTTTTGCAAAAAATATTTACAACTCATCCAAGAAGAGCGGTCTCAAAATTCACCTCGACGCATCGCAGCCGCTTACGTTCATTTGCAGCAAGTCAGCTTACAACTAGGGCGGCTTGCAGAAGCTCGTGCTTATTCGCAGGAAGTCTTGTCCAGATATGCTAAAACTGAGCTGAATTACTTACCTGGTTTGGAATTAGCTTTCTTAATCGAATTTTATTCTGGCGAATATGAAGCCGCTCAAGCCCTGATAGACCAAGCCATGGGGCATCCCCTCTTCGACGCTTCCAAAGCACGCGTCGCGCGGTGGCATTACTTGCAAGCCTGCTTGCATTTCAAGCTTGGCAACTATAAAGCCGCCAACCAACAGCTCAACGATACGGCTCCTCTCTTAGCAGATAAGTATGGCATGAACCTCTATATTCGTCTATTAGAGGCGATGATCCTCTACGAACTGGATTTACCTGACCTGCTCGATACCAAAGTCCTAAATATGCGTCAGTTTGTGAAGCGAACAAGAAAGGACAAAGAGGATATCCGCCCTTATGCCCTTGTGCAATTTTTGATGCAGTGGTATAAAAATGAATATGATTTTGTCAAGACCTTGGCAAAGGTAGAAAAGTACTTGCCCTCACCTGAGGAAGGAGAGATACAGGGACATACTTTTTCTAGTTTTGAGTTGATCAAACTGGAAGAGTGGATGAAGGAAAAGGCATGAAGGATTGCAGAATATCGATTGCTTGCCCTGAGCTTGTCGAAGGGCAGAACAAGGCATGCCCTGAGCGGAGCCGAAGGGATTGAAGAAGGGGAAAGTGCTTCTTTACTTCTTCAATCATCAATCCCTTCGGCAGGCTCAGGGCATGCCTTGTTCGATATTCTGCAATCGATATGATATTCTGCAATCTATTTATTACAAAAGCGGCCCGCAATCCGACAGCAGGCCGCTTTTCTTAATTATTAATTGATTGATTAACTAATTATTAATTGCAGTAGAATGATGTAACATGTGAATCAATAATTTATCAATAAATCAATCAATAATCTAATTTTGCTTTGGTGGTTTGAATGGCGAGTCATCTACCACAATGATAGGTCCATGCCCCTTTCCTGGGTCAGGTCTCCTGTTGGACAGTGTTTCCTGGATAGGGGCGGTATTCACCCCCCGATTTTGGAGCAAAGTAGCGTCAGTCTGTTGCGGCAGATCGCCCGCATTCAGCCCAAAGAGCATTACAAAAAAGGCGATAATAGATTCCATGATACAAGTTTTGAAAAGTAGAACACGATAACAAACTAGCATTAGTGAGATTCCCCCACTAATACAGATGGTAACGTATGTTACACACAAACCGTGGCCTTAGCACACACCAATCCTCCCAAAAGCCATGAAATCGGACATTATGCAACTTTTCAATTACACACTTCTTTTCCCATTTTGGGCCCTTATATTTTACATATAAGCGTTACCATCAACGACAAATAGTGACTATCTTAGTTGCATCAAGTCAAAATAAAGATTGATTGATTATTGACTATTCATTATTGATTCAGTAATTGGTTGATCAACATTTCTAAGAAACTATATGCTTTTAGTAATCCCCAATTAATAATCACTCAATCAATAATTAATCATTCCATGAATAACACCATCAAAATCATCGCATTCACGCTGATCACCCTGATCGTCGTTGCTTGCGCCTCTGTGCCCATCACCGGCCGCAAACAGACCAAGCTTATTCCAGACAGTGAGCTCTCGGCCATGGCCTTGAACCAATACACAGAGTTTTTGAACCAAAACAAACTCAGCCCTAATACCAACCATACTGCCATGGTGAAAGAAGTAGGGAATAATATCCGTTTGGCAACAGAGCGCTATTTCAAAGCGATTGGTCAAGAGAAGAAACTGGAAGGGTATCAGTGGGAAATCAACCTGGTGGACGATGAGACGGTGAACGCCTGGGCTATGCCTGGCGGAAAGATCGTGGTCTATACAGGCCTACTGAACATTGCACAGAATACCGATGGTCTTGCTGTCGTGATGGGCCACGAGGTGGCACACGCTATCGCTCACCACGGAAACGAACGCATGAGCCAAGGTCTCTTGCTTAATGCAGGCGGAGCAGCCCTCTCTGAAGCAATCAAAACAAAGCCTGAAGTGACTCAGAACATCTTCATGGGAGCCTTTGGACTCGGCGCTCAGCTAGGTGCGATGCTGCCTTTCAGCAGGCTTCATGAGTCAGAAGCGGATGAAATCGGCCTCTACCTGATGGCTATCGCTGGCTATGACCCCACAGAAGGCACGCCTTTCTGGGAGCGTATGAATTCAGGAGCTGGCGGCCGTCCACCTGAGTTCTTGAGTACCCATCCCGACCCCGCGAAGCGGAGTGCGAAGCTCAAGGAACTGATTCCTACAGCGCAAGAATATGCGCGCAAGTACGGAACAGGGAAGAAGCTGCCGAGGAAGCAGTTTTAGGAGGGAGAGGAAGAAGTAAAGTAAAAATAATGAATAATGAACAAGGAATTGAAAAGTAAGAGCGAAGTTGCTCCTTGTCCTTATTCCTTCCTTGTTCGTTATTTTTACTTTATTATTTCAAAATCCTAATTGTCCTCTGAAAATCCTTTCTATTTTTGCGCCATGTCAAGCAATAGGAGTTCCTATTTTGCACAAATAGATGGATTGCGCTTTTTTGTCCTCACATGCATTATGTCTCTTGGCGTGCGTGTAGGACTATTTTTCTCAAAAGCGAGCCTCCTACACGCCTATGTCCTGATGCCCGCCTGCCTGGAAGTCTTGGCTATAGGCGGTGTCCTTGCCTATTCATATCCCTCTCAACAACACAATCTCTACTCTAATACGCTTTCATACCCCACTTTACTTTCGGAAATAAGCCTAAATCCTTCTTGGGTTTCCACAAATTTCCGAATCTCCCTTCCAGCTGAATCATAGACATATTTCGTCCCAATATTATCTTCGTTTAGGGTCGCAATAATTTCACCCGTCCAAGGATCATATACAAAGGATTTCATTGGGGCATCAAGGGGGTGAACCCGAAAGTCATCCATATAAAGCGTACCATTAAATGCCCCTTTTCTCACGCCGATCTTCAAAATAGCAGCATTGGGGTCTTGGCTTAAATCAATATCAATATTCAACAACATCCAACCATCTGCCCGAACAATTTCCTCGCCGATTTTCACACTGCCACAGGCATTTGGGTTACTACCACAATTATTTGTTTCGAAAAATAACTCACCCATATTATTTGAATTAAAATTCCCATCTACTTTCACCCAAACACTTGCTCTATATTTTCTGTCTGAGATGAAAAAGTCGTTCCCTACCGCATTCCCAATAGATCCTTCATAAGTGAATCCTTCTTCATTATTATTAGCTACTGCTAAAGAATACTGCCCTGTATGCGTAAATGGGTCATCAAAATCGCCTGTACCTGCATCGTAAACTGTTCCACCCGCTTTTTTAACTTCACTTCCAAAGCCATTTGTAACAGGGTTAAAGTCTTCTGCACCGGAATAAGCCAACTCACTATATTTGGCGTTGGAGGCAAATGCTAAGGGTCTTTGTTCAAGGCCATAGCCAAATTTCGTGGTTCCTTTTATTCCATTAATATCTTGGAGTTCCAATACTTTTGAATTTCTGTCAAAAAACAGCATCTCACTTTCAAGCTCCCAACCATTTGCCAAAGGATTTTGGGGATCAAATGCTACAAAATTTTGGGAGGTTCCGTCAGTATTGGCAAATCCCTTCCAGACATAGCTAGCAGAAGGCAACCAGAGATCACTATTATTTTCAGGGACATAAGCATAAGCATTGCCTACTACCTCTCGATACAGCAAATCATTCGACCATGTTTGGCCAGCAGCTGCTATTGGAGACCAGGTTACACCATCAGGAGAGGTATATGAAACGGAGTATATCGGAACAGCTAAAAAATTATTATTGCTTAAATTTAAACTCTTTGGCCCCATAGGGGAGAAATTGGGATCCTCGTGTGCGAAATAGGTTTCACTCTTCACATGTTCTCCATACCCATTGACTGTTCTTGTCACTTTTGAAGCTCCATTTGTGGGGTCATGATTCTCGTAGTAATTCACATTACTGACACTTTGGGCGGTTGTCTTGACAGACTTTAAGATACTTGGGTATATCTTTTTACTGGTAGAGACGAAGTAATAATCATGGTGATTCCAGCTAAAGCCATTATTGAGCCAATTGTGTTGGGTAATAGACTTCACAGAATTGTGAGTAGTTTGGTGGATCCCATGCTTGGTATAATCAACGCCATTCACATTTTCAGAATGATCATAATATTCATATTCTTCTTTAGAAATCATCACCCCTGTTTTGTCATAAACCATCGCTTTTAATGGTCGACCCAAATGCAAGGATTTATCATGGATAATAGCTTCTCTTTTATAAATACTACTTTCAAACGCACCTGCTATCTGCTGATTAGATGCTAACACATTGAAATCGCTGTCAAAATAGCCTAATGTGGCATTACCTGTAATGTCTTCAGCTTCAAAATGATTCCCAATTTGAAATTCATAATCATCCATACTCGAAGCAGTTCCTAAAACTTCAAATTGGGTAGTGGAATAAGCCTCAATATTGCCATTATCTCCTTCTGAAGTGATGGTTACATATTCATACATAACGCCAGGTCCTGGCACTTCCATCACATAGGGAATAAATCTAGCTTCCTTTAAGGGGGCATAGGAAGTTACCCCTGAGTTCCTTCCCGTTTCAGGGTTTGAATAATCATATTTCGTGGTATAAACTGCGCCAGAGCCTTCATGTGTAATGAGCTCTTTTACCCTGAGTCCTCCGCCTATAGCATCAAGGTCTTTTACAAAGTCTTCAGCTGAAATCATGACTATTCTTATCGTACAACTCGTTGAAGTTGAAGTCTCCCAAAATGTCCCACAGTTACCGTTATTACTGAGGTAAATTCGGTTATTGTTCAGGTCGATGGATTGAATATTACACGTTTGATTCTGAGTAGAAGTATTCCCTGTATTTTGGCAAACATCTTCTTCATCTATCGTTTTGTGAAGCTCTATAGGATCTCCCACTGCCGCAGCACATGCTATTACCTCCATTTCATCTTGCGAAAATTCCAAATAAATCTGATTAGAACCATTGTCATATTGCGGGGAAGGGAGTGAAATCCTTTTACCTGACCCTAATACAGCCTCTCGACTATACACATCGGGTTCATACTTGATTTCCATAAAGCCTCCCATTGGCATTTGGATTTTCTCCAAATTCCAATTATCAATTTGGGGTTTGTCACAAATATCTTTATCGATTTTAAGGTCTCTAATTCCCGCTTTTGCATAATATCCCCAGTCATCAGCTGCTGTTCTATCATAGACATATCCAGCGTGGTTTTTATAAAAAAACTTATAGGAAGGCATAATTTTCGCTCCCCCTTTTCCATGAATAGCCACCTTTTCGAGGGTTAATTTTCCTTGAGTCACAGCATCTGAATTAGGGGTGCCTTGGGCAAGGTCATAATTATGGAACAATTCTGCTTCATTTAAAATGAAGTCTTCAAAATTGGGATTAACCAGTAAGTGCGCATTCCAATCGGCTTCATCAATCACATGATCAACATAATAATTGTCAAAATTGCCCGACCTAGCTAACAAGTTGGTAGATACATATTGCCCTGTAACAGCATTTAGATTCATTTCATGCCATTTAAAGTTGAAAGAACCAGTGGAATTGGTTAGGCCACCAAGGCTGCCTCCTTCTGACGGCAGGACATCGTCTGTTGCCAAATCAGCTTTTGATAATAAGACGACTTTATTGAGTTTCAATAATTTATTGTTACCAGGGTTATTGTAGGCAAAGGATAGTTTTTTCAAGGTATCCTTTGCTGTCCATGTCTGGTAATAAGGATAATTCATGGGATCAATATTTACCCCAGCACCTTTTTCGTCTTCACGTATATCCTTGAGGAATAAAGCTTTATGTGTAGCTGTTTCTATGCTATTTAGGTACCAAATCTGTTTACGACCAAAAGAAAAGGTGCCTTTGTCCGTATCAAAAGGATTGTCTATGTACCCACTGTGAGGGGATCTCCAGATATACCCATCTGTCCATTTTCCATAATCAAACTTCACCCAATACCCTTGGTCATTGTCATCTAAATAGCCATTAGCTGAATTCCCTACACCTCCTTTATCCACATAGTTCGGCCCTGTAATCGCCGTCAGTAACCAATGCGTCGCATATTTGTCAAGATTCATATTGATGGCAAAATCTTCTTCAGGCTTCGTCTTATTTTCGAAGACTGAAAATTGCTCATACTGATAGACAGGAATGGTAAAATGATAGGAGGTCCCGTTTATATCTGTGACAATAAAAGCTCCGATCCCATCAGGGTCAGAAATGTCCGTATCCAGTCTGTCATGCTCAGATGAGCTATATTTCAGATAGCCTCGGGACTGTGCAGCGGCTAAGTTGCTCGCTATTTCTTGATTGGAAAACCATTCAATATTGGTGGATGTCCCTCGCTTATTGCGAGCGGAATTGAAATTTTGCTTATCTGCGGTGCCCTGCGTAAATGCAGCACTAGACACAGGGTAATTATTGCTATTCTGGACAAAAGAACCTGTCTGCCAAGAACCAAAGTCTTGCAGGTAATAACTGGCAGGTTCTGAAAGGTACTGGAAATGAATATCAGCGGAATTGGGGACGTGGGAGGGGTCGTCCGCATTGTGATAATACCACCCATTTAACACTTTCCCATTATTGGGTGCACTTGAGCCAGGGGTATAGGTATAATATTTCGCCTCCTTAATCATATCCCTTGGAATAGTCACCGTGGTATTAAAAGAAGGCTCGAAGCTCCCCCCTATGCCTGGTACACTTACCAAAAACCTATCTGTTGCAGGCATACTCAAATTTGCGCCATCCTCATGGGAGCTTAAATCTATCCCATTTTGTTTATTATAAGGATTCGAATAAGCATCCATTGAATTGAGGGGATGCTGCAATTTGAGCTCTGTTGGCGCATAATATGGGGTTCCATTTGAAGTCAAGCTTTGAATGCCGTCCTTGCTGTAGAGGATGCCATAATTATACTTTTCGGAATTAGATGCAACAAAATAGTCAGCCTTTAGGCGCTCATAAGACATCCCAAAACTCCCGATTCCAGGTGCATAAAGCTCCAAATTGCCAGAGAAGGCTGATTTTGTGCTGGCTGTCACCCCTCTATAGGGGTTATTGGAACCATACGAGTCACTCACCTTAAGACCACTGACAGCCAACGAGTTATAACCTCCATCATATCCCGTCCCCCAAAAATGAGCCTCATTATAGGCAACCATTCCCTCAAATAAACTAGCGGACTGCGTGAAGGTGTTGGAGACTTGATCTCCAGCAATCAACTTATAGCCAAAATTGCAGGACAGGTTTCCTTTGGCATCATCAGGGTGTTTTACGACTTGCCTGGAAATAGCCCCTGGCCCTACATTCCACCCCAAACCAGCCCAAGTTGCTGGCTGATCGACTTTGATGCCGCTGTTGTAGGACATGGAAATAGGGTATCCTCCACCTGGTCCAGGGACATTGAGCAGCGGAAGGTTGTAGGAAAAGTCTCCCGTCACGGGGTTGACTTGATGGCCAGCCCCTCCTCCTCCGGAGGTAAACTCGCTCTGGTAAGGGCCGTTGGCAAAAGCACTTGCGGGAAGCACAAGGCTGTGGATAAATGATAGCAGGCTGATAGCTGCTATCAGCTGTAGGTGATTGCGGATTGTTTTCATTAGGGATTGGGGATTTAAGGGCTTAGTATTTAAATAAAGATAATGTGGCGCATTTAAGTTTTAATTTTATTTTGCATTCAGAATTAGGAGTTCTTATTATTCTAATAATCCATGTTCTTTACTTCCTTAAAGGAATTCAAGCTCTTTTCTAATATTTCAATGTCTTCATTTTTGAAGTTGTTTAAATAATAGTAGTGCATTAACTGCCTTGCCTTCTTGTAGATCATATCAACAAAATCTTTCCCCACTATTTCAACTTCATTTAAAGTTGAATTGCTCTTTTGGGTCTTTATTATCCAATTTTCACCCTGAATATCTTTGGTTATTATTAAGCTAAAAGGGCCATCCATAAAAAGCAATTCGCAGCCTACCAAATTTGACTCAATCATTTCAATTATGGCATTAATCCACCAATTCAAAATAATGTCGACAAAATCGTTCCACTCATCATCAGGAAATGATTTTTTGCCATTAATAGAAAAATAAATATTTCCTGTACTATTGCCATCGATATTAAATTTTATTGTGCTAGGATCAATCTTCAGACTTACCATGATTCTCCTTTTTTGTCAGATCAACGATTTGGGTATTTTGAATACAGTGAACACGGTTTCGACAAATTGAATATGCCTATTCTAGGTCATCATAATCATATAGATTGGGCGCAGTTGCGATCTGTCCCCCTTTAGAAAAAGAAAAACGGTAGTGAGAAATTAGGCATCTTTAAGGTGCTTAAACAAAAAAAATGACAGATCTCACTACCTGTTCGAAGATAACGAACTTT
>JAUIKF010000039.1 GCA_030430575.1 Bacteroidia bacterium | reverse complement strand
ACGATCCTTTTTTAACTAAATTTGACATGGGAAAGTTTTGTTGTTTTTGTCTTAAGCACTTGTAAATTAGACATTTACAAGAACAAAAACTCAGGCTTTCCCCTTTTTTATGAATTATTCAGGCTAGGTAGCAAAATGCGGAGTTTCCGCTTTATTTCAAATTTTTGGTAGTTTTGATGCCTATCTTTTTATGCAAATATATACCACTCGGAAAATTGGGGCTTTCCACCCTGTTTATTGCGAAGACTTTTTGTTCCAAACGATCCTTGGATCTTCGTTTTTTGTGACAGCTGTGATCGATGGAAGTACGATGGGCAAAGACAGTCACTTTGCTTCTGCGCTGATCGGAAAAGTCCTACAACAAGTCACCCAAGAGATTTATTATCAGGAGTTTACAGGTGAATATCCCAAGCTAGATACAATCGGCCCTAGCATACTCGGTGCGGAGATAATTCGCCGTATGCGCAGCCAGTTTCGAAAGATCAGCCGTCAACTGATGCTAGACCTGACGGAGCAGTTGGCGACGGTCGTTTTGGCTGTCATTCAACTGGAGAAAAGAGATGTGTGGGTGATCACATTGGGCGATGGCTATATCGCCTGTGATGGGAAACTCATCGAGATCGAGCAGGGCAATAAGCCTGATTATTTTGCTTATCGGCTTTCAGAAGAATTTGAAGGATGGTTTGCTGAGCAAGCGATTCATGAATTCGCGTCGGTAAAGGATTTCAGTATTGCGACAGATGGGGTGGGTTGCTTTGAGCAATTGGATAAACAGAAACCTCCGTTTTCGGCGCCTATAGATGCCTATTTATTGGTGGATGACACTTTCTCAGAATTGCCGAAGATGCTGGACAAGAAGATTACTTTGCTTGAAAATGAGCATGGCGTTTTTCCTACGGATGATGTGGCGGTGGTGCGGGTGAAGTGGTAGGAAGAGTGGAGGGAAATGGAGGAGGAGGAGTGGGGGGGGGAAATCGCTAGTCGTTGACTAACCGTTAATAACGGTTATTAACGGTTAGTCAACGACTAGTGGTATAATGGATTGACCATCAGTAATTTACGCAGGCCTATTTTGCACACTTTTTGTCGAAATTACCCCAATAATCGCTCTTTTTCGACAAAAAATCATTCAAAATCACTTCACCGCCTCGCCCAATGCATTGCCCGTCAGGCTCGCAAATCCCCCAAGAAGGCCCCCGAGCAGAGCTGTCACAAAGATCAGGAAAAGGGACCCCATAGATTCGGGAATGGCATTTACCCCAAAAACGCCAAATAACTGGCTTGAAAGAAGGGAATCATTTTGTGAATCTTGTAAGAAGGCCGAAGCTCCCCAGAGAATAGCTACTGCCAGAAATCCCGACCAGAAGCTCAGGGGGCGGTGTGGACTCCGCTTCCCATAGATGCGCCGCTTGGGCGGGCGCTTTCCAAATACAACCCCGATGATAAAAGCCGCTATTGCCGCCGCCCAAAAGGGAAGCCCCAGAATATGTGGACTCTGAAGGACAAAGGCCAGACCTGCTATCAGTAGGATTCGTAGAATAAACTTCATTTTTGTAAAATTTCGGAAAAAAGATCCACTTGAATCGTGCCTTATCTGCCTTGGCAACCCACCCCTATTCTCCATTCAAAATTCTCCATTCATCATTCAAAATTCATCATTCTCACCCTTCGGCTGGGTTTCTCCCCTTGTTCATCGACACTTTGCATAAACCACAACTTATAGTACTTCCCCGCAGCCCAGTCATCAATAAAGGCATCGTAGCCAGGATGGCCTGGATTCCCATTTTGCCCGCCAGGGTAGACGCCGTAGGCTTCTACTTTATCACCGAGTTGGACGATCATCCGCCAAGAAGGACCGTGACGCTCTGAGGTCGCGTTGAGGATTTTTTTATAGCCACCAATGTTGATATTATATCGGTTAAAGGGTTTGAGGGAATAGCCCAATAAGTGCTTGATAGTTGTGGCTTTTCTCGCAGCCCATTGCCACTGGTCAGGGCTTTCATTAATCCTATAGAGTGAGTCTATCGCTTCATGGAAAGCCGTATTGACGAGGGCCTTGCGCCCCTCAATGGCCTGTGTGCCTGGAAGGTCATAAAATTGGCACACTGCGCTATCACGCAAGATCCGAATCGTCGTGCTTGTATGCGGCCCACGAATTTTGACCGGCAGTTCTGCCAAATCATCTTTCCAAATCGCGTCGTAAAGCAAATCCCACCAAAGCTGATAGATAGTAGGTGCAATTTTATCCGCATCATAGAAAAAGTCCCAATGTTGCAATTCCCTTAGCGCGACTAGTTTGTCAGGCGTAAGGGCAGTAGAATCGAGGTCTCTGAGCAAGATAGGCAAAGCATCTGCAGCGCTCACGCTATAGTTGTCTTGCTGAAAGCGCTTCATATGCTCGATGGTCATCGAGTCGTTTTCGGCGAGGAGTTGGTTGAGCCTTCGGTTGCGATAGGCTTCATACTTTCCAGTGTAATAATAGGGGTAGGTATTATCTGTGGCGTGCTGATTGGCAGAACTGACAAATCCTCTGGCAGGGTTGAGAATGCTAGGGTTTTGATTTCTAGGAATAAATCCTTGCCAGTGATGGGTCGAGTCAGCAGCATTTAGGATAAATCGTCCTTGCTCAGGCCATTTTGCTACAAATTTCCCTTGCTGCTGGATCGCTACATCTCCCTCGGCACTCGCAAAAACGATGTTCTGCGAAGGCGTTGCAAAGTGCGAAATCGCGTTTTGGTAATCTTGGTAATTCTTTGCTTGGCAAAGGTCAAGGAAGGTCTTGGCTTCATTGGAAGCGTCATGAGCCATCCACCGCACAGCGAGCGGATAAGGCGTTTCTCCAAACTTCTCATCATACATCACAGGTCCCAAATCTGTGTAATAGACTGTGTCAAGAAACACATCTCCTCCTCTGATGGGAATTTCTTCCACACGTATCGTCGTCGGCTGCCATACAGATCCTGAACGATAGTGCGACTTCCGATTGTCTTGAAAGGTCACCTGATAATAATCGATCACATCCCGCGCGCCATTGGTGATGCCCCACGCGATGGAATCATTAAACCCAATGATGACAGCAGGTGCGCCAGGAAGGCTTGCGCCATATACATTTATTTGAGGGGTATGAAGTTGGATTTCGTACCAGATAGAAGGCAAATTGAGTCCTAAGTGTGGATCATTCGCAAGTAAGGGTTTGCCATTACGGGTTTTACTACCGTGAACCGCCCAGTTGTTACTGCCGATGATCTCATCAGGAGAAGGGGCTATATCAGCGATAGGCAAGAGCGAGTCAGGATGATACGCCGTAGGAGGGGTGACTTGTACCATTTCCGAAAATGGAAAGCGGTAGCGCGTGCCTTCAGGAATGATGGGCGACTCTTCATAGGGCCTTTCGGGGTAAAGCAGGTCAAAAATTTCTCTTCCCCAATGTTGCATCGCATAGGTAAACTCCAGGTCATAGGAGTTGGTGCAAAGGTCCTCGGCCATGTACTTATTGAGAATGCTGGTCTTCAATGGAGACCAAGCTTCTGGCTGGTAATTGAGGATTTTGTACTCCACAGGCCAGTCTGCGGGCTCGAGTTGGTCGATGTAGGCGTTGACCCCTCGGCTATAGGCCTGATAGGCCAGGCGTGTCTGCGGATCTTGCTTCGCAAAATTCCAGGAGCGTTCCGCCGCCCACACCATGCCGCGACGGCGTTCTGTGCGGTCCATCTTTAAGATGGCATCATTGGGACCTCGGCCCGCGATTTCAGCCAAACGCCCAGCGGCTACATGCGTCTGGAACTCCATCTGCCACAGGCGGTCCCTGGCTGTGATATAGCCTTGGGCAAAGTACAAGTCCTCCATTTGCTCCGCAAAAATATGCGGTACCCCCCGGTCATCGATAACGACATCTACAGGCTCTGTAAGCCCCTCAAGGGTGAGTTCACTCGCACAGGTATCATCTTTGGATACCGCATTTTGCCAAAACCCCTGATAGGGATTAAAAAAATGCCCTGGCGCAAACGTTACCTTCCCCCAAGGCCTGTTGAGGACGTAAATAAAGGAAAGGGTTATGAATAGAAAGAGGAGGAACTTTAGCCAACGCATCAATTAATAATTCTTATTCGGTTAGACGGAAAAGCTCTCGCCGCAGGCGCAGGTGCGCGAAGCGTTGGGGTTGCTAAAAGCAAATCCTTTGCCTTGCAAGCCACCTGAATAGTCCAGTTCTGTACCTACGAGGTAGAGCAGGCTCTTCATGTTGACAAAAATTTTCACGCCATTGTCTTCGACGATATGGTCTCCTGGCTGCTCCTGCCCATCAAAATCGAGCTTATACATCAGCCCAGAACAGCCACCGCCTTCCACGCTTACGCGTACGCCTTGCTGCTCGTCATAGCCTTCTTTTTTGCGGAGTTCAGCAATATGCGCACTCGCGCGATCGCTGACGGTAATCATCTTTTCAGTCATGGGTACAAAGATAAGATATTTGACAAAATTCTGAAATTAGGGGGTATTTGAGGTTATTTTCCTAGAACCTAAATCATAAAACCTATAACTTTAGCAAAGGATGAATGTTGGGCGGTTTATTATGTTGACCTTAGCCTGTAAAAAAGGAATTGCGTATCTTTATTCGATGAATGTAATTGGTTTTGGTGAAAATGTTAATGATAAATCATGGAAGAACTAAACGTGCAATATGTAACAGATGAGTCTGGTAATAAGACAGCGGTACAAATAACCTATCAGGATTGGATTGAAATAAAAAAAAGGTTAGCGGAATACCTTGCCATTGAGAGATTAAAAGATGGCTTGGCAAGTGCATTTAAAGAGGTTCGTGAACTTAAAAAAGATAAAGAAAACCAAATAAGCCTTAATGATTTTTTATGAGTAGAAGTCATAAACATAGAGCCACCATTTCCCTGATCAAAAGAGCAACTCCCCCGCATCACCAATCGCTTATTTTGGCCTTGCTTCTCGAAAATGAAGGCATGTACATTTCGGTAGATGGCAATGGAGGAGTATCCAAGTACCATACCTTCGATCAGTACATAGATAGACCCACCTAACATTCCATTTAACTCATTCAAGTCACCCATACACCCATTTGTCCTTGTTTCTTGTAAAAGGAATCAGGTACTTTTAACCTTTGGAAAAAAGCGGTTCAATTGTTTCGTTAACCCCTTAAACCTAGGCTGTTAATCTATAGATAAAGACGCGTGAGGCTTATTTATGGAGGGCTGGATTACACAAGGAACCAGCACACCATCTGGAAATCCAGCCCAGCGCATAGAAAATGCGCAAATAGTGCGTTTTATAACGTGCTGTCGTGGATTTCGGCTTGCGGGCTGGCTTGTGGGTAATCCGCGACTATGTCATAAAACGGCTACGCCAAATCCCTAGCAAATTGACCAGCTTGCCCTTAAACCCTTAAACCTTCATTCCCATGAAAATCATCATTTTCACCCTCCTCGCAGCCTTCGCCTGCGCCCTCCACGCCCAGTCCCCCTTCAAAACGACCACAGTCTCCGTCTTCAAAAACGGCAGCGGCTTCTTCACCAAAGAAGCGACTTTGTCCACTGAAGACAGCCAATACTTCCTAGAAGGCAAACTCCCCCAAGGTGCCTACGGCACCTTATGGTTCCTCTCACCGACGGGTGAGTTGAAGCAAGTGCAGTCGCATGTGGAGGAGACCAAGGAAACGAAGGAGGTGAGAACCCCTTTCCACAGCAGTGATTTTGGCCTGATGTTGAAGGCTAATTTGAACAAAACGCTGACCTTAACCCGCTCCAATGGGCAACCCCTGACAGGCAAAGTCCAAAAGATTGACGGTAACTTCTTTATCTTTCAGACGGACGACGAGTGGCTCAATCTCCGAACCAACACCATTACCCAAATCAGTTTTCCTACCAAACCCCAATTCCCCGACAGCGTTCACATCGAAAAGAAGACCATTACCAAAGCCAAAGCAGGATTTCTCCTGACTTTTGCTTCTCAAAAAGTGAGTCAGCCCCTAGAGATGATGTATTTGGAAAATGGGATTGGCTGGATGCCTGTCTATCACCTGGACATCCAAGATGATGACAAGGCAGACCTGACCTTGCAGGCTGTGGTGGTGAACGATGCCGAAGACATCGAACAAGCGAAGATGCAGTTTGTCGTGGGAGTCCCCAATTTCATCCACGCCAATCAGGTATCTCCTTTGGCCCAATCCACGAACCTAAACGGTTTCCTCAATAGCATTGGCAACCCGCAACAAACGCAATTTAATGACTTTGCGACACGTGGTGGCTCTATTAGTTATGGGATCGAAAACGCCACCAATCAAGCAAGAACGCAAGGCGCGGGCTTGGAAGGGTCATCGACCGAGGACCTCTTCTTTTACACCTTGCCAGATGTCAGTTTGAAAAAAGGGGATCGTGCCTTTTACACCGTCTTGGAGGCAGAGGTGCCGATTCAGCATATCTACGAAGTACGCTTGGGAGCCAATAATGCCGACCATTATTATCACCGCAACCGCCGCCAAACGGACGGTTTCAGTTTTGAAGAGAACTTCAAAAACAAGGTATGGCATACCTTGAAACTCACCAATAGCACCAACACGCCCATGACTTCTGGTTCAGTTATGGTCACCAAAACTGCTCAAGGCGAAAAGCGACCCATCAGTCAGGATAAAATCACTTATACCCCTGTCAAAGGAGAGACTTTCTTGAAGCTGACAGCTGCGCCTGACGTCTCGGTACGGGATGCTGAGAAGGAGGTAAAGCGCGTCGAGAAAGCGAAATTGATCAACGGTACCCATTATGACCTGATCACTGTGGAAGGCCAGATCCGCCTTCATAACTACAAGAACAAAGCGATAGACCTCAACGTCAGACGCCAACTTTCAGGGGAGTTGAAGACTTCAGATCCGAAGTGGCTCACTGCCCCTCGAGTCCCCACTCATGGTCAATTCAATCAAATTACGGATGTGTGTTGGGAGCTGAAGCTCAAGGCGGGGGAGAAGCAGACAGTGACGTATCAGTACACGGTGCTGGTGCGGCATCGGTAGGCGGGAAAATGGTTAATGGTCAGGGGTGAATGGTTAATTAAGCATGAAGATTATATGTAGAGAATTGGGGGTGAATTTGTATATTAGAGGAAATAATGATTTAGGACAAAAATGATAGACTATCGAAAATTCATCTCAATTGACCCCAATATTAGATTTGGGAAACCATGCATAATCGGGACCAGAATCTCGGTTTATGATGTATTGAGTTGGTTGGCGAATGGAATGACTGTGGAGGAAATTAAGCTTGATTTCCCAGAGCTAAATGACGAACAACTTCGTGCTAGCTTGGCCTATGCTGCTGATAAAGAACATAAGGTAAGGCTGGCTATATGAAATTGCTGTTAAGAGAATTAATGTGGGCTTTTAAGAAATTATAGATTGATATGGTTGAACAAACTGGTGTATTAACAAATCTGCAGCTAGAGATTTTGCAAATTTTTAAGTATGAACTTGAGGAAAAGCAATTATTAGAAATAAAAGAATTGCTTGCAAATTATTTTGCTGATAAAGCAACTCAGGAGATGGATCGTCTTTGGGATGAAAAGGGCTGGACAGAAGAAACGATGGAAGAATGGTCTAATGAGCATATGCGCACAGAATATAAAGAAGAATGAGAGTAGTTATTGATACAAATGTTTTACTCATTTCTATTTCCAAGAAATCCCCTTACAGACCCATTTTTGATGCGATTCTTAATGGCAATATTAAGCTAATTGTTAGTAATGAAATCTTATCTGAATATGCAGAAATATTAGAACTTCGTACCAATTCAATTGTGGCAATTAATGTTACAGATTTTTTATCGAAATCAAATAATGTAGATAAAATTGAAGTCTATTATAGGTGGAATTTGATCGAATTCGATAAAGATGACAATAAGTTTGTGGATTGTGCAGTTGCCGGGAATGCACAATTTATTGTAACAAACGATAAGCATTTTAATAACCTGAAAGATATTGAGTTCCCAAAAGTAGATATTATTTCATCGGCTGATTTCTTGAAAAAGATATTGGATAATCAATAGGTCATGACCAAAACCGCATTTGTCACAGGAGGAACGGGATTCCTCGGCATCAACCTCCTGCGCGCTTTGTGTGACCAAGGCTGGACTGTGACCGCTCTGCATCGCCCTACTTCCGACCTTACCTATATCAAGGACCTGCCCATCCAACTGGTAGAAGGCTCCATCACCGACATAGCTTCACTTGAAAAAGCCTTGCCAGCTAGCACAGAAGTCGTCTTTCACGTGGCGGGAGACGTGAGTATGTGGTCCAAGCACAATGCGCGTCAGACCGCCATCAATGTAGACGGAACCCGAAATATGGTAGAGGTGGCAGCCAAAAAGGGCGTTCACACCTTCATTCATACTTCCAGCATCTCAGCCTGGGGCCAAGTCACGGGCCTGACCGATGAGGCCACGCCCCAAAAAGGAGCCACCTCTTGGGTCAACTATGAAAAGACCAAATGGCAAGGGGAGCAAGAAGCCTTCAAAGGCATGGACCTTGGCATGAAGGTCGTCGCGATCAATGCAGGCTCTATCTTGGGGGCCTTTGACACCTCCAGTTGGGCGCAGATGTTTTATGCGTTGCGAGACAATAAAGTCCCTGGGGTACCGCCCGGTGTCAATAGCTTTGTGCATGTCGATGATGTCGTGGCGGCCCACATTTTAGCCGTAGACAAGGGCCAAAATGGCCATAACTATATCGCCAGTGGCGAAAACGTCTCCATCCAGGCCGTCGCCTCAGCTATCGCCCAAGTCATGGGCATTCAAAAAGTACCGCCCAAATTTCCCGCCTTCCTGATCAAGACCCTTGCTCGACTAGCTGCCTTTGGCGCTTATTTCACAGGCAAGGAACCTACCTTGACGCCCGAGAATATCGACATCCTGTCCCGACCTGACTTCCGCTTTTCCAATGCCAAAGCCCTGCGTGAACTGGGCTATGAGATGAAGCCTTGGCAAGAGGGGGTGAAGGAATGTTATGATTGGTTGAAAATGGAGGGGCTGATTTAGGGGAGGATTTTTTAGGATAAAAAATCGTAAATTAGTCTTCCACGACAATCCTAAACCTTTATCTACAAGCCTAAAATGATGAATCCGCAAGCTTCAACCACCTTGACCATCGACGTGTCTGACGTTAAGCTCAATGAAGAACATTTTGAAACAGAATCTGGCCAGGCATTGCTTGCGAAGGCAATTCCCTATTCTGTGGAGGCTTCTTCTATAAAGAATACGCCTTACGTCACTCTTCCAAGTGAAGAAATAAGTGCCCACCATTTTTTATTAATGCTTGATGGCGCATTTAATGGACATAAACCCATTATCATTTCTCCCGATCATATTTGGTTACTGATCTGTCAGGGCGTGGCACAGCACATCAAGGAAAATGCTGAAGGATTACGCGATATCCTCACTTATGTGAAGGGAAAAAAGGTGATTCGGGTCCGCAGAGATCATTTTGTTAAAGGAGGTAGAAACGACTGGGAAGGAGTATTTCCTGAATTTTCCAATAAGGTCAATGAACACCTGAAGGAAGACCTTTATAGTCGCTTGGTCCTTGAGTTTTCGACCACTACCATGATTGAAAAAACAGCCTTTGAGATCGCCTTTATGGATGCTATGTCTGCCTATTTTGAGTATGAGCTTATTACTAGATGTGGGATTCCTCAAATCACGCTTGAAGGAACCATTGAAGACTATCAAAAGATGTTCATCAAATTGAAGACTTTTGATACACTTAAGCTTGATTGGTGGACTAATAAAATAATTCCCCTCATAGAGGAATTTATTCAGGCTTTATCGGGAAATGTAAACCGACCATTTTGGCAATCCATTTACAAGGTGGATGAAGAGTCAGGTGGCCCGTTTATTACAGGCTGGATTACTGCCTTTTTCCCTTATGTAAAAGATATATCTGTATCAGGAATGAGGCCTTTTGACAAAAACTCCCAGAACCTAGCTGTCAGAAAAAACCCCCTTCTTTCTTCTGGGAAAGGCCATTTGAAGCTAGATGATTTCCCTAGCGGAATTTCGAAAGTGTCCTTCAAATGGGATTATTTTGGAAAACACTTCGATATGCAGTTCTTGTCAGGCTTCTTAGGCATCACAGAAGATGATGATTGCCGATTGCGCGCCGCGATCAATTGGGTAGTAGGGGAGTGAGGAAAAAATTACCTTATGGCCCACAAGCGTAAAAAACGAAGAAAGAAACATGTTGACCGAACGAAGTATAGAGACTATACCGACTCTAGTTTGGAAAATGAGGGGGTAGGATGTCATCTGTTTTTTTATGGCATCATATCCCTTTTTATCCTCTTCATTTGTGTTATTGGGATAATTGAAGGGGAGCTAGAACTGCCATTTTTTACCCGATATGGAACACAAGGTAAATTTTCATTTTCAGGAATCCCCTTGGTCTTGATAGAGGTTACAGGTGCCTTAATTATTATCGAGTTTTTTATGCCAGTATTTGAGTATTATGCCCGAAAACGGCACTTTTATAAGCGAAATAAGACCAGTAAGAAGTATAGAAGCGTACGGAAAATCTTCAAATATCTCGCTTGGACTTTCTTTATCCTAGCTGTTTTGGGAGAAGTATTTTGGTAGCTTGAGATAGAAGTTGTTTGGGGAAAATAGAGACTTCAGCTTTCGATTTTTCCCAAAAGAATTCACCACGGATTACACGGATTGACACAGATTAGAGAAGAAAATCTGTGGGAATCTGTGTAATCGGTGGTTTTTCTTCTTTTTCTTTCTTCCCTAAACTTGTTTCTTATTGAGCTGAATGCATTATGGAATACAGCAGACCCAACTGATATTCTTTAAAGCTATATACTTATGCGTGGATTCTTATTTTTTCTCCTTATTACCCTTTTCATTCAAACCAGTGGTCAAAATATTTTTGGTAGATATACCAAATTATGCCCACCTCCTGAACTAGGTTATACCCCGGAAGATGTATCAGGAGATAATCTAGCCGATAGCTTAGCTAGGCTGGAATTGAAGGGATATGTGTTTCCACTTCAATTTATGGCAGGTCTTAAGGGGAAACGCCTTGAAGAGAGCGGGCTGATCTGGGTTAATGAAAAGGACGTTTCAACAGTGATAAATGATACCCTGATCATAGGGTTTACGGCTCGGTATGATGTGGCTGAATGGTTTCCCGGTGAGCTTCGCTACCAATGGAAAGGCCTGAAGATCGAAAAGTATTTTGGATTTGAATTGGACGAATTAGACATAGATACGCCGATATTTGAACAACAGACACAATTCAGTAGTCCTTCGGATTCTGTTAGCATAAAAATCCCTTTGGCCGAAATCCTGAAAGCGGGAGAAGATGGACGATTCTATGTGAGTTTTGATTCCATATTCAGGGTAGATAGCAAGGGCCGGGAATTTCTTTTGCCAGAAGATTGCCAAAGAAATTTTGGGGTCGAGATCTCAATCTTCCGTGACCTTATTGGTCGAGAGTTTGGAGCGCCTCGCCCAATCTTTCTGGTGAATGGGGAAATCCACCATGAAGGAGATTTTGTGCCTAAAGATGCTGAGGTATTCCTTTCACTTATTCCTAGTCCTTCCTTTGTAAGGAAATATCCTCATGAACAAACCTACCAAATGAGGGGAGTGAGAATCCGTGAACATGGGTGTTTTGGTGGGAATTTGAGCTATGAAACAGACAGTGTTTCTGAATGGAGTGAAGCACCCAGAATTCAAATTCCCATAGACTCCTTGGAAAGAGGGTATAGCGGAGATTTTTATGTACAAATAGGAGAGATTTGGAGGAAAGGGGCGGATGGAAGAGTATTTAAGCAAGAGGCTCCTGGTCGTTTCTATGTATATTTTCGAATGAAATAAAGCCCAATGCAAAAGCGCTATTTTCCATTTCCCCTTTTTGCCTTTCTGCTAATCTCTCTGATGGGCGTACTTCCCCTTTATTCTAATGCCTGCACATGTATAGGAGAAACAAAGGTGGAGCATGAAATTGAAAATGTGGATGCCGTTTTAGTAGGGAAGATTATCTCAAAAGAGATAATAAGTATCCCCATCCCGGACATGATAGAATTGTATCCGAACGATACCCTAAGGCACAATGATTACCCTTTTGTCTATACAAGAGTGAAGTACATTTTGAAAGCTGATCGGATTTATAAGGGAAAATTTAAAGATGGTCTGATCAATATAATTACTGGACAAGGAGGAGGAGACTGTGGGTTTGAGTTTCAAGTAGGGGAAAAATACATTGTATATGGAGAAAAAAAGTCTGGAGATGAATACGAATCCATAGTAGAAAATAAACATAGTATTTGGACTGACATCTGTCGAAGAACTCAACCTTATAACGAAGAGGAAATCAAGGCAATAGAAGCATTTCGAAAACCACATAAGACCTTTTCTAACCTTTCCATCCCTTCCTTCGAATCCAACGCTACCCGCAGAGACTCCATGACATCGCCCATGTATAAGCTGGTGGGGCATAAGTTTGAAAGTGTAATAGCACTTCGGACAGGATCTTTTGGTAGAACGATTCGCAGTTATTTTTATGTATTGGGCCTTTCTAAGAGAGGAAAATGGTACCAAGTCACCTATGTGAGAGACGAGGCGACAGGAAAGGTTTCCCATAAGCCTAAAAGGCGTATTCGAGAAATGCCTATGTTTCTGGAAGACCCCAAACATTTTTCTCAATTTCTATCACTAGACGCTGATTCATTGAATCTCACAGAGGTATGGGTCCTTGATACAATAATAGATTGGGAGATTGTAGGCCATTGGAAGGCTGTGGCCATTGCGGATGGCATCACCTATGTATTTGAAGTGATCACACCCACCCATCATCGACGCATCTCCAGCCATTCACCTCGCTCATTTTACAAGGCCTTGCCCGAAATATGGCAGCGAAAGGTCTTTATTGACTTTCTGGATGCGTTTGAAGAGATTTGGAAGAAGTAATATTGAAGCATCTCTCAGTTCTAGTTTGGTAGCTTATGAAATTTGCCACGGATTACCACAGATTAAGGGAGAAAAACACTAGTAATCAGGGGGTATCATTATTTCCAAAATCATCAATCCCTTCGACTAAGCTCAGGACATGCCTTATTCGATATTCCGCAATCTTTATTTCCCATGAACCCTAAAACAAAACGTTGGACTTTACTGCTTGTACTATTGGTGGGGGCAGTCTTTGGGATATACCAGTTCCTTGTAACTCCGCAGGTTGAGACAGAAGGAGACACATCAGAAGAAGAATGGGTAAATACCATTCCTGAAAATGATTCCCAACCCTCGTTGGAACAAGATACCCTTGAAGTTGAATACCTCGGTCAAGACTCAGCGGAAATTGACCGATTGGATCAACTCGATCAATATGCCTTCAGCGCGCCAAAAAGGAAAGCAACCTCTGTTCCTGTCTTAGCAGCTTATCTGGCCGAAGCCGCTTCTAACGGCTATGAAAAGGCCAGACTTGCCTATGCATGGGTCGCCTACAATATCAAATATGACGACAAACGGTTCAATTCAAATAGGATCAAGGCCGTGTCACCTGCTGATGTGCTTCGCCGAAAATCGGCCGTTTGTGATGGGTATAGTACCCTTTTCCAGGCCCTATGTGAAGAAATGGGAGTTCCAACCCTGAAGATTTCTGGGTATGCCAAAGGATACGGCTATCGTGCGGGAAAAAGATTTTCGCAGGCAAACCATGCGTGGAATGCATTTCAAGTAGCAGGTCAATGGAAACTGGTAGATGTGACGTGGGGGTCAGGGTATGGGGAAAATGTTAAAGGTAAATTGAAAAGCACCACTAGGTACACACCTTATTGGTTTGACACCATTCCTTATGAGTTTATATTCAGACATTTTCCTGAAAGTGAGGACCAGCAATTTCCACCTGATCTCCTCACTAAAAGCCAGTATGAAAAATTAACAGATATACATGAAGACATATTTAAGTTGGGCTTGCCAGCGGAACGCATATTGGAGGCCTGTCTAAAAAACCCTTCCCTTAAACCCGTCAAAGGCTGGAAACCCGATTACGACCTCACCTTTACCCGCGCCCAAATCAATAAACACCTCGAATCCTCCAAGACCTATATCTTCAAAGCGAATTCACCAGAAAACCTCGACCTCGCCTTTATCAATGAGGGAGAATGGACCTTTTTCAAAAAGGAAGGCGGGCAATATATAGGGGAGATTCAACCCTCCAAGGGAGAGTTGAAAATCTCTTCCAAATGGAAAGGGGTTGAGGATTCTTATTGGACGATCTTGACGTATGAGGTGGATTGAGAGAAATAGAAAGAATGATTTGGTGAAGATTTGGCAGGGGAATACGTCTTTAGGGTAAGTGAATCTTGAGAAAAAAACCATGATAATCCATGGACTATTCTTCTTTCATCCTAATTACTCAACTTCAAATCAATTGTGTATATCATGAAATACTCAAAATGGGACATCGTTTTTATCATCACCTTAGCTGCCATCCTACTCCTCCTGGAATGGACAGGAAATACGGATGTATTGACCTTTTTGCCATTTATGACAGTGTATGGGGCGTATATTATAGGCCGATTGGTAGGGGAATTGGCACATAAGGAGAAAAGTAAAAACAAGGAATAACTAACAAGGAAGTCAAAAGAATCAGAATTCCATAGAAGTTTCCCTCCTTTTCACTTTTCAAATTCTTGTTAATTATTTTTACTTTTCCCCATGCCATTGACAATTCTAAGACTCCTCCCCACCGACCTTGGCCTCGCCAAGGACCTCATCCGCCTCTGGCAGCTCGATGACGGCATCACAGATCCCAAAATCCCCAATGACACATACCTTAAACACCTCCTGTCCAAGGACAGTTTTTACCTTTTTGTCGCCCTTAAAGACAGCGAGGTAGTAGGGGGGCTATCGGCCTATGAGCTGGACATGTTTTACCGGACGGAAAAGGAGATTTTCCTGTATGAGATTGGCGTGGACGAAGGCCACCGGCGGGAAGGCATCGCCCGCGCCCTCATAGAGGCGCTCAAGGAGATGTGCCGCGAAGCGGGCATTAGGGAGATATTTGTGGGGACGGAGATCGAAAATGAAGCTGCCAAGCAGCTGTATGTCAATACAGGAGGGGAGATGGATGTCCAGCCTTGGTTTTCCTATAAAGTCTGAACAGACGGACTAGTGCATCAAGCACTAAGTTCTTATAGGTTTGGGGCCGGATTACGCTCAAAAGCCAACTCACGCGCCGGAAATCCGGCCCAGCGCATACAAATGCGCATGTTCTTAGTTGCCAAGCAAGCTGGCGCGGATTTCCGGATTTGAGGGGTTGGATCTTTGGAGTAATCCGCGCCCCACAGAATAACCGCTAACTATATTGTGCTTGATGCACTAGTGAAGGACAAGAAGAATAAGCCACGGATTACACAGATTCTCACGGATTTTTTTACCATATAAGGCATTTAAGGACATAATCTTGAGCTTTTTGGGGAGCTACCAAAAGCTGTAACTATACATAATGTCAAAAGAATCATAAGTGCCTGTTAATGAAATAGACTTCGAGAGGAAATCGCGACGAGACTGCCACCGCACCTCTAAGGTATGCCTTGCACGATTGGTAAAACCAGCTCCCAAACAAAAATTAGTTGAAGGGTCAAGTGAGATCCTCGCATTATCATTCTCTCGGAGCCGTGAAGAGGAACGAATCAAATTGCGCTGGACAGCAGCACTTAAAAAAAGACTTGCCTTTTCCTTCAGTACCAAATACCGCCTCATACCAATTGACCAATCCAATGGGGAATACTTTAGATATTTGGCTAATTCCATTTCATTTGATTCAAATTTCATAGCGGAGAATCCCCCAAAAAAAGACCAGCTCCTTTTATGAAAAGGCAAAAAATACTCAGCTTCGAATCCCCATATAATTGAATTCTGGGTTTTTGGGACCTCTTTGTCAAGGTCTATGTCATATAAAGTTACAGAAGGCATACTTACCCCGATCTTCAATTTTGCCGAAAAGACGCCTTGGGTATACTTCTTTTTGGGAATCACAACCCCTGTACTGCATTGATTATATTTTCGAAAATAGGCACTCAACGCCGACACATTATAGGCCACTTTTTGGGACTCCATAATGCTTAATTGATCACATTTCAAGTCATCATACAATTGCTGGGTATACTTTCGGTTTTCTTTAATCAGGTCTCCATCCCTATACTTTTTGTAGATAAGTTGCTGAATTTCAGTACCATTGATCGAATAGAAAAATTGATGTTGATTGACACCTTTGTAGTAATAAAGGGTCGCTTTTCCGTCAACCAGTAGTTTTAAAAATACAGTCTCCTCTTTAAATAAAGGCTTTTTCTCTTCACTTAATTGATGCACCAATTCACTTGACTGTTCAACTGGCCCTGTATATCGAATAAATGTGACACCCCCAGTCAGGCCGAATTCGCGGATTGAGTCAATGGTCGCTGTTGATCGGTTGGAAGAACGAGCCAGTTTATACTGGAATTTGGTAGGGTTTTTATCCCAATTGGCGTTTTTGATAAGGCAATCAACCCTTTTCTCCTCGTTATTAACAAAATAACCGGGCTTAAAAATTCCTTGGGAAAAGCTAAAGAGGCAGGATAAAAGCAGAAAGAAAAAGAATATTAATTTCTTCATGTCAATGATATTAAGAGTTTGTAAAAAAGCAAGATACCTTCAAATTTTGAATTTCTCAACTTCGATTCGATCACTTGTTTTTCCCCCTTCCAAACACTAGTTTTAGTCACTTTTAGGGAATAATTAGTTTATAAGATAAACTTCAAAAAATAATAGGACCATTTCATTTCATAAGCTACTGATAGCTAGGGTATAGTTTGAAGTTGAGCTTGAATTTGATTTTGAACTTTTCCTAATTCTCCTCCCACGTCGATGGCCGATCAAAAACCTGTCATATTCCTCGCTTTTGCCAATGACCGCGAAGACCAGAGCCGCTACTTGCGGGAGCTGGGGCGGGAATTGCGGAGTATCCGCACGGCTCTCCAGCCCGCGCGGCGCGCAGGCATGGTAGACGTCGTCGAGCGCGCCAACGCCTCCCTCTCTGACATCATCGATGTATTTCAAGACCCAGAATACGCAGGGCGTATTGCTATATTCCACTTTGGCGGCCATGCTGGCAGCTATCAATTGCTTCTAGAGTCGGATGACGGTACCCACCGGTCGGTGGCCCATGCCGAGGGCCTCGCGCGTTTCCTCTCTAATCAGGTAGGGTTGAAATTTGTCTTTCTGAATGGCTGCTCCACAGAAGCGCAATCAGCACGTTTGCTGGAAGCAGGGATTGCTACGACCATCACGACATCTGAAGACATCAACGATGCCACGGCGCATCGCTTCGCGACGCGTTTCTACAAGGGCATCGGCGCGTATGCGACGATCAGCAAGGCATTTCATGATGCCCAGGCCGAAGTTCTGACGCGTCAGGGAAGCGGCAGCACACGCGGATTATATTGGAAGCCTCCTGAAACAAGTGAGGAGGATCAGCAGCTCCCCTGGCGCTTGGCGCCAGAGACAGGTTCCAATTTTCGCTTAGAACCTCCCGAAAAACCTGTTGAGGCTGATAGCAGCGCGCTCAAGGTAGGGGAATACGCCCATGTCCTTGTCAATCGCTACGAGCAAGACAACGAATTTATCTCGCGTTATATAGAGACGGTCAAGGAACGCCGTCCCAAAGTATTTATCATTCACGGCCCACGAGAAGAGAAACACGAAAGCCTCATCACGCGGTTTAGCTATGAATATATCGGCAGGAAGCAATACCTGCGTCCACTGGAACTGGGGACCTGGCCTTTTAATGGCGATGGACAGACCTTGTTGCGCTTGCGTTTGACGGAGCAGTTTGAGGGGATGAGCTGGGCAAAAGAAGAACTTCAGCAGATCAGTGCGCATGACTTGATCCATCAACCGGCGCTGAAAGGCAAGGAGGCGGTCATCCTCCAACACAACCTGCCCGGCGAATACTGGCGAAAAGAAACATCGGACCTTCTGGATTGGTATATCGGGAAGTTTTGGAACATATCAGTTGACAACCTGGAAGCCCCTCACTTTGTCATTTTTATAAATGTATATTATTCCCAAGAATTAGAAGGAGGCGGATTCTTGAGTAAAGTATTTTCGAACAAATATTTCCGCCCCAAAATCGCGGATGAACTAACGCGCCTGGCCCGTAAAAATGCGGCCAATTGTACGTTGCTGACTGAGCTAGGGAAGGTCCGTCGGCCACACCTGGAAGACTGGTTGATTTCAACCAATCTTGGAGAAGTGTCACACTTCTCAGGCCTGCCCGACAGCATCTTCCCCAGCAGTGGAAAAGGATCCGCCGAGCGTGCCATGGCCATGGTGGAAATGGACGTAAAACGAGCCCTAGACGACTATAAACAACAATTAGCAAGAAAAATGATGTAACCAAAAGATAAGAGAATTTTGATTGAGTGAATGTTGAATTTTGAATGGAAGAGAGGCATAACCCCCATTTATTCATTTTATCATCTATTCCCTTCGATGAACTCAGGGCAAGCATTTTCTCATTTCATTCACTCATTCTCTCATCCTATCATTCACTCATTGAACTGACTATGCCAGCATTTAATCTATATCAAGGAAACGGCAAGACGCTCTCCGAAAGAGACCTCACTCTGCCGCCATACGCTTCTCCCAGTGCAGGCAATGCGCCCCAGCACTATGTGGCTTCGCCTCCTCTGCGGGACGCTGTGAATGTCGCGATTGCTTTAGGGCAGCCTTTGTTGCTGACAGGAGAGCCCGGGACGGGCAAGACACAGCTTGCCTTCAGCATCGCCCATGAGCTGGGCCTCAAGGTCCCATTGGTATTTCATACCAAGACGACCTCTACGGCGCGGGACCTCTTCTATCGCTATGACTCGTTGGCGCACTTCCACGATGCCCAGCTCAAGGAAAAGGGGAACCTAGATGTCAAGCAGTACATCACCTATGAAGCCTTGGGAGAAGCCATCCGCCAGTCTGCCCAGCAGCGCGCTGTAGTCCTCTTGGATGAGATCGATAAGGCGCCTCGCGACCTGCCCAATGATGTTTTGGATGAACTGGAGAACATGACCTTTACGGTCAGAGAGACGGGCGAGACTTTCTCTGCCAAGTCAGAGAATCGCCCCATACTGGTCTTGACCAGTAATTCGGAGAAGAACCTGCCCGATGCCTTTTTGCGGCGGGTGGTGTATTATCACATACCTTTTCCCGATAAAGAGACCCTCACGCGTATCGTCAAGGCCCGTTTAAAACTGAGCGATCATTTCACTGAACAATTGCTGGCCGATACCATCGACCACTTCATGGAACTGCGCGCCTCCAAAGGCATGCGCAAGCCCCCTGCCACGGCAGAGTTGCTGGCGTGGATTCACATCCTCGATACCCATAAGATCGACGTAAGCGGTGACCTCCGCGCTCAATTCGAAGCCCTGGCCATGAGCTACTCGATTTTAGCCAAAAATAAAGATGACCTGGAAAAATTAAGAGAATTTTGAATGAGTGAATTTTGAATGATTGCCCTGAGCTTTGCCGAAGGGTTGAATTTTGAATAAAAGATAGGCATACCCCCATTTACTCATCTAATCATTTCATCATTTTCTCATTTCATTCTCTCCTTCCCTCCTTCTATCATCCACTCATTAAACCCTGAACCCTGAACCTAAAACTTAAAACTTAAAACTTCTTTGGACCCTACCTCCACCTTCGTGCCCTTTGAGGGCTTTCTCGATTACCTGCGAGAGAACGGCTTTTCAGTCGGGGTGGATCATATTTTCCAGGTTCAGCACTTGCTGAATCAGTTGGAAGGTGAGGTTTCTCAAGAAGCGTTGAAGACCCTGATGTGTCCGCTCTTTGCGAAGACGCCCAAGGAACAAGAAAAGTTCTACCGGCTGTATGACAGCTATTTTGATTTGGTGGCGCACCTTGTGTGGGGATCGGAAGAACAGGAATCAACGGAAGACGACCGATTGCCTACGCCTGCGGATCGCATTCTGCCGATCTCCAAATGGATTTTTGTGGGTGCAGCGACGCTGTTTATGGTGCTGTTTATCTATGTAGCTTGGCAGGGCTACCATGCTTTCCGCGCAGCTCCCAAATACCTAGAGACCTATTACCTCGACAATAATTTTGAGAACCGCAGCAAATTTGCCTTACGTCAACTGCTTGGGCTTTCCCAAGCTTGCGACCGCCTGACGGCGAATTTTTTCTCAGAAGACGTCCTGCCCCTGCCCGATGGCAGCCGTCAAGTGACCTTTACAGATGATTCTAAAGGGGATGTCATTCGCTACGAATGGGACTTTGGCGGCTCAGGCTCCTCCTTGAAGAATCCCAGCCACATCTTCAATGAGCCAGGAGATTATTCTATTTGCCTTACGGTGGAGAACCCCGAAGACTGTCGGCAAGTGATATGTCGAAACTTGGTTGTGCCTACCACCATCGACTCCGCAGCCCTTGCCAACCAGCCCAGGGCCTATTTTTCCTATACTGCGGACCCCGTAGAGCCGGTGGTGTACTTTAAGGATAGCTCTTATTTGGGCAATGCAAAAACGCCAAGCTATCAGTGGGACTTTGGGGACGGCCTTATTTCAACCGAACAGAATCCGGAACATCGCTTTGCTGATTTTGGGACGTATATCGTCTCCCTGACCATCACGACTGAAACAGGCCTTGAGGCCATTTTATACCAAAGCCTTACCCTAGAGGCTCCAAATCCGCTTCAAAAACTGGTTTCGCTGCTTCCAGCCCCAATCATCGGTCGGAATATTGACGACCTCAAAATTGGCTGGCTCCCCCGAACTGCTTCTCTTATCCGGCTATTAATGGTCATGGCCTTTGTCATTGCAGTAGTCAGTTTGGTGATTTATAAAAAAAATAAAATCTGGTCTCATCTCCGCAAGCGCCAAGCGGTAAAGCCTCCTTTTCACTATCAGTTCAATCTCCCAAAGCCGTTGCCGCTTTTTGAAGACGAAGGCTTCAACCAGGCTGCGCGTCAGCTTCGCAGACGGCAGACAGGAGAGACTTCCGTGGTGGATATGCCTGCGACTATTCAGGCGACTATTGAAGCAGGCGGATATCCGAATGTGCAATATCGTCCAGGCTCTCGCCCTTCGGAATACCTGATTCTGATAGATCGCAAGTCTTATAAAGACCATCAAGCGAAGCTATTTGAGCAGTTGACGGATCAGCTAAAGATTGAAGACATCTATGTAGATGTATACTTCTATCAAAATGACTTTGAGGTATTTTGGAAGCGACTGGACCAGCGGCCTGTCTACTTACAGGAACTGAAGGTTCGCTATCCAGATCATCGCTTGCTCATCATGGGAGATGGTACGGCGCTGGTAGATGCGGTTTCGGGCGAATTGACAGGCGCTGCCTTTGACTTTCTTCAATGGGAAGAACGGGCGGTATTGACGCCACGAAGTACAGGAGATTGGAGCTATTTGGAGGTATCATTAGCAAAAAACTTCCTTGTTCTCCCAGCCTCTATCGAGAGCCTGGGCACCTTGGTGGACCAGTTTGGGAAGGATGAGCCTATCAGCCTGCGGTACTGGCTGAAGCGGAATGAAAAGCCTGTAGCGCCTTTTTTTGCAGACGATCTGGCTAAACCGCAGGAAGTCTTTGCGCGGCTAGAAACGTATTTAGGCCCTGCCTGTTTTGAGTGGCTGAGTTGCTGCGCACTCTATCCTGAATTGCAATGGGACCTGACCCTGTATTTGGGCTATGCCTTGCAGCAGGCCCGTCCCGATGCTCCGCCTCTTTTGACTGAAACCCATCTCCTCGAACTGGTGCGCCTGCCCTATTTCCGTCAGGGAAAATTGCCTGATGACTTGAGGCTGCTCATGGTCGATGCCCTCGACCCTGCGGTGGAGAAACGTGCGCGTCATGCGATCGTTTCCCTGCTAGAGAAATACCCTGCCCAGCAGGACTCTTTTGCTGCTCACCAATGCCGCAGGCAGTTGGCAGTCCAGAAGTGGGAATTGGACGAGTCCAAAGGGGCGGCGAAGCGCAAACTCAAAGAGGAAGTGCAAGGCATGCTCATCCGCGAAGAGCTGGAAGATACGGTGGCTTTGCGTCACATGGAGCGCGGCAAGCCTTATTTCATTCGCAAAATGGTGCCCCAGAAGTGGCACAGGATGCTTTTTACCCAAGGTATCCCATTCTTAGGCTTCCGCTCAAGGGTTTTATTCCTCCTCCTTATCCCGATTATGGCCCTCCTGTATATGTGCGAGCCCGTCAGTCAGCGCTATATCGAAAAAGATCCTGAGGGCGGAGGGCATTATTATTTAAAAACGGCCAAAGACAGCGCGCGCTATTACGACTTTCTGGGCATCCGTGATTATCAGAATGCGCGTTTTATAGATGCATATAATCACTTCAACGAGGCCCTCGTGACTACTGCTGGGCGCCGACCCGATCCCCTGATGTACTACCATCGTGCCCTCGCCAATTATCAATTGGCGTATGAATTGGGATCCAACACGGAAGATGTCAGGTATCTGGGCAATGCTTTTCAGGATTTCACAGATGCCATGGCCTATGAGTCTCACTTATCTCCTCGCCACAAAATACAACCATTCCTTTTGCGACGGCCGTTGGACCCTACTACGAATGCGCCCGCTTCGGGGTGGCGATTGGTGTCTCCTGATGGAAAGTATGTGCTGTATATTTCGGGAAAACGCATCACCCGTTACAATATCTTGCCTGGCAATACTTTAGGGGAAGGATACACTTTGAAAGATTTTGCCGGAGAGATTGAATGGGTGAGTTTTGTGAAGGGTAGGAAGGATGAAATCAACGCTTCATTTCGAGGAGGGGGATTGGAACTACGGAACCCTATAACTGATTTTCGATTGGCAACCATTAAACCAGAAGATTATCAAGGTAGTCCTTATGCTTGCGCAGCTTCTCCAAGGGGTACATATCTCGCTATTGCAGAGGAGGCTCAGGTCACTAGAATCCTGGATCAAAACTCCAATACCCTCTTCCATACCCTGGAAGAACATTTAGCCCCGGTAGTGAATGTGGCCTTCTCTCCCAATGAAGAGTGGCTTGCTAGCGTAGCTACTGATGGGATAGGGATACTCTGGAAAGTGCAATCGGGTATTCGCTCTGCGATCTTGCTGGGCCATAGAGGGCCTATCAACACGGTAGAATTTTCGCCTTTAGGAGGATTAATCTTAACTGCTTCAGAAGACAGTACTTTCAGGCTATGGGACTTGAATGGGCAAGAAGTATTGCGGGTAAATGCGCGGTCAGGTCCGCTAAAAGCAGCTAAGTTCACCGCAGATGGGAGCAATATCCTCATATCTGGAGAAGGGCCAGAAATCACAGCCTGGGACTTATACGGGCGGAAACTCTTGACCTTTGCTCCTGATCAATTGCCCCCACAACAGACGAGAGATGAAATTGCTGTGCCTACTACGGCCCCGAAGGCCTTTTCTATGTCCAAAGATGGGACCTACCTGATGGCAAGCTATGAACAAACAGACGTATTATGGACTATTTCATCAAGCGGCAAGGCTGATAGCAGTTATTGGAAGGAAGCCCGCTATGGGCGAGGCATGACGTCCTATGCCATGCGCGACTTTGAACAGGCGATCGAAGACTTCACCGAAGTCCTGAGCCGCGATTCTGCCATGAATGAAGCCTTGATGGGCAGGGGCTTGAGTTATCTCTACCGCCCAGCAACTGTAGGAACCAGTTTCCGCTGGCAGGGCCTTCAAGACTTGATCCGTTTGAGAGAGCGAGACAGCACCTTATTGGATAGCACAGCTATTCAGGTTTTGCTCAGTCGAGTATACCTCGACTTCCCTAAGGATAGCGGCCTTCGGGCATCTATTTGCCAGTTACAAGCCCCTACGTGCCAGCTCCTCCTTGCTTATGAAGACTGGGGCAATCTACGCGAAGGGCGGCGACCCGTCCGACAAAATGGGAAATGGGGCTTCGTAGACGATAGCAATAATCCCGTTATTTCACCAACCTATGATGTCGTCTCCTCTTTTCGTGGAGATTATGCCGTGGTTTGGTTGGGTAGTCGTCAGTTGCTGATCGATAAAGCTGGGACAGTCATGTTTGATGAAATCCAGGCAGGCCGGATATCCTACGGGCTGATCCCTGTGCGGAAAGGTGGCGCCTGGGGATTTGCCGATTCCACTTTCCAAGTGAGAATTCCTATAGATTTCCAATCCGTAGAACCCTTTGATCGATATGGCTATTCTGTGGTTCAGCAAGGCAATAAGTACGGTGTGATTGGAACACAAGGGCGCTTTATTGTTCCTGCAGATTATGACAAGATTTTGCCATTTAACCAACAAACAGGCCAAATAGTAGGCATGATAGGAAACCAGCCAACCCCGCACAATATTGCGAACCCTGAAAAGCCCACAGATCTGGCTAGTATAGAAAATATGCCTCGACAAGATTTGAATGTAGTGATGGAAAATAGAGGGAATCAGGCATCTACAGCTTTTTCAGACCTCTATGATGATAAAGCTGAAAAAGCACCAAATGGGAGAAGATTAGCGATAAAAAATGGTAAATACGGTTTTATTACGGAGAAAGATGGGAAGGAAATGGTTGCTGTCAGTTTCAAATATGACGAGGCATTTGAATTTAGTGATGGGCTAGCGCCCGTCAAACGAAATAATAAGTGGGGCTTCATTGATGTGAATGGAAAGGAAGTGATTTCGCCACGGTATGACCAGATCAAGGCACGCCTAAATCAAGCAGGTATAATCGCTTGTGTAGTGGAGGATGAAGTGACATTTTATATTGATGCAGAAGGGAATTGTAAACCTTATAAGGACTACAGCTGTGATCACGTCTTGCAAGCAAAGTCTCCCGTTACCAACTTGAATAGGCCTAGAGGAAGCAGGGATTTCAAAGTGGTAGGTCCCTTTGCTGAAGGAATGGCTAAAGCTACAGATGGGCGTAAGTATGGATTTGTAAATGAAGACCAGGTGTTGATTATTCCGCTGGAATATGATCGAGTAGATCACTTCCATAATGGTAAAGCATCTGTCGTCCAAGGCAAATTTTCCTTTTTCATTGACAAGACAGGTACTTGTATACCGCCATGCCCTCAAGACCAGATGGAACAAGATATGAAGCAACAAGATTCGCAGATCCAGCAGGTATCTCCTAGTCGAAGAAAGGAGTATGTGATTGGTCCCCAGGGAGAAATTGTCGAACCTGTTTCTAAAAAAGGCTGGCAATTCAAGGAAGGATTAGCCATCGGAAAAGTTCTCGATAAATTTGGCTATGTCAGCGTTGATGAAAAAGTTCAGATCGTCGCGGAATACGACAATGCTCTGGACTTCTCAGAAGGTCTTGCCGCTGTCCAGAAAAAGGGAAAATGGGGCTTTATTGATAAAACAGGTAGGGTAGTGATTGAATTGCAATACGATAGTAGTACCAGATTTTTTCAAGGCAAGGCTAGAGTGAGTAAAGAGGGGAGAACATTTGAGATAGATAAAGATGGGAAAGTTATAAGTCCATAATTATTTTATTTTGGTATGATAAATTGCGTGGAAGTGTCATCTAAGCCAAATAAGGATAATTCTCAAAAAAGGAAGTAAAAAAAATGCCATCCCACTTGCTTCTAATCCTAATTTATTTGATATTTGTAGAGTAATTGACGTAGATATTAAAAATTTCGCACTTCTAAGCGTATTTTTTATATCTTTCGCCAAAATACATTCACCAAACCCACTACCTGGCCTTATTTATTGTGATTTTGTTACTTTGACCATTTGAAGTAACGAACTTTTGGGAAATACTATCCTAAACAGTTCTTTGGTAAAGAAAACTATTTCAATATTAAAATGGTTGTTCGTGTTTGGTTTCTCTTTTCCCTTGTGACTTTTTTATTATCCCTACATCTAAATGGTCTGAATGCAGAGAAGTTTGATTGTCAAAAAAACTAAAAATAGACAATTAGTATATAATTTTTCCCTATCAATAACATCATACAACAAATGGAAATGGTAGTTAATTCAACAACATCGAGTTTAGCCGAACGGCTAGAACAAGGCTTGTATGATCTCAATGACGTTTACCGCAAACATGCAGAGTATGTGAAAGCAAAATATCGCATCACTGCTCAGGAAATGGAGATCATACAGTTTGTCATCTTGGATGGCAAGAAGAAAATGAAAGAAATTGGTGATTACTTCAACATCAAATTAAGTACACTCACCAGTATTATTGACAAAATTGAGCGCCAAAAGCTTGTAAAGCGTTCAAACTCTAAGGAAGACCGCCGTGTGGTCTATCTGGAAGCCAGTAAAAAAGGCGAGCGCCTCTATAAGGACTATAGCCGCTATATTGAACTTGCTTCTCAGACTGTACAGCGAAGCATGGACCCCGAACTGTTTGAGACCCTCTTGACAGGTTTTCAAAAAATGGCAGAACTTTCCCAAGGAGAACAATAACCCCAAAACATTAGAAAACATGAGTTTACAAAATGAAAATGCGGAGATTGGCCGCCTGGAGGAAAGCGTCATTATGCTCAGCGATGCATCCAGAAACCATCAAGAATTTATCAAAAAACAATTCAAAGTTTCAGCCCTAGAAATGCAGCTGATTCAGTATGTAATTCGGAACGGCCCCCAAAAAATGAAAGACGTTTCTGAACATTTTCACATCAAGTTGAGCACTTTTACCAGCATAATTGATAAGGCTGAAAAGCGTAAGATATTGAAGCGTGTCAATTCTAAAGAAGACCGTAGAGTCGTCTTTCTAGATGTCACTGCCAAGGGACGCAACACCCATGGCAAGTATTCCGCTGTACTCCAAGAATTGGTGAAAAAAGTAGAAACTTCCCTCAAAAAGAAGGCTTTTGGGCAGTTCGTGGATGGCTTGGAGACATTTAACCGTGTCTCTCTGGAGAGCTAATTCATTCGCCCCTATTCCATTTTCAACCAAAATTGGAAAAAAAACTAGCGCTATCTTGCCCCGAGCAAGGTAGCGCTAGTCTACTTTTGGTAAAAAAAACATTTTTAAAGGGTAATAAGTTGACTTTGGCGAGCTTTTTGTAGAAAAGTTCTAGGTTTATGATATTTTTTGTAAATAAAAGTTTAAATTCACCATATAAATATTATTCTCCCCTTCAAATCAAACACAATACAGAGTAACCCATGGATTGAATAGAATTTATAACCCGTTGATGAGTACTGTAAACAAACTTTTTCCCGAACCTAATGCTCTTCGTCTTGAAACTATTGTCACAGATCTGATTTTCGCGCTGAACCACCGGCGACTGTCCATCCTCAACCGATACAAAGTATCTGAAATGGAGGTGGAAATCATTCGCTATCTGGATTTGCACGAAATGCAAAAAATGAAAGAAGTAGGGGAGTACTTCAACATTAAACTCAGCACCCTTACCAGCACAATTGACAAACTTGAAAAAAACCGGCTGGTAAAACGCAAAAATTCTAAAGAAGATCGACGCGTCATTTACATCCGTCCTACTCCCAAAGGACAAAACCTGCTGAATGAACTTAACGCCTACACTCGTGAGATGGCTGAAGCGGTCACTGCCGAAAGCAAACCACACGATTTCACCGCTTTAGTATCCGGAATCGAAAAAATGAACTCTCTCTTGAAGGCAGGTTGATCGTAGATCATTTTACTACTTTAAACTGGGTAGAAAGTCGTTTTTTTTGAACCATATAAGGAATATAAGAACATATAAGAAAACCGCCTTTTTGACCTTATATGCCCTTAAATGTCTTATATGGTTCAGAAAATGACCCTAAGTCTAGGCAGGCATTCTATTGAGTCTAATGTATAAAACGTATGAAGAAAGTCACCCCAGAATTCTCTCGGGGTGACTTTTTGCTATCTTTGCGCCATGCCACAAGCATGTACCATTCACCTTACCCCAGACCAGTACGGTCAGCCCGATGTGATGCAGAAGCTCGCAGCACGCTCCCTCAATGTTGCGCCCAATCGCATTACTCATCTTGAAGTCATAAAACGGTCCATTGACGCACGGAAGTTTCCCGCGCGATATGTCCTCCGACTGAATGTCTGGGTAGACGAACCCTTTGCGCCTGGAACTCCTTTTGACCTGGAACTCAAGGATGTGAGTAAGGCGCCAGAAGCGCATATCGTAGGCCTAGGCCCTGCTGGACTCTTTGCCGCCCTACGGCTGATAGAACTAGGCATCAAGCCTGTCGTGATCGAACGTGGCAAAGACGTGCGTGCCCGTAGGCGTGACCTCGCAGCCCTTAACAAAGAAGGCATTGTCAATCCCGAAAGCAATTATTGCTTTGGAGAAGGCGGCGCAGGTACCTTTTCGGATGGCAAGCTCTACACCCGCTCCAAGAAGCGAGGTGACGTAAGGCGAATCCTTGACATCTTGGTCAAGTACGGCGCGACTGATGAGATCCTCATCGATGCTCACCCCCATATTGGCACCAATAAATTACCCGGAATCATCCAGCAGATCAGTGCACAGATTGTGGAATGTGGGGGAGAAATTCACTTTGATACCAAGCTGGAAGGCCTAAAGTATTCGGGCAATCAGTTGACGGATATTGTGGTAAATGGGGGAGAGGTATGGCCTGTCAAGGCATTGATCCTCGCTACGGGCCATTCGGCGCGTGATATATTCAGGATGTTGAACAAAGAAGGGATTGCCCTTGAAGCCAAACCTTTTGCCTTAGGCGTGCGCGTGGAGCATCCGCAGGCCTTAATCGATTCTATCCAATACCACAGCAGAGGTCCCCGCCATCCCAACCTGCCCGCCGCAAGCTATTCGCTGGTGCGACAAATCAGCGACAAGGGCGTCTACTCTTTCTGTATGTGCCCTGGTGGCATCATTTGTCCTGCTACGACTGACCCCTCAGAACTCGTCGTCAATGGCTGGTCGCCGTCCTTACGGAACACGGGCTTTGCCAATTCGGGCATGGTGGTAAGCGTAGACTTAGCAGATTATAGAAAGACGGGGAATCCGCTTGAGGGCGTGGAATTCCAGGCCGCTGTAGAGCGCTTGGCAGAGCAAGCCGGCGGCGGCAAACAAGTGGCCCCCGCGCAACGGTTGGCAGACTTTGTCCACAGAAGACCTTCCCAAAATTTGCCTGAATGCTCTTACCTGCCAGGTATCACCACGGCTGACCTCAGCGATGTCTTGCCAGACTTTGTCCACCAACGCCTGCGCAAGGCTTTTCGCCATTTTGGCAAGCACCTGCGCGGCTACCTCACAAATGAAGCCATCCTCGTCGGCGTAGAGTCACGGACTTCCTGTCCGATTCGCATCCCACGCGATCGGGAGACGCTCATGCATCCTGGGATGGAAGGATTTTTCCCCTGCGGAGAAGGGGCAGGATATGCAGGCGGCATCATGTCTGCCGCGATTGACGGGGAGCGCTGCGCCGAAGGCGCTGCGAAGTTGGTGAAGAAAGTCTGAATGTCCGATGGTCTGAATGTAAAGGGAAAATTCAAACTCAAACTCAAGTATCAAGTTCAAGTATCTGTTTGACGCTCAGACGCTCAGACGCTCAGACGCTCAGACGCTCAGACGCTCAGACGCTCAGACGCTCAGACGCTCAGACGCTCAGACGCTCAGACGCTCAGACGCTCAGACGCTCTACAAGTTTTGGAACCCCCGTACTCGCTGGCTCCTCAATAAACTCAACCTCATTAGCCACATACATGCCCGATGGGCGATTAGGGTCTACGACGTAGATCTTCTTTCCTGGGCGGACGTAGTCCACGAGGCTAGCCGCAGGATAGACGACCAGGGAAGTGCCCACCACTACCAGGACATCTGCCTGATAGACGTGGGGAACAGCTTCGTCAAGCATAGGCACTTGCTCGCCAAACCACACGATATGTGGTCGCCATTGCCCTCCGTCAGGCGCTAAATCCCCCACGTGAATATCTTCCACCCAATCTTCGATGAGGTTGGGGTTTTGGGCGCTGCGCTTCTTGCGGAGCTCACCATGTAGGTGGATGATATGAGAAGAGCCTGCGCGCTCGTGGAGGTCATCGATGTTTTGAGTAATGATGGTGACATCAAAGGTCTTTTCCAGCTCCACCAGGCCCAAATGCCCTGCATTGGGCTGGGCGGCAAAGGCTTGATGGCGGCGCTCATTGTAGAAGCGCAAGACCATTTCCGGATCAGCGCGAAATGCCTCTGGTGTGGCGACATCCGTCACGCGATGGCCTTCCCACAAGCCTCCTGCGCCTCGAAAGGTCTTGAGACCGCTTTCTGCGCTGATGCCTGCGCCTGTGAGGACAACTAGTTTTGGTTTTGACATGAGGATGTATAAGTCAAAATAACAAACAAGGAACAAGAAAGTGCAAAGTGCCTCTTCCCTTTTTACTTCCTTGTTTTTTATTCTTTATTTTTCATTTCCGCTACTCTCCCAACAACCGATCTTCCGCCTTCTTCGGCGTCTCAATCTTTTTGCCCAATAACAACACAAAGCCTATCATCACGGCAATTCCGAGGGGGAAAGTGACATATGAAGGCATGCCATAAGCGGCTGGAATGGTGCCAATCAGCATCGCAATCGTTCCGACTGTTAAGGCATACGGCAACTGCGTGCGCACGTGGTCGATATGGTTACAGTCCGATGCGAGAGAACTCAGGATAGTCGTATCAGAAATAGGGGAACAATGGTCTCCCATCACCGATCCTGCTAATACGGCCGAAACGACGCTGAAAAAGATGGGCATTAGCTCATCGCCGCCGGGCGTCATGCCCGCCTTTACCCCTGCTTCCCACACAAAAAACAACATCACCGGATAGAGGATCGCCATCGTGCCCCATGACGATCCCGTGGCAAAGGCAACTGCCGCCGCCAGCAAGAACGTCAAGGCGGGCAGCCAGTAGATCAAGTCCTTGGAAGGCTCATCTCCCAAGAATCCCACGAGGTAAGTAGCCGTGGCCATGTCTTTTGTGAGTTGGGCAAGGCCCCAGGCCAAGACCAGAATGATCAAGGCAGGCAGCATCGCCTTAAAGCCCGTGATCATGGTCTCTATGCCCCGTTGAAGGGTCATAAAGCCTTGGAGAATGGTCAGGATCAAAGCGGCAATAACACCTGCTGTGGAAGCCCAGAGAAGGGCAGAGTAGCTATCAGATTGTCCAATAATAGTTGAAAGCTTCATGCTAAAACTCAGTTCGGGATCATCCCAAACGCCTTGATCCCATCCCGTATACATCAGGCCAGCAATAACGCCTGTAATTAAGACCAGAATCGGTATCAGCGCATTCATCGCCCGTGGAATGGCCTCTGGAAGCGGCGTGAAGTCTTCGCCCCCTGAGGATTCGCTTTGGTCATCGTCGAGGTCTTTGCTCACTTGCCCAGTCAATCGGGCACGCCGTTCTGCCTTATGCATAGGTCCGAAGTCACGTCCTGTAGCGATCAGGATGACGATGAAGATGAGGGTGAAGATGGGGTAAAAGGAATATTCGAGGGAACTGAGAAAAATGGAATAGGGACTTAATGCCTGCGGAAAATCTGCCAACCCCTGGATAGCGCCTTGTATGTAGCCTAGCTCCGCCCCAATCCACGTCGTGATAAAGGCGAGTGCTGACACAGGCGCAGCCGTGGAGTCCACGATGTAGGCGAGCTTCTCACGAGAGATGCGCAGCTTGTCGGTGATGGGGCGCATGGTTTTGCCCACGACGAGGGAATTGGCGTAGTCGTCGAAGAAGATGGAAATGCCCATGATCCATGTGGCAAACTGCCCCGAGCGCGCTGTCCGCGCCATGCGCGCAATGATATTGACGATGCCTTGCATGCCGCCGTTCTTCGAGACAATGGCGACCATGCCGCCAATCAGTAAGGTGAAGATCAAGATCGACACATGACTCGAATCCGCCACGGCATCCACCAAATAATGGCTGATCACATCCAGAAATCCCTGGCCGATCCCCGCCAATGACCCTGCGTCGTAATACCCAATGATCGCCGCTCCCACAAAAATCCCCAGGAAGATGGAAATCACCACTTCCCTGAACACCAAGGCCAGCAAAATCGCGATCAGCGGTGCCAAAATCGACGTCCAGAGCGGAATCGGGTTGATGTCCACCTCTTGGCGATATTCTTCGATATCGACCGTGAAAGTCTTCTTGTCTGTTTGGGGGACGTACCAAAAGGTGCCTTTGCCGGAGGCCAGCTCCAAGGTCTGGTAGATCGTGTCATCAACGATGATATCGATGCTGCCATGCGCCTTGTCGCTATTGGCAAAAACGATGTCAAAGCGGGCCGTGTCCTTCTCCATCAGGAGTTTGGGCGGCGTAATATGCACATTCTCTGCACTGTACACCTGCGGACTCGCCTGCAAATCAACATATCCTTCAAACTCGCCCTCCTGCGCCCATACGGCCAGTCCAGCGATCACAAGTAAAAGCGTGAGTAAATAATTTTTTGCGGTCATGTAGTGAGAATCAAATGAAAATCAAAATGCTTGGCTAAGTTAGTAAAAAAGGAGGTGATGTTTTGTAACATCTAGGCTTGGAACATCCCGATCGCACTGGCCCCGACCCTTCAAAGGGTCTTCGCACAAGCCACGAAAGATTCACTGATGGAGTGCTATATACGAGTTTTTATGCTTTTTGAATAAGTAAACATCGCCATTTGGTGGCGATTTCGCAAGGAAGTGCGGCTGGGGTGAAGCGAGCGCGCGCGGAGGGATAGAAGCGTTGGCCTTGGTTAGCTCGCTTCGATTTTTTGGTTACTTTTTTCTAAAAAAAGTAACACAACAAGAAATAAAAACAGCAATTTAAGAGAAAACCAAAAAAGGAATTTATGAAAGAATGGATGAAGTAGAAAGGAAAAATTATTAGATTTATATTTCCAAAAAATAGCGTAAATACCTGTAAGTCAACGCCCATCCATGCCTACAAAAATCATCCGCCTCTTCCTTGCCTCCTCTGGCGAACTCAAAGCAGACCGTGAGCAGTTTGAGCTAATGGTCAATCGAAAAAACAAGGAACTGGCGCCCCGCGACACCTTTATCCAGCTCGAAATCTGGGAAGACCACATCGATCATATCTCACCAGATCGCCTACAGGCGGAGTACAATAAGCTCGTCCAGCAATGCGACATCTTCGTGATGCTGTTTCATACCAAAGTAGGGCAATACACCTTAGAGGAATTTGACGCGGCGTATGCGGCATTTGAGTCAACAGGGCGGCCGATTATCTATACCTACTTCAAGACGGCGGCCATTAGTCCAGATCGTCAAAATCGGGCGGACATGAATTCCCTTTTTGATTTTCAGGACAAGCTCGACAAAATGGGCCACTTCTACACCCGCTACAACAGCATCGAAGACCTCAAACACAAATTTTCCCAACAACTCATAAAACTCGAAGACAAAGGATTTTTTGGTAAAAAATCAGATGACGAAAGGCCGCCAAACGACGCCCCTCCTATTTCCACCCAAAAAACCGACCTCTCCCGCCTCCCCACCATCGACCCCATCATCTACGGTCGCGAAAAGGAACTCCAGCGCCTCCGCGACGCCTGGGCCGATCCCAAGATCAAAGTGATCTCCTTCATCGCCTGGGGCGGCGTAGGCAAAAGCGCCCTCGTCAACGCCTGGCTCAACGAAATGGAAGAAAAGGGCTTCGACGGTGCTCAGCGCGTATTTGGCTGGTCCTTCTACTCCCAAGGCACCAAAGAGCAAGGCCAGACCTCCGCCGACGGCTTCTTCAACGACGCCTTCCAATGGTTCGGCTATCAAGGCGATATGCCCAAATCTCAGCATGAGAAAGGACGCCTCCTCGCCAATGTCATCACAAATGCCCAAGAAACAGAACCCAAAACCCAAAACTCAAAACCCAAAACTCTCTTGATCCTCGACGGCCTCGAACCCTTGCAATACGCTCCAGGGGAGATGCATGGCCGCCTCAAAGACCCCGCCATGGCGGCCTTCCTCAAAACCCTCGTCCGCAACCTCAATGGACTCTGCGTCATCTCCTCCCGTGTGCCCGTCACCGACCTCAAAAGCACCGACGGCAAAGCCAGTCGCACCCAAGCGCTCGGAAAGCTCTCAGAAGCAGCGGGAATTGCCGTTTTGAAAGGCTATGGCCTCAAAGGGCCACAGGCCGAATTCGCAAAAGCTGTTGAAGAATTCAAAGGTCACGCCTTGGCGCTTAACCTCGTAGGCAGCTACCTCCGTGCCTTCCACAATGGTCATATCCAGCAGCGGGATCGGATCGAGAAGCTTACAGAAGATGAAACACATGGAGGACACGCCCGCCGCGTCATGGAATCTTATGAAAAAGTTTTTTTAAGGAAAAAAAACTTTTTCAGTAAATCATACGGCCCAGAATGGAGTGTTTTGCATATTCTTGGTCTCTTTGATAGACCCGCAACTAAAGAAGCCATAGCGGTCATCCGAGCAAAGCCTGCTATCAAAGGGTTAACAAATAAACTGAAGCGCATTTCAGAAAAAGACTGGCAAAAAGCCCTCAACCACCTGCGCGCCTTGCGCTTGATCGCAGAGAAAGATCCCAGAGAGCCAGATACCCTGGACTGCCATCCCCTGATTCGGGAGCATTTTGGGCAAAACCTACAACAGCAGCAGCCTGAGGCATGGAAAGCAGCGCATTCCCGCTTATATGAATACTACAAAAACCTGCCTGAGAAGGAGCTTCCTGATAAGGTCGAGGAGATGGAACCTCTCTTTGCAGCGGTGATGCATGGGTGCTTGGCGGGGAAGCATCAGGAGGCGTTGGGTGAGGTTTTTTATAAAAGAATTCGAAGGAAAAATGAAGGTTATTCAGTTCACAAACTTGGCGCAATAGGGGCAGATCTAGCCTGCTTATCCAGCTTTTTTGAAAGCTTATGGGATCAGCCTGCTGATGGCCTGACGGCAGCTGACCAAGCTGTTACCTTAGGCTGGGCAGGCTTTGCCCTTCGTGCGGTGGGCAGGCTGGCTGAAGCGGCGCAGCCGATGAAGGCGGGGTTAGAGATGAGTTCGGAACAGAATAATAATAAAGAATGTTCAATAATTTCCTCCAACCTTAGCGAACTCTCCCTCACCCTGGGCGATGTCGCCGCTGCCCAAGCGTATGGGGCACAAAGTGTGACCTATGCCGATCGCAGTAAGGATGGGTTTTGGATGGAAGCTTCACGATCCAAAAGTGCAGATGCCTTGCACCAAGCAGGAGACCTCCAAGCTGCAGAAAAGCTATTTCGAGAAGCAGAGGCCATGCAGCAAGAGCGCCAACCAAGTTATCCCTACCTCTATTCTTTGCGAGGGTTTCAATTCTGTGACTTGCTGCTGGCAAAAGGGAAGTATCAGGAGGTGCTGGAGCGGGCAAGGAAAGCCTTAGAAATAGTTTTAAATGGGTCAAGAACTTTATTAGACATTGCTCTCAATACCCTCACCATTGGCAAAGCCTTGATGCTTCAAGTCCTTGATCAGCATAGCAAGGCCCCTTCCCCTATGCCCCAGACAGCTTTTCAAGAAGCCACGCACTTCCTCAACCAAGCGGTGGAGGGCTTAAGAGAGGCTGGTGATCAGGAATTTATTGCTCGCGGCCTCATCAACCGCGCCACCCTCCACCGCCACACCCAAGCCTTCTCCAAGGCTTGGGAAGACCTCGATGAGGCCCTTGAGATCGCGACCTACGGCCAGATGAAGCTATTTTTGACGGACTATCACTTAGAGGCGGCGCGGCTGGTGCAGGCGCAGGCGCAGGTGTTGGAGGGTGGAGATCACTTTGAGGTGATGGAGATGGGGGAGACGATGACGATGTCGCGTGCGGAGATGCAGGCGCGCTTTTTGGGGCATGTGGCAGCGGCGGAGCGGCTGGTGGCGGAGACGGGGTATCATCGGCGGGATGGGGAGGTGGAGGCGTTGAGGGATTGAACCCCCGCCAAAGTCTGCGACTTTGGCGCCCCCTCAAGAGGGGGCTATGGGAAATGGGGAGGCCATTTTGTAGGTTTTTGGGCTTCGGTGGCTGAGACTTCGGCGTGAGCTCAGTCGAACGCCTGTCGAAGCCGCCGAAACAGAAGATGCCAGAGCTGAAGGAGATTCCTTCTTGGCACGAGTAACCTTCGCCTTCGACAAACTCAGGCTACGGTTACTCGGCAAGCTCAGGCTATGACCTCTAGAACCTCTTCCCCTTTTTCGCAAAAAACACCCTTTTCTGCCCTGCAAAAAATTCGTAACTTCATGACATGAATTTCAAAAAGATAGGTGCATTTATCGGTGGGATGCTGGCCATTAGTGGCTTTGCCGTGTATTGGCTGCTGAACCATGTGGAAGGCCCGGCAGGCTTTATCATCAGCTTATTGTTTTTCTTGTGGGGGCCGGCGCTGTCGGCGATGCTGGTGCAGAAGTTTATGTACGATGGGGAGATGAAAGACTTTGGCTTTCGGTCGGGCAGGCTCGACATGAAATGGCTGATGTTCAGCGCCTTGGGGCCGTTTGTGACGGTGGCGGGCACGATAGGCGTGGTGTTCGTGGGGGGCAACCTCATGGGCATTCCAGGCTTTGGGAAGGTGGGCATGGGCGCAGGCGCCGTGGAAACCGAAGCCCTGACGGGCTTGATGGGGGCGCAGCCTTTCTTCAGCCATGACTATGGCCTCAGCAATCTGCTCTTCCAGCTGCAGGAAATGCTGTTCTCTTCCTTTGGGGTGCTGGACACCCTGCAGATGATCATCTTTCTGCTGATCGCAGGGGTGCTTTTCCTCACGCCCATGATGCTGGGCGAGGAGCTGGGCTTCCGCGGCCTGATGCTCAAGGAGACGCAGTCTTTGGGCTTCCAAGGCAGCGCGTTGGTGACAGGCGGCGTATGGGGCCTTTGGGCCATGATCCCCGCCTTTATGGTGGGCTATTTTGACCTCTTTCCGCTGATGGTGAGCATCGGCAGTTGTATAGCGATGTCTTTCCCTCTCGCCTACCTCAGCCTCAAATGTGGGAATATATTTGCCCCGGCCCTCTTTCGGGGCCTGATGGGCGCAGCGGCGGTGCTGATGCCCGTCTTTGTCCATGATGCCGATGAATTGCTCGGCAGCATCGGCGGCGTTGCGGGTATGGTCTTTTTTCTTTTTGTCACCTACCTCATCATCAAAAACGACGAGGATTTTGTGGAAAATTACCGGGAGTTGAGTTATCGGCCAGCGGTACAGGATGAAGAGGATTGATACAGGATGGACAGGATTTGCAGGATTAACAAGATTTTCGCTTCATCTGGGAGCTAGAATAATAAGCCACGGATTACACGGATTTGCACGGATTTCTTTTCTGTGAGAACCTGGGTGATCCGTGGCAATTTTTATGGTTGTAGGGTTTTCTCCATCAAGTCTCAAAGCACTAACCTTTTTTATATACATTCTATCCTTCACTCATTCTATCATTCTCTCATTGTTATTTGGAACAATGAGGGTTTTCTCCCATTTTTGTCGGGTCTAATAAGACTACGTTTTTCTAGTTTCTTTAAAGAATCTAAGTGGTTGTTTTAATCCCTTTGTAGTGTTACTTTTTTTAGAAAAAAGTAACCAAAAAATCGAAACGGGCCAACCAAGGCCAACACTTCTATCCGTCCGCCCGCGCCCGTTTCATCCCAGCCGCACGATTCTTGCTTTTTTGCCCCATTGTAACAAACCACAGACTTCATGCTTCAAAGAATCCAATCTGTTCTCCTTCTAATGGCTATTTTGTCTAACCTAGCCACCTTTTTTATCCCTATTTGGAAATACGCAGAAGGCACCAATACCGAGTTTGTCTCGGGTATGGGGGTCACGGCGATGACGGAAGGGGCGTCCCAAGCCATGATGCAACGCTTTACGGAAAATCCCTTTCACATTGGCTTTTTTGTCCTGGCTGTAGGAGTTACAGCTTTTATCGGATTCGTCATTTTCCAATATGCCGACCGCCGTCGGCAGATGCGCCTCGCCAATATCGCCATCATCGGCCTGATGTTGGAAATCCTCGCCATTGTGCTGGTGACCACCAAGGGCCCTTTCATGATCAGCAGTCAAGGGGCGAGCAGCACCGCGGTCTATGGCTTTGCCTTGCCCGTCCTGGCGATCCTATTTGTCTGGTATGCCCGTATGCGCATCAAGAAAGACGATGAGCTGGTGCGGTCTGTGGATCGGATACGGTAGGGGAAGCGATCAAGGGTTCAATTGCGACGGGTTGAAACCCGGTCGCAATAGTTTTTTGCCTGTCATTTTGCTATTGCGACTGGGTTTCAACCCGTCGCAATGAGGGAAAAAGTCAAATTTGACTTTCTGAAGGGAACGCTCTTCACCTCCACTCACAGCGGAAGCTGTTTTTTTCCCACAGCCCATGTGGGATGGGTGTGATGCGAAAGCCACATTTCTCAAAAAAACCTATGGATTTTTCGTCTATTTCAGCCCAAATGAGCTGGAGGTCAGATGACTGCTGGCGCAGGGCGGTGATCATGCGCTTGCCGATGCCCTGCTTGCGATAGAATGCTTCTACTACTAGGTGGGCAATCTCCCATTCCCGCTCACTATGGCGCATTACCCCAATGATTCCTACTAATTCTTTTTGCTCATAAAACCCCCATAGCCATCCCGCTTCGTGGTTTTTGTAGGTCAAAAGAACCTCGTCCAATTCGCCTTCCGTAGGGAGTTCCATCCCCGAAGCGAGTAGGCTCCGGAGGTCAGTATCCTGGAGGTCTGGATATATGGGTTGTAAAACGAGGCGACTCAAAAAGAAAATGATTGGATGAGTGAATGATAGAATGAGAGACTGATCTGTTGAATGGGCAATTAGCTCAATACTTTTCCCTCAATTTACGACAAATATTGCTAGATTTTTGTCGCCTGCCTGAGAGAATTTGAAAATGATTATCTTGCCGCATTTTCGAGGCTAAATCCATTTACTGAAAACACAATTAACGAATTATTGATTCATACATTGATTGATTAACGATTATGCAAAAAATCCTTTTTTTACTGCTCACAGGTCTATTTCTCCTCCATCCAGCCGCACATGCGGGAGAAGGCATGTGGATTCCCACCCTCCTAAAAGCCCTCAACGAAGACGATATGCAGACAATGGGCATGCGAATGTCTGCTGAAGATATTTATAGTGTAAACAATTCTAGCCTGAAAGATGCGATTGTCATCTTTGGTGGAGGCTGTACGGGCGAGATCATCTCGGATCAGGGTTTGCTCCTCACCAACCACCACTGTGGCTACGGCCAGATCCAACGCCACAGCTCTGTGGAGAATAACTATCTGGAAGATGGATTTTGGGCAAAAGATAGGTCAGAGGAGTTCAAGAACCCAGGGCTTTCTGTGACCTTCATCGTCAGAATCGAAGATGTGACGAAGCAAGTCCTCAAAGGGATCACCGATGAGACCAGCGAATCTGATCGCTATTATATCATACAAGAGCACATGGACGATATTGTCGAAGATGCTATAGATGGCACGATTTACGATGCCATTATCAAGCCTTTTTATTATGGCAATGAATACTATATGATCGTGACGGAACGCTATACGGACGTTCGACTGGTAGGCGCTCCGCCGTCCTCGATTGGCAAATTTGGTGGTGACACCGACAACTGGGTGTGGCCGCGTCACAATGCGGATTTTTCCATGTTTCGTGTCTACGCCGGCCCTGACAACCGGCCCGCTGACATCTCTGATGACAATGTGCCGTTGAAGCCGCGCCATTCGCTGCCGATTTCTATCAAAGATAAGCAGGAGAATGATTTTACGCTTGTCTATGGCTTTCCTGGCAGTACGCAAGAGTATTTACCTTCCTATGCTGTGGACCTTATCATGAATCAAGAAGATCCCACTCGTATCAAGCTCCGCGACTTGCGCCTTTCTGTAATGGATCGCGAGATGAAGAAAAGTGAGAAAGTGGGCATTCAGTACGCTTCCAAACAGTCGGGGATCAGTAATGGGTACAAAAAGTGGAAAGGGGAAATATTGGGGCTGAAAAAGACGCAGGCATTGGAAAAGAAACATACTTATGAAGCTGAGTTTATGAAGCGGGTGAGGGAAAATCCTGAGTGGAACAACAAATATGGCCGTATTCTGGAGGTCTATCAGGAACTGTATGAGCAACTGAAGCCGCTACAATATCAGCGATTGTATGTCACGGAGGGTGCCTTGGGCATCGAGGCGGTATCCAAAGCGAATGGACTTAAAGGACTTGTGGCCTTAATGGAAGACGAAGCAGATGAAGAGGCGCTGGATGCCGCCATTTCACGCCAAAGAAGGTCGTTGGATGGCTTTTTCAAAAACTACCACGCGCCGATCGATCAGGAGATCATGGGTTTACTTCTCCAAAACTATATGAATGACATTCCTGAAGCCCAGTGGCCTGCCATTTTTTCCAAAATCAAGACCAAATACAAAGGCGATACCCAGGCGTATGCGGAAGCCGCTTTTAAGAAATCCTTCATCGTAGATGAGGAGAAATTTCGCGCCTTGATGGCCAATCCATCTGCCAAGAAGATCAAGAAAGACCCGATTTACCAACTGATGGAGAGCATCCTTGACCACTATCGCGACAACGTGAGCGAACAGTATCAAACCCTCCAGGCACAACTCAACCAGGTGCACCGCATCTATATGAAAGCGCAGCAAGAAGTCTTTGAGGAAAAAACCTTTTACCCAGATGCCAATTTCACCCTTCGTGTTACCTATGGACAGATCGAAGGGTATTCGCCCGATGATGGGGTAGACTATAGGCACTATACCACGATGAAAGGCATCATGGATAAGAACCTTACGGGGGCGTATGATTATAAGATTCCAGAGAAGCTCAGAGAGCTGTATAAGGAAGGCGATTATGGGCGATATGGCCAAGAAGGTGAACTATGGGTGTGCTTTGTGGCATCTAACCATACTTCGGGAGGAAACTCTGGCAGCCCTGTCATCGACGGGGACGGACGACTGATCGGCCTAAACTTCGACCGCTGCTGGGACGGCACCATGAGCGACATCAATTACGATCGAAGCCTGTGCCGGAATATCAGTGTAGACATTCGCTATATCTTGTATTTGATTGACAAATATGCCGATGCGGGGTATTTGATTGATGAGATGGAATTGGTGGAGTAAAGGGAGAGGAAGAATCGGACTTCCTCAGAATGGGAGGTAGGTAATTTAGGCGGAATGCAAATCCTATCTTTGCCTCCCTTTTCTACCCATCCTGTCAGGTTTCCCATGATCCCTTCATGGAAAACCTGACAAGTTTTTTTGCCTCATTTACATCCAATCCCTAATTTTAATCCCTATGACCTCAGAAGCATTAACCCAAATAGAACAGGCGCTCAACATCTCTCTCCCCCATTTCTACAAAAGATTTATGAGAGAGCAGGACGACCATTTCTTCGACCTGAAACTTGACTACGGAGAAGGCCATTCTGAACCTTTGCATACCTTATATTTCCATCATGAGGCCGAAATGATCATCAGGGAAAATACGATCCTACAGCAGTGGAGTGAAAAAAATGTAATGGCCGAAGGCTTTTTCAGCATAGGTAATGACGGCCATGGAAACTTTTTCTTGATTCAACTCGGTCAGGAAAAAGGGAAAGTCTATCTGCTAGATCATGAAGAATACGAGGAGGAGGAGTTGTTTGTGAAAAACCTAGAAGTTGTCTCGAAATCTCTTGAGAGATTTAAGCAGTATGTCATTCGGGAGATGAATAAGCTGGGGTTTGGATTGGTGTATCCTTAAGGTACAATTTTTGCCCTTGAGTTCTTCAGTGATAATAGAGAACTTGCAAGGCCCTTTCTGGTACAAGAAGACCTCGGAGGTTTCCAAAACCTCCGAGGTCTATTCATCCTTCATTTTCAAAAGAATGCTTCAAAAACTCCTTTTCTCCCTGGGACTGATCGTCATAGCCTTAGGCCTTACGCACTGCAATCGTATCAAAACCCCTGTCCCTGCCTATACAGAGACCATTTATCCCCTAGAAACGGGACAATCCCGTATCTACCTCGTGATTGACACCACCTTCACGACGCAAGACACGATCGTAGACAAGTTCTATATGAAAGAGGTGATAGGCGAAAAGGAGACTGACCTGCTTGGGCGGGAAGTCTTCCGCCTAGAGACTTTTCGGTCAGACTTTGACCGAGGGACGGATTACCTCTTTGTAGCCGACCGCGTCGGTACAGTATACAAAGATGGCGAATTCGCCGAGCGCATGGAAGAGAACCAGCGCTTCCAGATATTGAAGTTCCCTGTCTATCCAGGCATCAAATGGAATGGAAATCTCTACAACGGACTAGGGGAACAAGATTATAAGTACCAAAGTATCGACACAGTGATTGAGGTGAACGGCGTGACATACGACCCCGCCGTATTTGTCCTTGAAAGCCTGCCATCGGATACGTCGAGCTTTATTAAATATCGTCTTGCATACCAGCTTTATGCCCCTGAACTTGGCAAAGTCATGAAGTACGACCTCACCAAGGTCAGAGACCTTGCCAACAATCGCTTCAACCCCGATAAGAGCTATACCCGCATTGAGATGCTCGTGGAGTGAGACCGCTCAGGCCGAAGACGGCCTTCGCTGTCAGATCGCTTCGCTGTCAGAGCGTTTGCTTTGCTCACTGTCAGATCGCTCAAAGACTCGCTGTCAGACAAAGCATCTCTTTCTTAGTCTCTTGTCTGACAGTGAGGCCGATAGGCCGAACGATCTGACAGCGAGGGCGAAGCCCGAGCGGTCTCTTCCTATGCAGCAAAATTTCCCCTATCTTCGTCAGGCAAAGCAAAGCGTTTATCTCCAAATCTGTAAAAAGACCTCGGAGGTTTAATCAACAGAATCGCTAAAAACCTCCGAGGTCTCTGAAACCCAAAACCTTCTCCTGAATGGTCCTCAATTTTCGTCTCTCCATGTTAATGGGAATGTTCCTCCTGGTGAATTCTCCCTTGATAGCACAACTCCCAGAACTCACAGGCAAGACCCTTGGCATCTACATCAGTGCCAAGCAAGTGAACTTCAACGAAGACTACCACATGGACGTCAACCAGTTCTTGACTGTGGAGGAAGATCGTTCATGGGGAGTAAATGCCAAAACGGAGTTTCTGGTTAGGCTAGGGGAGCGACTCGGTGAGCAGCTCAAAGAGGTCACAGGACTGGACTCCGTCTATTTTTTGAATGCAGACCCTGCACGTGCAAGAGAGTTTATTCAGCAATACAATCCGGATAATGGCATCGTAAGGCCCCTCAGTAACCGCTTTGAGGGAACGGATATGATCTTGATCATCGATGAACTGACCCTCCTGACCCGTAGTGGCGAATACGCCTATATTCGGAGCAACCGAATCTTCACCCAGCGCATCCGCGTCAAGCATGCCCAGCTCAGCATGCGTTGGCACAATTTGGAGGTCAACGATCACCCACTGCGTACTGTCACCTGCTTTGATGCAAAAGAATCGACTCGCCCTCCCCATATCATTAACCTGTATGCAAAGGATTCTTCTCTTGGGGACTTTCTTACCAAGCTATTTTCCACCTGGTGGCTACAGATGGCACACCAAGAGCCAAATAATTGTCAAGATAAGTAGTTGATAGTTAGCCTTATAACATGCCAGTGTTAAGGTAATACTTTAGGTAAGTTTTCTCTAATATTTTTGGAATAGGTTCAATAAACAGTGGAATAAAGCCATTGTAAGGGCTATTTATGCAATTTTTTGCCTAAAGAGGGGGAAATCCTAATCACCTGATTGGTAGGGAATTAAGGGGCAAAATTCTTTTTCCTCCCTCCAAAACACCAAATTCATCAATTTTTTTCCCACTTCTCACCACGATTCCCACCAAAAAGTGAGATCTGTTAGCTCATAATATTATCATTTTACTTGATAATACTAAAAAAAATAGCTTTCAGCCTTGTTAATGCTAAACTTTTACTATAACTTGCTAAAGCGTTGATAATGAAGCATAAAATTGATTAAATTTTGTGGGAGAAAGTGGTAAAATGTGGGAAATATTTTCTACATTTGTTTAGAAGTGTATAACTATCTCCTGTTTTGAAAGCATTAATCGGTGAACATTACTGTAAATTGGATGCAAAAGGCCGCTTTTTGTTGCCTGCCAGTTTGCGTAAGCAATTGCCTGAGGAGATGCAAAAAGATTTTGTCATGAACAGGGGCATAGAGAAATGCTTGGTGCTTCATCCCGAACAAGTTTGGGAAGCACAGTTAGAGAAGATTTTCTCTAAAAACCAGTTCATTGAAAAGAATCGCCGCTTTGCCAGGAGATTCACCAATGGTGCCACGCCCATAGAGCTTGATGGTAGTGCGCGCGTCCTTATCCCTAAGCGACTGATGGAATATGCAGCTCTGAGCAAGGAGATTGTGCTTGTGGCTCAGAAAGACAAGATTGAGATTTGGGACAAAGACGCCTACGACCAGTGGCTAGATGAGGATGATGAAGACATCGCCTTGCTCGCCGAAGAGGTCATGAGCGAAGAACCAGAACCTGCGACACCTCCTCCACCATCAACTGATGAGTAGCTATTAAATGATTGATAACTAGTTGATTATTTTTCCTGAATCAGTAATCAATCAATTAATAATCAAAAATCATCAAAGACACCTCCTGGCTGATCACCCAGTTTTCCCCACTCCAAACATTCAAATTCTATCGAACCGGCTTATCACATACCTGTGCTCCTACACGAAAGCATAGATCTGTTGAAGATCAAGCCGGATGGGGTCTATGTGGATGTCACATTTGGTGGGGGAGGCCATACAAAGGCCATTCTCTCCCAATTAGACACCGGAAAAGTGATCGCCTTTGATAGAGATGCAGATGCTGTAGGGAATTTGATAGATGATGACAGGCTCATCTTTGTCCCGGAAGACTTCAAGGACATCGAACTGGCATTGGAAGCAAGAGGATTTCCCCATGTAGATGGCATTTTGGCGGATTTGGGCGTTTCATCCCATCAGTTTGATACGCCAAATCGGGGGTTCAGCTTTCGATTTGATGGACCACTCGATATGCGGATGGATAGACGGCACGGACGCACCGCAGCAGATATCCTCAACGAGGAAACGGAAGAGCGCCTGTTTGAAATCTTTCGCAACTATGGCGAACTCAATAACGCCAAGAAGCTTGTGCGACTGATTGCCAACTATCGCCCTTCGGCTGCGATCACGACCACACGGCAACTGGAATCTGTGATCGAGCCGTGCATCGATCCCAAGCGCAAGTCCAAATACCTGGCACAGGTATTTCAAGCCTTGCGGATCGAAGTGAATGGAGAGATGGAATCGCTGATGAAACTATTGGCGGCGAGTGGCGACTTGATTCGGCCAGGCGGACGATTGGTGGTGATCGCTTATCACTCCTTGGAAGACAGACTGGTAAAGCGATACATGCGGAGCGGAAATTTGGGAGGCGTAGTGGAGAAAGACTTTTATGGAAATCCACTGACACCTTGGAATATTATCACCCGAAAAGCAATACAAGCCCCTGATAACGAGGTGATTAACAACTCAAGAGCGCGTAGCGCCCGATTAAGAGCAGCAGAGAAGAAAATTAATAATTGAGAATGAAGAATTAAAAATGGAAAATGAAGAAAAGAATAAATAATAGACCAAAGAAAAACAAAACCATTTAATCATTTTATCATCTATTCATCTACTCATTTTCTTCCATTCACTCATTCTATCATTCAATCATTGACCCATGGCCAACCGACCTAGAACATCATCCAGCAAGCCTAGCCCTAAAGAAGTAGGCAAGGGCCTTTCTGCCAAAAAGGTAGACGGCTACCTGCGGTTTGTGGTGTTCCTAGCAGTGATAGGGTTAGCCTATATATGGAATGCGCACTACGCCGAACGACAAGTGCAAGAGCGCGCCCAACTCAAAAAAGAAGTCAAAAAGTTAAAAGACGATTATTATATGAAAAAAGCCGAGCTAGAAGCTGGCATTCGTTACGCAGAAATGGTCGAAATGACCGACACCCTGGGACTGGAAGGGCTGAGAAAACCGCCATTTAAGCTAGTAGCAGAGGGAATTCAGAATAAGGAAAAATAATTAACAAGGAACAAAAAAGTGAAAAGGAATGAGTGAAAAATACAAAACTAACCCTCATTCATCATTCAAAATTCAACCCTTCGATAGACTCAGGGCAAGCATTCACTCATTCAAAATTCATCATTCAAAATTGATCCACACCCTTGAAAGTTTCTAACACCATATTGACCCGTATTTATGTCCTCTTCGCAGTATTTGTGGGGTTTGGACTGCTGGTCCTCCTACGCGTGGCTGGAGTACAACTCAATCATGATTATTGGGTGCAGAAAGAATTGGACGAAAAGGTCTTTTTTAAACGAGTGGTAGCAGATCGCGGCAATATCATTTCTGAGAAAGGCGCCATCATGGCGACGAGTATTCCTTTTTACCGAATTGCCCTTGACCCTACGATTCTCGACACGACGACCTATCCATTCTACAGCGATTCAGTGTTTACTTTGGCCTGTCTGATGACGGAGAAATTTGATGAGGAAGAAGAACGAGATACCCTGAAGTATTATCACAAAATCAAGAAGGCATTCATCACAGGCGATAGACACCTTTACCTGACACGTAACCTATTGTCTTACAATGAATTACAAGAAGTGAAAACGTGGCCCATTTTGAACCTAGGCCGCTACAAAGGCGGATTTGTGACAGAGAAAATCCACAATACGCGCCACTATCCTTATGGGGATCTTGCGCGCATCACGCTGGGCCGTATGGTCAACGATACCCTCGGTATCCGAGGTATAGAAGCTTCTTATAATCATGAGCTGCGCGGACGTGACGGTTATATCCTCGCCCAGAAGATTCGGGGTGGTTCTTATATGCCCCTAGACCAGTATGGGGAGGCTGAGTCGGATGATGGATTTGATGTGACGACGACGCTGGATGTAGATCTGCAAGATATTTTGGAAAAAGCGCTTAAAAAAGGCGTGGTAAAGCATGAAGCTCGTTTTGGCGCAGCGATCTTATTAGAAGTAGAAACAGGGAAAATTAAGGCATTGGCCAATTATCCAGAGAGCCTTAATTATGGCGTTGCCCATCCCCATGAGCCAGGCTCTACTTTTAAGCTGTTTTCAGCTATGGCATCACTCGAAGATAGTGTAATGGATGTTTGTGATACCCTGGATACGGGCGATGGAAAGATTTTATTTGATGACAAGGAAATTACGGATGGTGCTGTATATGGGAAACTCACTTGGGAACAAGCATTCGCTAAATCGAGTAATGTCGGGTTCTCCAAAGTGATCAGCGAGGCTTATGCCGATGATCCCATGCGCTATATCGCCCATTTGGAGCGTCTAGGCCTCCCTTTTCCTGCCAATACACAGCTTAAAGGGGAACCAACACCCGTCATTCACCGACCTGGTGATGAATCTTGGACAGTAGCGAGTTTGCCTTCTATGTCTATTGGCTATTCCCTTACAGTGACACCACTCCAGATGGCGACAGCCTATAATGTCATCGCCAATAACGGTATCCGCATGGAACCTTGGCTTGTCAAGGAGGTTCGCAACAATGCACAAGTGATACAATCCTACGGACCTGTAGCTGCCAAGGAACGTGCTTGTAGTCCTGAGACGGTCAGGAAATTGAAAGAAATGATGTTGCAAGTCATCGAATATGGTACAGCAAGGAATATTAAAGGATTGCCTTTTCGGATTGCAGGAAAAACAGGTACAGCAAGAAAGACGCAAGGAGGTGAATACGTGAAGAAGTACGTAGCCTCGTTTGGCGGATTTTTTCCCGTAGAAAATCCTCGCTACACGCTCTATGTGATGATCGATGAGCCATCCGCAGGCAAATACTACGGCAACCAAGTGGCTGCGCCCATATTCAGAGAAATCGCCGAAGGCATTTACAAATTTGACTGGCAGCTAGGCCAGCCCCCACTCAAGCCCAATGAGAAGCTGGTGAAGCGCCCTGCGCCTCGGATCATTTATGCAGAGAATGCAGAGAAGGTTTACGCAGGATTAGGAATCGAAACGAGTTTAACACCTGAGGATGAGTGGATTGGAACAAAAGATAATGGCCATCAGGTGGATTATAAACCACTGGGTCTTTCAGGAACGCGCATTCCGAACATGAAAGGGATGTCAGCAAGAGATGCGCTGAATATGTTGGAAAAAATGGGCGTAATCGTGCACCTCAGTGGACATGGAAAAGTGAAACGACAATCATTATTGCCCGGATATCGGGTCGGAAAAAATACAAAAATCACCCTGTATTTGGGTTGATAGTTGAAAATGTAATAAAAATAAACGGAATAATTTAAATGTGTAAATGACTGATAGACAGAGTTTTGCTTCGATGAACGTTCGGCTGAGCTCACGTCGAAGCCTTAGGGCTAACATTCAAAATTCATCATTCACTCATTCAAAATTGATCATTCACCATTCACTCATTCAAAATTATTCCCCAAAAAACTGTGCAACTCTCACATCTCCTCCAAAATGTCGAAGTTCTCAGCACAAAAGGGCCACAAACGGTAGAAGTCTCAGACTTTCAGTTTGATTCTCGCCAGGTCCAGCAAGGAGAACTTTATGTTGCCCTTCGGGGCATGCGGGTAGATGGGCACACGTTCATTGAAAGTGCGATAGGCAATGGAGCTCACGCAATCGTGTGTGAGACCCTTCCAGACCAGTTGGAACCGACTGTGACCTATGTTCAAGTGGCGAGCAGTTCTGCTGCCCTCTCTCTGATTGCAGCCAATTATTGGGGCCGCCCAGCAGAGAAGCTCAAGGTGATTGGCATCACAGGGACCAATGGAAAAACGTCCACGGTCACCTTGCTTCACCAGCTGTTCAATCAGTTGGGCTATATGTCGGGGATGGTTTCCACGGTGCGGAATGCAATAGGGTTGAGAACGTCTCCTTCCTCTTTTACCACGCCTTACCCCAAACAGCTACATCAACTGTTTGCGGAAATGGTGGAAGAAGGATGTGAATACTGTTTTATGGAAGTGAGTAGCCATGGCCTAGCACTGCAGCGCGTATATGGCATCCCATATCGGGTAGGCGTTTTTACCAACCTTACCCATGATCATATCGACTTTCACGGCTCTTTTGCCGAGTACATAAAAGCCAAGAAGCTGCTCTTTGACATGCTGGATAAAGACGCACTCGCGCTTGTCAACATAGATGACAAGCACGGTCGAGTCATGACGCAGAATACCGCTGCGCCTGTCAAAACCATGGCCATCAAAGCTATGGCAGATTTCAAAGGCCGTTTATTGGAAAATACCTTCGAAGGCCTGCAATTAGAGATTGACGGGCGCGAAGCCTGGTTCCAAGTCTTGGGCGGATTTAATGCCTACAACCTGCTGACAGTATATGCTGTGGCGGTTTCTTTGGGATTAGATAAAGAAGAGGTTTTGCTAGAAATGACCAAACTGGGTGGGGTAGAAGGACGGTTTCAGCCCGTCAAGATCATGCCCAATGGCCCTACGGCCATCGTCGATTACGCCCATACGCCAGATGCGCTGAAGAATGTATTGAAGACCATTCAATCGGTCAATCAGCAGTCTCAGCAAGGGCGCATCATCACAGTTGTGGGGTGTGGGGGAAATCGAGACAAAGGCAAACGCCCTGACATGGCAGCCATTGCAGCTCAAATGTCAGATCAGGCGATCCTCACCTCAGACAATCCCCGAGATGAAGCGCCAGAGGCGATTTTGGAACACATGGAAACGGGGATTTCCCCCGATATGGCACATAAGGTGCTGACCATTGTGGACCGAAAACAGGCCATCCGCACAGCGGCGAGGCTCTCACAGCCACAGGACGTGATTCTGATCGCTGGAAAAGGCCATGAGACCTACCAGGAAATCAAAGGAAAAAAATACCCTTTTGACGACCGAGTAGTGATTCAAGAAGCATTTGGGAATAATGGTTAATGGTGAATTGTCAATTGTTAATGAAAAATAACTGATTAATAGATAGGTGATGATCAATAATGTATTCAATTGTTCCTTAGAACCTAGAACCTAGAACTTAAAACCTTCCTCATGCTATACTATCTACTTGACTGGCTTGATGCGCAATACAATATACCTGGTTTTGGGGTGTTTCAGTACATCAGTTTTCGGGCGATGATGTCCATTATTTTTTCATTGATCATTTCATTGCTCATTGGGAAAAAAATCATCAACCTATTGAGGAGAAAGCAGATCGGTGAGGTGGTAAGGGAAGGCAGTTTAGGACCCGACCATGCCCATAAAAGAGGAACACCAACTATGGGGGGAGTCATCATCATCGCCGCTATCGTGATTCCGACCCTTTTGTGGGGCGATTTGAAAAATGGCTATGTCTGGCTCATTCTGCTAGCAACGATTTGGATGGGAACCATCGGTTTTATTGATGACTACATCAAGGTTTTCAAAAAGGATAAAGCAGGGCTCAAAGGGCGATTTAAGATCGTAGGCCAAGTTTCACTGGGCTTGATTGTAGGACTGGTCATGTTGTACCACCCTGACTTCATGGGGAGTCGCAAGCACATCACTAGTTTGAATCGGATTACGGGCAGTCAACTGCTTATCAATCAAGGGTTTAAGAGCGGGGATGAAGTCGTGGCGATCAATGGAATTGAATTGCAGACCTACCCTGGAGCGGAGAAGTATGACAGTTTGCATACCTACTTGGTCAACCGTCCCCATTTTGAGGAGAATGAGATTGATTATGATAAAGAACCTGAGGAAATCACGCTGACCATTGCGCCGGCGATTCGCTCACAGGTTGCCAATGAAATCTTTGGACCAAGGGACAAAAGCTTTGTGTACCGCACAGACTTCCCCTTTTTCAAAGAGTATGTATTTGATTACTCCAAGATCCGAATCCTGGAGCTGTTCATTGAAGAAGGCATTTTGGGGAGGATCGTCTACCTGCTTGTGGTGATATTCATCATCACAGCCCTTTCAAACGCCGTCAATTTGACGGATGGAATTGACGGTCTAGCAGCAGGGACTTCTGCCATTACGGGCACAACCTTAGCCATTTTTGCCTATGTATCAGGCAATGCGATTTTCTCTAGTTATCTGAACATCAGCTACATACCCCTCTCGTCAGAATTGGTGGTCTATGGAACCGCACTTGTCGGAGGATGCATTGGGTTCCTTTGGTACAATAGCTTTCCCGCTCAGGTATTCATGGGAGACACGGGAAGTTTGGCATTAGGCGGGGCAATAGGGGTAATGGCACTGATGGTGAAAAAGGAACTCCTGATTCCGATCATTTGTGGGGTGTTTTTAGCAGAAACCCTTTCAGTGATCATTCAGGTGACTTACTTCCGCTATACGAAGAAGAAATATGGAGAAGGCAGGCGGATATTCAAGATGTCCCCATTGCATCACCACTACGAAAAGAAAGGCATCCATGAGTCCAAAATTGTCATGAGATTCCTGATCGTATCCGTGGCGCTTGCGATTCTGGCCTTTGCAACGCTGAAACTGAGATAGATATGAAAATTGTCATCCTAGGCGCAGGAGAAAGCGGAATTGGTGCGGCTTTATTAGCAAAAAAGATCGGCGCTGAAGTCTGGATATCAGACGGAGGTACGATAAAAGAAAAATATAAAACGACTTTGGTCGAACATCAGCTTCCCTTTGAAGAAGGAAAGCATAGCATAGAAAAGTTCTTTGACGCAGATGTTATTGTCAAAAGTCCAGGCATTCCGCCTACAGCGGAAGTGGTCCAAACCCTGCGGGAAGCGGGTAAATCTATCATTTCAGAGATAGAATTTGCATATCGACACGCAAAGGGAAGCATCATCGCCATTACAGGTAGTAATGGGAAAACGACGACCACAGCCTTGATTTATCACTTGTTGAATGAAGCGGGGAAAAACGTGGCAGTTGGCGGAAATATTGGGAAAAGTTTTGCGCGAATTCTAGCAGAAGAAACACAGCCTTCAGACCTGTATGTCCTTGAGGTAAGTAGTTTTCAACTAGATGATATTCAGGACTTTAAGCCTGATGTGGCCGTGCTGGTGAATATCACCGCCGACCACCTGGATCGCTACCAATGGGACATGGCAAAATACGCGGCGGCGAAGTTCCGCATCGCCATGAATCAAGCGCCTTCAGACGCTTTTGTCTACTGTGTGGATGACCCCGTCACGATGGGCGAAATCTGGAAGCACGAGCCAAAAGCGGAGCGATTGGGATTTAGCCTGGAACAAAAACCGGGGTCCCTCATCTGGATGGAAAAGCAGGAAATTGTGGCTGGCTACAAGTTTCGCGTGGACTATCAAGGCATGCAGCTGAAGGGAAAGCACAACGCTTTTAACGTGATGGCGGCGATTTTGGTCGCAAAGCGATTGGGGGTGACAGATGAGGCAGTGAAAGCTGCTTTGCCTTCGTTTGGTGCCATCGAACATCGGATGGAACCGGTAGCGACGATAGACGGCGTGTTGTACATCAACGATTCCAAGGCGACGAATGTGGATTCAACCTTTTATGCCCTCAAAAGCATGGAGACGCCCACAGTCTGGATCGCTGGTGGCCTCGACAAGGGCAATGAATACGGCATCCTCGACATCTCCAAAGTAAAAGCTTTGGTGATTTTGGGTCCCAATAAGGACAAATTGCTGGAAGCATTTTCGGGCAAAATCGAGACCATAGGACTCGCAGAGGACATGCCCGCTGCTATCAAGCTTTCACAGCAGTTGGCGGAGCCAGGAGACACGGTTTTACTGGCGCCTGCGTGTTCCAGCTTTGACATCTTCGAAAATTTTGAAGCAAGAGGAAGAATATTTAAAGAAGAAGTAGAGAAATTAAAATCAAAATGAAAATTGAAATCGAAATATGAATGGATTTGCGCTAAAGGGCTGACTATCAGTGTCCTATTTTAATTTTCATTTCTATTTTCATTTTGATTGAACACATTATGCTAACCTGGATACTACATAGACTACGCGGAGACAAGATCATTTGGATCACCGTTTTCCTGATCTCAGCAGTGAGTGCACTTGCTATTTATAGCTCGACCAGTGCGCTGGCCTACCGCCTCAAAGGCGGAGACACGGAAGCATTTGTCTTGCGTCACTTGGTGCTATTGGGCGCAGGTTTCCTGATCATGTTTGTGGTGCATCTGATTGACTATCGCGTCTATGCACGGGTGGTGAATGTGATGCTGGCGATTACGATTCCATTGCTGATCTATACGATCGCCCAAGGAAGCGAAATCAACGAATCCGCTCGATGGATTACAGTTTTTGGGCAATCATTTCAGCCCTCTGACCTCGCCAAACTTACCTTGATGATCTTCCTGGCCAAGCTGCTCACCCAGCGACAGGATGTGATCAGGGACTTTACAGAAGGATTTTTGCCTGCCCTCTTTTGGGTAGTGATTATATGTGGGTTGATCGCCCCTGCGGATTTGAGTACCGCCGCGATCATGTTCTTTGCCAGTGTCATGGTGATGTTCATTGCAGGGATTGACCTCAAATACATCGGTATGCTGATGATGGTGGCGGTCATGGGCCTTTCCATCCTTTTCAGCACCGCCAAGCGGTCTGGAACCTGGGAAAGCCGGATTGGTGAGTACAAGGAGCGCATTGTAAATGTCAATTACGATGGCAGCCCTCAAACTGTGCAAGCGCATATCGCGATCGCCAAGGGTGGTCTCTGGGGCAACGGCCCTGGAAAAAGCACCCAGCGAAACTTTTTGCCACAAGCCTACTCTGACTATGTCTTCGCCATCATCATCGAAGAGTATGGATTGATAGGGGGAGGATTTGTGATGCTCCTTTATCTGGTCTTGCTGATGCGAGCGGTAAGTATCGTGACCGTCTCTAAGACCTTTGGGGCTTTGCTCGCCGCAGGACTTGCTTTCCTGCTGGTTTTACAAGCCCTTGTGAACATGGGCGTCGCCGTAGGATTATTGCCAATTACAGGTCTTACCCTACCACTGATCAGTATGGGAGGGACTTCCATCCTCTTCAGTTCCATCACTCTGGGCATCATCCTCAGCGTAAGCCGAGACGCCCTTGAGCAAAAACAAAAGAAGAAAAGAGGCCGACAGAAAGATAAATTTCAATTTGCTTAAGAAAACTCAAATACAACTTCAAACTCAAACTCAAAAATATACTTCTTCCATTCAAAATTCATTCATTCAAAATTCAAAATTAATTCTATCATCCAATCATTCTCTCATTCTATCATTTCCCATTAACCCATGCTAAACCGCATCATCATATCAGGAGGAGGAACAGGAGGACACATCTTCCCCGCAGTCTCCATCGCCAATGAGATCCGCAAGCGGAATCCTCAGGCAGAAATCCTGTTTGTCGGTGCCAAAGGAGGCATGGAGATGACGGTAGTGCCAAAATATGGCTATGAGATCAAGCCTGTCTGGATCAGTGGCATACAGCGTCAGATGACAGTGAAAAACATCCTGAAGAATCTGGCTTTTCCGTTGAAACTCACTGTCAGTTTGTTTCAGGCAAATAGCATTTTCCGCCGATTCAAGCCGCAATTGGTGGTGGGAGTTGGAGGATATGCCAGTGGCCCGATGGGACGGATAGCAGGGATGAAAGGCATTCCACTCGTTTTGTGTGAACAAAATGCCTATCCAGGATTGGTGAATAAATGGCTGGCAAAATCAGCGAGCAAAATACTGCTCGGAAATGAGGCTGCAAGCAAATATTTCGATGCTTCGAAAGTAGACGTGACCGGCAATCCGATCAGAGGATTTGAGGTGATGGATAAAGAAGCAGGCGCAGCCAAATTTGGGGTAAAAGCAGATAAACCGACGATCTTGAGTTTGGGTGGAAGCCTTGGGGCAAACCCGATCAACTTGGCGCTCAAGCACAACCTCGACGCTGTAGACGAGGCAGATGTGCAGTTGATCTGGCAATGTGGCAAGCGCTATTACGAGGAGTTAAAGGCAAGTGTGCCTGCCCAGGAAAATGTGAAGTTGATGCCTTTTATCGAAGATATGGCAGCAGCGTATGGGGTAGCGGATTTGATCATCAGTAGGGCAGGAGGCAGCACAATTTCAGAATTGATTGCCCTGTCAAAGCCATCGATTTTGGTGCCTGCTCCCCAGTTGGCGGAAGATCACCAGACGAAGAATGCGATGTCGCTTTCTGACCGTGGCGCTGCCATTTTGATGCCTCAGAGCGAGGCCAAGGAACAACTGCTCAAGACAGCGATAGCTGTCTTGAAGGATGCTGACAAATTAGCTGAATTGAACCAAAAAATAGCCGCAGTAGAAAAACATGACGCGGCGAAAGAGATAGTAGACGAGATTGAAAAACTTATTTAACAGAAACACTTGAAATCCAAAAATCCTACACATAAGGACCATGAGGATATACTCGCCAACGCTCAACATCTGTATTTCCTGGGCATAGGAGGCATAGGGATGAGCGCACTGGCAACGTTCTTTCACAGTGGCGGAAAAAAGGTTTCAGGTTATGATCGGACCAGTTCCATCGTCAGCCAGAACCTGGAAAAAGCGGGGATAGAGATCTTTCACACATTGGACGCATCGCATTTGGAGGCAGTAGATATGATGATCTACACGCCAGCGATCAAAGCTGATAACCTGGAGTATCAGGCTGCTATGAACATGGGCATTCCCATTCTCAAGCGATCTGAATTGCTGGGACTAGTGAGCAAAGCGTATCGCTGCATCGCAGTAGCGGGCACACATGGCAAGACAACGACATCGTCTATTATGGCCCATGTGCTCAGAACCTGTGGCGTAGACTGTACGGCTTTTCTTGGCGGAATTGCGAGAAACCTCAATTCCAACTTTGTCCAAGGCAGCTCAGACTGGGTAGTCGCCGAAGCGGACGAATTTGACCGTTCCTTCCTGACCCTCAGCCCTGAGATAGCTGTCATCACTTCGCTGGACCCAGATCATCTGGACATCTACGGTTCTCCCGCCGAAATGCTAAAGAACTACCTGGAGTTTGCTTCGTTGGTGCAAGGAAAATTGCTGGTCCACGAATCGTTGGCGGAGAATGATTGGTCACAGAAACCCATTCTCTACGGCATAGATAAAGGGGACTACCAAGCGCAGAATCTTCGATTTGAAGGCTTGGCCACCACCTTTGACTTTGTTGGCGGGACTGAAACGATTCGTGATATCCGCTTGCCCTTTCCAGGCAAACACAATGTCCTGAATGCTGTAGCAGCTATGGGAGTCGCCGTTGAAATCGGCGCAGATGAAGGAAGGCTGAAGTCAGCTGCAGCTAGTTTCAAAGGCATCTATCGGCGCTTTGAGTTGCAGGAAGATGGTGCAGATATCACCTATATAGATGATTACGCACACCATCCCACAGAACTGGCAGCAGCGATCGACACGGGCAGGCGCTTGTTTCCCGATCGACAATTGGTGGTAGTGTTTCAGCCACATCTGTACTCTCGAACGAGAGACTTTGCCACAGGATTCTCGGAAGCTTTATCTGCTGCGGATGTGGTGATCATGTTGGACATTTATCCAGCGCGTGAGCTACCGATTCCAGGCGTTTCCTCAGAAATGATTTTGGAAGGGGTAACAGCTCCTCAGAAAATGATCGCCAGCAAATCAGGCTTAATCGATGCGTTAGGAACCATTACTGAACCGCCAACAGTCTTATTGACCCTAGGCGCAGGAGACATAGATAGACTGGTACCTGAAGTCCAACAATGGGCAAAGAAAATGAATAAAATAGAACGATAGAACTGAAAAATAAATGGTGTTGATATTTTTTGTAAATGATTGACCATCAACCTCTTATTCAAAATTCATCATTCAAAATTCAAAATTAACTTTCAATCAATAATTACCCTACAATGGCATTAGTAGGAACACATACAAGACGACAACCACGGCGCAACAGACCGCTTGAGGAAGTGCTTTTGGAACAAAAATCCAGAAAGCCGCTGAAAGTTGGTAAAGTCAAAGTAAAAGGCGCAGTCCTTTATGGCTTATTGGGCGTGGTCACCCTTTCGCTTCTGGCATTTGCCAATGGCTATCAGGAGCGGATCACATGTAAGGAGGTAAGTATCTCCTTGATAGAAGGCAATGACAATGCTTTCCTGGATGTAGATGCAGTCAAAGACTTGATCGGACTGGACGGCGAACGGGAGATCATTGGGGCAAAAATGAATGAAATAGGGCTGGCTGAATTGGAAGCGAATTTGGAACAAAATGCCTTCATCAAGCAAGCGGAAGTCTACAAAAGCCTCAACGGGATCCTCTACGTGGAAGTCGGGATGCGCGAACCCATTGCACGGATCGTCAATGCCAATGGCGGCAGCATGTACCTCGATGAAGTGGGATACAAATTCCCCACATCTTATCTCCATGCAGCAAATGTCCCATTGGTACGCCCAGACGTGGATGAGCCATTAACACCTGCTGATAGCATGACCTGTGAAATGGAAGAGGCCATGCCTGTCTTGAAATTCATCCAGAGTGATCCCTTCTGGCAAGCGCAGATTTCAGAAGTGAGAATCAAGGAAAACGGAGAATTGATGCTCTATCCTGAGGTTGGAGACATCTACATAGAATTTGGCAGAGGCATCCGGGTTTCAGAGAAATTTGACAACCTCAAAATGTTCTACCACAAAGTAGTGAAGGAACTGGGTTGGACAAAATATAAAGGTGTCAGTGTAAAATATCGCGGCCAAGTAGTAGCTAAAAAACGAAAAAGAAGAAGATGAGGGGTTGGAATAGAGAATTGGGAAAAGAGAGGAGGGAAAGTCAATTTCTCATAGAACATAGAACCCAGAACATAAAACTTAGAACCTTAATACAGTACAAATATCTAAACGCAAGTCTATGGAAGCTGAAAAAATCATCGTAGGTCTAGACATTGGTACCACCAAGATCTGTGCGATTGTTGGAAAGCGCAATGAGTACGGCAAGATCAATATTCTTGGCGTGGGCAAAGCGCATTCTGATGGCGTGAGTCGTGGCGTGGTTGTCAACATAGAAAAGACCGTACAGGCGATTCGCGAAGCTGTCGCCGAAGCCGAAAAACAATCTGGCATCAAGATCGAAGTGGTCCACGTAGGCATCGCTGGCGAACATGTGCGCAGCATGCAACACAAGGGCCTCATCACCTTGAACAACGAGGATTTTGAAATCTCTCGTGAAGACGTTCAACGTCTACACGACGACATGTTCAAAATCGCTACACAGCCAGGCACTGAAATCATTCACGTCCTACCACAGGAATACACCGTGGATGATCAATCAGGCATCGTAGATCCTGTCGGCATGTCAGGCGTTCGTCTGGAAGGTAATTTCCACATCGTGACGGGCCAGACCACTGCTGCCAACAACATCTACAAATGTGTAGTCCGGGCAGGCCTGGAAGTGGCAGAGCTGATCTTAGAGCCTTTGGCGTCTAGTGCTGCCGTCCTCACCGAAGAGGAGAAGGAAGCAGGCGTATGCCTGATTGACATCGGTGGCGGCACGACAGACATCGCCATTTTTGAAAACAACATCATCCGTCACACTGCCGTGATTCCTTTCGGAGGCAATATCGTCACCGAGGACATCAAGCATGGTTGCAAAGTCATGAAGAAGCATGCTGAACTTCTGAAAGTAGAATATGGCAGCGCTTTGTCTGACGCTGTGAAGGAAGATGTAGTCATCAGCATTCCTGGGCCACGCGACCGTCCTGCCAAGGAGATTCACAAAGCGATGCTCGCTCAAGTGATCCAATCTCGCATGGAAGAAATCATGGAGTTTGCAGCTGCTGAGATCAAAAACTCAGGCTTTGAGAATAAACTCGTAGCAGGTATTGTCGTGACCGGTGGTGGCGCGCAGCTCCAGCACATGAAGCAGCTCACCGAATATGTCACAGGCATTGATACGCGTATCGGCCTCCCAGGGGAGCACCTTGCTAGCGGTATGGTAGAAGAAGTCAACTACCCCATGTTTGCCACAGGCACTGGCCTCGTCATCATGGGATTAGATGCCAACGACTACCGCTCTATGGTACAGGATCGTAAGGTCAAAACGACCAAAAGCACCAAAAGCCCGGCCATGCACTACCAGCGTAGCGCAGGACCCCGAATCAGCTTTATAGATAAAGTCAAAGGTTGGTTTGAAAGTACATTAAGCAACACAGGAGATTTTATAGAATAGTTCCATTAATACAAATCGTCATGCAATTCGAATTTCCCAAAAACCAAGATTCAATTATTAAAGTAATCGGTGTTGGAGGCGGTGGTGGAAACGCCGTCAACAACATGTTTGACAAAGGAATAGACGGAGTAGACTTCATCGTTTGCAATACAGACATGCAAGCGCTCAAGAACAGCTCTGTTCCTGTTCGTATACGCCTCGGCGCCAACCAAACAGAAGGCCTCGGTGCGGGTGCGAACCCTGAAATCGGCAAGAAATCTGCCATTGAGAGCATCGAAGAGATGCGAACATCGCTTAAAGAAACCACCAAAATGGTCTTCATCACTGCCGGAATGGGTGGTGGTACAGGCACAGGAGGTGCCCCTGTCATCGCCAGTATGGCGAAGGAGATGGGCGTACTGACAGTGGGCATCGTCACGGTCCCCTTCAAATTTGAAGGCCCTAAGCGCATGCAGCAGGCCTTGCAAGGTATCGCCGAGCTGGAGCAAATGGTCGACACCCTTATTGTGATCGACAATAACAATCTCCAGAAGATTCTAGGCAACAATGTAACGATGCGCAAAGCCTTTGAAGAAGCGGATAAAGTCCTCTTTGACGCTGCGCGTGGCATCGCTGAGATCATCACCTCTGAAGGCTATATCAACGTCGACTTCGCTGACGTGTGCACCATCATGCGTGATGGCGGCAAAGCACTCATGGGCACTGCAGTCGCTGAAGGAGAAAACCGTGCCATGGAAGCCGTGGAAATGGCCATTAACTCTCCTTTGCTCGATGATATCAGCATGAAAGGCGCACGTGGAATTGTAGTAAATATCACCGCTTCTGAAGATTCTCTTCGAATGGATGAAACCACTGAGGTCGTAGAACACATCCAAAATACGGCTGGGATGGATGCCAATATCATCTATGGTATCGTCTATGACGAGGACATGGGCGACAAACTCCGTGTGACTGTAATAGCGACTCGATTTGTTGCAGAAAGTGAGGAAGAATCCTCTCAAGAAGTGATGAATGAGGCGACGCCTATTGCAACAGTGACCCCACAGGCTCCTACACGCAAGGTAGTGACCCTTGGCGACTCTACGGGCGAAGAGTCAGAAGTAGATCGCCTCCGCCGGGAGGAACTGATCCGTCGGCGAAGCCGGCAAGAGCGAGAAGAGCGCCTCAAAAAGCTCAACTCCAAGAAATATGATGTGCATGACCCAGAGAGCCTTCAGGGCTTAGAGTCTGTGCCAGCATATATGAGAAAGAAGGTCAGCCTAGAGGACAAAGCTCATGGAAATGGCCAGTCCCTCTCTCGCCTAAGCATTGATGAAGACGACGAACAACCCTATAAACTAAGGGATCATAATGGGTTCTTACATGATACTGTAGACTAGGAAGAATTATTAATTGACTGATTATTAATTGATTACCTCAGGGAAAGCGGCCAATTATTAACCAATCAATCCTTAATCAATAATTTTCCTTTCCGACGTGTACTTTCGATTCACTTCCGTTTAGAACGATTTTATTCCGTTCTTGCATGACGTACTGTAGCTCCCCGAAGTCGCCAATATGGTGCTCGGGGAGTTTTTATTGGGCAATTTTTAGGATAAAAAGGCGTATTAGAAATTATTGATTATTTATTGACTGATTATTAATTCTTGACTTATTATGATATGGTTGATTTATTGGAAGCTTTTCTAGCTACTGCCAATCAATAATGAATCAATTTATCAATCAATAATTCATCATACCTGCACACTTTGGACGGTGATTTTATTTTTTCTTTTCCGATCGTTGTACTTTTTGTTTAACCCTTTTCAACCCACAACACGATGAAAAGACTTGTTTTATCACTTACCCTAGCCGTCCTTGCTTTCTCTGCTACTGTTCAGGCCCAATCCTATACCACCTCAGTGGGATTGAGATTGGGAAATGGGAGTCCTTCTCGCACTGCTGGCCTTACCATTCAGCAACGCTTGGCCAAAAAAGTCACCGTTGAAGGCATTTTTCAAACAGATTTCCGTCACAATTCTACTTTTCATTTTTTGGGACAAAAGCATATCCCTATCCTCACCCGCAGATTAAATTTCTATATGGGCGGTGGATTGAGCTTTGGAAGTGAACAAAGCGAAGTAGTCGTGGGCAATCAAGTGGAAACGACCACTGGTAATGCCACAGTAGGGGTAGACATGGTGGCAGGGGTAGAGTTAACCCTTTCAGGTCTAAATGTCTCCCTGGATTATAAACCCAATTTCAACGTTGCTGGACGCGATCCTTGGATGAATAGCCAAGTGGGCTTTTCCGTCCGTACAGTGGTCCTCAAATCCAATTTCTTCAAGAAAATGAAGCGCAAGCGTCAAAAGCGCAAAAAGCAGAAAGCCAAGGCAAAGGAAAAGGCTAATCAGCCTGAAAAATCCGGTATGCCTAGCTGGTGGCCGTTTGGTCGGAAGGGAAATTGACGTGTTGATAGATTTGAGTTAAGGTCATGCCAATACCAAATGATGAGAATTCAAGGACAGAATCGGGGGCGGTAAACATTTCATACTTCCAAGAATTATCCTCATTTCGACTATAGGATTCAACTTGCATCATATCTTGGCTCAAAAGAATATATTGCTGAAGCGATGGAATTCTTTGATAGTTTAGAAGTTTAAATCCTCTATCATAAGATTCAGTTCCGGGCGACAAGACCTCTAAAATAAGTTTAGGATGTTTTACCATATAGTTATCAAGACGATCATTAGCGTCACAACTGATTACAATATCTGGATAAACATAGGTTCTTTGAGGAAATAATTCTGTTTTGATATTTTCATCATGGATCATACATGTATCTGGATTGATCCTATCATCAAGATACTTGACCAGATTGATCTTAATCCGATTATGAGGTTTACTCGTCCCAGCAAGGGCAAACACCTCTCCCAAATGAAAGTCATGCCTGACCTCACTGGTTTTCTCCAACTCAAAATACTCCTCAACTGTATAGATTTTGTCTAACTTTTCCACGGTTTATTCAAAATTCAACATTCCTTCATTCAAAATTATAATTGCTGTCAAATCTATAATTAATTTCACTTCCTCTCCTTCCTCCGATCAGCCTCCAAATGATCCGTATACAGAATCCCATAGAGGTGATCGATCTCATGTTGAAAGATCACAGCCGTGAAGTCTTCGACCATTTCGATCTCATGGGTCCCATCCATTCTGTCATATTCTAGCAATATCGCATAAGCACGATTTTGCGTCGTGTCCATGCGGTCAGGAATTGACAGACAGCCTTCACGGCAAGGCTGTTTTTTTTTGGTGAATTGACGAATGACTGGATTGAGGTATACTTCAAAGGGAAATCCTTCTTTGTCAAAGCGTTGTACCCAAATAATTTTGCGTCGTATCCCCACCTGAGGCGCTGCTATGCCCACGCCCATGGACGCGGAGTCTCTGACCGTACGGTACAGACGCTTTACAAAGTGCTGTAAGACTGGATCAGAAGGATCAGCTTCCACAGATCTAGTACTCGACCTTAGCAATAAGGAATCCTCGGGATTGGTGATCAAAAAGACCCGCATGGGGGTATTGGTATCTCCTTCCATCACATAGGTCACTTCTTCAGGCATGAAGGAAGTCTGAGAGGATTTGGGGAGGGAAGACTTTGTCGCTGTACAGGCGAGAAGCGCCAATGAAAGGGAGAGAACGATGATGTATTTCATAGGAGTAAGAATAATTATAATGTAGGGCAAAAATATGTGAAATATTCCCGTTTTTTTGAAAAAAGGTTGATTATCAAAAAGTCCTTTCTTTAAGCACGATATTTCAAGTCAAAAAAAGCATCCCGAATCTTCATTGCTGAAGATTCGGGATGACCCATGTTTCAGTGATTATTGATTCCTTATTCTACACAAAATCAGTTATCACTCAATTTATCAATCCATCATTCGTCTACCAATTCATCTTCACAAACTTACCTGTCTGCTTCACACCAGGTGCAATCAGTTGAAGGTGATAATATCCATTGGCAAGATGATCAACTTGGAGCATTTTCTTTTGAGGCCCTGCTTCGAGGGTGCCTTGCTGACTGAGGACCAGTTTGCCTTTCATGTCAAAGACGCGCAAGGTATACTGCCCAGCAGTAGCCTGCTCGAAGGACACAAATAGTTCCCCATTGCGAACAGGATTCGGATAGTAGGTAAAGGCGGGTCCCTTCACTTCAGGAGCAAGAATGCTTGTCCCTAGATTCTCTTCGGTATGATTGATATCGATCGCAACATCTCCACCTAACTGAGCACCCGTAGTAGCTGTACCAAACACGACATAAGCGACTTGCTCAGTCGTGTGGTTTCTTTCACTATCACTCTCTTGATCTTCATCCACTACCATGGTGATCTGGCTTGTGCTTAGCGGGCTAGCTCCAAATAGCGTTGCCACGCCGCCATCATTTCCATCCATCGCAGAAGAACTCAAAACTGCTGCTGTAGCAGTAGCGAGACTGGAAAGGCTATAATTATAGCCTGAACTTGAGTTCGTGGCTCCTCGGACGATGTCCGAACCAAGACCCGCCTCGAAGTCTACAGATCCCATGGTTCCACTTCCTGCTTCGAAGACCACATAGCCGATCGTTTCGTCTAGACGCGTATTGTCAGGATCTTCGCCGACATGCTTACCAGCGGCGAAGCTACTAGCAGTTGGTGGGGTATTTTTACTAGTAGTAGAAGACGCCCAGAAGGCAGACCAATCTGCATCATTCACAGTCATGACTTGTCCTACTACCACAGGGTTAGTATAGCTATTACTGTACGTTCTTGCTTCAAATACCCAATTGCTTTTCCTTGAGGTCAAAGAAGTGTTGACTTTCACTGCTTCCATTTTTACCCCATCTGCCGCATCTGTATAAACGCCTTCTTCCACCACAAAATAATGCACATCATAAGTAGACACAGTAGCTGATCCTGTCATAGATTGGATACGAAGATCGAAGCTGTTGCCTGAAGCATTTCTTACTCGACTTACTACTGGATCTGTGGTGTTATTAGGCAAATGGACAGTCGCTACAACCACCATAGAAGTGTAGGTATTGGCAAGGGTAACTGTCTGCCAAGATTCGCTTACGCTGCTCACTACCCCATTCTCCGTAAGGAAAGCGGGTCCGCCAACAGTGTTGATTACGACTGACTCATTGGCTGTACAGCCGTTGGCATCAGTGACGTCTACGTCGTAAGTGCCCCCTGCGAGTCCACTGATGTCTTCAGTGGTGGCGCCATTTGACCAGGAATAGGTGTAGCCTGGGGTACCGCCTGAGACGGTCAGGTCTGCGGCTCCATCGTTGTTGCCAGCGCCAGACTCATCGGTTCCAGCAATGCTTAAGCTCAAGGCTGAAGGCTCAGTGACAGAGGCATTTGCATTGGCTGTACAGCCGTTGGCGTCTGTGACAGTCACAGTATAGTTTCCATTAGCCAAGTTGATGGCTGTTTGAGTCGTTTGACCGTCTGACCAGAGGTAACTATATGGTGAAGTACCACCAGAAGGGTTAGCAGACGCAGAACCGTCGCTTCCACCATTGCAGCTCACATCAACGCCTGAAGCGGTAGAAGAAAGTACCGAAGGCTCACCAACAGTAGCATTTCCATTTCCTGTACATCCATTGGCATCTGTGACAGTCACAGTATAGTTTCCAGGCGCTAGGCCTGTAGCAGTGGCCGTCGTCTGACCATCAGACCAAAGATAGGTATAAGGTCCTGTGCCTCCAGAGGCATTGGCAGAGGCAGTACCATCTGTATCGCCATTGCAGCTTACATCGGTAGCTGTAGCTGCAGAAGTAACAGCCGATGGCTCATTCACTGTAGCGCCAGCATTGGCGTCACATCCCTCATCGTCAGTGACGGTGACAGTATAGCTGCCAGCGGCTAAGCCAGTGGCAGTGGCAGTGGTCTGGCCATCAGACCAGAGGTAGGTGTAAGGTGCAGTTCCTCCACTAGGAGAGGCAGTTGCCGTTCCGTCACTGCTGCCATTGCAACTTGCATCAGTAGCGGAGGCAGAAGCAGTGAAACCCGCACATGGATCAGGCTGATCTTCAAAGACGATGTAGGCGACTTGCTCACTGGTATGCGCCCTTTCCGAATCATTTTCCTGGTCTTCATCAAATACGACGACGATCTGACTGGTGCTTACCGGACTTGCGCCGTAGAGCGTAGCCCATCCGCCATTACCGCCATCCATAGCTGCTACACTAAGAACTGCTACGGAAGCAGTTGAGAGGCCACTAATCGGATAATTGTATCCTGTTGTGGTATTATCTACTCCCAAAACAATATCAGCTCCTACGCCTGCTGCATAGCCCAGCCCTTCTATCGTACCATTTCCTGATTCAAATACCACATACCCTACGATTTCATTGGCACGGGTATTATCAGGGTCTTCTCCTACATTTTTACCAGCTGCAAAGCTGGAAGCAGATGGAGGATCGGTACGACTCCCATTCTCAGAAGCCCAGAATACAGACCAGTCTGCATCGTTTTCCGTCATGACTTGGCCGAGGACTACTGGGCTAGTATAGCTATTGGCATAAGTCTGAGCCTCAAATGCCCAGTTATTATTTTCCGCCGTAACGGTAGAGTTAAATTTAACCGCTTCCATTTTTACGCCATCATCCAACACGGTATAAACCCCTTCTTCCACTGCAAAATAATGCACATCATAAGTAGAAGAAGTAGCGCTTCCAGTCGTAGACTGAATCTTCAGTTGGAAGCTACTGCCCGATGCGTTGCGAACACGTGTAACCACTGGATCAACAGTGGAGTTAGGCATAACTACAGTCGCAACGACTACCATAGAAGTATAGGAATCCCCTAAGTTTACGGTCTGCCAAGTTTCGCCTACGGACGTTAATACGCCTGTATTGAGGCGGAGGGAACTTGGGGTAATGGTATTTATGACCACAGCTTCATTGGCTGTACAGCCATTGGCATCTGTGACATCGACATCGTAAGTTCCGCCAGCAAGGCCACTGATATCCTCAGTAGTCGCACTTGTATTCCATAAGAATGTGTAACCAGGGGTGCCACCAGAAACGGTCAAGTCAGCGGCACCGTCGTTGGCTCCTGGGGCAGATTCGTCTGTTCCTGAAATAGAGAGGTTTAAGGCAGATGGTTCTGTGATTGTCACGCCATCATTTGCCGTACAGCCACTAGCGTCTGTCACTGTGACTGTGTATGCACCAGCAGCCAAGCCCGTGGCTGTGGCAGTCGTCTGGCCATCAGACCAGAGGTAGGTGTAGCCGGGTGTTCCGCCGCCAGCGGCGACTGTTGCTGATCCATCATTGCCAGCATTACAAGAGGCATTGGCAGTAGTACTTGCTGTGGCCGTGACTACCGACGGTTCACCCACAGTAGTGTTTGCGTTGGTCGTACAACCATTCGCATCAGTAACTGTGACACTGTAATTACCAGCGGCAAGCCCCGTCGCTGTTGCTGTGGTCTGGCCATCAGACCAGAGGTAGGTATAACCAGGCGTACCACCAGTAGGACTAGCGGTAGCCGTTCCGTCATTGCCAGCGTTGCATGAGGCATCTGTGGCAGATGCAGAAGCGGAAAGCGCTGAAGGCTCGCTCACAGTTGTATTTGCAACATCTGTACAGCCATTCGCATCGGTAATCGTCACTGAATAATTGCCGGCTATGAGACCTGTAGCCGTACCAGTCGTCTGGCCGTCTGACCAAAGGTAACTATAACTCGGTGTGCCACCCGATCCAAAAGCAGTAGCTGTTCCATCATTCCCTGCATTACAGCTGACATCTGTTGCACTGGCAGAAGCCGAAAGGGCAGAAGGTTCATTTATTGTTACATTATCCAAGGCACTACAACCGACATTATCCGTAACAGTCACGGAATAGTTCCCAGCTGTCAAGTTCGTAGCTGTAGCTGTGGTCTGGCCGTCTGACCATAAATAAGTATAAGGAGTTGTGCCGCCGCTTACACCAGCAGTAGCTGTTCCATCATTTCCCCCGTTACAGCTAACATCAGTTCCACTAGCCGTCACAACTAAGGAAGTCGCCTCACTGACGGTAACATTGGCATTGGCTGTACATCCATTAGCATCAGTAACCGTTACCGAGTAGTTACCAGCACCTAGGCCCGTAGCGGTAGCCGTGGTCTGGCCATCAGACCAGAGGTAAGTATATCCCGGCGTGCCGCCTGAAGGAGAAGCGGTAGCGGTTCCGTCTGTACCTCCATTACAAGAAGCATCAGTCGTCGAGGTACCAACAGAAATGGCTGATGGTTCACCTACTGTAGCGTTGGCATTGCCCGTACAGCCATTGGCATCAGTGACAGTCACTGAATAATTGCCAGCAGCTAAGCCTGTAGCTGTGGCCGTTGTCTGGCCATCTGACCAAAGGTAGGTATAAGGCGTATTGCCACCTACAGGGCTAGCAGTAGCTGTCCCATCACTGCCAGCATTACAACTCGCATCAGTTGCGGAAGCAGTAGTGCTCAGCGCATTCGGTTCATCAACCGTAATATTGTCTACTTCTGTACAACCATTCGCATCTGTGACAGTCACGCTATAATTTCCTTGAGAAAGCCCCGTAGCAGTTTGAGTCGTCTGACCATCTGACCAGAGGTAGGTGTAACCTGGCGTACCGCCAGAAGGATTGGCCGTCGCTGATCCGTCATTTCCTCCAAAACAACTCACATCTGTCACACTAGAAGAAACACTGACGGCAGAAGGTTCTGTAATCGTCACATTGGCCACATCAGTAGCGCTTGCATTGTCTGTCACGGTAACTGAATAGTTTCCCGCCGCAAGGCCTGTGGCTGTGGCTGTAGTTTGGCCATCCGACCATAAATAAGTGTAAGGAGGTGTTCCGCCTGTAGCACTAGCCGTGGCAGAACCATCATTGCCACCATTACATGAAACATCTGTGCTACCTGAAATTGACGCAACTAGCGGCGGCGCTCCGCTAGAAACTGTCATATTAAGTGAATCTATACATATATCTCCTTGCCAGGTAGTTCCTGTAGTACCGACAAATCGCAGCCTCACACTACCACCAGCAAATGAATTCAGGCTGACATTAGCCAGATTCCATGTACTTCCTTGGTCACCCGAGATAGACCATACAGTGGAAGGCCAGGTACTTCCAAAATCTGTACTCGCCTGCAGTTGAAGGGTTCCTGGGGCACCTAGCATATGATAGCGAAAACTTAGGGAAGCAGCAGATTGTCCCGTAAGGTCAAAACAAGGACCTACAAAATAGGTCGTTTTACTAGGATAGTTGGGGTTTGAAGCCTCCACATACATATAGAAAGAACCATCATGTGCACCAGAAGGCCCTGTACCTGAGGAAGGCGTAGTTCCAGAATTTCTGATCCACTCAAAATCGCCTCCCCCATATGTCCAATCCCCTAAACCAGACTCAAAGCTTTCTCCATAGGGGAAAGAAGAAACTGTGGTAGGGCACGTCAGCGGAATATTAAAGTGATCTGTAGAATAAAGGCCACGACCATGTGTACAAGCAATGACCTGCTGGTCACTGGTCCTATATTGAAGCATGTCCGTACGGACATTGGCAAGGCCGCCGTTGGAGGGGTCCCAGGTAGTGCTGGTACCATCCAAATCATCTGTGCTCCAAACGCCGACCTCAGTACCCAATAGCATTTGGTCAGACTCTCCTGGGGCAAATAAGGCCCAGCGGACGGGCATATCTGGCAGATTGCCTTCTACACTGGTCCAAGAGGTACCGCCGTTGGTGGTTTCATAGACACTGGTTACGCCAAAATTGCTATAGGTCACAATGATGTGATCTTCGTCTCCCGGCTGTATTTCCACACAAGAGACGTAATTGGACGCATTGCGAATCTGCGTGACAGTGGAACTGGCCGTATGCGCATTATCTATTCTATATACATCTCCCAGGTTGGTCCCAATATAGAGGCGGTTGTTGACATTGGGAGAGACCTTGAGGGCCGTTGCTTCGCCACCGCCTAATGAGACACTTCGGGAGCCAGTAGAATTGGAACTCCCTACCCCGCTGATATAAGAATAAGCATTGTTATTATAACTTCCATACAAAATATTGTTATCACTATCATAGTCTGAAGGGTTAATAAAAAGACCAACCGAAGAACTAATATTTACATTTGTATAACTTCCCCAACTATTATTGGTGACGCGGTATTGGTTGTAGACGTATTGTGAAATCTGAATATTGGGCTGATCCTGGTCAATATGTGAATAGGCTCCATCCCCGCCAGTTACCTCTGTCGTTGCATTCATTCCTGGCGCAGTGTAATACTGCGTTCCGTTATCTTGCGCCCCTGCGAGGTAATTATTCGATCCATAAACATTGGCTAAGTCCGCGCCATAGTATTGGGTCACATTATAGCCATTGCTGATAAAGTTGATCGTAGGGGTAGTCGCATTGGCATTGGTACTACGGTAGACACCCCCATCATTGCCATAATACATCACCGAGGAACTTCCTGACTGGAATACCATCGCATGCTGGTCAGCATGAGCATATTGGTAGCCGCCTCCGCCATACCACTGCGCTATCTGTGTCCAGCTACTACCAGAGTTGGTAGAGACAAGGATGTCGATTCCTCCAATAAATACACGCGCATCATTGTTTGGATCCACTGCACAGATCAAGTCATACCATGCCTGGCCACGACAGAAATTTGACATACCAAAGGCAGCAGGATTGCTGAGTGTCGTCCATGAGGTACCTCCATTATCTGTTCTATAGATTCCATAACAATCATAGGTGGAAGTACTTTGATACAGGGCATATACCCTATTCTGATTAGAAGGGGCACAAGCGAGTTCTATTCGGCCATAACCAGAGGAAGGCAATCCTCCTCCTGTAAGCTTGGTCCATGTCGTACCACCATTCGTAGATTTGTAGATGCCATCGGTCTGATAATACCTTCCCATAGAAACATACATATCCCCATTGGCAGCAATTTCTATATCCATGGCATTATCATTGGAAGAGCCATTTCCAGCACCGAGTACTTCGGTCCATGTCGAGCCATTATTGGTAGAGCGTCTCAGCCCTGACCGTGTACAGGCAAACACATTTCCTGAGCCATCTACAACGATCTTATTTACATAATGAAAATTGGAATTATTGGTAGAAGGAAGTTGTGCCCAAGTAGCTCCTCCATCAGTTGAAGCAAAGATTCCCAAACCGCGAATTGCATCTACATTGTACCAGCCTTCGCCAGTACCATAGTAGATATTGTCTGAATCAGATGGGTCCTGATAGATACACGAAATGGCGAGGTTTTCTGCGATATTATTAATCGCAGTCCAGGTAGGGCTACCAGCCAACGCATTAGTAGTTCGCCACAAGCCACCACCTACGCCACCGGCATAGACCGTATTTCCAGATACATCACCTGCATCTACCAAAACGGCGCGCGTACGGCCAGATACATTGCTAGGGCCACGCTCTGTCCAGTTAATGCCTACAATTCCCGCACGGGTACTAGTAGGCTGCTTGCGCAATCGATCGGCATAGGCCATTGCAGGTCCTAATCGTTCCCGTGGCACGACGCCAAGGGCTGGGTCTTTGGTTTTTTCAAATTCCAACTCCATCGCCTTGTCGATGCGTTGCATCTTAGGCAATTTTTCTACTTTCGCTTCAGGAGGGTTTTGGATAATGAAAAACAGGCTTGCACATAGGGCTAGCAATACAAATGGGAGTAACAATCGTAAATGATGACGCATAAACTTTGGGTTTACAGGATGGTGCTAAAAAACGACATAAATATACGCATAAATGCGTAAGTACTAATACTTACACAAGTGGTGTGGTCTAATTTAATGATTTTACCCTACAATCTTTACCGTCAAAAAAACACATCGCTAGGTGGGGAGGGGCAATGCTCGTTTTTTTGCAAAACTAAGGAAAAAAAAGCCAGCTTAATTCGAAAATTCAAACTTTCTGTCTTTTCCTAAAAAATTCTTTTTGACTACCTTTTCACAACCTAGTTAATTTCGAATTGCCTGTCAACCCCTCCGTAGAAATGGGTAGGCTAGATTTACCCATAACTTACTGATAGTCAGCACTCAGACAAATTAACCTAATTTCTTACATAGAAATTATCAGTAATTTTATGATTGGAATACCTGTCAAAAATCGATCCACTTTGTGAAAGACTTTTTCCTATAAAGGGATATATTTCGTTAAATTACCATCATCATAATTTCCCTCCCACATTTTCCCCTTATTTACACCCCAATACAAAAAATACCAATTATGAAATTACCAAGGGTATGTGTTAGTGTGTTATGTTTCCTCATTTCATCTATTTCATGTCTTGCCACAACTTGGGATGAACCCTGGCATGAAAAGGTCGTCAAAGAGGCTGACTATTTTGTTTTGGCTATAGTCTTGACTTCAGATGAGCATCAGGGGGCGACGCTAGAAGTGCTTAAGATGTTGGGAGGCAAAAAACTTAAGAAAATGAAAAGGCAATGACAGCCATTTTTCTCCATTACCATCAGCAGCCATACGATCCCACCGTCATTACTGAATATCTCCAAAAATACCTTTCACAAGCACCTACGGGCTTTGAAGAGGAGGAACTCCCTACTTTTTTTGCACAGCACGTTGCACTTGAGACGGTATATCACCTGCGATTGGGTGCATATTATGATTTGATTATTCCATTTCTCCATGACACCAGCAATTATCACAATCCCATCTCCGCTGCTAGAGCCATGGCGGCCAGTAATACAGAAGCTTGTCAACAGGAGTTGATGGCTGTCATTGCCGATACTACGCGTGATGGATTTATCCAGGTCATGTGCGTGTTCTCTCTAGGTGAATTTCACCCTGCCTCCCTCAAAGAAGAACTGGAAGCTTTGGTGCCTAATGTATCAGCAGCCTTTAATGACTTTGGAGGCAATATCATGGACCCACGGGTATGCACAAGTTTGCCGAGTGTGAAAAAGGCTCTAGAAAAGCTCATAGCTGATCTGTAGCCCGCGAAAGTCCTTGCGAAATGGCGTTGATTTCACCCCTCCATTTTTTTGATTTTCAAAGTAAATCCCTTTACTTGAGTTTAGAAAAGCATTGTAAACGCTAATGTTAACCAATCCCAACAATCTAAAAAATGGAAAACCCAACAGATCAACCCAATGAAATGCCTGAGAATCTGTGAAATCCGTGGCTTATTTTTCTTTCTTTGGTAAAATCCTCGCTGATCCTAAAAACCTTACTATGACATTTGTCGAAACTGACTATCCCAGCCTGTATCATCTGGCTGATAAGTATTCCATCGAAGGGAAGAACATCTACCTTCGATGGATACAGTGTGAACTGGGCCTGTTGATTTTGGCAGCTGTCACTAGTTTGTTCGCCATAGATAAGGGAGAATACGGATGGGTAATTGCCATCATTTCTACCTCGATTTTAGCCGCGGGCATGGCTTTGACCATGTATATCAAATACGCCAAATTCGAGAACCGATGGTTCATAGGCCGAGCTATCGCGGAGTCTATCAAGACTTTGACATGGAAATATGTGACAAAGGGCTCTCCTTTTGTCGAGCAGTTAACCTTGCAGGAGGCAGGTGCTCAATTTATCCAACTATTGGGGAAAATTTTAGCTGAAAATAAGACCTTCTTGGGTGGAGCAGCCCTCCCTGGGGACGACATTCACCTCACAGAAAAGATGGAACAAGTCCGCCAAGCCTCTTTTGAGGAGCGGAAAAGCACCTATATAGAAAGCCGGGTCAAAAATCAGTTGAACTGGTATAAGAAGAAATCAGTTGACAATAAGCAGATTTCTCATAAGCTTTTTTGGATCATGATTATCGCCCAAGGCCTAGCCTTGGTCTTTTCATTATACCTGATCAAACATCCGAAATTTATCAATTTGGTGCCCCTTTTCACTACTTTCGCCGCAGCAATCCTCTCCTGGTTGCAAATCACCCAATCCCAACAACTCGCACAATCCTATGCAATCGCAGCTAATGACATCAGCTTGATTCTCGCTCAAGCTCAGTATATCGAAACAGAAGCCCAGCTTCAGCAGTTTGTCGCAGATGCGGAGAACGCCTTTTCCCGAGAGCATACCTTATGGACAGCGAAGCGAGATGTGTTTAGTTATTAATCTACCCTCATTCTGTGACCGACCCGACCTATTACCAGACACGCATCAATAAGGCCATCGCCTACCTCAATGACCACTTAGCAGACGAAGTTCGGATCAAAAAGCTGGCAGAGGTCAGTCATTTCTCCCCATTTCACTTTCAGCGAATCTACAAAGCCCTCCAGGGCGAATCTCCCTATGAGACGCTGTTGCGTCTCCGGCTTGAAAAAGCCACCTTTTTGCTCAAGTACCGAGAAGCTCTCAAAGTCTCGGATGTCGCATTTGTCTGTGGCTTTCCTTCCATCGAGAATTTTTCTCGCCAGTTCAAGGCGCGCTATCAAGTCTCTCCCAGCGCTTTCCGCAAGGACCAAGCGCTACAGAATAGCAGGATTTATCAAGAACATCATCCCAATGATTTCTATACTTGCATTGCAGAAAGCAGGCAGCAACCTACTCGTTCTTTTGAGGTCACAGTAGAGCCCCTCCCTGTCATTCCCATTGCCTTTATTCGGGCCATTTTTGGGGCAGATGGTAAGGGCTTGGTGGAAAGATATCATGTACTAATGGAATGGGCCATGAGGAATGATATCCCGTTTCATGGCCCTATGAGGCGGTTTGGAATGTCTATCGACGACCCTGACGTGACACCAGCACATCATTATCGCTACGATTTTGCGCTTTGTTTACCGAGCGAAAAACCGGCCGAGGGCTTGATAGAAATTGGGGAGATTCCCGCTGAATTTTATGCCTCTGTACACTGCATCGGCAAGTTAGAAGATGTCGCACGAGCCTGGGATTATTTGTATAAAACCTGGTTGCCCAATAGTGGATATGTTCCTGTACATTATCCAGCCATTGAAGAGTTCATCCAAGGACCAGAAGAGATAGGCTGGAACAATTTTAATATCAAGTGTCGAATTCCTGTAAAAAAAAGAGTTCCATGAAAAAAACAATTTGCTTTTTCTTCCTCCTGATTGCCAGTTTCATCGCAACAGCCCAATCGCCCAACCGGCTCCCTACATTCCTTATCGGCACCTGGAAGGTGGACGGCAAAGAGACCTATGAGCGTTGGCAGACAGTAGAAGACCTGTACCTTACAGGAGAATCCTATAAGATGGTGGATGGAGAGGAACAAGTAACAGAAACCTTGACCCTCAAAGTATACCGCGGGAAGCTCATTTATACAGCTACCGTTCCGGATCAAAATGATGGCAAAGGGGTTGAGTTCATCTTAAACCCCATCGATGAGAAGACCTTTTCTTTTGAAAATTCTCAACATGATTTTCCCCAAAAGATCATCTATAAGCTTATTCATTCAGACATATTGTATGTACAAGTGCTAGGCGAGGGCGACCAGGGTTTCTCCTTTCATATGTATAGACAGCAGGAAGAGGAAAAGACTCCCTCGGGCTTAGGGGTATTTTCGATGTCGCTGGCAGTGCAGGACCTCAAGGCCTCCTACGAATTTTACCGGAATCTGGGATTTGAACACCTGGAAGGAGCTGGCAGCATCGAGCAGCAATGGATGATAATGGTTCAAGGCGATAAAAAAATCGGCCTATTTCAAGGGATGTTTGACAATAATATGTTGACGTTCAATCCATCCGATGCACGGCCCATCGCCAAAAAGTTGAAAGCCGAGGGTTTTGAGTTTGCCTATGCGATAGGACTGGACAAGGAAGAAGGGCCTTGCTCCTTTTCGTTTAGTGATCCAGATGGGAACCTGATTTTGGTTGATCAGCATTAGGGTAGAAATTTTGAATGATTGAATGCTTGCCCTGAGTCTATCGAAGGGTTGAATTTTGAATGAATGTTGAATAACATGCAAAAAGACTTAACAGCACTCAAACAAATCCTCGTTGACATACTACAGACCCATGACGAGGTATTCAAAGTCGTAGAAGACTCCGACGCTAAGTATGAAGTCTCCGGCACGGTCCCAGCCATGCAGGGCAAGAAAAAAGTAGATGGTATCTACTTTGCCAGTGTAGTCCCGAAACCCAAAGACGTACGTTTTTACTTTTTCCCTCTCTACACACATCGAGAAAAGCTTATCGACACCCTTTCTGACGAGCTGAAAAAAGCCCTGAAAGGAAAAACTTGTTTTCATATCAAGGCCCTTTCTGATAAAGGTGAATCGGAGCTAAAGGCGCTGGTGGCGCAGGCTGTCAAACTGTATCAGGCAGATGGTTTGTTGGCTTAGGGAGTAAGAGAAGCTCAAATTCAAGAATGCCTTCAAATACCATTTATCATTGAAATGATTAGTTCGTAAATTGATGGACTAATCATTTCATATGAACTTATCAAGTCCCTTTCTAGCCCTACTTGGTTTTATAACAACCACCCTTTGGTTGACTGCTTGTATAGAGACAACATCTTCTCCTACGTCTTCCACGTTCTCCGATTCATCCTTTACGAAAGCCCCTCCCACATCTACAGAAGTCCCTCCGTTGCCGGCGAAACATACGCTTCCTATGTCGTCATCCGATTTTGAGAAGCTTGTAAAGGTTGACCCTTTTTTGCAACAATTGGATACTTCGGTGACGATCAGAACCAAGGTATATGATTTGAAAAATGATTCGCTGTGGGTGGTGATTTTGCAACAACAATCCCCCCCGATTGGGTTGGAAATCTTCATTCGAGGCTACCAAAAGACACTCGGTTTTTTCTTGGCCTTGGAGGCATCATCTACCTCTCCTGGCTTTACAGGAGATACCCTCATAGATGTAGATTTTGACGGAGATTACGATTATGTATATGGCTATTATAGCCCGGTAGGTTGTTGCTATCGGGACCAGGCTCACATCTACTTCAATCAAAATGGTAAAATCTTACCAACACCCTATTCCATTTTGAACCCTTATTTCGATGCTGAACATCAAACGGTCCAAACAATGGGGTATGGATTTCCCCCTGATGTGGGCCTCAGTAAGCACATCTGGCAAGCCGATACCTTGTTTTTGATTGAATCTGTTTTTATTAATAGAACTTATATCGAGGCAGACACAGCATTTCATTATGATGGGAATTTCTTAGTGGTAGATGAACGCACGGGGGAAGAGCGGCTTGTAGATTCCATTCCACAAGAATACACCTATTTGTCTGATCATTATTTTCTTGATGAGTGGGTGCCTGATGAAGAGTAGGTCATTTTTTCTTACCTTATGTCTCTGATCCTTTTACTCTCCGCTCTATGAAATTCCTCCTCTCCCTCAAAGATTGGCAACTTTTTCTCCTAATCGCCATCCTGCCCTTTGGCATCTGGATCGTCCAGCCCAAGGTGAATGAATTGCTCGGGAAACCTTCCTGAAGCTTTCACGGTACATAACAGTCCCGGAGCTACAGCCGGAAGAATAAAATAAGGCGAATGATGCTTCGTGAAATAAATTTTATTACTTTCATATAGCCTTCGGTATTTTTTTACTTCAATCCACTTTAAGAAGAATCCGTGCAAATCCGTGTAATCCGTGGCCTCCTCAGCCTTTTCTTTCTGCTTTCAGCACATTTCCTATCAGCCCAGTCCCTCCCCACAGCCTGTAGGACAGCTGCCAATATCGTCTATACCCTCGAAAAGCAGCACTTCCAGCCTCGCGAGATCGATGATAAGTTCTCGACTGAACTGTATCAGCATTTTCTGGAAAATGTGGATGAAAAAGGGTTTTTCTTCACCAAGCAAGACCTGGAAGCATTTGCGAACTTTCGTCTACAGTTGGATGATGAACTCCAACAGGGAAATTGTCAATTTCTGCCTTTGGTCGCGAAACGCTACCGAGCACGGCTCCAGTTTGTCGATTCACTCTTGGATCACTATAAAACAGCGACGCTTGATTTTTCTATCGAGGAGGAAATTTCAGAAGAGATGCTTGAAGGGGGGCTTCAGCACTATACAGCTACCTCTTCTGCCTTGGCAGATCGTTGGCGGAAGCGGTTGAAGTACAGGACCCTGGTTCGCCTGGTCGAACAGGACAAGCCACTCTCAGAAGCGCCAACAGCCCTTTTGCAGGTCATCCAACAACTCAATTGTCAGTTGAATGAACTGATCGAATCCCCCCAAGCGGCTAATCAAGAGATCGCTACGACTTTCCTCGAAACCCTCCCTTTGCTCTACGATCCCCATACCAATTATTTTGCCTACGATGAAAAAATGGCCTTTGAGGAAGAGCTTTCGGATAATGCTTATGCGTTGGGCCTGAATTTGACGGAGGCAAAAAATGGCGAATTTGAGATTGCGAAACTGGTTCCGGGTGGGCCAGCGTGGAAGTCCAATCAATTGCATCAAGGAGATGTCCTTCTAGAAGTGGTATTGGGCAATGAAGAAAAACTGAACTTGCTCTGCATGAGTTTGGCAGAGGTAGAAAGGCTTATGCATTCAGCATCCATTAGGCAAATCACCCTCAAGGTCCGAAAAAGAGATAAGCAGGTGCGGACTGTCACGTTGCGAAAGGAGAAATTGGAGGTGACGGAAAATGTGGTTAACAGTTTTTTGCTAAAAGGAGATCACACCATAGGCTATATTTATTTGCCGGGATTCTATACGAGCTGGGAAAACGATCAGGCGCATGGCTGCGCCAATGATGTGGCCAAGGAACTGCTCAAATTGCAGTTGGCGGGCATGGAAGGCCTGGTCCTTGACTTGCGTTTCAACGGCGGCGGCTCGATCGGCGAAGCCATCGATTTATCGGGTATCTTCATCGATGAAGGCCCTTTGAGCATTTTGCAAAACAAAGGGGAGAAGCCCGAAACGCTCAAAGACTTCAATCGAGGGACTGCCTATGATGGACCGCTTGTGGTCTTGATAAATGGGCTGAGTGCATCAGCTTCAGAGATGTTTGCTGCTGCCATGCAGGACTACCAAAGAGCGGTCATCGTAGGCCAGCCCACGTATGGCAAAGCCACCGGCCAGGTAATTGCCCCGGTAGAGGTGCGGCCTGGCACCCTCACTGCCCAAGACGCTGCGATGCAGAGTTTCCTCAAAATCACGATCCATCAGATCAACCGGATCAGCGGCCAGACCCATCAGCGAACAGGGGTTATCCCTGATATTTCCCTTCCCAATACGCTGACGTTTTTTGCGCCGAGGGAAGATGATTATGGGTTTACCTTTTCCGGAAACGTACTGGAAGAAACGATCCCCTATAAGACGTTGCCTTCTCTTCCGCTTTCTCAGTTGAAAGCCCGAAATGATGCTAGATTGGCTGCAGACGAACGATTCTCTCAAGTCAAGCAAATGGCGGATGCCTTACCTACACTCTTGGAAACCGAAAGCAGCTATCCGTTGGAATACCATGAATTTCGCCAACAGTATCTGGCAACCCAAGCCATCTGGGATTCCGTAGACGAGGAAGACAGCCAAGCTAGCACAGCATTTCAGGTCGTAAATAATGCCTATAATGAGGGTATATTAGAAGCAGATGAATTCAAGAAACTGCTCAACGATGAGCTGATTCAAAAAATCAGCCATGATCGTTATATTGAAGCTTCGTTTCACATTTTATCTGACTTGATTGTGCTGGGGAAATAGTCGGGAAAATAATGCTAATTGATGGGTCAATTACGCTAATTAAGTTTAAACTGGTGATAATGAGGCACATATTAGCGTTTAAAATAATACATGCCCCTGCTCCCACAAACACATTTATTATTCCTTATTCAACTATATTATTATGCAAACTCAAAGCCCCTTTTTTCGCTTCCTAATCGCTGCGCTCTTTACCGTAGCGTTTCTTTTTACTCCGCCTATACAAGCTCAGGATTTCCCTCATGCAGGAGCCTATATGGACCATTTAGGCAGTGAAAATGCTGAATTTTCTCAGGACCTATGGCAGTATATCAAAGCCTCTTCCCATGGCAAGAATGCCCGAAAAGTCGAAAATAAGCGGATGGACCTGATCAAGACGATTGCCTCCATTGTGAATCGGGTAAAAGGGACCAAGCCTTATGAGGGGGACGCTACCTTGCGGGATGCTTATACGACTTACTTTACCCTCAACTATAATGTCTTGCGGGAAGAATACAGTAAAATTGTAGATATGGAAGCTATCGCAGAGGAATCTTATGACTTGATGGAGGCTTACCTTACGACGAAGGAAGAAGCCAGCAAAAAGGTGCGCGAAGCTGGCCAGGCCTTGCGCGAGGCAGAAAAAGTATTTGCCGAAACCCATAATATAGAATTGATCGAAGGGGAACAGTCTCAAACTAGTCAAAACCTCAAGCTCGCAGATGAGGTGATCAGCTACTACAATGACATCTATTTGATCTTTTTCAAAAGCTATAAACAAGAAGCTTATCTGCTCGACGCCCTCAATAGTGGCGATGTGAACGCTATGCTGCAAAACAAAAATGCCTTGGGCAAAACAGCCAAGGAAGGCCAAGACTTGCTGGCTGAGATGGCTCCTTATAAGGATGACGTCTCTGTGATCGTCGCAGCGAAAGAAATGCTTTCCTTTTTTGAAGAAGAGGCAGGAGATAAGGGCAAAATACTATTAGCCTGAATAATTCATAAAAAAGGGGAAAGCCTGAGTTTTTGTTCTTGTAAATGTCTAATTTACAAGTGCTTAAGACAAAAACAACAAAACTTTCCCATGTCAAATTTAGTTAAAAAAGGAT
>JAUIKF010000038.1 GCA_030430575.1 Bacteroidia bacterium | reverse complement strand
CCTATTTTTAGCACCACGCTAAGTTAGTACGACTTTATGAGCTTTGCACCTAGCACGACTTAATGAGCCTCAACCTTAGCACGACTTAGTGAGCCTTTTGCCTAGCACGACTTAGTGAGCCTTGACATGATTGAATGTTGAATGGTTTTTTTGCTATTCCTAGAAACTAGTGCTTTCAGCACTAAATAGTTATTGGTTATGCTGAGGCGCGGATTACCCACAAACCAAAGCTGCAAAGCCGAAATCCGCGCCAGCTTGCCTAAGCAAGCAGCAAAGAAGCGCAAATATATGCGCTGGGCCGGATTTCCGGATTGAGATTTGGCTCTTTGCGTAATCCGGCCCCATGTTATAAACCGTAAGGAACTTAGTGCTGAAAGCACTAGTGTTTATTCAAGATTGAAATGTCGGGTTAAGTAAAAATAAAAAACAAGGAACAAGGCATGCCCTGAGCTGGTCGAAGGGAAGTAAAAAGTATTTCTCTATCATGAATACCTAGTTTCCTCAGCCCTTTTCACTTTTTTATTTCTTGTTTCCTTCGACTAGCTCAGGACATGCATTATTTGTACTTATCACAATTAGGCATTGTAAATGACTTCCAACTCCACCTTTCAATATTGAAAGAACACTAGAACCCTGAACCCTGAACCTAGAACCCTGAACCTAGAACCCTAAACCCTTCAAACAATGTCTTTGACAACCTTCCCCGCCACATCCGTCAGCCTGAATTCCCGTCCTTGGAAGTGGTAAGTCAGTCGCTCATGATCCAGCCCCAACTGATGCAAAACCGTTGCATGTAGGTCATTGATATGTACCCTGTCTTGCACACCGTGGTAGCCCAGTTCGTCGGTAGCGCCGTGGGTGATGCCTGGCTTGATGCCACCGCCGGCCATCCACATGGTGAAGGCTTCGCCGTGGTGGTCGCGTCCACGAAAATCCGCGCCAGAGGAGCGCGTCTCGATCATAGGCGTCCGCCCAAATTCTCCCCCCCAGACGACGAGCGTCTCTTCCAATAAGCCCCGCTGCTTTAGGTCCTTGAGCAAGGCCGTTACGGGCTGGTCCATCACCTTGCAGGCGGCCGCAAGGCCGTCTGTTACACTGCTAGAACGGCTCGTGCCATGGTGGTCCCACCTGCGGTCAAATAGCTGCACGAAACGCACGCCTTTTTCTACCAGCTTGCGGGCCAGCAAGCAGTTATTGGCGAAGGAGCGCTTGCCAGGGGCTGTGCCGTACATTTCGTGAATGTAGTCGGGTTCGTCGTCAATATTCATCGTGCTGGGGACCGCCGTTTGCATGCGGAAGGCCAACTCGTATTGGGAGATGCGAGAGAGAATTTCGGGGTCGCCTACGGCCTCGAATTCCGCCTGATTGATGGCGGAAATGGCGTCTATGCTACGCTTGCGCATGTCAGGGCTGACGCCGGGGGGATTGCTGAGACTCAGCACAGGATCGCCGATGGAATGGCATTGCACGCCTTGATAGACCGTGGGCAAGAAGCCACTGGCCCAGATACTTTTGCCCGCACTCACATCCAACGGTCCCGACAGCAGCACCACAAATGCGGGCAGGTTTTCATTCTCCGAACCCAAGCCATAAGACACCCAAGAACCCATGCTCGGGCGGCCTATCCGCGGACTGCCTGTGTGCATCATGTATTGGGCAGGCGTATGGTTAAATTCTTCGGTGTACACCGCCTTTAGCATACACACATCATCCACCACTTCCTGAAAATGCGGCAAATGCGCTGATACCCACGTGCCTGACTGGCCATACTGTGCAAAGGAAGCTTGCGGCCCCATAAGTTTGGGCAAGCCCTTGAGAAAGGCAAATTGTTTGCCTTCCATGAACTCTGCAGGACATGTCTGCCCGTCGTGCTTCATCAGCTCTGGCTTATAATCAAACAGCTCCAACTGGGAAGGCGCGCCTGCCATGTGGAGAAAGATCACCCGCTTGGCCTTCGGCGCAAAGTGCGCAGGGATCGCCGTCAGGGGATTGCCATGAGGTGATTGCGTTTTATCAGGCCCACAGCCGATCAGGGAACCCAACGCGATGCCCCCCAGTCCCATCAAGCCTTTCTTGAGGAATTGGCGGCGTGTGTGGGAGAGAAGTATGTGTCGGTGGTGATTAATGATAGAATGATTGGATGAGTGAATGATAGAATATTGAAAGAGTTTACCTTACATAGTCCAAAAGAATGAAGATGGCTGTTTTGACTGAAAAATGCTAATCTTTAGGGTAATGAAGAAGAAATGATAGCAATGATTGGGTGAGCGAATGATAGCATAAAAAACTGTTCTTACTCTTCCCATTCTATCATCCTATCATTCCCTCACTCTCTCATTTCTTCACCACCATCTCATCCAAATTCAACAACACATTGGCTACTAAGGTAAAAGCAGCCTTTCGCGGCGTAGCATCCTTCATAGACAGTAGACATAACTCCTCCTCATTTTCCTCATAATACATCAATGCCTCCCAATAAAGTGCTTCCAGTTCGTCGAGTTTGGCAGGAGAAGGAGAGGTAAACAAAAGGCGCTGATACCCTCGATGGACAGCTGCTCGAATCGAGGAAACTGAATCCGAATCCATTGCTTTTGCGATAGCAAAAGCAGCACGAAAAAAGAGGGAATCATTCAGCAAGATCAACGCCTGCAGCGGCGTATTGGTGCGCACGCGGCGGGAAGCACAGACATTACGAGTGGGATTGTCAAAACTCACCATGACGGGATTGGGCAGGCTGCGCTTCCAGAAACCGTAGATGGCGCGTCTATGAGGAGCATATTGGAAATATTGGGTTTGCTTAAAAGGGTCCTGCTTTTTGTGGATTCGCTCCAACAGGACGGGCGGGCCGTGCATCGAGTCGTTGAGCAGGCCACTCAGCGCCAGCGCCTGGTCTCTGACCTGCTCCGCCGACAGCCGCAGGCGCGGCATACGGCCCAGCCATCTATTCTGTGGGTCCTGCTGCCCCAACGTTGACGAAATAGCAGATGTCTGCTGATATGTCGCGGAAAGCAGGATCTCCTTGAGCAAGGATTTCATGGACCATCCGTGATGATGAACAAACCGCCCTGCCAGCCAATCCAGCAACAGCGGATGGCTCGGTAAGTCGCCTTGTGTGCCAAAATCCTCCACCGTGCTTACTAAGCCCCGCCCAAACAATTGCTCCCAGAAGCGATTGACAGTCACCCTTGCGGTGAGGGGATTCGCTGGGCTGACCAGCCAGCGTGCCAGATCCAGGCGGTTGGGGAGGCTATCTGACGTCAAAGACGGCAAGGCACCTGGCACACCAGGTGAGACTTCCTCCCCTAGATCCAGCCAATTCCCTCGCTGGAAAACATGCGTTTTCCTAGCCTTATGAGCGGGAAGGTCCCGCATGATGGGGGTTGCTACAGGCTGGATCGCAGCAAGTTGATACACTTTTTCCCGAAAAGCCTCATCGTGCCTGTCCATTTCCCGGAGTCTTTCCTGTAAGTAAAGCCAGTCGAGGCGCAAGAGTTCTTGGACACGGTCTTTATGCGCAAAAAATAGCACGTAGAGATCGTGATCACCTTCCACTATCGGAAGCGGCAAAGACGCTTCTTGCCATTTCGAGAAGCTCCCCGTTTTCCCCAGTAGCCGCCTACCGATTTTCCTCCCATCTAACGAGTCCAGCCGTAGTTCCACAAAACCGCCTGCGTACCTGGTTGAATACCGAAACGTCACCGCTTTCACATCCGTCATATTTTCCCCTTCAAACATGATCCACGACGAATCCTGAATCTGAAAAACAGACTTCAGATCGGGGGACGTAAGTTCAATAAATCGGCTCGCAGCGTCGTATGTTTCTGCTTCAATCTGTCGATGGCCCAAGAAGTTCAGCAATGCTTGCTTTTGCCCGTGAATCCCTTCATCTAATGGCGCATTGGTTTCGCTCTTTGTATGCAATTCCAGCCAGTTAATAAGCTGTTCAACTTCCTGACTGTCAGCCTTTTCATAAGTGAATAGGTTGGGATGTTCGGGGTAAATATCGCGGTCCTGGGCTTGGTTAAAAAAGGCATAAATCCCATAAAACTCTTCATGACGAATGGGGTCATAGGGATGACTATGACACTGCACACAGCCCATGGTGGTACCTTGCCATACCTCAAAGGTCGTCGCTACGCGATCCACCACCGCCGCCACGCGAAACTCCTCATCGTTGGTGCCCCCCTCGTCATTGGCTACGGTGTTTCGGTGAAATGCTGTGGCGAGGAGCTGGGCTTGGGTAGGCTGGGGGAGCAGATCGCCCGCCAATTGTTCGATGGTAAATTGATCAAAGGGCAAATCGCGGTTAAAGGCGTCGATCACCCAGTCTCGATATTTCCAGATAGAGCGATTGAGGTCCTTCTCATAACCCTTGGAGTCGGCGTAGCGCGCGAGGTCCAGCCAGTGACTGGCCCATTTCTCCCCAAAATGGGGCGAGGCGAGGTAGTAGTCGACCATTGTTTCCACGGAGGTGGTATCATTCAGGAAAGCTTCCGCTTCCTTCGTCGTGGGCGGCAGGCCCGTCAAGTCCAGGCTGATCCGTCTGAGCAAGGTCGCCCGACTTGCTGGCGCAGAGGGCCGAAGGCCCTGCTGGTCGAGGCGCTTATGGATGAAATGGTCGATGCCATTTTGAGGCCAGTGCTCATTACTGATGGCAGGCAGTTCGATGGCTGTATCAGGAGCGATATACGCCCAGTGCGTGTCCCATTCAGCACCTTGTTTGATCCAGTTTTTCAGCGTCTTGATCGCTGATTTGCTTAACGGTGCTGCGTCCAGCGGCATGCGGTATTCGGGGTCGTGATGCTCGATGCGTTTGATCAATTCGCTGTTGGCGGGATCGCCTGGGAGGATGGCGGGCTTGCCCGATTCGGTAGGGCTAAGGGCATCTTCGGGGAAAAGCAGGCTAAATCCGCCGCTCTGACGCACCCCGCCATGACACGGCAAGCAGTGCTGATTGAGGATGGGACGCACCTCTGTGTTGAAGTCCACTTGTGGCGTGCGAAATGCGAGAAAAAGCAGTAAGCCTATGCTAAATATGCCGACGGCGAGGAGATACGGTCGGAATACGTGGAGCCGTATGAGACAGCGGTTTCGCATGAATTAGGAAAAGTTCAAGCTCAAATTCAAGTTCAAGTTCAACAGTTCCCTAAATTACAAAAATTACGCTTCTCTTTATCTTATAATTGCTCCATAGATGTTGCCGCCAAAACGTGAAGGAATCTCATGAATCTTCGTCACTTTTCCGTACCCCAATCCCACAAACAATGTTTGCAGCTCCACAAAAGGAATAGGGTAGGGCACCCAAGGGTTGGCGCGGTTGTGATTGTACTCTACGATGAGCCACTGGCCATGGGGCTTCAGCAAGGTCTGCTGCGCACGCTGGACAAAGGCCACTTTGTCCGCGACATAATGCAGGGCATTGGCCATGAGGATGCCGTCTAGCGCCTGGAAGGGCAAGGTGTCCTGCTCAAAATTGGCCAGATGGGTCGTGATGCTCGTCTGTCCCACCTGCTGTGGGACCTTGTGGAGAGCGGCTTGGCTACTGTCTACGGCATGGACGAGGCTGTCCCGCGGAAGTAAGTTCGCCAGGGCTTCTGTGAACGTGCCGCTCCCACAGCCGAGGTCTGCCCAGACCTGAGGGGTAGCGGAAGCGAATGCTTCGGCGGAGAGGAGGGAGATGGCTTGGGAGGGAGACATATGAGAAAAACAGTGAAATTACTTATAAAAATAAATGATCAAGCCTCATTTTCTCTTAGTACGCTTGAGTTGATCTGTTAACTCTGAAAGATGTTGATCTTTCATAGAAATTATTGAGTCCTTTTGGGCGATTAATTCGCTTTTTTCCTTTAAATGTTGTTCGCTCCAAATTTGCTGCTGGACCAATATCTCAATATGTTTTTGCTTGGTATCAATTCTTTCTTTGAGATGTATAATTTCTTGTTTTAATTCTTCAAGTTGATTCCTGTCAAAATTAAGTTTCTCATAGGCTATTTTTAGATTTTCATATTTTATTTCCTCTTCTATTATTCGTTTTTTTAGTTCGTCTATTTGGCGATTAAGTAGTTCAATTTGGTCTTTAGAATTTTGTGTGATTAAATTTTCTTTTTCCTTCAGTTGTTTCAATAACTCCACAAGCAACTTATCACTACCAATCATTTCTTCCCTTAAATAGTTGAACTGACGCCCCTGGGCAACGGCTAGGTTTGTAACCGCTTTAGACTGTTCAAATTCTTCCTGCCCTCCAATCTTGCCCATTACTAAATGTGGAATTTCTTCGGAAAGCCCAAGCAGGCCATGGACAATTTTTGACCTGTCTGTTTTGTATTCATTATAACTAATCCTCCCAGCAAGATTCATTTTTTCAATATTCCTTAAATTCGCTGAGATAGATATCAATAAATCAGAGAAATATTTGTCATCAACTTTTTTTTGGTTTAAAAATGATTCTATAAGATCTATAGCTTCACGTAGACAATCGTCCTTTATTAGTGCTTTAGCCTTTTTTCTAATTTCATTTTTGGTCATTGATTCATTTTATTAGGGAGAAAAGTATCTTTATTATTAATAGCACTCACCTATATCAACTTAGAATATGGGCAAAAATAAAAATAAACAATTATTGAACAAAAGAAGATAGTCATTAGACGATTCTCTATTTCATTCACTTGCTTATCAATAATAATAGGTACCCAAAAGGACCACACAACCGTGCAGCCCCTTAAAAAATCATAATCTCCGCTTGAACGCTTGAACGCTTGAACGCTTGAACGCTGAACGCTGAACGCTCTTACCGCATCAACACATACTTCTTCGTCACCACTTCCCCATCCACTTGCAGTTGGATAAAGTAAGTCCCAGGCGCAGCCTGATCCAAGGAAACTTCCTCACGGAAGGAAGCTGTCTGCACTTCTTGGTGCGCATAGATGCGCTGGCCGAGGCTGTTGTAAATGGTTAGGTTGACCGTGTGGCTGCCTTTGAGGTCGGCTTCGATGATGAACTGGCCATGGCCAGGGTTGGGGTAGAGCTTGAGGCTGCCAGCTGTCAATAGATCGTCGATGCTGGTAACGTGAGTGACCACCACCGTCTGGCTATCGATGTTGCTACAATTGCCGTCTGAGGTGGTCAGAACGACGGTGTAGGTGCCGACGGCGAGGTAGGTGTGGGTAGGATTGGCGACATTATCGGTATTGCCATCGCCAAAGTCCCATGTCCAAGTGGTGGGCGTAGTGCCTGTGGCATCGTCTTGGAAATTGAAGGTGCTGAGGTTTTGGGTAAAAGAGAATGAGGCGCTGGGACCTGGATTGATGATTGCCGTCACAGTTGTAGGTTCAGAGAAGCAAGACGCTGGCTGTATTTCCCAATCATAAAAATAGAAATAAGACCCTTGACCTCTGGAAGAATTGTCAATTGACACAATTCCTAAGATTTGGTAAGGGAACAATGGCGCCCCCGAAGTCACTGCAAGGTCCATATTGGCACCGCCAATACGGTATTGGCCAGGCTGGAGACTATAATCCAATTGAAGGCGGCTTGGGCCTGAAGGGATCATAACAGAATCTACTTGAAGGAGGCCTCCAGTGCCATCACGTAATTCTATTCCCCTTATCCCTGCACTGCCTGCATCCACCCAAACAGAAATTAGGTTGATAGGCTGATGAACCGTAAATGTCAAATGAGCTTCATTTGTCAGGTTGTGATAAGACGCTACGCCAAAGGTTTTGTCTAATGGCCCTAACTTCTGGGAAGGACTGTCATAAGCTTTTTCCACCAAGAAAGTAGTGGTACCCATTAATGGAGGACTGGTAAAGGTATCCCCATTTGTCAAAAAGATTCCGTTCGCATCATACCATGAAAGGTTACTGTCTTGAGTCGCAAAGGTCACGCGCCCAGGGCCACATCGCTGTGCATCTGCAATTGTAGGACCTAATTCTCCCGTCACTTTTATAGTGAAGGTATCTGGTTCACTTCTACATGCAGGGTCTCTCACCTCCCAGTCATAGAAGAAAAAATAAAATCCCGTTGGGATAGAAGCATTGGAACCAGTGATGGAAATAATCCCAGGGATTTCATAGGGAAAGTTCAGGTTAGAATTGTTGCCAAATAAATTGACGGTTCCTCTGACTGCCAATTGTTGGTTGATGCCTGTTTGTAGGGGAAAGTCAAGGATCACACGGCTTTCTCCGTCGGGAATTACGACTGTTCGGCTTTGAAGAACGGTGCCGTCGCTGCCTCTGTATTCGATGACGCGTGGCCCTGTACCGCTGGCATAAACCTTTACAGAATGAAGGATATTTTCGCGAAATACATCAAACAACATATGCCTATTATCAGCACTTACAAATCCGCCGGTTCCACCTAGGTTATCTGGTCTGCCAACAGACTGGGAAGCTTGGATTTCTGCAGCCACTGCCAGATAGGAGGCATCTCTGCTCAACCCTGGCAAATTCAACGTATCACCTGATTGAATAAAAAAGCCATCCTTACTAAACCATCGCACCTCATGGGAACTTTGCGCAACTAAGGTGATGGGCGTCCCACAAAACGAGGAGGTGTCTCTTGTCATAGGTGAGGCAGGCGCGGGAAGGACCGTTACATAGTTGGTTTGGGTAATATCGTCTTTGCCCCCGCAGATGCCGTCTATCTTGAGCTGGACAGTGTACTGACCAGGGCCTGGGTAGTTATGGGAGGGGTTGGCAAGTTTGCTGCTGTCTCCATCCCCAAAATACCAAGTCCATGCGCCAGAACTTTGACTTTTGTCCAAGAAGTCGATGGTATAAGGATACGAACAGGTTTGGGGATTAACGGCACCTATAGCTGCAATGGGATTTATGCTAAAGGGGGTGCCTACACCAACCGCGTACCAGGCATCTGCTACATTCCGATGTGGAGATCCACAAGGCCCATATAAGTCTATGGCGGACTGAATGGAGTAGAATCGTGCGTCAAAGTACTCAGACGAAGGGGTGAGATAGACGGTCAGATTGCGGTAGGCAATGGCAGCGGCTGTGTCTATTCCGATGGCTGTTACATGATAAGCATCGCCAAAATCATTGGTGCCGCTCCCTCCTGTAACCAACAGGTAGAACCAGTGGTTCTGGACGCCACTGTTGAAGTGAACCCCGCCATTGTCGCCTGTACCAGTGTACCAACTGTTGCCAAGGTAGTTACGAGGATTGCCAAACAGGAGAGGATTCTGCATGTCTCTGAGGGGGCGACCGAAGTCCGCACCTAATCTCCATGAGAAATTATTAGGTCGAGCAAAAAACTCAACGGATTTCCCAAAAATATCGCTAAAGGATTCATTCAGCGCCCCTGGCTCATTCGCATAAATGAGGTTGGCAGTAAAATTGGTTAATCCATGGGCAATTTCGTGACCTGCTACATCTAATGAGGTCAGCGGGGAATTATTACCATCGCCATAATTCATGGTACCGTCCCAGAAAGCATTAAAGATATTCTGCCCATAATGGACATAACTAGTTAACCTGAATCCATTGTCATCAATGCTATTCCTGCCATAATTTGAGAGAAAATAATCATACGTCATTTCCGCGCCCCAATGGGCATCTCCTGCTGCGTCATCCAGGTTCGTTGTAGGATCCCAGCGTTTATCTATATCCACAAAGTCTACTGCATTGCCCGTACTTGTGCCTTGGTTGAGGTCCAAGGTATGAATCCCATCTCCCCTACTATTATCCCTTAACCTAAAGCTATTGACTCCAGTACTGTCCATCGTGATGGGTTGTGTACCACTATATCGGGTCACAGCTACCCCTTGCACATCCGCCGTATGGAGCCGGTTGTGGTCCCACAGAATCTCTCCCGTTTGGGCATCTACGTAGGTATAGGTCCGTCCCATGGGCGCATGGGCATAGATGTCAAACTTCCACGCCAAGCGGAAGTCGCCTTTTTTCACCTGCGCATTCTTCGCCACCACCACCAATTCTCCTTGTGGGTAATAAGTATATGGCCCTGCGTAGTCAGCATTTCCGCGCATGATCTCCTGAAGGCGTTCTTCCTCCTGAGGGATCTGCCATTTGTAGGCATTGGCACCGATGTGCTTAAGTGCTGCTTGCAGGGCATCGCCTTCAGCCAGCTTCCTTTCCATGGTTACCTGGGACAGGTCAAAGAAGTCGCCATTGATGGCGTAGACTTGCCCGTTGTGCGTGTGGGCGATGATCATACTGGACTCCACAGGCTTGCCTAGGTAGGTCTGCTGATAGCGCAAATGGCGATGACCCATCGGGTCTTTTTCTTCGCGCAGGAAGGTCAAACCGTAGGCCGCATCGACCTGAAAGGTCTTGGCGAAGTAGGTTTCGAACTGGGAGATTGGAAATCGACTGACTTCATCTAGCCGGACGTAGGCGGGGGTGAGCAGGTGATCTTTGATCCATACTTGCTCCGCGCCAGGCACAGCACGGCTGGCGTCATGGCTTGAAAGGTGCTGGGCCTGCAAGGGTAAAAGAAAGGCGAAGAAGAGGGGGAGGATGAGACTTTGTTTGATCATGAACATGCAGTTTGGTTAAATCGCAAAATTAGGCTGATACATGCTTGTGGATTGTCCTGAAATATACAGATGGGTGAAATGGAAAATTGGCGCAAGGTGCAGAAAAAGTAGCAGGGGGCAAAGGGGATTATTTTTACCGAATGACAAATCGCTTGACGGCGCTTTTTTCACCCATTCGAAGCCGAATATAATATACCCCACGTTGTAGGCTGCTTAAGTCTAAGGTGGTTGAATGGGTATCTAACACCTTTCTAGTCAGGATAGTTTGACCGAATGGGTTGATCACAGTGATAAAGGTTTCTTCTGAAAGCGCCTCCCATCGGAGGTGCATAAGCCCGCCCGTTGGATTGGGAGCGAGGTGGAATAGGGTTCCCGTAGGTGGAGGGGGCAGGTTATCTCCTATCAGCGTATCTGTGGGCATGGTATCTACAGGAATGGTATCCACGGGCATGGAGTCAATGACAGTCGTATCAATTACCATGGTATCCATTACTAAAAATTCAAGAAAGAATGAGTCTGCATCAATACGACCTATCGTGTCGCCTTTGTGAATATAGCCCTGGAGGATTTCACCAGTTTCATATTCATATGGCCCTTGGCTATTGTAGTGATAAGCACTAGTGATCCCTAAATTTGGGTGTAATACAACGGATTCTCTTAAAAAATGAGGCGTGGGATAAAATACATTGGATTGCTGGGGTACAGCTATTAACTCCGGATGTTTCCAAATAGAATCCCAGGACGCTAATAAAGAGTCAGAGAGATAAGGAATCCCTAATCCACCAATACTTTTACCTACTCCCCAGAGAGAATCTTCAACCATCTGAGTAACAAAAACTCCTTCAGTCTGATCAATTCTTGAAGTTTGCTGAGGATACCCTTGCACTAAATATGCATTGGAAGAAGGAGATTTCCAGCTAATCGTATCTTTCCATGAACGATACTCCCACTTCCATTCTGGTCTTTTAAATGTCTCGTATCTATTTAACACCTCTATTTCATATTCAAAACGATTCCCAATTTGCCGTTTAGCTAAAATGGTCTCTTTTAGTAAATGGTGTTGAGGCGTGTTTGTAAGCACTTGAGGAATAACAATAGCCAAAATAGATTGCTTTCTTTGGAATATATCCCCCACCTCAAAATCGAACATCCCCCAAAACGTTGGTAATTGTTTCCCTTTATTTCCTCTTGGAAAATCGCCTTCTAACCCCTCTAGGACATAACTATCCACTCCCAAAGAGTCTGGGAAACTAAGTAGCCCATTATTTTGAGCATACTCAAACACTTGTCCTGTTGAAAGTAAAATGGTCTTGACCGAATCCATCCCCTGAAAAACTGGTTTCCATTGAACCGCAGTTATGGCTGCGGTTATTTGGCGAGCGGTATCATATACCCATCGATGGTGAAGGGGGGCATTTGGATATAGGACAAAAGAGCGTGGGGTATGAAATTCCCAAGAACCATCCAGATGTTTGATGATCTGTTCTTGCAGAAACTGGTGTTTATCTGAACGGAAAATGCAAGGAATAGGAACTTGATCACAATTTGAGTTTGGGTCGATATGGCACGTATCACACACCCCCACCACCCGATTCAGGTAAAACACCGAATCGCCATTTATGACTGCTGTGGAGTCCACCCACAGGCTATGCGTGATCACACTGGAGGTATCTATGCGAAAGTGAGCTTTGTAGCCTTTAGGGATAGGCCGCCAGTTCTGAGCTGAGAGAGCCGTCGTGAAGAGGAGGAGGCAAAAAAGGGACAAGTGTTTCATAGGGTATGGGAGTAAGTATTCGAGAAACAGAAGAACGATGAATTTGACTTTGAAACGAGAAAGGCTGTATTTGGAATAACGAATAATTCTGAGAAAAGACCACATGCGCGTTTACAAGTACTGGGCAGAGCATACACAAGACCTAAAAGGGAGCTACACCCCAAAACCCGCTAGGGCTTTTGGAGGATCCAATATTTCATTGGCAGATGCCCAGCAGCAGGCTGTCGAGAAGCTGGAGTTGGTGCAAAAAATAGTGACCTCAGCTAATTTTCGCGAACGAAAAGCCTATGAAACAGCGTATGAGGCTGATATTGTTGAGGAAATCATCGAGGAGATAGACGAAAAAAATATCGTGACCAGGAATAGGTTTGGCGTGCTCGTCTTGAACTCGGAAGAGGTCATGTTCATCGATGTCGATACCTTTCGAAGGCCCTTTTGGAATCCAGGCAGGGGCAGAGGCAAGAACCCCAAAAAGATCATGCTCAAAGATATCGAAAGGACGGCTGGCCGCGCTAGGTATAGTGGCTGGGGGTTTCGGATTTATGAAACCTTCAAGGGCTACCGCATCATCGTCACCAATCAGTCTTTTCCCCCCAGAAGCAAGGAAGCCAAACAGCTCATGCGCGCTTTCCATGCAGACAGGAAGTACCGACGATTTTGCCTTCAGCAAAATTGTTATCGCGCCCGGCTGACACCCAAGCCTCGTCGTATCAAGCAGCGGCGTACGCGCATTATTTTCCCCAATAGAAATGAAGCAGAAGAAAAAGATCACTTAGCTTGGGTCAAAGATTATGAATACCGTTCCGAGCGCTATAGCACCTGTCGCCTCGTCGCGACCATCGGCGAAGTGTCTACAAGTCCTGTGATTGATTATCACGATAAGGTTTCTCGGGCGATGCGTGACTATGCATTGGGGTAGGAAGAGAAGGTTTAAGAATATCGAACAAGGATTAAGGATTTTTGAAGGAAACTTGAAGTCTCAGATGAAGATCTCTTTTGATTTAGATGATACCCTTATCCCGAGTCGCCTCGGTGATTTTTCCACTGAAAGGCGAGCCGCCTTTCAGCGATGGATGGGCGTAGAACCTATTCGTCAAGGGGCACCCGCTCTTTTTGCTTCCCTCAAAAAAGCAGGCCATACCGTGGGCATTTATACCACCTCTTTCCGCACCAAGGCAAGGATTCGCTTTCACTTGATGACCTATAGGATGTATCCTGATTTTGTGATTAATGAACAGATGAATAGGCGGGTGCTGCAACAATATAGGGTGCATAGCTCAAAGTATGCAACGGCCTTTGGGATCGATTTGCATATCGATGATTCGGTGGGGGTATTGATGGAGGGAGAGCGACTAGGGTTTCGGGTGTTGTTGGTGGATAAAATGGATGAGGCGTGGGAGGAGAAAGTGTGGAAAATTGTGGTGGGAGAATGAGCTAATCGTTGACTAACCGTTATAACCGTTAACTAACGGTTAGTCAACGACTAGCACTATAACCCCCTGATAGTCAGGGGGCACCTCCTTCACTTTTTGTAGCCATTTTGTTGAAATATCTCTATATTCGACAAAAAACCAACAAAACACACCCCTGATTTTGACCTAAATGAAATCACTTATCACAGTCATATTACCCAAAGAATCTGATGAAATTCTCTCTCAACTCAACATCGCCTTGGCTCCCCATAGACTAGATGAAGAAAGTATTGAGTCTTTCAAGAATCACCACTGGGATTATTGGTATTTTCCTGATAGGGTGGAGGGAATTGACAAAGAACTTGCAAGAAAATTTCCCCAGGAGACACCAGAAGTTTTAGTGAATAGCCATTATGTTCGGAATTTGCCCAAAGATTATCATACTTCTGGGATTATTGACCTGACGGGCAAATGGACCGACTTGCAGGATTTTGGATGGTCTCTCATAAAAGAGCCAAGCCGCGCTAACGATCAAGCGCTAGAAAAATGGAAAATTGCTTTGAAGGCTATATGGAAAGAGAATGAAAATGAAATTTGTGTCCAGGTCGTGATGCATAATTGAGCGGGAAGAGACATCTATTATCGATCAAATAAGGCCCAAAAGAATTTCTTTAAGAAGAAAATCTGTTACATCTTGGAGGGTAAATACATCGAATAGGATTGAGTCAACCTATAGCCCATACCGCTCTACCCCACCCGGATCACCACATTCCCCTTCTTCCGCCCTGTATCCACGTACCGATGCGCCTCGGCCACCTGCGCCAGTGGATAGTACCGATCAATGACCGTCTTCAGCTTCCCTTTCTCCATCATGCCCTTCAACTCTTGAAGGAGCGGCCGTAGTTCAGGAACTGGGCGAAAGCCCGTAGCATCAAACAAGACCTTCTTCTTGCCAAAAATGGAGGTCCCTATCATTTGCAGCAGCAGGCGAAATCCCATCACAGGCGACAGGTAGATACCTCGCTCGGTAAGAGAACCTTTGCTGGCAGAGAAGGAGCTTTTGCCTACCGTATCATAAATGATGTCATAGGTTTGCCCGTTTTCGGTGAAATCGACATTTCGATAATCAATGACATGATCGGCACCTAGCCCTTTGACCAATTCCACATTCGTGGTACTACACACGCCCGTGACCTCCGCGCCGAAGTGCTTGGCGAGCTGCACGGCCGCGGTGCCTAAGGCGCCTGAGGCACCGATAATTAGGACTTTTTGGCCGGGCTGAATCTTGGCTTTGTCTCTAAGGAGATTTAAGGAGGTCAATGGACCATCACAGATGGAGGCTACTTCGTCATAAGACGTATTTTCAGGAATTTTTGTCACTAAGGCATCCTCTGCGAGGCAGAGGTATTCTGCATGGGTACCCGACCCAAACACAGATTCCCCAAAGACCTTGTCGCCTGGCTGAAATTGCGTGACGGCTTCGCCTATAGCTTCAATCTCTCCTGCGAACCCCGTTCCCGTGACAGGGTATTTGGGTTTGGTGAGGCCCAGAAACAGGCGGCCGATATAGGGCATGCCCGTCCGCATGATGGTGTCTGCTCTTGTGACGGAGGCAGCGTGGATTTTTATCAACACTTCATTTGCCTTAGGCGTGGGTTTGGGTAATTGTTGGAGTTGAAGGACTTCTGGAGCGCCGTACTGGGTGCAGATGATGGCATTCATGGTGGCAGATTTCATGGTTGGGTTGTTGAGGTTAAACATGTTACCTCAAAAGTATAGCCTGCCACCACCCCAATCGTTCGGGTTTTGAAATCGGAACTTCTTGGGCACAAGAAAGATGGGAATCTTATCAGTTTTAGGCATGATCGCGGATTACCCCTGGGCCAACGCACGAGCCGAAATCCGCGACAGCGCAATAACTTTGCTGGGCTGGATTTCTAGAATGAGCGTGGGCATGTCGGGTAATCCAGCCCCCATTAATCAAAAAATTATTTTTTTACTTTTCCTTAATTTCAACCACTTCTTTCCAATAGGCCTTCGGCGTCTTCCCCATCACCTTTTTGAAAAAAGTGTTAAACACCGTCTTGGAGTTAAAGCCGCTGTCGTAGGCGAGGGCCAGTATCGTGAGCTGCCGCTGAGAAGGATCTGCGACCTTAGCTTTGAAAGTTTCGAGGCGATAGGTATTGATGAATTCGGAGAAATTCTTGTCAAAGCCTTCATTGAGCAATTGGGACAACTGATTGGGGGGAATGCTCATCCTCTCAGCGAGGCTGCGAAGGGTCAGGTCAGGGTCCAGATAGGGTCTATCGGTGACCATCAATTCTGAAAGCTGGGCCTGATATTGGGAGAGGAGGTCTGCGTTGAGTAACGATTTTTTATACTTCTTTTTGGTAAAATCCACCGTCGTCTCCGCCCCTAGTATTTCTTTCATCAATACTTGAAAACGCGGATTGTTGTGCATCGGTTTGAGCATCGGTTCCGAATAGAGATAGAGCATCATGGGCAATCGGTAGCTGATGCCCTGCTCGATCCAATGGATCGTTTTTTCCTGGTTGCCGAGCGTAGCGTAGCAAAGGATAAGGAAATTGATGGCCCTTCCCATCACATCCGTTTTGAGCGCTTCTTCCAGCTTTTTGACCCCTGATTCTGCTTTTTCGATGTCTCCCAGCGCAGCATAGGCGAGTGTCGTGCCCCCAAGCCCCATCAAGTCCCCCCCTTCATCTGCTGGTAGCTGCTGAAAGTACGTAAGCGCTTCTCCTGGCTGTCCAGACACGATCAAGGCTTGGCCCAGATACAAGGTGGAAACCTTGAAATTAGATTTCAGGCTGACACTTTTTTCAAACCATTTGAGCGCTTTTTTATGCTTCCCCTGCGAGTAAAAGATAAACCCTTTGAGGTGATAATTGATCGCCGAAAACGGATCTAGCTGGAGTGCAGTTTCTATGAAATTGGCGGCGGCATCAAATTTTCCTTCTGCCCCTAGGGTAGATGTCATGGATTGGTAGTACTCGACAGAGGGGCGTAGGTCAAAGGATTTGTTTAAATGGAAATAGGTTTTGGCTAAATCCCATTCCTCCAGAAAAGCGGCATAGGAAAGGTGCAGCTGGCATTCTGGGAGATTTTCGTTTAACGCAATGGCCTTATCCAAGAAGGGTTTCCCTTTTGCAAAAGCCTCTTCAGCAGGCATCAGTCCCAGTGTCCCCAGCAAGGAGTAGCCCAAATGCACGCCCAAATACGCCAACGGAAATTGGGCATCGGTATCGATCACCTGTGTCAATATCGAAAGCCCCTTTTCGATGTCTTGACGGCTCATCTTGAGCAAATGATACCTGCCTTTCAAGTATTGCTTATACTTATCAACTGATAGCTCAGGCGCCTCGACCAACTGCTCGTCAATCTCAAAATGCCCGATATGCTCTCGCAATTTATCCGCAATCAACAAGCTGATTTCATCCTGAACCGCGAAGATATCCTCCATCGAGCGATCAAAAGTCTCAGACCAGAAGTGAAAGTCGTCTTTCACATCAATCAGCTGGGCCGTAAGGCGCATTTTATTACCTGCCAGGCGGATGCTGCCTTCCAGAATGGTAGAGACGTTCAGTTCTTTACCGATTTGAGGGATAGGGATATTCTTGTTTTTGAAAAAAAAGGAAGAGGTTCTGGAGGTTACTTTTAGCCCTTTGATCTTGGCTAACGCATTGATGATCTCCTCTGTCATGCCATCGCTGAAGTACTCGTTGTCTTCGCTGGAACTCATGTTGACAAATGGCAGGACGGCAATGGTTTTGGCTAATTTTTGCTGTTTGCCTTTGAGTTCGGTCGGTAAAGGAATGGCCAGCCCTTCATTGCTCACCGCAAATACCTCCAGCGGCTTCTTGACATTTTTGAACTCAAAATAGCCTAAAGACTGCGTCGAGACCTGCGTATGATTTTTGAGTTCGTCATTGAGCTTCCCAGATAGCAGAATGGCGCCTGAAACCCCCATACTTTCAATCCTGGATGCCACATTGACGCCGTCTCCGTATACATCCGTCCCGTCGAAGACGATGTCTCCCACATGTAGCCCGATCCTGAGCGGAACAGGTTCCCCTTCCCTCAACGCGTGCTGAATAGCAACGGCACATTCCACGGCTTCCACGCCGCTTTGGAACACACTCAGGGTGCCATCGCCAAAGTATTGTAAGATCTCGCCATGATGGCGATCGTGGCATTGCTCAAATACACGCCGATGGTTTTCCCGTACAGCTGCTGCTGCTTTTTCATCCTGCTGCATGAGGGCGGTATAGCCGACAATGTCGGTGAACATGATGGCGGCCAGTCTTCGAGTCTTTTGTTTCTTCATGAGGAGGGCTAAAAATACGATATTTTTCAGGGAAAACGCATTTGATTGAAAGCAGGTGAAAGTTCAAATTCAAATTCAAGTTCAAGTTCAAAAAGTGGCTTATTTCTTTAACCTCCCCAAAAAGGATCGAGTACCATTTTTCTTAAACACCTTTTTTTGTTCATATTTGGAAATGGTCCCTCTGCATAGGTATCTTTCGTCAATTTCATAATCAATAATTCCCCTATGGTTGGGTTATACTCCCCAATATTTCTCTTGCAGATGTTTTGTCTCTACCATGCGTATCAAAACTCCAGAGAATACTATTGGTACTTTATCATCTTGTTTATCCCCCTCATCGGAGCAGGGATTTACTTCTATTATCACTTTGTCAATCAGCGAAATATCGATCTGGTGACAGAAACCCTGGAGCAGACCTTCACGACGGATGCTACGTTGAATAAGCTCAAAAAAGAGCTGGCGTTCTCCGACACAATCAAAAATCGCCTCAACCTCGCCAATGAATATTTGCGCAGAGGGGCCGCCCGAGAAGCGATAGCGCACTATGAAGTGTGCTTAAAAGGCACCTATCAGAATGATCCTGCGATCCTGACCAAATTGCTGCATGCCTATTATTTGGAGAAGGAATATGAAAAAGTCGTGCAAATGGGCGATCGAATCACGGATGATCCCAATTTCAAGAAAGCGGTGGAGCGGGTTTCTTATGCCTTGTCCTTACACGCTGTAGGACAGACGGAGCGCGCCACGGAAGAGTTCCGCTCGATGGACGTAACCTACGCCAATTATCCCCAACGCATGGCCTTTGCGCGCTTCCTGCATAAAACGGGACACCCCGCAGAGTCGATGAAGAAGCTGGACACGATGAAGTCGGAGATCAATCTCATGGATAAGGCAGGAAAAAGGCTCAACAGCGATACCATGCGAAAAATCAAGCAGGTCCACCAAAGTGGGTGGAAGTAATTGAGAAAACACTTTCAGAAAAAGATTAGGAATCAATCAATAATGTATCAAGGACTAATTTTCGCATTTTGCCAGAAAAAAGAACTCCCTATAAAAAACCGCCGAAGAAATACGCGCCTAAAGGCTTGACCATCCTCTATGAGGACCACGAAATCCTCGTGGTCAATAAAACAAGCGGCTTGCTCACCATAGGCTCGGAGGGCGAGCGAGAGAAGACGGCGCTTTTTCTCCTGAACAACTATGTGAAGAAGGGCAATTCGCGGTCGAAAAAAAGGCTATTTCTTGTGCATCGCTTAGAAAAAGAGACGTCAGGCGTACTCGTATTTGCCAAACATGAAGGCGTGAAACGCTTTTTGCAAACCCAATGGGAGACCTTCCGAAAGACCTTTCAGGCCATTGTTTATGGGCAATTGCCTGTCCAGAAGGACTATCAAGTCTTGAGAGAAGGCACCGACGTTAGCTTATTGGAAATTCCCTTTTTCAAGGGCAGAGAAAATGTGATCCGCAGCCAATTGGCGGATCAGGGCTATCCCATTGTAGGCGACACAGTCTTTGGCTCCAAAACCCAAGACATCAAAAGACTGGCGCTTCATGCGTCGTCTATTAGCCTGATCCACCCCCTCACCAAAGAAGAATTGACGTTTAAGGCAGATGTGCCGCGCTATTTCAAAACGCTCATGAAGCATTATGGCGCTTCCAGTGAATCATCCAGCGACTTCCCCGTTCTCCGAACCAAAAGGCTGACCCTCAAGCGGGTCACAGCAAAGGACAAAGATCATTTTCTGGAAATAGCCAATGCTACTTCCAAGAAACTCGAGGAGAGCGAAGTCCTGAAGACCATCCAACAGTTGGAGGACGACTTCCAGGCGAGGAAGGCCATTAGTTGGGGCCTTTTTTACAAAAAGCAACTCATTGGTACTTGTGGCTATTACAGAGGGTTCAAGGACAAAGTAGGGGAGGTCGGCTTTGTCATGCGCAAGCATTATCGGAAGAGTGGATTTATGACGGAAGCGTTGGAAGCGGTCGTGGATTTTGGGATCGATCAGTTGGGGTTGGAAAAAGTAACAGCTTTCACCAAGGACCAGAATGCCAGTGCCATCCGCGTGCTTGAAAAGCTCCATTTCCAGCGAACGGAGGATTTTTATAAGGAATATCGGAAGTATGAAAGAGGTAGTCAGGGGGAATGGTCAAGTTGATTCAAACCATATAAGGCATATAAGAACATAGAAGAAAAACACCTTTTTTGACCTTATATGCCCTTAAATGTCTTATATGGTTCAACAAGTACCCCTCAGTCTAAACAGACAATCTATCAGACTAAAGTATACCCCATAAGTGATTCAGATCTTGCCTGTCATAGAAATGCCTTTTCAGGGCTTTGATCGCCTGAAACAGGAGAGTCAACAGGAAGGTTTTCGCTTTCCACAGCGGTTGGAGGATGAATGGATGAGCGGAATAAATCAGTTTTCAAAACCTGGAGAAGGATTGTATAAAGCGGTTGTCGGCAATGAAGTAATCGCCATCGGGGGGATCAATGTGGATCCTTATGCAAATGGAAAGGCCACAGGGCGGTTGAGGCGGTTTTATGTAACAAAAAAATGGAGAGGACGAGGAGTAGGGCGGAAGCTTTTGGCATATATCCTCGCGCAAGAACCCCTTTTTTTTACCACCATTACCCTCCGAACAGACAATCCTGCCGCTTGTGTATTTTATGAGAAGTGTGGATTTGAGCGGGTGTTGGATGATCCTTTTGTCACGCATCAGAAGTCTTTTAAAGCTTAGGCGATGAATCCATTCTAGAAAGTCAATTTTGCCTTTTTTCCTTTTTGCGACGGACTAAAGTCGGTATTGATTACCCATGTGTATTGGGTATGGGTTTTTAGGCTCGCGAAGCGGCCTTTGTTGAGGACTCCCCTTCCGTTTGCCGCCCACCCTTCGGCGAGCTCAGGACAAGTCTCAGAGAAAGGGGCTAACGGTATGAGATAAAAAATCGAAGATTTTTCCTGCAAGCAACGGAGAAATCATGATTTCTCAAGAAAGCCCCCTCTTTTCGCGAAGGTCCGTGGGCAGCCAAGAGAGGGGCAGCGAAGGCTGAAGGCCTGAGCGGGGTGAGTTTTACAGCCGTGATGCTCAAATGAAGAAGAATACTTATGGGTAATCAATAGGGGTTTCAACCCGTCGCAATTGGGCAAATTCCTTAAAAGGAATTTTTGGAGTAGAACCAGCATCTAATTCCCCCTTTTTCCGTATCTCCATTATTCTTAAACAAACACTCGCATGACACGCAAGGAATTAGGCTATACAGACGATCTCGACCAATACAGCAAAGAAAACAACCTGGAGGGCTTTCAACCAGGCCGCGTCATCTCAGAACACAGAGAGCGCTATGTAGTCCTGACGGATACAGGCGAATATGAAGCCGAACTGATGGGCAATCTGCGCTTCGCAGCCGAGAGCAGATATGACTTCCCTGCGGTAGGGGATTGGGTGGCCATTTCAGCGTATGATGTGGACAAAGCCCTCATTCACGCCATTTACCCCAGACATTCCCTCATCGAAAGACAAGCTGTAGGGAAAGTCAGCCAGAAGCAGATCATCGCCACCAATATCGATTGGGGGCTGATCGTACAGGCAGTAAATCGCGATTTTAATGTCAACCGCCTGGAGCGCTACCTGACCATTTGCCATGCAGCCAAAGTGAAGCCCGTCATCATTCTGAGCAAAATAGACCTGGTCGATGAATCCGAGCTCAAAACCATCCTAGATGCGATCCAAGCGCGCATTGAGGGCGTGCCGATCCTGCCGATCAGCAATGAAACATACGCGGGCCATGACGCCGTCAAGGCCCTGATAGAAGTAGGCAGGACTTACTGTCTGTTGGGCTCTTCAGGCGTGGGCAAGTCCACGCTCTTAAATGCCCTGGCAGGCAAAGATCAGATGAAGACAGGCGCCATCAGCCAAAGCATTGACCGCGGTAAACACGTGACCAGTCACCGAGAATTGGTAATCCTGGAAGGAGGAGGGATTTTGATTGACAATCCTGGCATGCGAGAAGTCGGCATCACAGAGGTTGGGGCGGGCTTGGAAACGACTTTTGATACCATCGTCAGCTTGACGGCAACCTGTAAGTTCACCGACTGCTCCCATATCAACGAGAAGGGCTGTGCAGTGCTCGCGGCCCTCGACGCGGGAGAAATCGATGAAGCATCCTACGAAAACTATCAAAAGATGCAGCGGGAGAAGTCACATTTCGAATCGAGTATTCAGGAAAAGCGGAAGAAAGATAAAGAAATGGGCAAACTCTATAAGCGCATCCAGCAGGAGAAGCGGGATAAGAAGTATTAGGGAAGAATGTTAATGTTGAATGAGTGAATGACTTTTTTATATAAACATACTAGCTTTGTAAAGCATCGATAGTCAATTCATATTTTCATTTTTACTTTCATTTTAATTTTCACTCTATCAGCCCCATCTTCTTCGCACGCTCCTCCCACCGTTGGCGTGCAAACGCTTGGAGGTCAGAAACAGCATCTGTTTCGTCCATGATTTCGAAACCAAAGAGGGTCTCAAAAATATCTTCCATGGTTACCAGCCCTTGAACGGCGCCGTACTCATCTACTACCGTAGCGATCTGCTCATTTACTTCTTGTAGCTTCTCAAATACCATCCGAAGGGACATCCCCAATTCGACAAAGACAGCGCTTCGCTTGATGCTTTTTAAAGGTTCTTCGCCTTTCCCATTCAGCAGACTTTGCAGCAATTGATCCTTCAACAGAACGCCTGTGACCCGATCTCTAGATACCTCATACAAGGGAATCCGGGAAAAGGTAAACGGGCGATTTTTGTCATAAAAATCCTGAAGGGTCTGGGTTTCGTCTGCCATGACCATGACGGTGCGTGGGGTCATGACATCCTTCGCCGTCAATTCGTCAAACTCCATGACATTCTTGATCAGGCGGAAGTCCTCCTGGCTTAGCTCCCCACTTTCGCTTACCACTTCCGCCATCGCGGCGAAGTCCTGCTTGCTGAATACGCTTCTGGCCTTGTCTTTTTTGAGGACCTTCGTGAGCTGATTGCTCAGCCAGACAAAGGGCTTCAGCAAAAGCATGAGCACTTCGAGCGAGCGTGCGGTCACAGGGGCTAGAGACTGCCAATTATTAGCACCGATGGTTTTGGGGATGATTTCGGACAAAAATAAAATGCCCAAGGTCATGATCACCGCAATGATGGACTCATAGGTGATGCCTAGCCCCATAAAATCAATTTGCTTGGAACCATACAACTGCCCTGCTTGCGCTCCGACCCCAATGGCACCTACGGTATGGGCGATAGTATTCAGGGCCAAAATGGCAGACAACGGCTTATCGATGTCCCTTTTGAGATCGGAAAGGAGCTTGCCGATCTTGGGGTCATCCTGCTCCTTTCGTTTGATAAAGGAAGGGGTGACAGACAGCAAAACCGCTTCTGAGATGGAGCAGAAGAAGGAGAATACAATGGATAAGAGGAAAAATACTATGAGGAGGGTCATCGGTGTGTTTGGTAAAATAGATGGAATCTCTGCGCAAATATAGTATTTCGCGATTGACAAGCCCAATGTCATGCCTGAACCTCAAAGATGTAACAGATTTTCTTCAATCTGTTACATCTTCAGCCGCCACCTGCTGACCACAATTCCCCCTTTTTACCCATAAATTTTCACCAGATATATCATTTCTTAGGCACCCATATGGAAACAGGCGCTAAATGCCATCATTAAGCAAACGATTCATCCCATGCGCAATCTTCTGCTAGCCGCTTTATCACTTGTCTTTCTTGTCCTAACCGCCAGCTATTCACAAGCCTGGCGGGTTCATCCGATCAACGTGCAATATTGCAATTATTATGACGCCATCTTCATAGGTAAAATTCTTTCCCAAGAGGAAGGAGAAATATTCACGACCTTCTATATAGAAGTTGAAGAAGAATTTAAATTTCAGGACACACGGTGCATCTTGCCTTTAAAAACCAAAGGGTTTATTCCTGATTATGAAAAGCATCGAGAAGAGGAAAAATGGCTCATTTTTGCTCATTTTGAGAAAGGGGAATATTATTTCGATTTTGATCACAGTACAGGCCTGAATTGGTACCCAACCTATCGATCTGCATTTATCCCACAAGATCTGGCTTATTTACGTGCTTTTGCAATGAATCCCTCACAAACAATCAAGGAGTATTACCTGCAATGTCTGGCGGGATGTGTTTCAGATGATGACCTCTATATTGCTGAGGGGCAATTGGTTAATGGTTATCCACATGGGCCGTGGATTTACTATAAAACAAATGGTGTTGTTATATCAGAAGGAAGTTATATGGCGGGGCAAAAATGGGGTGAATGGTATGATTATTTTCCTGATGGAAGAGTTGGAAATAACGTGACTTATGATGGAAAGGGAGATGCCTTAAAATGGATTCGATATGGCGGAGATGGAAAGATTAATGGGGTAAAACTCTATGGGTTGTATTGGGAAGAAGAAGAAATTAGCAGTGTTATTCCTCATTTGCTCCCAAGCGAGCAAGAAAGCTTTTGCAGGGATAGGATTCCAATTACGAAATGTGAAAAAATATCAATTATGCCATCCTACCTCAAATCCCTCCGCGCCCTCATCGGCACCCGAAAGGTCATCCATCCCGGCGCACGGATCATCATTGAAAATGATGAAGGAGACATCCTGCTCATTCGCAGAAAAGACAATGATCAATGGGGCCACATCGCCGGCGGCTTGGAAGAAGACGAAGACATACAGACCTGTATCATCCGTGAAGTAAGAGAAGAAACTGGCCTACACATACATTCTCTTGAAGCAATTGGTCTCAGCACAAGGCCAGAAGCGGAGACTGTCACCTATCCCAACGGCGACCAGGTCCAGTATTTCACGGTTATTTTCTATTCCAATGATTGGTCAGGAGAATTGTTGCAAGCAACAGATGAGACAAAGGAGGCGCGATTTTTTCCAAAAGCGGAATTGCCTCAGCTTCCTCCTAATGAAGCGCCTTCGCTTCAGTGGGTCGGACGGTATATGACTTCTGGACAATTTATCATTGACTAGCACATAGTTTCCCAATCACTCAAGTGAATTCATGAACATTTTCCCTTAATTTGTTGTTCATGGCCAATGAGTAATTACTTAATCATAGGCGCTTCTTCTGGAATTGGGAAAGCCCTTGCAGAACAACTCGCTGCCGCAGGACATGAAGTGTTTGGGACGTATTATTCCCACAAGATGGCAAGCGTGCCCAATATCCATTATCAATACTTAGATGTAACATCTGATATCGACCTGTTCTTCTTGCCAGATCAGCTAGATGGCATTGTTTATTGCCCCGGTTCTATCAATTTGATGCCTTTTAAGCGGATCAAATCTGAAGCTTTTCAGGCTGACTTCGATTTGCAAGTCCTTGGAGCAATTAAGGTGATTCAAGCTGCCTTGCCTGCCTTAAAAAAATCAGATAATGCCTCCATCGTGCTATTTTCTACCGTAGCGGTCCAGTCAGGCTTTAATTTTCATACACAGGTATCAGTGTCCAAAGGCGCTATTGAAGGACTGACTAAAGCACTTTCAGCAGAATTGGCCCCTTCTATTCGTGTAAATGCGATTGCCCCATCCCTGACCGATACTCCCCTGGCAGCTAAATTGCTGAATTCAGACGCCAAGCGGGAAGCCAATGCGCAACGCCATCCGCTCAAACGGATCGGAACGGCGGAAGATATCGCCCAGACAGCCTCTTTTTTATTGGACCAAAAGTCTTCCTGGATTACGGGCCAAATTATCCATGTAGATGGTGGCATGTCTGCGATTAAGCAATAGATAGCACATCTCATCATTCCTGACTATGCTATCCGGGAAGATGGGCAAGTAGACTTGGCGGCTGTGGATGATATAGGGGTTGGCGGACTCAATACGTATTATGTGTTGAATAAAATGGGCGAATTTCCTTATGCGCGGGTGTCTGAGGTGCCAGACTTTGACGATATTCCGTCGAAGTGAGTTGGAAAATAATTCGCAATTAGATAGGGGGAAATCTGCCTGAAAAGACTATCTTGAGGGATTAATACCTCAAATCATTTGAACATTCAGCTAATCGGCATTCACTCCGACCTCGTCTCCGCCTGGCAAAAAGTCTTTGCTGGCGTTGCAGACGTCACTGTCATTCACGGTAGTGTGTTTGACCATCCTTGCGACGCGCTAGTCAGCCCAGCCAATAGCTTCGGCTATATGAATGGCGGCATTGATTTTCTCATCTCCAAGCACTTGGGCTGGCATGTAGAGAAACGGCTTCAGCAGCAGATTCGGGACAAATTCTATGGAGAATTATTGGTAGGCCAAGCCGCAATTGTGGAGACTGATTCGGACCTTTTTCCTTATCTTATTTCAGCCCCTACTATGCGAAACCCCATGACAATCCGCCATACGCCCAATCCATATCTGGCTATGAAGGCAGTACTGGTATTGGTAAAATATGGGAAACTGGCAGATGGGACGTCAGTCAGTGATCGGGTGAAGACCATTGCAGTTCCTGGCTTAGGAACGGGAGTAGGGCAAGTCCCGCCCATGGTGTGCGCACGTCAAATGCGGCTGGCCTGGGAAGATGTCATGCAGGAGAAGCATAAAACAATTGAGGGATGGAAAGAGATAGGGTCCAATTTTGCCTACTTCTTTACCCATAACCCTAAAGACATCAAATATGATATCCCTTGATATCGATACTTTAGCCTATCAGAGTCTCCTTCCCAGCATCTTCATGAATTCATCATCAGACATAGCAAAGGGATCCTCTCTTGAAGGTTGCCCTTTACCAAATGAAGGATTTGGTTGATGGCCTTTGAACCCCGTATCCTTTTTTCCCCGATTCTTTCTTTTTCCACCACCTCCACCTTTCTTGCTGTTTCCTCCCCCAAACTTCCCCTTGCCGCCTCCTTTGAATTTTTGGGAGTTTTCCCAATTTCCATTGGCGCCCATCGGAACGGCGCTTTTCAAGGCTCGCATCCACATATAGCAGCCAGCGAACATGATACCCAGACAAATGACGACAACGATAAGCTCCTGGTGTGCATTGATAGTCTCCATAGCTTAGGGGATTAAAGGATTACAGATCGGAAAAAAGAGGCACAAGGGGATTGGTTCTCAGAAAATTAAGGGCTTTTAGATCAATTAATTATTTAAGTGAAACATGACTATTTTAAGCCGGAATCATTTATCTCGGAATAAAATTATATCTACAAGATAACTATTTTTGGAAATTATTTCAAGCAAATAATAGTTGAAAAAGGGTTGTTACCTTACAAATTGCCTGAAAAAAAGGGAGAAATAGGGGGCCTGTTTTTGCCTAAAAAAGGGGCAAAAACCTCATCAGACGGCAGTTTTTTGGGGGAATTTGTCAGAGAACCAAGATTCTTATCTCGCAGCGAGTCTTCGAGCGGTCTCGTAGCGAAGCGGTCTCGCAGTGAGGTCTTCAGGCCGAACGATCTCGCAGCGAGGGCCGTCTTCGGCCCGAGCGGTCTAGCAATACTCATCTGCTATCGCAATCGCCTGGGAAATAATCTCCATGCCTTCGTCTATTTGGGCTTCTGTCACGCAGAGGGGGGGGGCTACAAAGATCCAATTCCAGCGGACAAAGGTGAACATGCCCAGCTCGCGGATTTTGGCGGCCATACGGCCCGTAGCTTCCATCTGATCTGGGGAAGCATTCCAAGGCGTAACAGGCTCTTTAGTCTCACGATTTTTGACCAATTCTATACACCCAAGCAAGCCCGTATTACGGAAGTCACCGATGGAGGCGTGTTTTTGGGCTAAATCGGCTACTTTTTGCTCGACGTAACGCCCCATACGCGCCGCATTTTCCACCAAATTCTCTTCCTCCATCACATCAATCACCGCAAGCGCTGAGGCACAGCTCACGGGATGAGCGGAATAAGTCAGTCCCAAGGGCAAGGCCTTCTTGTCAAAGTGGTGCGCGATGTCGTCACGAACAATGATCCCGCCCAAGGGCAGGTAGCCTGAAGTCAGTCCTTTGGCCATGCACATGATGTCTGGCTCCACCTCATGGTGCTCGATGGCAAACATCTTCCCTGTCCGCCCAAAGCCACTCATGACTTCATCGTCGATGATGAGGATGCCGTAACGATCAGCGATCTCGCGGATGCGTTTCCAGTAGCCTGGGGGGAATTTGATGCAGCCGGAGGAGCCGCTTTCCCCTTCCAGAAGGATGGCAGCTACACTCGAAGGGTTTTCGAACTGGATGACGCGCTCCATGTGGGCTGCGGCGCGTTCTGCGCATTCTTCTTCGGTGGTGCTATGCCACGGGCAGCGGTAGAAGTAGGGATTCTCTACGTGGATAAAATTGGGCGCGATCTGGCTGTCAATGGGGTGCTTGCGGGGATCGCCGCCTACGCCCATCGCACCGTAGGTGCCGCCGTGATAGGAGCGATACAAGGACACAATCTTGTGGCGTCCCGTAAATACCCGCGCCAGTTTCACGGCGTTCTCGATGGCCTCCGCGCCGCCAAGGGTAAAGAAAGTCTTCGTCAGGTTGCCTGGCGCCAGCTCCGCTAGCTTTTTGCCCAATTTTCCCCTCACTTCTGTCGCCATACCCGGATAGACATAACTCAATTCCTGCATCTGCTTCGTAACCGCCTCCAAGACCTTGGGGTGCCCGTGACCGATGTTGACATTCATCAACTGAGAGGAGAAGTCGAGGTAAGACTTGCCGTCACGGTCGTAGACATACACGCCTTTGGCGGTATGGGCATTGATGGGATTGAGGCCACCCTGGGGTCCCCAGGAGAAGAGGGTATGGTCGAGGCAGTTTTGGAGGATTTCGGAGGGGTTCATAGGGGAAATGATAGAATGAGTGGATGAGGGAATGGGGAGAGAATGAATAAATGAGTAGATGAGTAGATGAATAAATGATAAAATGAGGGAGTCTCATGTCTCGCAGCGAGTCTTCGAGCGATCCCGCAGCGAAGGCCGTCTTCGGCCTGAGCGGTCTCACAGTGAGGAGCAACGCGACGAACGGTCTCGCAGCGGAGCGGTCTCCTAACTCATCCAATTCGTCCGAGCCTCTGGATTCCACTTCGTGGTGGTTTTTTTGATCTGGGTCCAGAATTCGATGGAGCTTTTGCCGGTGATGTCGCAGACACCAAATTTGGATTCGTTCCATCCGCCGAAGGAGAAAGGCTCGCGGGGGACTGGTACGCCGATATTGACGCCGATCATGCCCGCACTGGCGTGTTCCTGGACATAGCGGGCCATGCCGCCGCTTTGGGTGAAGACGGCTGCGGCGTTGCCGTAGTTGGAGCCGTTTTCGATGTTGATGGCCTCGTCGATGTTCTTGGCGCGCATGATCACAATCACCGGGCCAAAGACTTCTTCCACGGCGATCGCCATATCTGGCGTCACATGATCGATGATCGTAGGCCCTACGTAGTAGCCGCCTTCACTGCCAGGGACTACTGTGCCTCTTCCATCTAGGAGGACTTTGGCTCCTGCCTGTTCCGCCTCAGCAATATAGCGCTCGATGCGTTCTACAGCGTCTTTGGAGATGACAGAGCCGAGGTTTTGACCCGGAACGACCTTTTTGCCTTCTTCTACCATTTTTGCAATGATGTGATCGATTTCCCCTACGCCCACCATCGCTGCTGCTGCCATACACCGCTGACCTGCACAGCCTGACATGGAAGCTACCACGTTGGAAGCGGTCATTTCGGTATGGGCGTCTGGGAGGACGAGCAAGTGATTTTTGGCACCGCCGAGGGCTACGCACCGCTTGAGGTTGCTGGTAGCGCGTCGATAGACGATCTTGGCGACACGCGTAGAGCCCACAAAGGCCAAGGCCTTGATGTCTGGATGGTCGCACATGGCTTCGACGATCTCTCGCGCGCCGTTGACGACATTAAAGACCCCATCCGGCAAGCCGGCTTCCGTCAACAGCTCCGCCATGCGGTAAGCACTCAAAGGAACTAGTTCCGAGGGTTTAAGGATCATGCAATTGCCGAGGACTAGCGCATTGGGAACGGTCCAGTGTGGGACCATATTGGGGAAGTTGAAGGGCGAGACAAATGCTACCACGCCCAAAGGGCTACGCTCCGTACGACATTCCACGCCCTTGCTCACTTCCATCACTTCGCCTAGCACCAGCTGCGGCATGGAGCACGCAAATTCAGTCAGCTCTACACTTTTATCTACTTCTGCATAGGATTCGCCCATGGTCTTGCCATTTTCCCGATGGACAATTTCTGCCAATTCGTCTCTGTGTTTGATCAACAATTCTCTATAGCGAAAGAAGATCTGAACGCGCTCTTTGATGGGCATTTGGGACCAGGCGGGAAAGGCTGCTTCGGCGGCAGCTACGGCCTGGTCTAGCTCGGAACGGCTGGACAGGGGGAGATCGGAAATTTTGGTGCCGTCTATCGGACTGTGGACTTCCATGGTAGTGAGGGCGTCTGCTACAAATTTTCCACCGATATAGTTTTGTACTTTGGGATAGGTAGTCATAGGGGGATAATTAAAATGGAAATGAAAATCAAAATGAAAATAAGAGTTGATTCTCAAGAATTTAAGTACGAAAAGTTCAAGCGCAAATACAAGTTCAATCTCAAGTGTAAAAAGGTAAACTGTCTGATTTTTATCCCTAGTTTTGACGCTGATCTCTTATGAAGAGATATGATTTATTATGATAAGAAATCGTTCAGACGTTCAGACTCTCGGACGATCAGACGTTGTCTTATAATTCCCCTATATCCTCATTCCACAACTCAGGCTTCGCCTCGATAAAGTTTTCCATCATCTGGATGCACTCGGGCAGATCCAAGTCGATGACCTCGACCCCATGAGATTCCATGAATTCGCGGGCACCGGCGAAGGTGCGAGATTCACCGACGATGACTTTGGGGATGTTGAACTGGACGATGGTCCCTGCGCACATATAGCAAGGCATCAAGGTAGAGTAAATCACCGTGTCGCGGTAGCTGCCGATGCGGCCAGCTTTGAGCAGGCAGTCCATCTCTCCGTGAAGGATGGGGTTGAGTTTCTGGACACGTTGGTTGTGGCCTTCGGCGATGAGTTGGCCGTCGCGGACGAGGACAGAGCCGATGGGGATACCGCCCTCGCTGAGGCTCTTGAGCGCTTGGTCGATGGCTGCTTGCATGAATGGGTCCATGGGGAAGTTTTAGGTTCTATGTTCTAGGTTGGTTTCTTTTTGCTAGGTTCTGCCGAGGGTTGGTGGGAAAATTATTGAACTTTTTCTGCTGCTTTTTTCCTATAAGATTGAGGTAATATACTTTAAATCTTATGAAACAGCTTATCTTATTTTCAATTACCCTACACCTTTTGTTGCATGCTAGGGTAGTCCAACTTTCAAATGGGAAAAATGTGCTGCTGAGTGAGAAAAACTCATCCATTCGAAATAAAGGCAATTGACTCATTGAAGAAAAAAATCCGTTATAATCTGAGTAATCTGTGGTTTTTTCTTCTTCAAAGGCGACCTTTGGGGTTCTTTAACCAAAGCAACCCAAAGATTTTGAACCGTCACGCCGTTTTGATTCTGATGCTCATGGCATCAATTGGCATCGCCATCGCTCAATCCCCTAGTGAATTTCCCTTTACCTCCCTTAAACAGGCCAAAGGAAAGATCACCCTCGACGGTGAACTGGCTGAGGCTGACTGGTTTACGGGCGTTCCCGTAAAGGATTTCTGGCAATACTTTCCTCAGGATACTGGACAAGCCATCGCTCAAACCGAAATCTACATGACCTATGACGAGGAGAACCTCTATATAGGCGTAAAATGCTGGGCAGCAGGCAATGACTATGTGGTAAGGTCACTCAAAAGGGACTACCGTGCAGGGGGAAATGACAACATCACTTTCATCTTTGACACCTATTATGACCAGACGAATTCCTTCATCTTTGGGCTAAACCCTTATGGCGTACAGCGTGAAGGGACCATTTCGAATGGCGGTCAAATAAACCAAGACTTCTCCACCTCTTGGGACAATAAGTGGTTTTCTGCTGTTAAAAGATATGATGGCTATTGGGTCGGGGAATTGGCCATTCCGTTCAAAACACTTCGCTTCAAAAATGGAGAGACCAAGTGGCGGTTCAATAGCTACCGCTTTGATACCCAGTCTAATGAACGCTCTAGTTGGATTCACATTCCCAGAGAACAAAATATCTACGGGCTGGCATTTATGGGGGATATGATTTGGGACAAACCCCTCAAAAAGCCAGGCGCCAATGTGGCGTTTATCCCTTTTCTGTCTGGAAGTGCTGTGAAAAGCCATATCGATGGCGATCAGGAAACGGGCTTTGCTTACGGTGCAGGAGGGGATGCAAAGATCGGCGTCACGCCAGGGCTCAACCTGGACCTTACCGTCAATCCTGACTTCTCCCAGGTCGAAGTCGACCGGCAAGTCACGAACCTTGATCGCTTTGAGATATTTTTCCCTGAGCGGCGGCAGTTTTTTGTGGAAAATGCAGACCTCTTTGGCTCATTCGGCAATAGCCGCATCAATCCGTTCTTCTCCCGCCGGATCGGCGTGGCACAGGACACCGCGACGGGCGTCAATATACAGAATCCCATTCTTTTTGGGGCACGGTTGAGCGGCAAGCTCGACAATAATTGGCGCATCGGGGTGCTCAATATGCAGACGGATAAGGACGAGGACAATGGCCTTGCCAGCCTCAACTATGGGGTATTGGCGGTGCAGCGAAAGCTTTTTGCCCGTTCCAATCTCTCTTTTATTGCGGTAAATAAACAAGCGCTTCACGAAGATTCTAGTAAAAGTTTTACCCTCTTGCCTGCTACCTACAATCGCGTATTTGGCGTCGATTATGCCCATGCGACGGTGGACAATAAGTGGGCTGGCAAGGTGTTTTATCACCGTTCCTTTACCCCTGAGAAACTAGAGAAGGGTTTTGCGCACGGCGGTCTACTCACCTACAGGTTGAGAAATCTTCGCTTGACCTGGGAGCATTCGCTTGTAGGGGAAGGGTACGATGCGGAGGTGGGATTTGTGCCAAGGACCGGTTTTTCCCGAATCAATCCCGAGGTAAATGTCTTTTTCTACCCAAAAGGAGGATTCATCAACCAACACGGTCCTCAACTGGAAACTTCCTTTATCTGGACGCCAGAAGATGGGAAAACGGACCACCGCATAGAGGGATCGTATGATTTTCGCTTTCAAAATACGGGCAGTTTACGGTTTACGGTTGAGAACAGATACACCTATCTCTTTAGTGCTTTTGACCCTACGAGGACCGATGGGCCTGAATTGCCAGAAGGCTCGGAATATACCTATACCAGCTTTCGGGTGAGTTACCGTTCGGATAGCCGTAAGCGGTTTTCCTTCTCGTTGAATCCCCGTGCAGGTCAATACTTCAACGGTCACCGTATCGGCGGCTCAGGGGATGTCACCTACCGCTATCAGCCCTACGGATCGATTTCCGTGAACGCAAACTTTAATCGAATCATCCTTCCCGATTCTTTTTCCACCGCCAACCTCCTCTTGATCGGTCCCCGCATTGATTTCACCATCAACAAGTCTCTCTTTTTCACCGGCTTTTTCCAGTACAATAATCAGGTCGATAATTTTAACATCAATGCCCGCCTGCAATGGCGTTTTAAACCCGTTTCAGACTTTTTCTTGGTGTACACCGAAAACTATTATTCTAGCGATCTGAAGGTGAAGAGTAGGGCGTTGGTGGCGAAGTTGACGTATTGGTTGAATCTTTGAGACCGCTCGCTTCGCTCGCTGCGAGATCACTCGGGCCTTAGGCCCTCGTTGCGAGACCGCTCAGGCCGAAGACGGCCTTCGCTACGAGATCGTTCGGCTCGAAGACTCGCCTCACTGTCAGACTAAAGGCATTCGCTGATTTGAACCTTTGTGTCGCCCTGCAACGACTTGAACCCGCTTTATCCGCGCGAATCCCCTTTGTGTGATTGGATCTGTGTGGTCGGAGAAGGGGGAGGCCTGTGCGATAGGGGGATGTTTCAGCGCACGATCCTCGAAGTCATTTATTTTTAATCAACTGTGCTATTCCTATCCTTCCGAGGTATCCACAACAGTGATATAGCCATTCCCAGTGTTTAATTTTTTTCCTCTTCTTTTCAATGCAAATGTCAAAATTTCTACAATAAACCCAGTCTTCACAGTAGATAAAGACTGAAAAGGTATGTCGACAGGTCTCTACTATTAAGGGAATTTCTTGCCAAGTTGAATCACAATCAATTGGGCTTAGCTTGTGATATTCAAACGGATCTAGGTAAACTCCATCTCCTACATAAGGGATTAGAAAAGTGTCATTCTCGATAACAATGCTGAGTTGTATAAGTGCTGACTTTGCTTTCAGGGCTTCACAAATAGATATTTCTATTGTATTTTGTGAAAGGCCTGTGCTCCATGTGCAAGTAATCAATGAAATAAAGACCATTATTTTAAAGGCCATGATACTTCCTATTTTTTCAAAAACCCGAATAGCCCCTTTTGCTTACACGTGTTAATCCGATCGACTACTACAAAATTGGGGATATTATATTTCTCAAATTTCGAGAGCAAACGATCTGACCCTTTTTTGATTTTAAATTCCATTTCTTCCTTGTAGATGGGGTATAGGCAATAGAAATGGATGGTTTTATCGTCACGAATGTGGAGCTGAAAGAATTTTTCTGAGAATTCTATCGAAGGAAAAAGGGCCATACAGCCTAGCTCAGTATTGGGGGCAAAGGGAGCGGCTTCTTCTCCATGGGGGATGGTATGCCCCCAACCAACCCAAGTGCCATAATCGTGGGGAAATCTTGCGATAATTTTGAGCCACCTGATGGGCCAATAGCTCTCTTCGCCTTTAAAAATTTCTTCCATCAATTGATACTTGATATCCTTTATCGGCCAGTCTGGAGGTAGCAATATGCACACTTCGGCGTATCGCAATTCTTCTAACCCTTCGGGGACATTCATCGGGAGGTCACTCATGCCTGAGGTGACAAATGTGTGGAAGGGGAAGCGCTCATTGGGCTTTACCCAATGGACATCGATATGTACCTTATCTGAAACTACCTCATGAAAGACAGAATCTATCGGGCCAATATGTTGCTCAATGTGGTCAGAAATCTCTTCAATATGAGTGTCTTCACTATTCGCAAGTTCAAAATCTTTTCGATCTTCTTCGCTGTGACGATACAGCGAGTCTCCTGAGGGTGTGGTGTCTTTGGTACTCATTGAGGGGATAAATTATGGTAAAAGGGGAAATAAAATCAATCTACACCTTGCACCCATTCATTCATGAATGTCGCAAATTCTTGCTGCGCTTCTGCTGGCACTTCTTCAAAGAAGGTTACTTCGTATCCTCTGGCGATGGGATGAGTTTGGGCCTGTGGAACAGTTAGGGGGCGGGAATGTAGCACCCCTTGTAATACATTTTTCTGAAATAATAGCAGAATGCGGAAGCCTGGAGATGGGTCTGTTAGCCAATTTTCATAGGTAAACCATGCATCATAGGGAGGGAATTGACCTTCTTGTTCTAATGCATATTTTTGGATAAAAGGGGTGAAGTCATTTTGTTGGCGCCCATTTTCCTGAATATACAAAGCCAACGCATGTTCAATTAATGATTGGGGCTGAATATTGTTTTTATGGGTAAATCCTTCGATAAATCCATAACCTTGTTCTTTATCTTCTCTCGCCATAAACAGTTCCACATCCGCTATCGCTTTACCTATCGCCTGCCCATGAGGGCTGATGATGGGGCTTCCTTTTGCTAATTTGCTTGCCTCATACTCCTCCCTTGTCAACTGTACGTAGGTCCCCATGTGACACCATCCTTCCTTAAAGGCTGTGGCCTCCACTTCTACATTGTGATTGAGTTCGAATAGAATGGGGCCATTGGCTTCCGCCCTGACGTTGGCAGGACCGTCTATGCGTTCGCTAGGTGGGGACGCTGAAGGGGGCGATTGCTGAATAGATTTATCAGCATGAGCAGGTTCTGAAGCATTCTCAGAACAGGAAAAGAGCAGCAGTAGGGCCGGAATAAGGTATTTGATCATAAATTCTCCATTTTCAATTCTCCCTTTAAATTCCATTTTCTTTCAACCTTCTTTGAAGCGCTTGAGACTTACCATATACTTTCAAGAAAACATGCAACTGTTGGCCAAAGGCTGCCATATCACCTGAATATTTCCCGTAGGCCTTCAATTCCCCTAGCAATCTGACGGCTTCTTTATAGCCTGATCCCGTTCTAAGGGCAGCTTGGTTGTGGGCTTCCTTCCACATATCAACCTGGCGAAGGCCAATCTTCTTCATCTTCTTTTCAAGTGCCTTGGCAGCTTGCTGCCTTTCTTTCTCAAGGCGAATCTCGCTTTGGCGAGCGGTGGCTTCTTGGAGATCAGCAAGGGTCCTGCTTCCAGGATTGGTAGTGCCTTTACTTCCTGCAAATTCCCTCAATCGCTTCATGAGTTTCAGTTTCACTTGTGGATCGTCTTCCAACAAGCGCTTCAGGAATTCATCCTTTTCCGCTTCCGAAAGCTGGCCAATATGGCTAGAGAGGTTTTGCTGGGCAGAAGTGTCTATGGTCTCGCTGGCTACGGAAGCAGCGGAAATCAGATCCCTGGGAATTTCCCAGAAATTCATGAAGCTTTTCAGCGAAGCGTCTAGTCTTTTCAGATTAGGAGGGAGTGGCGGCTCGACCGTTTCCGCTGATGCCTCCTCACGATTCGCCGCACAATACAGCCATGCGATATACAACAGCCGATAGTCGCCAGCCAGCAATTGTGCCCTCAGCTCAAGCATCTCATCCAGGAGCCCTTCGCCTTCCATCCACCCACCCCCTTCTTCCTCGTTTTGCACTAAATCTATCAGTATGTGTTCCCCGCGCTTTTTGACCTCACAATGCAGATAGTCTTCCATTTCCATCGCTTCATAAGGCTTTAAGCTGTTATAGGGGACCACCTCCGCCGGCAGCTTGATCAGCAGACGCCTGGTTCCCCAATTGGTGACGTAGAGCATCATGTCGAAGTATCGGGACAATACTTCCTCTTCATCGTGCCGAAAATCGCTGTAGTTGTACTCAAAAGTGATGCGCCGTGCGGAAGAATGAGACCTACTAGAAAGGTCGTCAATGGCTTCACGTTCATCTCGGGTCAGTGGACGATCGATGGAATAGAAATCGTAGTATTGATATTCGCTCATGAGCAAAAAAATAAGGTGATAGATCAGGCCCAAAAATTAGGGTATTTTGTTGGGATTTTGTCAAAAAGTTGATGATTTCGACAAAATGGCTGCAAAATGGGTGAGGGGTAGCTTTTGACAATCAGGAAGTTATGAGGATAACCGTTGACTAACCGTTAGTTAACGGTTATAACGGTTAGTCAACGGTTAAGAGAAATTCTCCTCACTCCTTCTTCCACTTTTTTCCACCATCCCACATCCCTTTTCTCCCCTACCAGTACCCGAAACTCCAGCCTAATGACAAAATTGGGATACATGCCATACATCATCAAGGGCAAACGAATCCATGATTTCGAGCGGAAGGATTACTTATTCGCTTTCTTGATCAATTTCAGCGCCCAGTCATAATGACTCGATGTACTGGAAATAAGGTATGCTCCAAGGGAAGTACTACCAGTCCATTTATACCTTTTCTTCTCAAATAATTCTTCCTCGCTATGGTGGTTGATGAGCTGCTGGACTGCTAGATAACTTTCATTCAGAAGGGTGCGAACTGTGTCAAGAGAGGTGTTTTGGTAATTCGCATGGATCCATCGGTTCAATTCAGGCGTCATTTTCCATGTATATCCTTTGGCAGGCATATGAGGCTTTTTTCCCGACATCCCCACCTCATGCCAATCTAGCATCATCAGGTGCCAATGATGAAGGTGGCCCAATACATCACGAATATTCCTATTCATGGTGCCTTCGGGAAATTCTTTCTGCTGCTCTGCTTCACTGAGCTGATCAATAATAGCATTTAGCTTATTGAAATTTTCCTTACTTGCTATCAGCAGTTCCGATTTGGTTTTAGGTCTGGCCATGGCAGGAGTAGGGGAATATTTAATTAGTCAATAATTGAGCAATATATCGATGTATCTGATTGAAATCTATGGATTTGTCTATCGAATCACAACTTTCTTGGTATAAGCCATGTCAGCATGTTCAATAGTCACTAAATAGACGCCGCTTGGGAAATGAGAAAGGTCTATTGTGGTAGAAGAATTATTGGAGCCTGGAGTTTGATAAACCATTTTTCCCAATACATCCCGGACGATGACCGCGTTTACCTTTTCTCCTTTGATGGTGAATATGCCTTCAGAAGGATTGGGGTAAATGATAAAAGGATCGTTCTCTATCTCTGGCGATAAGCCTACTAATTCAGATAAGGGGCGCACCCATACGCCATCTTTGGCCCCGATAAAGATATGGGTGTCATTGATAAGCATGTGGGTTCCTTGCAAACGGAAAGGCCGCTTACCGATAATGCTATCTGCAAAATTGTCGGTGAAATCAAACCAAGTATTGCCATTATTTACAGAGGCGAAGATCTGATTGTCAGAAGTGGTCGCATATACCTTCGGGCCTTGCACTGCGAGGTAGGTAATGACGGCAGTTGGTGATCCGACATTCACCTTTTGCCATTGGGAACCATTGTGGGGTGAGGTAAGTACCCCTCCCTTGGTGCCGACAAACAAAGTCGTACCATTCACCGCTAAAGAAGTGGCTGTATCCATAAGGACGCTGCTGACGGGCGTCCACACGCCTCCAGTGTATTGGACGATCGTACTGTCCACAGCGAAAAGGGTCGTATCATCTCTGTTGGCAAATAGGCTATATGAGAAATCATATCGATTGAAGGATGCGCCATAGTCAGTCGAGAGGTACCCGGTTCCCGTGACCAGGCTATTGTATTTTGCAAAAACGGTATTGCCTGCCACTGCGAAGACATCCTGCCCATTATCAGAAAAGCCTAACCCTTGCGCCCAATTTTGCCCATTATCAGAAGAAGCATAGATAAGTCCTGGCGTATTGCCAATATAGATATGAGTACCTTGGGCTTTCAACGTGGAAATCCATGCATTGGCTAGAGACTCCCAAGTGCTGCCATTGTCCTTGGTGACAAACAGCCCTCTGTGGGCCCCAATATAAACCCTGTCACCATTGGTTGCTAGGGAACTGATGTCTATGAAGGGGAAGCCCTTATTGTGAAGAGTCCAGGTCTTGCCTGTATCCGCAGATACACTGACGCCTTCATTTCCGCCTGAAAAAATAGTTGTGCCTTCTGTCCAGACAGCATCGGTCCTATTCCTATCAGAAACTAAATTCGTTTCTCCATTTTTTATCTGGGTCCAATTGGTTCCCGCATTGGAAGAAACAAATAGCCCAGAGGCACTGCCTGCATACACCTGCCCGCCAGTAGTATACAGCGATAGACCAAATTTGTGCAACAGTCCATTATTCCTGGCGATCCAGCTATTGCCATCATCAGTAGATAGATAGACACCGTCCGAGGTGCCCGCATAGATATTGGTGCCTGAAACGGCCATGGAATAGACAAATATGGAGGAAGGCAGTCCATTATTCCTGATTGTCCAGTTAGCGCCGTTATCGGTCGTTGTAAATATGCCTTGACTGGTGCCTGCAAATACAATAGAATCGCGGATCGCCAATGCCCCAATACGGGTATTGGCAGGCATTCCCGTACTTGCGAAGGCCCAATTCCCTCCATTATTGATCGTAGTGTATATCCCATCGCGCGTGCCTGCATACACCGTATTACGATCCTTTAACAAGACGTAGACCTTGGTATTAGCGGCGAAGCCAGTATTGATGGCAGTCCAATTTGCCCCTCCGTCACTAGACAAGAATGCCCCCTGATCAGTGCCCAAGAACATGTCATTATCGGCGATCGTCATATCGTGAAAGACTGTAAAACTGGTGGGCAGGCCATTCCTCATAGAGGTCCAACTCGCTCCGTTGTCTGTCGACAAAAATACTCCGAAACCTTGGTCTACAGCATATAAGCTGTCGTTGTTTTCGGCAAAGGATATGATGTTGGATTGATAGGGGCCTTCCGTTTTCGTCCATTGTGCATGGGAAATGTCGAAAGTGAGGGTAAGGAGGAGGAGGGTAAATAGGTGTTTCATTTATTTTTACTAAAGGAAAGAGAGGAGGGTACTACGCTCGTTATTCAGGGTAACGAAGGTGTAAGCCCAATCGTCCATTCCAAATGAACTTATTATTACCCGGAAAACACCTCCTTCGCCTCTTCCAAGGAATTCACAAAATTGATCCGCCCCACCTTATTACTTTCATGAATAAAGTCTTTCAGGCTTTTACTGGGAACCTCTTCAAAGTTCCCAACAATGGCCAATCGGGCATCGTAGGTGGAGAATTTTTGTAAAATGTCTCCGGCCATCTTCGAGGAAAGGTCGAAGAATTCTGGCAACAAATTTCGTTCGTGTAGGATGATACAATCAGCTCCTTGATACCTACAGTTCATCATGAGGTCTAAGGCATCTTGGGTGTTTTGAATTTCTATGTCATCAGAAGCGAGTAAGGCGATTGTAATGCCTTTTGGGGTAATTATCTCAATGTTCATGCGCTATTTTGGAAAAAAACATCTTTACTATTGCCACAATTTCCTTTTCTACTTTTCCGCTTAACCGTATGTTTGTCTATCAATTGAATCACCTAAAGATAGCATAAATGAAAAGAATCATTCTCCTCTCAGTCCTTATTGTTGGAATATTGGCCTTCAGTGCCTGCACGGAAGAAGGGCTTGGCGGCAAGTCCTCCATCTCTGGAAACGTGGAGCACCATGGGCAGCCCATTCCTCATGCCATTGTCTACATCAAATATGGCGCTTCCGAGCTTCCTGGCACCACGCCAGCCGATTATGATGCTCAAGTCGTAGCAGGGGCAGATGCCCATTATATTTTTGAAGGATTGGAGAAAGGGGATTATTACTTGTATGGGATAGGCTATGACAGCTTGATATTTGAAAATGTGGTGGGCGGCATTTATGTGGATTTACATCCAAAGGAGGATTTTGAGACGGATATTCCAGTGACGGAGTGATGGTTGAAGGATGAGATTATTAATTGGTAGATTATTGATTGATTAATGGTAGGTAGTTGATAATCAGTATTTTGGGGTTCTGCCCATTTATTTCAGTGCTAATTTCTATTTGCAAATAAAAACCCCCAAAGAATCCACGAAGGGAATCTTTGGGGGAAGAGAAAGCATGAGAGGCTAGTGCCTTCGGCACAAAATAGTTAGCTGTTAAGATTAGGCGCGGATTACCCTTCATACCGACCGCACTAGCCGAAATCCGCGCCAGCTTGCATAGGCAAGCAAAATAAGAGGCGCATTATGATGCGCTGGGCCGGATTTCCGGACTAGGCGATGGATCTTTGCGTAATCCGGCCTATAGCCATAAACCACTAAGCATTAGGTGCCGAAGGCACTAGTTCAAGTTCAAAAAGAAACGCAAATCGACTTCGACGCTCGAACCATCGAACCTTCCTTCCTGCCTTTGTCGCTCAGACTATCGGACATTCAGACGCTCAGACTTTCTTCCCTTATTCCATCACAATCTTCTTGATCTGCTTGCCCTCAGTAGTCGTCCATTCTACGAGGATCATGCCTTGGTCTATGGCAGAGACATCGATGGAAGTACTTCCATTGAAAGGTGGCAGTACCTTTTCCATCAACAACCGTCCCTGAATGTCATAGATTCGGACCGTACTCATTTTGGGACTCTCAGCATTGAGGTAAATGACCTCATCAGCTGGATTTGGGAAAATCACCATATCTTCTTCGATAGGCCTTTCCAAGTCCGTAGGACGAGTGGTGCCATCCCACACAGCAAACTGCTGCATCATGCCCCAAGGGGCACGACTGGCAAGGGTACTGGCGGTAGAGCGATAATACCCGTCCTCGTGCGTCAGGATATGGCAGTGATACATATAGGCCGCGCTGTCCAGATTCCCTCCTGTGAAGGGCTTAGGACGCCCATAGGTATCAAAGGTAGCCCTGAAGGTGATCTTTTCGCCTGGATAGACCAGGATATCGTCCTTGGGTCCGATCAGGTTTTTCGGGAAGCAAGCATCTCCAATATTACATACATTCCCAAAGGAATCTTCTACACTTTGCACATAAAACTGAATCAAGTGAATGTGGAAAGGGTGCGCTACATTGGTTTCATTCTTGATGGTCCAGTCTTCTGTGTCTCCCAACTTCACAATGGTGTTGATTTTATTGAAATCATACTGATTGCTATCGATGCCCAGTGGCGTGGTATCTCGTTTGGTAAAGCCTGTCAAGAGAATGGTCCGAGAAGTATCTGGCATAGGGAGAGGATCAATTGCCGGAAGGGAAGCAGGTATGGCACCAATGGGCACTATTGGGTTATTTCCTACCCGAATTTGAAGAAAGGTATTATTGACGGGCGGTCTATTGACAGAAGAGCCTACAATGCCAGGGCGTAGTTCATCATTAAAATTCATGGCATAAAGGGTCTCGCCAGCGTGATTGGAAAAGTCTACAATGACACCATTCCGGATGCCGGGGCTGGTCTCTAGGGAGGTCACCATCCGCACACTATCTGGGAGGTATCCTCCATCACTGGAAAGCAGATAAAAAGGAATTCTGCTACCCACAGGGTCCAGGGTATCTGTGACAAATCCCACCATATAAGAGTTCCGAGTAGAGCCATCGAGGATTCTGAATCGAACGGGCTGTGGAGGAAGTTCCAAATAAGGCTGAACTACCCCATTGGTCACCATGGTCCTATCTGGCGCGCCGCCTGGTCCTTTGGTGGTATCGATGGTAGTGGAAGTATTGAAATGAATATCCTGAAGGACTAATGGAATGTCATCATGACCGTAGGTGTGTGGGGCGATTGCTTCTACAGGATCTCCGTTTTCCCTAATGATAATAAGCCCTGCAAGTCCCATCTGGACCTGGGTATAGGTGATATCTTCCGCATGGGGGTGGTACCAAAGGGTAGTAGGCGGTTCTATAATGGGAAATTCCACATCAAATGATTCGCCTGGATCAAAAAATTGGTGAGGCCCGCCGTCTGTATAGGCCGGGATATTAGCCCCATGCCAGTGGACGGTAGTACGCATGCCCGCACTATCGGGCAAGCGGTTCGTGATATGTACGGACTGAGTTCGTCCCACTCTCCAGGTCAAGGTGGGACCTAAATAGCTATTGCTCCCACTGAATTCATGGTTATAGGCAAATGTTTCCACATTGGTTAAGCCTGCAACCCCAAAGTTGTGGGTCTCTACATCTACAAACAGGGTATCGGCAGCCCTGTCATAGAGGTCGGGAATGGCCATGCGGGTACTAAAGCGGCTTTGGGAAAAGCCCGAAGTTAAGCCCATTGCCAGAATGAGGGAACATGCATACCAGAATTTGGGTGGGTACACGTTCTTGAGGTAAGTGTGTCTCATAGAAATTGAGGGTTAAAAGTGATTATTGAAAAAGTAATTTTTAAGTTAAAATATTGTGACTTTTACAGCCTTGCTGTCATTTCGACGACCGCAGGAAGGAGAAATCTAACAACCTCTTTTATAGCGGGTCTTCATAATGTTTTGCACCCGCTTCGAGTAGGCAGCTAGACCACATTGTTGGATTTCTCCCGCTGGTCGAAATGACCGCTTTGCCGTTGGGTTTTATATTATTATTGATTTCCATTTGCCTAAATCATCTTTTTCACTTAACAGCTACAGTAGATGGGTCGGCTAAAATCTCTGGTTTGTAACCTTGTATCACCGCTAAAGTGTTTAAATCAATCAAAGCCACATAACCATTTCGCCCTTCACAGTAAGTGGCATGGTGCGGGACAGGCCCCGTAATGTCCGTATTTCGATTCGTGACAATCAAGAGGCCACTGGCATCATCCGCTGCCATAGAATAGGGTTGAAAGCCCGAATAGAGCATCCGCTCTATGGTGTGAGTAGCTCCTTTGATCACAGCAATAGACCCTCTCTTGGTCACATCTCCCGCCCAGGTCACCAGGTCATCCATGCAAGAGACAAATAAGCGGTCTGTAGCCGCAGAGTAGGTCATCCGTGAAGGAATCGCAGGCAGGTCAATTACCTCCAGCAAACTATCCGTTTGCCCATCCAGTACACGTACTTCATGGCTATGGGTACAGGTCACAAAATACTTACTGCCATCGGGCAGGAATAAAATCTCAAAGGGATGTACATCGCCCAGAATGGCTGGCGGCACGCCTTGGATCAGGTCTATATTGCGCTCGTTGCTGAGGCGGCCATTGTCGTCGTAATCCACGACACTCAGCCCTTTGTCGCGATGCTGTGTCAGATATACCTGCTGGCGAGCAGGATGGACGGCAGGGCCACGAACCTCGAAGTCAAACCCCTGGGCGGCGCCTATCGTGGTGTTTTGCTGCAAGTCGATGACTTTCAGCTTAGAGAAATACTCACTACAAGCAAAGGCAAATTTGCTGTCGGGAGAAAATGTGAGTGTGCTGAAACCTGGAAATCCCAACGGGATGTCCGCTACTTTTTCGTCCGTTGTGGTACTGTACCGCGAGATATGTTCATTGGCCCCAAAAAATACCACATACCAGTCCTTGCCATCAGGACTGACTTGTATGTCGAAGACAAATTCCACACTGATGGGGTCAGTCCCCACATCGATGAATCGCATGATCTGGCGGCTCTCAGCATCAAAAACAGCTACCTCGTCACAGATCTGATGGCCTATATACCACTTCTTACGATTGGGGTCGGGGGGAAAGCGCTCCTCGCCCTCGGCATTCAGCGCCCCGTCATACACCCAGTTCCACAGCGTGGCATATTCTTCTGCTGAGAGCGCAGGCTGGTTAAAGGGCATCGTAGGCTCAAGGGTAGAACCGAGGGTGGAGTCTGTATTCACACTGAATAAGAGATAGCTGAGGTGCGGCGCATAAGGAATGACGGGGCTTCCGCCACGACTTCCTTCAAAGAGGTCCGACCAGGACGCCAGGTTGAGGCCTCCGGCGCCAGGGGCGCTTTGCGCATTGTGGCAACCTGTAGTCGCACAAGATTTATTTAAGATAGGGGCAATATCGCTAGGGTAAGTGGACCCTAAGGCCCCTGTATCGTCCGATTTACAACTGGAAATCATTCCCAGAAGAACCAGGATAAGCAGGAAATAGAAGGGATTTGTAAAGAGGTTAAATTCCTCAATTTTATCTTTGGCGGTTGAGTCAAGATGAGTCATTTTGTGAGCAAAGCTAGTTAAGCATTATGCATATTACACATAACGGGACTAACAATCAACGGTAGTTTTGCACAACAGTATTTTTTGTCGAATGAGGTCAGGGGAAAAATCCACAAGGGATGAGGCCCAAAAGTTAAGCTTTCTTTTTTCGCTTTTGCACCCAATTGACCAGCACATTTGCCCCCAAAGCCATCATCACAGCTATTCCATTGAACACAATATCTTCGGGATCAAACACGCGATTGGGCAAAAATAATTGAATGCATTCATCCAATACCCCAATCAGAAATGTAATCATAAGTGCCAATAAAGCAGGAGGAAGAGTCAATTTCTTGTGAAGGGATCGTTCGACAAGGGCCTTATGGACAAAAATGGCCAACACCCCATATTCAATCAAATGGCTGCGTTCGGGAATGCCGAGCCTCAGGATAAGCATCATGTATACAGCTACGATTCCTAACAGAATGGCCAGTTCGGCCTTGCTGGATTTGGTCCTGACGGCATGCACGATAATCGTAGCGCCCACCAGCAACATGCCGAGCAGGAAGATGACAGCTTGTACATCTTGATTGCTGAAAACCTCGGCGAGGGGTTTTCCTACAAAAAGGGTTGAGAAAATCGCCACCAGCACGGCCAAGGCCCACATCCAGAGACGCTTCTCTTTTGCAGAGGTGAAAAGGGTCATAATGTAGTTACATATTACTAGTGTTCTTTCAATTTAGCATTGTGGAGTTAACGGGTCGGATTACGCCAAAAGCCAACTCACCCCTTCGATAAACTCAGGGCAGCGCGTCCGGAAATCCGCCCCAGCAAATCAAATTGCTTGCTATATAAGGAATGAATAAAAATTAAAATGAAAGTTAAAATCAAAGTATGAACTGATTTTCAGTGAGTTATAGATGAATAACTGAAGAGTTATTTTTTCTTCATTCCTAAGCTGGCGTGGATTTCCGAATTCGAGACCTGCCCTGAGCGTTCGACTGAGCTCACGCCGAAGTCTTGTCGAAGGGGGCTGATTTGTGTGTAATCCGCGCCTCTGTCTCCTCCACATTTCAGTCTTGAAAGAACAGTGCGGAGTCGAAGGGGGGGGGGGCTGACTCTTCGAGTAATCCAGCCCCCTCTGCGATTTTTATGCCCCATTTTGACGCTGATTGATTATGAAAATAATGATGTGGTTATCTACTGCTCAACATACTTTTTAAAAGCAGTTAAATACTTCATAGACTGTTTTTTGAACATGGGTTTCATCAAAAAACCAAACACCTTCATTAGCCCTTTCGATTCAAAATAGCTGTTATTGGTTTGTTAATCGTGTTTGATAATGTGTATCTCATGAGTTAGATGTTAAGTGTGAGTAGCATTGACTAAAGATAAGCATTTTGCCTCACTTCCGCCGATCCACCTCAATCGCCTCATCCAGCAATTTTTTCACCGCCTCCACGTCTATCTCCTCCACGCTTTTATAGATCTGGTAAAATATTTTCTTATTGGTCCCTTTGATCAAATAATTATCTGGGTCGCTGAGTTTGTTCCCTTGCCAAAATCCGAGGAGCACCCCTTCTTTGATTCCGCCCCTAGGAATAGCAGCTGGCCAGACGATGCAGATGCCCTTATTCCCATAGAAAAAAGGGACATTGTAAGAGATCTTTTCTTTGCAATAATCAGGTAACTGCTGCCTGATGATGCCTCTCAAGACATCGAGGATGATCCATTCCTGTTCAGGCAGGATGTCGGCTAGTTGGTGGATGTGTTGAATTTTCATGTGGGAAGGGGAGTCCAGAACGTATATTGATGCAGGGCTGAAAATAAAAAAAACCTCTGGAGAGGGCCTCCAGAGGTCAACACAATTTTCAATGTTCAACTTCTACTATTACTCACGCTTTACCTATTTTGTTATCATAATTTTTCGGGTAGCACGGAAGCCTTCGCCTTGTAAGTCCAGGTAGTAGACGCCTGCTGGCAATTGACTCACATCTACAGACTGGTCATATCTGCCAGCACTGAGCGTTCCGAGATTTTCCGTCTTTACCCTTCTGCCTCCCGTATCCATGATGCTTAACCCCAGTTCTAATGATTTGGTTAGTTCGTAGGATAAATTAATATTGTCTTGAGCTGGGATAGGGCCAACGCCATAGAATCCTCCATTTTCAATCAGGTCCCCACCGATACTGGTATTGATAGGCTTCAACGGAAGCAATACGTCTGTTCCATCATCCAAGATGAGCAATAAGCCAAAGGCTTCGCCTCCTCTGTTAGCTGTCGCATCGGTGACATTGGTCAGGAATCCTGACGCGAGGACGATCCCGGCTCTGCCCGCCAATGTGCTTACATCTGCACCGAAGGTGTAGAGGAGATTCACATTGTCATTAGCCAAAGTGATATTCAAGTCATAGTCACCTGGCGCTACGCTTTGGTAAGGGACAACAGCTCCATAAGGCGCATCATCTACAAATGGAGGGGTGCCACCATTCACCAATATATCTACTGTAGGCGCATCGGTACTGCCATGGAAAACAGACAGGTCTACCATGCTGGTCATGCTGGCAGCCATGCGGGCCCCTGCCTGATAATACAATTGGAAAGCGATGTCTTTACCGTCTGGATTGGCAGTCCAATCCATGTTCATACTCTCAGTCACGCCGTTGGCGATGACGTGGTAGTTTTCGCCATTGGCCAAGTCTGGCGTAGCTATGGTGGCGATTCCATCCGTGATGCTCATGCTATTGGCACCTGCAAAGGTCACTTTCAATGGGTAGCCAGAAGGTACTTCTAAGAAATCGGTGGCTTTGCGGAAAGCTACGTCTTCGAGTTTTACTGTATCAGTGATGAGGTCTACATAAATATCTACAACGGCAACCCCTGGGTCAGCGGCATTGTGAATGACCTGGATGGCAGAGCTTCCTACAGGCGTGAGGGGCAGTACCGTACCATCGGCTAGCGCGGCAAAGAGCCCAAATGCTTGTGCGCCCATTGGCTCATCGCCAGGACTCAGAAAGCCTGAAGCGAAGATCACGGCTGCGCCTCCTGCCAGGCCACTGGCATTGAGGTAAAAAGAAGCAATGATATTGCTGCTATCTGCACTGGCCGAAACACCGAGTATGTACTCAGCAGGCGGCAAATCGATATATCCACCTGTATTGACAGGAAATGGCACATCGTTCAACAGCGCAGCGTCTCCTCCATTGGCGAATATGTCAACGGCGGGCGCATCTACTGATCCATGAGACACTAGGACAGATACGTCAGACATGTTGTTACCTGAACTGCGAGCAGGGGCTACAACTGCGAGGTCAAAAGCTGTTACCGTTCCTGGATAAGTATTCGCAGGGTCATAAGCCATGGTATCCAATACGCCTTGAGCGATAATCAAGTAATTGGTGAGAGGCATGAGGTTGTAAGGACCAAAGGTAGCAATGATATCCATTGCCCCATTTCCGCTCATTCTGTTACTGGTCTTAGGAGCTACCCCTATTTCGAGGTTGACACCTGCAGGGACAGAGTCGTAGGGCGTCGCATTTCTGAAGGCAAAGTCGTCTTTGTAGAGGTTCCCGTTGACATACAAGTCTACGGTGTCGGCATTTACATCAGGAGAGTTGTGGATCACCTGAAGGGCAGCTTGCTGAGCGTTGGCGGTGGTGAAAAGGACGGCGCATAGAATGCCCACCCACAAGATAGTGGTTAGTTTTTTCATAGCAATAAAGGTTAATTGATTAGTTGATTAAGTATAATTATTATGGAACGAGTTGAATTTTTTGGGTGATCCATTGGCCGCTGGAATCATATAGGGAAAGTAGGTAGATACCGGGCCTGATCCCTTCCAGATTCCAGGAAAATGCATTTTCCCTTCTTTGAGTTTCTGTTCGAACCGTCCTGCCAGTGACGTCGGTTAACCGAACCTGTTCTATCGCCTGATCTGCTGGCATGATAGTCAGTGATGTAGTGGCAGGATTAGGGTAAATCGTGATTTCTGCTTGTGGTAAATCAGGACCGTTTGGATTAAATTCAGCAAAAATGTCTAGTGATAAAGAACTGGTAGGTATATATCGGCTGTGCCCGAGGGCATTGATTAGTTTTATATCTTTTGCATCCAGATTGAATGGAAATGCTTCTCCGTTTTTTCCCGCGATATTGTCAATCGTCACGATGACATCAAACAATTTTCCGTGCCCGCTCCTCGCTTGCTGGTCCATGCGCGTCACCGCGATGTCCAACTGCCCATCCTGATGGAAATTTTTGATCATGGCTGTCATATCCACTTGGTAATCGCCCAGCCAGGAGGAATCAAAGTCTATGACGATAGAAGATGAATTGATGATGCTGTTGTCATATTGTAGGCTAAAAGCTATGCCATACAAAGATCCAACAGGGTTAGCAGGACTTCCCAGTACTACAGGGATTCTCAAGGTATCTCCTACATTGGTGCTGCTATCGTTGGGTACATCTAGGACCATCGAGGTGCCGCTGGTAGGCGGGATAATACCCTGTGGGCTAATCCTGACATAGTTTTTATCGATCGCCTGAATGTCATCTAAATGAACTAAGCCGTTTCCATTGGCATCTGCATAAGCGAAGTCGTGACCGCCAGGTAGTTTGGGGCCCCAGTCTGGACTGGGCTGAGCGATCCAGTTGGTATGCGCCCTTGGCCTTAATGGCCCTGAAGCACCGGCTGCTACGCCCCATTCCAATACATCCTGATGATTTGCTATCCCATCCCCATTCATGTCACCAGGCCATATACAATTGTCAAAGGCTACCAGTAAGGCACTGTCACGGACACTTTGTAGTGCACCGTCTCCCACTTCCAACCAAATCCATAAGCTGTCACCCGCCGATGGCAGATAGCTCATCGATGGCTGAGTCGTGCTGTCACTCCATAGATACCGATAAGGAGACGTGCCTCCACTCACAGTGGGATTTAGGGTCGTAACCTCATTTGCACACACGTATAGCGTGTCTTCGCCTAGATCTAAGGAAAGAGCCTGGGCGAACAGGTTTTGCGAAAAAAAGAGTACTCCGACTGTAATCGTCTGAAGCAGTAGGCTTATAAGTGTGAGTAGTCTTTTCATGAGATTTTGACAATTAAAACAGCTTGTTTGCGCAATTCTGAACTACCAAGAGACAAATAGGGATTTTTGTTTGCTGGAATAAAGAACATTTTGGCTTCATTCTGGTACTCTATAATTAGAAATGATAAAAATAAATACTTGATAATTAGGTGTTTACAATTATAAAAATGATATTTTCTGTAATTGTTAGATGAAAATTCATGAAGCATTCCCGTTTAATAAGACAGTTATCCTGTTTAAGTCCAGCAGAAATCAAGCGATTTAGTGACTTTGTGGAGGTGCCCTTTTTTGGATTCAGTTCCAAAACCACCAAACTCGCCAAATACCTGATTGCCCTCTATCCAGACTTCCCAGCCCAACAGGTGGAAAAAAAGCGGGTATTTAAATGGTTGTTTCCCTCCAAGCAGCCCTTCTTTGACCAGGCTGTCCATGACCAATTTTCTCTGGTCAACAAATGTTTTCAGCGCTTTTTGGCCTATACCCAATTTGAGCAGGACGAAGCCCAGAAACAGCTTTATGTCTTGAAAGCTTATGCGGAAAAAAGAGATCCTGAAAATGCCCTGCGTACTTTAGGAAAGGCCGAAAAAATACGTCACCATCCACACGCTTTTAGCCCCAATGGGCATCTTCAGCTATTTTCTATGTATCAAGAGGCGAACAAATTGCAGGCAAAAAGAAGCCTGAAAAAGGGAAATGACCACTTGGCTATGATGGTCAGTCAGTTGGATCAGTTTTATCTCATCAGTAAGCTTAAGTACGCTTGTGAAATGCTGAATCGACAGACCATTTTTAATATCGCCTATGATCAACAGTGGACCCAAATCTTGGTAGATCAATTGACCCAAAATGCTGCTATTTTCCCTGATAATCCCCTGATCTCTATCTACCATCAGATTTACAGACTGCTTCAATCTCCAAGTGACGAAGGCTATCAGGCGATTCAGGATGAATTGGAATTAAATAAGGAAAAAATCGCCCATGAGGAAAAAGCCAATATGTACAGTTTCCTGCAAAATCATTGCATCAGGCAATTGAATGCGGGACACCCTTATTACCTGAAAGAATTATTCCTCCTATACCAAACCCTCCTGGAAGAGCAGATTCTCATAGATACACAAGGGTTTATTGCCCATCCCCACATCAAAAATATCGTCACAGTAGGCCTACGGCTTCAAAAATACGAATGGGTCAGGGACTTCCTGGAGACCTACAAAGACCGTATCCATGCCCAGCACCGGGAAGATGCCTTCCATTACAACCTCGCTCAGTATCACTATGAGCAAAAGCAGTATCGCCAAGCCCTCAAATTATTGACCCAAATCAATTACAGTGACCTCTTTTACCAGTTGGATGCGCGCATGCTTCAAATGCGGGTGTATTATGAAATGGAGGAGGATGATTCCTTGCTCTACTTGGTAAAAGCCTTCAAAACCTTTCTCAAGCGCAACCAGGAACTCTCCAAAAGACAATATGCGCCGTATGAAAACCTCCTCCAACTGGCACAAAAAGCCTATCGCCTCAAGATCAAGCAGGGCAGTATGCCCCAGGGGAAATATCAGGAAAAGCTCGAAAAACTCCAGCAAACCATCGCTTCTACGCAGGCCATTGCCAATTTGCATTGGTTGAAAAGGAAGGTGCAGGAGTTGGAAGAGGGGTAGCACAAGGCTTGGAAATGCACCATAAAGGCTTTGGCTGGCTAGGCCATTCTTTTATTTCCGAATCCCCATTTGCAGCCCGATAGCAAAATATTGGAGCCAAATTCTTGTTTGAGGGATAAGTTCACGGGGATTAGTAGATGATGTCGAGGGATATGGGCCTATTTTTACATTTTGTATAGGAATGTTAAGCGAGGCAAAAATGCGTACAAAATCCTTTTCCCGTTCATGAAAAGCCGCTGATCCATGGATATTCACGCCCAACCTGATAACATCTTGACTTAACAGAACTTTTCCAGATTCAATGTGACGGAAATCAGCATATTGTATGGAAGGCCCGATGCTCAATCGCGTCATTTGGGAGCGGTTATACATGGAATAAGTAGGTGTGAAAATAAAACGGCTAAAGTGGATATCAGGCCCCCCTTCTACATAGCCGATACTTCCAATATCTAATATAAAGCCCCAACCTTTGTTAGGAGATATCAGACGCTCAAATTCAAAAGCCAAAGGGGGAGAGGCAACCTTATATGGATAAGATTTTTCTCCTCCAAACCAGGACCTTACGGTACGTTCAAAGCCATTTTTCCTATTGATACTCATTAGCTGAGTTGCAGGGCCCAAGAGAGAAACTCCTGCCGAAAATGCAAATGAAATAGGGCGCTTAAATATTTTCTGGGGATCAAAGCGATGATATGCCAGTTCTTTTTTGGTCACTTTGTAAACAGTATTTGACGTGTCTCCCCAAATGGTATAGGTTAATTTTTGAGGATAAACCATGAGAATATTGACGTTCAATATTTCTCCATTGTCAAATTTAAGTAGGTCCTGAGCTATCAAAGGTTGTGATATGAGACTCATAAGGGCAATAAAAAATATCTTTTTCATAAAGATGGAATTAAGGGTTCCTTCATTAAAAGGCTTTTTTTTCACTTAGGCGATGACACTCAGCATCTCCAGGAATGACCTTACTTTTCATCAAACAGAAATTTCTGTTTCTTGTGGCGCAATCAATTATTATAAAACCACCTCATGGGAATATTCTTTCCAGAACAAAGATGGACAAGCGAAGGGGAGCCTGAACTCGGCCTAGGGATCGTGATGGAGACCCGTGTCGGTCGTGTACAGATTCACTTTCCCTCGGCTGGAGAGACACGCCTCTACGCGATGGACAATGCGCCCTTAAGGCGGGTACTGTTCAAGCCTGGCGATAACATTGTGGATGCTGAGGGGCGATCCTTGCGCGTCGAACGTGTACAGGACAATGGAGAACTCATGCTATATATAGGCGAAGACCGAGTCTTGTCTGAGGCTGACCTAGGAGATGTGTCCGTCACCCATGGCGTGGATGACCGCCTGTTGATGGGGGAGGTAGATACCCCCCAGCTATTTGCTTTGCGGCGGAAGACCCTGCAGCACGACCATAACCGACGTATTTCACCTGTAAATGGCTTTGTAGGGGGGCGAATCGACCTGATTCCCCACCAGCTATATATTGCTCAGGAAGTGAGTGGGCGGTATGCGCCGCGTGTCTTGCTTTCGGATGAAGTGGGGTTGGGCAAAACGATTGAAGCCTGTTTGATCTTGCATCGCTTATTGTTGAGTGGAAGAATATCGCGGGTCTTGATCCTAGTGCCTGAATCCCTGGTTCACCAGTGGTTTGTGGAAATGCTACGCCGATTCAATCTGTGGTTTCACATCTTTGATGAGGAGCGATGTGAAGCGCTCGAAGAAAGCGCCCCAGATGGCAATCCCTTCCTGGACGATCAGCTCGTCATTTGCAGTACGGCCTTTCTCGCAGGATCAGAGAAACGAGCCCGCCAGGCCCTTATGGCCCATTGGGATATGCTGGTGGTGGATGAAGCCCACCACCTGGAATGGTCAGTGGAGCAGGCGAGTCCAGCGTATGCGATTGTGGAGTTGTTGAGTAAAGTGGCCAAAGGCTTGCTCCTCTTGACGGCTACGCCTGAGCAATTGGGCTTGGAGAGCCATTTCGCCCGCCTACGGCTGCTCGACCCCGACCGGTACCCCGATTTCGAAGCGTTCAAAAACGAATCACAAGACCACCAAGCGGTCGCTGATGTGGTCGAAAAACTGGCTGAGGGAAAACCGCTTCAGCCAGCCGATACACAAGTATTGGCATCCCTTGTGGGAAGGGAAAGGATAGCGGCACTTGACGCAGGGGGAAATGCGGGTCGAGACAACCTCATCGAGGACTTGCTGGATCAGCACGGCCCCGGCCGGGTAGTATTTCGCAATACCCGCGCCGCCATGCAGGGCTTTCCCCAGCGCAAAGTCCATTTGAACCCGATCCAGGGATCAGAAAAATATGACGCACGGGTAAAGTGGCTATTATCACTGATGGAGCAGCTCCATCCCGCCAAAGTCCTCCTCATCTGCCGGACAAAAGAAAAGGTGCTTGCACTGGAACAGGCGTTACGTAAAGAGAGCAACCTGAAGGTGGGCGTTTTCCATGAAGAATTGACCATCGTCCAGCGAGATCGAAATGCAGCTTGGTTCTCTGAAGCGAATGGTGCGCGTTTGCTCCTCTGTTCCGAAATCGGCAGTGAAGGCAGGAATTTTCAATTTGCCCATCACCTCGTCCTCTACGATTTACCCCTTCACCCGGAACTGCTAGAACAGCGGATCGGCCGCCTGGACCGTATCGGCCAAACGGAAGACATACAGATTCAGGTGCCTTTTCTCAAAGGGAGTTCAGAAGAAGCGTATGTCAGGTGGTTTCACGAAGGGTTAAATGCTTTTGAACAAAATTTAGAAGGCGGCAATCAAATGGCGCGCCTATTTGGCGATCGGCTGCGCCAGATAGCTGAGGATCTTTCCACTCCTGACGCTGCCAAGCAGCTTGATGCGTTGATCGATGAGACATTGGCTTACCAACAAGCCCTCAAAACCACCCTCGCCAAGGGGCGTGACCGACTGCTCGAAATGAATTCCTTTCGCCCCCATATCGCCGGCAACCTGGTGGCACAGATTCGTGCAGAAGACATCGAGCCCACGCTGGAAACCTATATGACAGGCGTATTTGAGCATTTTGGGATCGAAATGGAAGACCTGGCCCCCAGGACTTTTTTGCTTCATCCCTCTCCAAAAACGACAGACGCTTTCCCCGCCATTCCCGACGAGGGCGTCTCGGTTACCTTCGACCGAAAAAGAGCGCTGGGGAGGGAGGATGTGAGTTTTGTCAGTTGGGACCACCCCATCGCCACAGGGGCCATAGACATGGTCTTAAGCTCGGGGACGGGTAGCACCAGTTTTGGGATCTTGCGGGGCAGCGGAGCGCCCGCCATCTTGCTGGAGCTGCTATTTGTGCTGGAAACAGGGGGAGAAAAAAACAGCCATGTAGATCGCTTTTTGCCAAATACGCCCTTGCGCGTCGTCGTAGACCATAGCGGGGAGGAGGTGACGGATCTTTATCCAGTAGAAGCATTCGATCAGAGATTGATTGCCGGGGAAATAGACGACTTGCTCGACAATGAGGTGCTCGTGGAAACCATCATTCCCAACATGATCGAGGCCGCGACAGCCTTGGCTGAGACCCTGGGCGTGAAGGAAATCCTCCACGGCCTACAGCAGCTGAACCGCACGATGGACCACGAAATCGACCGCCTAAAGGCTCTCCAACAGAAAAATAAGCACATTCGGCCTGAAGAGATTCAGATAGCGGAGGAGGAGCAGGGCCGGCTGGCGGAGTTGATCCGCGATGCGCGGATCAGGTTGGATGCGTTGCAGCTGGTGAAGAAGGGCTAGGACTTTGAGACTTTTGCAAAAAACGATTCAACCAAAATCCCCACACGCTTGTTAAGCGGAGAGACACCTTCCTTCAATTTGAGCAGCGAAGCGTGATTTTCCCCCGTAAGGCTATTATCAACACATAGAATTTTTCACCCTCTTACAACTTAATTAGCCTTATGAAAACCATCACATTCACCACCATCACGCTTCTCACATCTTTCTTCTTCGTCGCTTGCAACGCCGTATCCTATTATTCTGGCGGCCTGACGACGCCCGCTACTGCCGCCATCACCATTAGCGAAGCTGATGTAGAGACGCCTTCTGATCCCGAAGCCGTTCCCTTCATCACTGTCTCTCTACTGCATCAGCAAGAAATCTCTCATGGGATAGATTCCCTGAAGGAAGCTTACGAAGCGACCTCTTTTGATGTCAACAAAATTCAGGCAAAGCCCTTCCATTTTGCTACCGCAGCTGAAACGAACTTTGCTGGCATCGACAGCCTACAGGTTTTCCTGAAAAGTACGGACGGAACAGAGCGAGTAGATCTCCTGGGCAAGTTTACTTCGCCTTTGGAACTGGCAGCCTTTGATTCGCACAGCATCGCGATCGATCACGAAGCAGACTTCGCGCTGCTGATGGGCGCGGATTACGGCTACGAATTAGAACTCGTTGTCTTTCCCAATGAATTCTTTAAAGAACTCAATTTCGACGCAAGCTGGGCCTGGAACGTAGCTTATGACGCTGCCAAGGAATAATTAATCAATAAGTTCCTTATTTCCGCCCCTCCGTTTAATCAGGTTTACACCAGATTGGATGGAGGGGCGGATCGTTGTATAGGAAGGTTTGGGTTAAGGATAAAAAACAGGCGAGACCGGAGGGAAGAAAATTTTCCTAGGTTTTCGGTGACTGAACCACGCCTTTGACCAAGAGATTAATTGATTGAAGAACCTCCCGCAGAAAAACAAGCATATCCGACCTGAAGAGATTCAGATCGCGGAGGAGGAGCAAGCGATGCTAGCTGGGTTGATTCGCGATGCGCGGATCAGGATGGATGCGTTGTAGCTGGTGAAGAAGGGGAAGAATTTTTCATTCAACATAAAATGCTACTTTACTTTCTCTTTTCTCTTTTGCGGCGAGTAAAAAAATCTGGATAGTTCTTAAATCTTTATAAAACGAATCGCTGATCTCATTTTCCTTTGGAGAGTTAAAGTAACCAATCCACCATTCGAATTTATGTGTTAGTTGGCTAGAGATGATTTTTCCAGTATTAATTGACTTTATTAACTGGTCAACCAATTGAATAAATGCTGTCAAGTCATTCCAAATCTTGTCTTTTTCTATTTGCTTTTTTATTAATGCTTCTCTGTCGAATTTTGGGAATTCTGACTCATCCCATAACCCAGAATAATTTAGAATTGTAAAAGGAGTTAAATCTAAATTTAGTAGCCTGCCTAATTGATTTAACTCGCAACCTACCCCATCGATATCAGGCCCATGAATTAAGCTTTGAAAAGTTTTGCTAAGATATGGCCCAAAAGTATTTTCTGTTCGAATATGTGTCCAAGTTCCCATGATTGTTATTTCTAATGGTTAGTTTTAGAGCAAGGGTTTTCGATGAAAATAGGTTGTTAAAGTCATTTTGAGCCTATTTACTAACTTCCTTCTTTAACCACCCTCCTTGAATAAACAGCCGATCCCTTCCCATACCTCAATACATAAACCCCTGCCGCCATATCAGATAAATCAATTTTATTTTCCTCTTCTCGGATAAAAGTCTGATACACCTTTTCCCCAAAAAGATTATACATCCTTAGCCAGCCATTCGCCTGGCCCTTTGGCAAAACGATATGTACTTGATCCCTAACAGGATTGGGAAAGAATTGAAACCCACCCTCCTCGTCAAATGATTGTATCCCCGTTGCAGCACACGCCTGATCAAAATCGACTCTGCTTGACGCAGCTAGCGAGTCATTAAAAGTGGAAAAAGCAGATTGATCACCAGCTAAGGCATAAGATAGCCAAAGTTTCAAAAAATCGAAGGTGGTAGCATGCTGTTCTTCTCGGGTGATGTCTAGCGTAGGATTGCAAAAGGCTTCTCCGAGGGTACAGTTGAAATTGCTATTGGCGAAATAGCAATGGCCGCCTTTCTTGATGGCAATATGCGTTTTGCAGGCTGAGGACAGGCTGTCATACATCGGCTTTTGATGTTGCGCGGGAGGAGTGACGCAGTCGTCGTCGCCAGAGAAGAGTAGGGCAGGGACTGCGATATTTGCCGCTGCTGATATGGCGGAGGGATTGGTTTCTGCGGCGGCGAAATTGACAAGGGTGCTGATCGCAGGATGCTGCGCTGCGGCGAGAAAAGAAGCGCCTCCGCCCATGGAATGGCCCATCAGGGCTGTCTCGGACGCTAGCGTCTGAAAGAAAAGAGAAGTGCTGTCAGTAGATAGCTGTTGCATGTCTGCTGCCAGGAATGCCATATCTAGGCCCAAGTTCTCGTGACTGGGCGTCAGCCCCATCTCCGTGGTGGGAAACCCCATTACATACCCCTCGGGAACCAGGGCTTCCCAGAAGTTTTGGTACGCTTCCCAACTCATCAAGAATCCATGCCCAAAGATGATCACAGGAAAGCTCCCCATAGCCACTGCGACGTCCTCGCCAGGCATATTGGCGGGGTAGTAGATTTCTGTCTCAATGTCTCGACTCCTGCTGCTGTCGTGGAATACGAGGGTGGTGTGGCCTATTTCGAAGGGTTGGGCGGAGGTATTGAGGGAAATGATGAGGAGGGGAAGGATTATTAAGAGGAATGTTAATTTCATAAGAGAACGGTAGTTAGTGGGACAAAAGCCTTGATTGGGTAACGATCATCATAATACCATGCCACAAAGGAGGTGTAAGGCGAGACGTATAGCTCAGACACCTAACAGATTGATTCAACTCTGTTAGGTGTCGATTGGCTCAAAGACGCAACAGATTTTCTTCAATCTGTTGCGTCTTCAGCCTCCATCTGCTGATCATCCCTTCTACATATTAGCCTATCATTTTTCCTCTCAGATAAGCCCCGAATCTATCAAGTTTAAAGAGTCGGTTATACTTTTTTATTCCTTTCGAAGGCTATCTACGATCCCTTCGGTATAGCAAATAATCTCTTTGATTTTCCCATCCTCAAAATAGTGCTTTACACAGCCATCTTTTATTCCCTTTGTGCCATCGGTTGAAAGAAGGGCATCGAAGAGGTCGGATATTGGCCCATGATCAAACAAGTTCAACTTGACCGAATCTGCATAAGTAAAGGGCGGGCCTTTATAAGGCACTTCCCAAATCAGGGTGCCTGCTTCATTGTATTGCTTTAAATCGATCACAATATCCTGAAACCACTGGATCTTTTTGGCGACTTGCCCATTTTCATGAAATAGCAGCATTTCGCCATGCTTTTTGTCCTGTTCAAAAGGCACTTTCGACTCGATCCATCCCGCGGGATTGTAGGAGATGGTAAGGCCGTGGGCTTCCCCATCCTTCATTGGTATTTCAAGCAATTTTTGCCCTTTATCATCATACGCATAGTCAATTCCATTTCCTTCAATAAGGGAATTTTCTACCAAAGGGGCGCCAGTAGAATCATTGATGACAATCAGGTTCCATAATTTGCCCGCTTGGTAGATGGCTTTCCTTTTAAGGGTTCCATATTGAAAATAAACCAACGCTTCTCCATCCAGTTGATCATCTGCGAAGTTAATTTCTTCAAATTTCGCCCCCGTATCATAGAATGACTTGTATGGGCCGTGTAACTTACCTTCTCTATAGTGCCCAATAGTTGAAAGCTCACCATTCTTGTGATAGGTTATATATTCCCCCTCGATAGAACCATCCTCATAATAGCCCTTTTCTCGAATCAAGGAATCCTGAAAAAAGGCCGTATAATCGCCATGGTTATATTCTCTGCCTCTGAATAAGAAATAGGAATAAATCTGGGAAGGGACTTTCGATTCTTTCCCATCTATGATATGATATTCAATCTTTGTCTTTAGGCTATCGCGTTGAGCTTTGTACCCTTCCATGTCAAAGTCGATATAGTCCATGTTGGGGTTGGTAGGCTGGGGGTTACAGGAGAATAGGGCAAGTAGGAGGGGAAGAATTAGGATGTACTTAGGGGTCATAAGAATTAGGATTAACGATGATGCTATTCGTCTATTCATCTTGTTTTTATGCATCTATAAATAACATATTTATCATTCTGTGCAATCACCTGAACGGAAGAGAAAAGCTTCTCCAGATGTACCTTGTAATTGAGGTGATGATTAGCGACCAGTTGCAGGCTACCCCCTTTTTTCAAACAACGCAAGCACTCTTTGAAAAGTTGAATCGGAGTGTCGATGTTGATTTCATGTTCAAAATGAAAGGGGGGATTGGTCACGATCAGATCAAAGGTGTGGTCGTCAAAAATGGACAAATCATTGTTGAAATGATGGTAGATATGCGCGCCCGTTATATTTAATTTAGCGGATGCAACTGCCAGGCAAGAATCATCCAATAGATGAATCTCTGCATCGGGCAATTGAATGGCTATTTCATTAGCGATTATCCCATTGCCTGATCCTACATCTAATATGCAATGATCCGTTTGGCGGATTTGCATATGTTCTAAAAAATATTGCGTGGCATAATCAATATGGCCTCCCGAAAAGACGCCCCAATATTGTTGATACACACGACTTTTGTAGACGATGGTATCGATGATTTCTTTTCTGATGACATGCTTTTTTTGCGTCAGAATCATTACCCTGGCCTTTTTTTTCGCTTTGCTTTGTTTAACCTCTTCAAAATATTCTCCAGCAATTTTTAATAACTTAGGCGTAAAATGACGCGTCATGAAGGCCGAAAATACCGTGAGGTCTTCTGTGGAATGATGGATAAGGTGTTCCAAGTAAAGCTGAAAAAGGGCGAGGGATTTGGGGTTTTTTATGAGGGCTAAATCAATTTTATTGTCAAGGGAAGAAAGGGGATTGGAGAAATTTGATAAGGAGATACCATTCAATTCTAAATTAGCCTTTATCGCTTTTTCCTGACTTTTTTGAATAGTAATTACGGTAGGATGAAACGCCTGTAAATGACAGGCCAAAAACCCAAATCGATCGTGATAAATACTCATGTGTTTAGGAGGATTATCTAGGTCCGTAACATGCTGTAACAAGTATTCGTCCGCTGCGCTCCAAGCCTTCAGAGAAGTATTGGTAGACAAATCGAATCGCTTGATGGGATAGGATGATGTTGGGTGGTGCATGTGGACTTGTGCGTCTGGGTTTCTATTCGTCCTCAAATTAAACAAATTGTATAAGCTAATGTAGGAGACTTGCGTGATTCATTGACTTTTTCTCCTTTCATACAACTCTCTATCTTCCAGCATATATTCCAGAATAGGCCTGCACTTATCCTTGCAGGCGGGGTAAAATGAACCGTGTTCCTTGTCTTTGTTCTTACTAGTAGTTCCCCACCAGAACTCTGTCAAAGCGATGGGCTTCAAACCGTGGGTAATGGCATATTGAAGCAGCTTAGGCGCTGCGCATTCCCCCGAAGCAGAGGGAGGATTTCCATGGGAGGAATGCTTGAATATCTCCAACAGGCTTTTCGTTTCCCCCGAAAGATTTACAAAATGATAACTCTCAAAAAGGCGCCGTTGCAAAGCGATCGATTTTTCCCTCCTTTTTTCTTTTAGGGCACTCATGTCAGCTGGATTCGTGGTTTGCTTAATTTGGGCACCCATTTCCGTCAACGCTGTCATCCCTTTATTAATAAAATAATCCCCTACAGAATCGTCAAATAGGGATGACACAAATTTGTCGCATGTTACCCCCTTAGGCAGCTTCCCTGAAGCTGTTCCAAGGTAGCCATAGGAATGGTCTTTTTTTTGGACCACCAGCACGCCAAACATTTTTCCTTTTTGAATGCGAAAGTCATACGTCCACTGTTGAGATGCCAGGGCAAGAAATTGTTGAAATTCTTTTGCCGCTATCCTCGAAATTTCGGGAACAGATACCCCAAATGGATTGTTGAGATTCGCTGGGATAGGGATATCAGAAATATCCGTTTCAAAGTCAAAAAGTAGTTGGCTGTCCATTTACCCTATTCCATTATGTGTTATGGTTAATTTTTATTATTAATTTTCTCTTAGGGCAAATTAAATAAAAGTCTATGTTGCCATAATGTTTTGAGGCATCATCGCCATGTAAATAGTATTGATAGGAATAATAATTCCCATCTTCTTCAAGTAAGTCAATTAATTGAAAGCCCAAGGTATCAGTAGTGTGAAAAGCAAAGTAATATGCATCTAGGTCATCTTCCTCCATCGGGGTAGATCTCCATGGCTTTGTTTGCCAGTTTTCCCTTCTAGATTGTTTGGGGTAATTCGTATAAAAAAGGGAATCAGGTTTTTGGAAATATGCTACCAAATCATCATCCATTTCACTTATTCGGATGGAATACCCATCACCATTGAAATGTCTTTCTGGTGCCCATTCATATATTTTTTTACCTGAAACAAACCACTTTCCTGTTAAGCTTTTGTTGCTAAATCCTTGATGTATTGCATCAATGGGCATCCAGAAATAATTCGACCCAGGAATTTTCTCAAAAAATAGTCCTGAAAAAATCAAGAGGATAATCAATCGTATTAAATGCTTTTTAAAACTTGATTTATTCTTCTTTAATTTAGCTTTAAAAGCCCGATATATAATTACCGGATAGAGGATCAATTGCACCAAAATTAAGATAAAATAAAACCACATAGTGTTAATTTATTATATATCGAATCTATTCCAACCCCACCTTTAAACCCCTAATCACATGATGCGCATTTTCCAACTGCAAAAACGGATACTCCACCTTGCTCAGAAATAGGCCATTCGGAAGCGCAGGCTGCTTCTGCTTCAGCTCTTTTTCCTGATTCAGGATTGCCTCAAATTCCGCCAAGCTCATTTCTCTACTCCCCACTTTCAGCAAAAAGAACACACAATACCTCACCATGCCTCGGAGAAAGCGGTCGCTGGTGATCGTGAACCGCAATCGCCCCTGTTCCTCATTGACGAATACTTCGCAATTCATGATCTGACACATTGTATCCTCGTAGAGGTCTGGCTGCTTGCACAAGGGTCTGAAGTCTTTCGTAACACGGATCATGGCCGCAGCTTTTCGCATCAGCTCAAAATCTAACGCCGAATCTTCATAGAAGACACTGTACCGCATGAGCACCGGATCCTTCTTCCAATGGATGAAATAGTCATAGGTTCGCGCCACCGCACTAAACTGGCAATGCTGCTCATCGCTGACTTCGATGATGTCAAAAATGGCGATATCATCAGGCAAATTTTTGTTCAGGCGAAATTTTAAATCGAAGGTCGGCGCTTCAGCTAGCTTGAGTTGCATGACGTATTGACTGGCGTGCACGCCCGCATCGGTGCGTCCACAACCGGCCACGGACACCCGTTTCTTGAAGAGTTGAAAGAGCGTTCGCTCGATGACTTCTTGGACGGTGTTTTGGGTGTTATGTTGTTTTTGCCAACCGCTGTAGTTGCTCCCATCGAATCCTAGGTGTAGGAAGTACCTCATCTGTGAATTGGTTATTTTTCCCTAATTGGAATCCAAATTTCCTCCTCAGAATTGGGGTCATTATTTCTATACTTCGTCCCCAACACTTCAAAATGAGGCCGATCATCAACCCTGTAATTTGAATTGGGCAGCCAATTTGAGAAAATGTACTGAAAAATGGAAGGGTCAGCGCTTGACCCTTTATAGTCAAAGACCGCATACAGGCCTCCTTCCAGTATAAACGGCTTCATCCCATCGGGAAGGTTGTCAAAACTTGTGACCTCTACTGTGGCCCACTTCTCGAACGCTGTATGGGGGCTGAATGGGCTGTAATATGAGGGGGGATAGACTTGCAGAGAGATTTTATCTGCTGACGCCCTATGTTGAATCTCTTTAATCCTAGGCGCAAATTGCCCCCAGAGTTGTCCTGTTTGATTGTTGGACAAGCTCATGTTGATGTGATGGCCTATGAGCTTTTTTGCTGCTAATTTTTCTATTCTTGGGTTCATGTGCTTTGGGGGGGCGATATTAGGGAGGGAAGTGAAATTATGCCACAGCAAATCCAGAATGTGCTCGTGCAAATGGAGGCTTTAACCCTAGTACAATATCCTCCTTGGGAACCCCTTTCTCCATCAGATAATCTACCACTTCGTGTTCCGTCCTATTCCACTGAAGCCATATTTTTTCATTGATGATAGAAAAATGAAATGCCACAAAGAATTGGTGTGCGTGACCTTTCCAGCCCATGTGAAGGAGCTGAAAATTATTACTTTCTTTATCCACTATGACTTCTCTTCGAATGTCATTATCCATTCCTTGAGTCGGCTTAGCCTGCTCTTTTAGAAATTCAATGATAATATGTTGGTATTTTTCTACCTTATCCATCGCTCTATTTTTTCTTCTCTTTGATATACGCATTGCTTTCCTTCATCCGCCAGTTTTCAATTCTCACGCCCTTGACACGACTGTGATGTTTAACATTCCCGGTCACTAATGTCATATCATATTTGACAGATGTGACAGCTATCAACAAGTCAAAATTAGGTAACCTTGCGCCTTCCCGTTCTAACCTTAACCTTTCTTCACTATACAGCTCAAGTACCTCTGTGATAGGAAGAATGCCAAAATTTGATTTCGCCTTCATCACATTAGCGTTATGCCTTTCTGGGTCACTGCTCTTTAAGGCTCCGTAGAGTAGTTCTGCAATTGATATTTCGGATACGTAGCAATTTTCTAGACCTACCGCTTTAAATTTCTCATTCAGCGCATACTTGGCTTTAAAATAGTCTATAAGTATGTCAGTATCAATTAGGTATTTTTCTTGGGGCATAATGGGTTTTTATCTAAAAAAATCGAATCAATCGAAATCAATGATTTTATCAGAGATGGTTCTATCTATTATACTTTCTTCCGTTAATTCCTCCTCATCCTTCCACACCCCAAACAACTCATCTATGACTTGATGGCCTTCATTCTTAGGGGCTTCCTTGATCTGATTCACAGGTTGATCTACAGCTTTTCCAAGCTCATTCGTTAGTTCCTTTAAGATTTCTATCTTTTGCTTGAGATCGAGTTGTCTGAAAAAGTCGATATAGTCTGTTAGGGTGATGTTATTCATGGTGTTTCATCTTTTCTAAGTTAAAGATAACTCTTTTTTAGGATTTTCACCTTTCCCTCTTAGGAATGAATAAAAATTAAAATGAAAGTTAAAATCAAAGTATGAACTGATTTTCAGTGAGTTATAGATGAATAACTGAAGAGTTATTTTTTCTTCATTCCTTAGGCTTATTTACCTGGAAAATACACAAAAGATTTAAGGACGATTTTCCAATCGCCATTGAGCTTCTGTAGCTCCAGGCAATCTATATAATGGCTATCCTTGCGTGGGATTTTCACGATGGCGACCGCCAGTTGGCCATCGATTATCTCTAGGCTTTGAATCTTATAGCCGATGCCATAGCCTTCCTGGGTTTTTCCTCTTCCGACCAAAGCCGATAATTTCATGGATTTCAACTGTTCTGAATCTCCCGATTTGTCTACCCAAAAAACGACGCCTTCGTCCAAGTCGAATGCTTTCTTGAGGCGCGTTGAATCTCCCGTCCGCCAGCCTATGATATAGTTCTCAATGGCTTGTTCGATGTCTGTGGTATCGTTTTGTTGGGCGATGGTGCTTATGGGACTGATCATCCCCAGGATAAACGTAAGGCTAAGGATTGAGTGGAATTTGTCATGAAGGCCAATTATCTTGACGACTTTTTCCATGTTACAATTTACGATTTTTTTGGCAGTTTTTGGGAAACTATTGAGTTTTATTGGGCATAATCATCAGGTACCAAACTCTGAATACTCTACCGTTTAACAAAGCATTAACGACCGGAACGCGCCCTGCGGTCCCAGCCGTTAATGCTTAAATGTTGGGTAGCGTTTTTATTATTTTAAATTTCAGGTAAGAACTGTTTAAGTGCTGTAATAAGTTCCGTCTGCCTACTGCCTTTTAATAGGCGAATCAATAGTTTTCCATATTCTCCATTTGCTAAGCCGAAAGTTCTTGAAAGTCTATTTGGAAGCGATTTTCGATTATATAGTAACAGTAGCTGTTCTAGATTCCTATCATCAATTGCGGTTTGAAAAGCTACTCTCGTTTCTTCATATGTTGTTGGAATGTCAATTCTGTCAATTGTAGTATTAAGACCATCTTGTAAGCCTTGTTCAGAATTAGATTCTTTTGAAAATGCTCCGAGTTGATATTCAATTATTTTTTCAGCTTTTGACGAAACTTGCACGTCAAACTCCTCACCCAAAGAGGCTATTAAAAAGTCAATTACTTCATTTACTTTGTCATTAGCATTCATTTCTAAATGCTCAGAAATTATACGAAGTACAGGTTCTATACAGAATAAATTTTCAACTTCCGCCACAGATATTGTATGAATGTTATGACCTGATAATGCTGTAATTTCCGCAGCTTCTTTATAGTCACTGTCAATTATGCCATGAGCTGTTAAATGATGTAGAGAAGCATTTGCTCTAAATGCTTTTGTAGCTTCAATAACTTTATCGCCTCCACCTCTTGGAATAATATGGTAATTAGGATAAACTAATTGATAGACAGTTGAATCCAATTTGCCGCTTTCACCTTCGCAAAAAATTACATCTTTTCTATTCCCGATAATTTCAAGCATCAAACCTTCTGGCAAATCTTCGTCAACAGGTGTCTCTTGCCAAATCCATTGATTATTACCATTATACTCTTTAATCCATATTTTCATTGCATCAGTTCTTGATGCAGCAAAATCTAAATCATGTGTGATGTAAATGAGTAGTTTATTTTGAATATGTGATTCAATCTGATTCCATAGCTTATCAACTAAAGACTTGTGTAAGTGAATTTCAGGCTCATCAATGATAATTATAGAATTATCAGGAATACATAAACATTGACCAATTAAATACAATATAACCCGCTCACCATCACTCATTTCTTGACCATGATATTCATCTTGTCCAGTTTTCTGAGCCATTACTTTTCCATCAGCAAATGAGACTGTTCTATGTGGCATTATTGTGTTCCAAAGAGAAATAATTCTGTCAATTGGCGCATCAGGTACGCTTGAATAACTTTCACTTTCTTTTGCAGCTTGGGTATAATCTCTGTCTCTTTCAGCCGATTTAGCAAAAAGTAATGAAAGAAGTCTTGAATAGTCATTTAATAAGTATGTGGCAGGTTTTTTACCCCACCTGGTCTTCATTTTCTGTTCGATATTAGCATGTTGGTCAGACCTTCCAAATAAAAGTTCCTTTTCCGCCTGTTCGAGATTTTTAATTTCAGCATAGTCAGGAATATTTAAAGCCTTTTGGGCACTTATGCGATGAACTGTGCAAGAATTTTGAGTCAATTCCTCAATTCGCACGCCTAATCTTGTTTTACCAGAACCATTTGCTCCAATAAGTACGATATTATTTTCAGTTGTTATTGTTTCTCGCCCAGTGGTTCCATTTCTATCTGGAAATATTATATCGTAACTCATAGTTTTTTCTTATTGCTACCCAAAACCAGTGCATCCGCTATTTGGCGTGTATTTCCGCTATATTAACCTTCAACTATTGCATATCCAGCCAATACCTGATGTCAAAACCCAATAGTCACCCACAAACATCTCACCAATCCCCTCCAAAAATCAAACCATCAGATTCGTAAATTTTGCAAAAATTACACAAACAAACAACCCCCAAACACAACCCCTCACTCCACCATCCCCAACACCTCCGCCCCCGCCAGCAAAAACGCGCCCACGCCATAGACCTCGGTCATCTCCGCCGTCACCTCCTTCGGATCCTGCCCGATCGGCTGGACCCAGCCGAGCTTGCCATCGGCGTACACAGCGCTGACGAGTGCCTGCCAGGCATTCGTCACGATAGGCTTATAGGTCGCCTTGTCCAGCAAGCCTATGTTGATGCCGTAAACAGAAGTTGGCGGTCTCCTAGTGTCTGCGTTTTCGAATAAGGGAGGTGAATTTTCCGCACATAATCTGAACTTTCAGGTGTAACCTACTCCACAACCTCGAATATCCATAAGCGTTTGATTAAGGTGAAGCCTTAAATTCTTGAACGTCTTCGCGGAAAATTTGAGAGGCTTTGCGAGCAAATTTATCCGCGATCTCCCGCCAAAAATCGTTTTTAACGTTTTTGCCATGGGGACCTCGGATATTTTTCTCCCAAAGCGTCAAAAAATTCCGAGGTGACGTAAAAGAAGGAGCGATTTCCCACTTTGCGGCAATAAACAAACGCGCAGGGTTTTGTATTTGAGTGGTTACTACATACACTGAAAATGCCACATTTTTCCCCTCACTCCACCATCCCCAACACCTCCACCCCCGCCAGCAAAAACGCCCCCACCCCATATACCTCCGTCATCTCCGCCGTCACCGTCTTCGGGTCCTGGCCGATAGGCTGGACCCAGCCTAGCTTCCCATCCGCGTAGACAGCGCTGACCAAAGCCTGCCAGGCCTTCCTCACCATAGGCGAATACGTCTCCTTGTCCAGCAGCCCCACATTGATGCCGTAGGCAAGGGCATAACAAAAGAACCCACTGGAGCTGGTTTCGGGGTTGGGGAAGGCCTCGTGGTCGAGCATGCTGGCATGCCAGAAGCCTGACTCGCCCTGACAGGCGGCGACTTTCTCCGCCATTTCTTGGAAGAGCTGCTCGTAGAAGGGGCGGTAGGGACTGTCCTTGGGCAGGTCTTTGAGGAGGGAGACGAGGCCGCCCATGACCCAGCCGTTGCCACGGCCCCAGAATATCTTTTGGCCGTTGGCTTCAAGCTTCACTTCGGGGAAGTAGCGGTGGTCGCGGAAGAAGAGGTGTTCCTCCTTGTCATACAAAAAGTCATAAGTCGCCTTGAACTCTTGGTCCATAAATGCCACATATTTGTCATCTCCCGTGATGTTGGCCAGTTTCACGTAGACGGGGGGCGCCATAAACAGGGCGTCACACCAGGACCAGCGCTCCAGGGTCTGCCCATCGCGGTAGTCGAGCAAGAGAGTGCCTTGGGAAGGATTTGCCACTACATAATCCAGCCTTGCCTGGGTGGGCCCGAGGATGCGGTAGCTGTGATTATCTCCTTTTCGCGCCTGGTACATGTCCAGGTACATCTGGCTCACGACGATGTCGTCGGCATGGTACATGCGCTTGTGCGGTTGCCAAGCATGTCGCTGGCCTAGTTGATAGAGCCAGTCCAAATACTTCTTATCAGGGGCGATCTTGGCCCAGGCCATCATGCCTGCGTAGAGGGCACCGTTAGTCCAGTCCAGGGGATGATGCTTGACGGAATGGAAATTTGCGATTTGCCAGTCGGCGACGACGGCCATGACGTCTTTGATGGCTGTGGGCGTGAGGTCGCCAGCGAATCGTTGAGCAGGTTGGTTGCTTTTGAGAGCGGTGTGGTAGTTGGAATAATGTGCGTAGTCGTGGATATGCATCCACAGCACGTGTGGCGCAGCATTGGTAGCCATATTCCTGACCACGAAGGGCCGCACATTGTCTTTGAGAGACTTGGCCGTTAGGGCCTTACGTGTGGGGGGTAATCCATCGGTTTTGATGGTCCATTGTTCTATCTCATAACGATCGTTATGGGGCTTTGATAAATACACGATATTGGGGTTGTTATGATCCAGCACGATCCCCCCCGAATAATGGGGCTCGGGGTCTCTTTTTTGCTTTTCTCTTTCAAATCGTGGAAATGCACTGCCTGCGCCACACAGCTTTGTGTGTTGCCATTCCTTCCCATCCCAGATGCCATAATGGTAAAAATGCTTTGTCTCTTCCGGCAAGGTCGTATAGACGATGACTGGGCGATTGTCTGCCGTAAGGGCAATGTCCCATATCCATGCCCGTTGGTTATGGGCTACGCCGTCATACGCTTTGGGAATCGTCTCTTGCTCAATCGGCAGATGGGCCGTGTCGCCGACTTGCTGGCCTGCGGCGTCGTAAAACTTCCCCTTTGTGTACCTCAGGTAGTAAATAGAATTGTGGTTCTCTTCCCGCGGATGGCCGTCGGTAAAGGCAAAATGAATGCTCGAACGGCCGTCAGAGACAATCTTGGTATAAGGTCGATTGTAGATGTCATTGATTTTTTTCGAAACAAAAGACTTCGGCGCAGACCAGCTTTTCCCCAAATCATCCGACGTAATGAAAGTAGGCTTCCAATCCACCCCGCCACGGTAAAACAGGTAGATGCGATTGCCTTCTTCGCGCAGCATGACGGGATTGGTATAACACAACATTTTGCCCAGATCCAAAGTGGTTATCGGCTCAAATGCCGAAATATCTTCAGGCTGCTTGGAGGTGGTGTAGTAAATGGTGCCGTTGTGGCGGGTGAAAAAGACCATTAGCCGCCCGTCGGGAAGGAATAGGAGGGAAGGATTGGTATGGTCGTCAGCTTGAAGATTGGGGTAAATGATGTGGGACGTATTTTCCCCAGACGTATGGTCTCTGGCAGCTATCGTAATATCTCCTGTGGAAGTGACATAGCCGATGTAGGTGCGCTGGTGGGTATTTTCATAATACACGGCCCTCGGATCGGAGAACCAGCACCATGCGCCGTCTTCGGCTATTGTCTCATAATCTTCCGCTCGCTGCGCAAAAGCAAATACATGAAAAAGGATGAATATCGTCGATAAGAGTATGTTTATTCGCATAGGGTGGCACCTAAATATCTTTCATGGCTGACATCAAGGTGAATTGCTTTAAGTGGGTATTGCTAGTCTTAAAGCTATACATTTTATCCAAAATGGAAAAACGGTGCTATTTCCCATTGAAGAAATTACTTCTGATATCAGTGTTGAAGGTACTAGTGTTCTTTCAAGATTGAACTGTGGAGAAGCCAGAGGCGCGGATTACTCACAAATCAGCCCCCTTCGACAAGACTTCGGCGTGAGCTCAGTCGAACGCTTGTCGAAGGGGTGAGTTGGCTCTTGGCGTAATCCGACCCGTTAACTCCACAATGCTAAATTGAAAGAACACTGGGTAGAGATTTCACCGTATTAAGTATCACTTTCCCCGCTGCCTTTTCAGTCATCGTAGGGATCAACCAACCCACCGCTTTAGGGATTCGCTCTTCACTTCTAGGATTACTTTGGAAACACTTCCCCAATCCTTTTTCCCATCTCCGCAGCGATCACTTGCCCGTCCAGACCCTGCGAATGAAGTTTTTCAATGATGTTTTGATAGCTTTCGTAATCTCTGTCCTGGCTTAGTTTAAACACATTATCCATCTCCTGGATTTCGATCTCAAATGCTACGATAGCGTGCATGACCCTTTGCTTAAAGGCCAAGGGAATATTGTCGAAGACTGTTGTGGATTGAGGGTTATTGCCTTCAAAATGAAGCGTTGTCTTTCGAAGCATGTCTGCTAGGCCATCGTCGTCCAGGAACCTGATTTTCCCTTTCACATGCACACTCATATAATTCCACGTCGAGGGCATAAAAGGATCGCTATACCAGGTGCCGCTCACATAGGTGTGACGCCCCGTAAAAACAACCAGCACCTGATCATTTTGCAAGAAGGCTTTGTGGTGGTCGGTATTCCGCATAATATGCCCTCTCAATAGCTGCTGGCCATTTTCCTCCTCTATAAATACTGGCACCTGTGTGGCGATAGGCTGGTTTTCTGCATTGCATCCTGTCAGAAATGCAAAAGGATATTGAGTGATAAATTCCTGAATGACTTGTGGATCTTTTTCTTTGTGGTAGGGGAGATTGTACATCCTTTATTAATTATTAATTGAGTGATTATTGATTAATTCAGTGTGGTTGCCAGTCGTACAGAGGTTAAAAGTAAAGGGTTGAATGGCGAATTAACTTGTCATAGGACAAGAAATCGCTTCCCCAGGAAATTTTACAGAAACCCCATCAATAATCAGTCAATCAATAATGAATAATCACTTAATCGTCCGCCTGATTCGGCTGAGAGAGGTGGGAGTCACGCCTATGTAGGAGGCCAAATATTTCTGCGGGATGCGCTGGAGGTAGACCGGCTGGTTCAATAAGTCCAGGTATCGCTTTTTGGCAGAATCTTTTTGCAAAGCAGTAAACCGCTTGAGTAAATGTAAGATCACATCTTCCCAAAATACGCGCATGACTTGTTGCATGTCGGGATGTCTGTCGTAAAGGCTTGTTAATGCTGATTTGTCGAGGGAAAGGATCTCGCTATCTTCTATTGCTTCCAGAAAATAGTCGGAAGGCGCGCCGCTCAGAAAGCTCGAAAGCTCTATGGCCGAGTTGTTTTCGAAGGAAAACCAAACGGTGATTTCCACATCGTCAGTGATATAGTAGAGCCGAAGGCATCCTTTTTTTACAAAATAGATTTTTTCACATACCTGCCCTTGGGTCAATAGACACTCGCCTTTTTTAACTGTTTTTGATTGAAATTTATCCACTAATTCATCCATCCCATGTTCGGTAAGGGCGCCATATTGCTCAAAGAATTGCTTTAATGCGGGATGCTGCATGATCACTACTTTGAATAGGTGATTAGGGTTTGATGAATCTGAGCCTTTATTCTCTCTTGTATCCAATCCTGCTGCTCAATAGATAGCTCCTCCCAAAGGTTATTATGATCTTCATTGAAATCGACCAAAGCATCCTGTAGAAATTCAGTTGCTATTTCCTGCATACGCATTTCATTGGTAAAGTCTAAGTCCCCTATTTTTGAAATAGCACTCTCCAAGCGATTTCGCGTGATATAATGCTTCAATTCCTCTACCATAAAAGATAGGTCTTCTGTTTTGGATGAAATAGCGGGAATGTACGACCATTTCTCAGCCTGATGAAACGCCTTGTTTTCGTCAAATTCGGGGTTTTTGAGCTTAATGATAGGCCTGGGAGAAAGCATCACTTTTTCCAGTTGATCAAACGGTTTTACCACAATTCCTTCTATCAAATTTTCCTTCAAGGCAGGCAGGTTTAGCTGTTGTGGAATAGTAGAGTTGATCCTTAGGTCAAAATTCATCGCTTGCCTGTACTTGCCTATGAATAGTGGTTTGGCGTGGAATAAATGATGTTTTTCAAAAAAGGAAAGGGAAGATTCGTAATCCAGATAATATTTTGACTTTGCTCCTTCAGTTTCAATGGCAATATCAAATGCACAAAAATGGATATTAGGCGAATAATAAACCCCTGTCTGAATGGGGTGCAATTTCTCTGCAGGTGCAACATCTGGATGCGGGTATTTGCCCCCAAATAATTCACCGTAAATAATGAATTTATTTCCCTTTATTTGAGCGCTTAGGTCTTCAAATAGGCGGATGATAGGGTCTTCCATTCTGTTGACAACTAGCTGAAAACCAAAAAAATCATCTTTCCACGAGAGGTATTCCTTCCTTTTGGCAAAACGCAAGCGCTCCTTTTCATATACAAAACTGAAATTAGCCCCGTGGATCTTCTCGGTAACGACCCACGTTAGTTTTTCCATGTGGGAAAAATCGCTAGCGTCCAGCCCCAATTTTTTAATGCTATTAGGCATTTTCTCATACCCCGAGAATTCACTCATATTGGTAGTGCTGTTTGTGAAAATGGATTGCCATATGGAGGCAATTCGTAGCAATTTACGGATATGCTTCGTTTGGTGCTGATTTGACGGGAAAAAGTCATTTATATTGAAGGAGGGCGTCATTTGGTAGGAGGAAGTATTGGTGTTGCGTATACACGCCTCACGGCAGGCTACACGGCAATTATTGCCGTGTATACAATATATAGCTGGCTACACGCAATGCATATATATCTCCTAGTGCTTTCAGCACTAAATAGTTATTGGTTATGCTGAGGCGCGGATTACCCACAAACCAAAGCTGCAAAGCCGAAATCCGCGCCAGCTTGCCTAAGCAAGCAGCAAAGAAGCGCAAATATATGCGCTGGGCCGGATTTCCGGATTGAGATTTGGCTCTTTGCGTAATCCGGCCCCATGTTATAAACCGTAAGGAACTTAGTGCTGAAAGCACTAGGGCGAGCTACACGCCCTGTTCGCACTTCCCCAAAATTTCATATCTTACCCAAAACCCAAAACCCAAAACCCAAAACCCAAAACTCCTCTCCCATGTCAAAAGAAATCATAGAACTCACCGAAGACGTATCGTCCTCCCCCCTCTATAGCGAAGACCTCGCGCCTGTGCCTCCTGGAAAGCGCACCTGGGGCAAATGGGACCTTGCCGCCATCTGGGTAGGGATGGCGGTGTGCATACCGACCTATCTGCTGGCTGCTGAGATGATTGCTTCAGGAGTGAGCTGGTACGCAGCGCTGATCATCATCGGCCTCGCCAACCTCATCATCACCGTGCCAATGGTGCTGAATGGACACGGAGGCGTGAAGTATGGCATTCCCTTTCCCGTCATTGGTCGTGCGGCCTTTGGGACGATGGGCGTGCATATCCCTGCGGTGGTACGGGCCATTGTGGCGTGTGGGTGGTTTGGAATCCAGACATGGATAGGCGGTGGCGCATTTTATTCTATCTGGATGGCCGTGACAGGGGGCGAAGTGTCTTCTTCCTTATCTCTCGGACATTTTATTGGATTTGGGGTATTTTGGTTGCTGAATGTGTATATCATTTGGAAAGGGATAGAGACGATTCGCTGGATGGAAAATCTGGCAGCACCTATTCTGATCTTGATTGGATTGGTACTGATAGGATGGGGGGCGTATCAAGCAAAAGGGTTTGGGGTAGTATTGGACCAAAGCCAGCAGCTTGAAAAGCCCACAGCGGTGCTTTCGGGAGACCATGATCAGGGACTGGTTTTGACCCTCAATCCGATAACGGACAAAGATCAGCAAATCAAAGCCACAGAATACCTCCTCACTGTCAATGGACAGGGCGAATGGAAACCTCTGACCACTGCTTTTACCCCATTTCCGCTTGCCCAAGTGCATCCTGATATGGATCAAAAGGCGCTCAAGGAAGGCACTGCTTCCCTCCAATTGAAAGTCAGAGCACCTGATGGTCAGGGCTTTATCGAGTCAAGTTCCTTTGAGTTTGGCTATACTGAACCGCAAGAAACCACGTTTGGAGCTACCATATGGAAATACCTCTTGTGGCTTACTGGTATGGTTGGGTTTTGGGCGACTATGTCGATCAGCATCGCTGACATCACCCGCTACGCCTCTACCCAGAAGCAACAAGTGGCGGGGCAATTCCTGGGCCTGCCAGGTGCGATGATCTTGTATTCGTTTGTGGGGATATTTGTGACCTGCGCTGCTGTGATCAATTTCAAAGACGTGCTGATCGCTGGCGATGCACCTTGGGACCCTGTTCTGCTACTCAGCAAATTTGATTCGCCAGTCGTAGTGATCATCGCCCAAGTCTTCATGATCATCGCTACCCTCAGCACCAATATCGCCGCCAATGTCATTGCCCCAGCCAATGCATTTTCCAACCTCATCCCACAAAAAATCTCTTTCAGGGTAGGAGGGGTGATTGCCGCAGTGATTGGCATTTTGATATGCCCTTGGTGGTTATTGGGGAAAATAATCTCACTCTTGGTCTTTGTCAGCGGTCTGCTTGGACCCGTCCTCGGCATCCTGATCTGCGACTATTTTGTCATTCGCAAAAAGGAACTCAAGCTCTCCGAGCTGTACAAGCCAAATGGCATCTATGCCTATACCTCAGGCCTTAACATGACCGCCATCGCGGCTTTGGCGTTAGGGGTCGCCGTAGCACTTGTCGGCTACTTCGTGCCATCTCTGGCCTTTCTGTACAACCTGTCCTGGTTTACAGGATTTGCAGTGGCCTTTGGGGTGTATTGGGGAGGGATGAGAGGGAGATAAGACAGATTTCAGAACAAGGATTGCAGAACAAGGAATAAAGATGGAAATAGGTCAGTTCACTTCTTCAATCTTAATTCCTTGTTCGATATTCGGAAATCAAATTAACCTCCTTACCGTTTCACCAATTTCTGCACCTCAGTCACATCTCCCACACGGACGTATAGGAAGTACATGCCTGCTGGCAGGTCGTCTGTGACTATTTGGCCTTCGTAATGGCCATTGGCATCAAGCGTCACCGTTTCTTCCTTCACCAATTGTCCCAATTGGTTGAGGATACGCCATTGTGGCGACGTTGCATGCTGTAGAGACGTTGCATGCAACGTCTCTACAGCCACCCGAATCAGCAACTGCTGATCAAAGGGATTGGGATATGCGACCGTAGAGACGCGATTCATCGCGTCTCTACGGATCGCATCCGCCATGCGATAAGGCACCGCATCTATCGAAAAATTGTCAAATTCAAAGGTCTTGGTGCCGCCGCCTGCGCCTTTGGTCGCGGCGATGCCGACGAAATAGCTGCCTGCGGCGCTGAACGTCGTGAAACCCACGTACTCCCAACTCACGCCATTGCGTGAGTAGTAGGCTAGGACGCTGTTGCCAGAACGACTCAGGCGTAGCCATGAATTGAGGCGGCGACGCGTCGGTTTGGTGGCGATGGTGGTGGTGGTAGCACCTGTAGTTGGGCGGTTAGCCAAGAAGGCCATTTTTTTCCCATTGACCAATAAACTCACATTGGCCGCATCGTCGTCCAAGCTCTCACGGAGCATAATCCCTGCCTTGCGAGCGGTATTATTTTGGATACTGGTGACGCGCACAATAAGGTCTACATCGCCACTGTGGGGGATATAAAGATAGTGAAAGCCATCGGCTGTCCCGCCGATGCCCGCGCCTGCATTGTCAAAGGTGTAGCCTCCGCCTTGTTTGAGGCAGGCGGTGCCTTCCGTGTTGCCGACATTGCCGATGTCCATGCTCACAAAGCCATCGGGCAAGGAGCAGCAGGCAAGCTCGATGTCTGGGAGGTCCAGGCAGCCTGCGGCATTGCCAGAGATATTGGCACCAGGGCTAGAGGTGGCAAGCCAGTCGAGTATAGGGCAGCAGCCACTGAGGTTGGCATTGTCAGTGACTGTGAGGGAACTGGTGATGCCAGTAATCCCTGAAAAGCCATCAAGGCTGTCGACTTGCAGGTTTTTAGTGATAATCAATTGATCGATGGTACCAGAGAGATTTTGCAATTCATCAAAATCTAGTAAAAAATCTAAGTCAGTGAGGTTCAGGACATTGACAGTCTGTAGGCTGCTCAAGCCACTGAGACTACTCAGCGCAAAATCATTTTTCAATTGCACCAAATCTGCTGATTGCAACCCATCAAATCCTTGTATTTCTGACAGAATAAGCAAGCCTTCGACGATCAGGCTTCCGATATGCGGAAGCGCCGCAAAAGCATCAAGCGTTGCCAGTTGATTGCTATTACTGATGTCAATGGTCCCCACCTTGGTCGCTGCTCCAAATCCTGTAATCGATGCCAATTTTTGATTCGAAAACACCGAGAAGATTCCGATGCTATCCAGCGTAGCAAAGCCATTGATCATCGTCAAATTACCATTGCTCCGCACTTCCAGCTTTCCCCCTACCATAGCCAAACTAGGAAAATCTCCCACGCCAGGGAGCGCGCCATTTTGCTTAATAATCAAATCCTCGAAGACACTATCCAGGCTCAAGAAACTCGACATGCTCGTCAAATCTGAATTGCCATTAATTTCTAATATATTGACCTTTTCTAGGTTCTGAAAACCCGAAATCGTTGTAAGGTTAGAATTGGTATTTAGAAAAATCCTTTCTTTCACCTCCTCCAAATTCACAAATCCTGACAGCGTAATCACGCCACCCATGTCCTTAAAGATGAGGCTTTTCCCTATTTCCCTTAGGTTGTTGAAAGCGACGGTCGGCAAGAAGGGGTTGTTTTGGATAATAAAATCTCGCCCGGCAATATCCAGGTTGACAAAACCACTGAGGGTAGCCAGTTTCGGGTTGTCTTTGATTTCAAAATTGCCTCCAATAAGGGCACTAGAAGGATTCTCCCCCACCGTTTCCAATACTGGAAATCCGCCAATGGTTTCCAGGTTGGGCTGATTACTGATGTCTAGCTTTCCCCTGATGGTTTTAAGCTTATTAAAGCCTTTGATCTCCGTAAGGCCTGTATTTCCAGTAGAAGTAATCCGTAGTTCTGCCCCTACCGTCTCCAAATTGGGAAAAGCGTCAAGCACAGAGAGGCTTCCCATATTCTGAAAGTTGAATACGCCACCGATAGATTTGATATGATCCAGTGGACTGAGGTCAGTGATCGGGTCAGCTCCTCCACCTGCGAGAAACAGGCTGGCTTGTATCTGGTCGCAGTTATTATTATTCGCGGCAAAATTATCCACCGCTGTCTGACTGTTCAAGGTGTAATTCAGGACAGGGCAGACTTGGGCGGTAAGGGTGTGAGTAAAAAGGAAAAGGCTGGCAAGGAAGGTGAGGGATAGAAACTTCATGGGATAAATACGTAGGGAAGGTTACGGCATTTTGGGTAGACAATTTAGAAAAATAGACTATTTCGAAAAATAGGAAAATAAATCGATTAGACAAAATGTTAAGCGTACTAATTGATCGCCCTAAATGCCTTAGCGTATTTCACCAATTCCCTTAAAAACTTGTCAGATTGAGGCATTAGTTTTTCTGACACAGGCTGCCCTTGTTCATCAAAGGCATCTTGCACATGAGAGACCATGAATCGGTCGGGAATCGGCATACCCTTGAGGCTCAGCGAGATCAATCGCAGATGGGCCAGGGCATTGATGCCGCCCAGGGCACCCGAGGTCACGCTAGCGATGCCGATAGGCGTGTAATGAAAAGCCCCTGCGGGCAGCAGATCCAAGAAGTTTTTCAACGACCCAGGAAGGCTGTTTTTATACTCAGGCGTCACGATGATGATGCCATCTGCCTGTCGGAAGGTATGCACCCACTGTTGGAGCAAGGGCGGCAGGTCCTCCACCTTGCGAATGCGCTCTTCGAGCATGGGGAAATGGGCCTCGCCGAGGTTGAGCACCTCAGTGGTCATGTCTTCCATGGTGCGGAGCTGTTGTTGGAGAAATGCAGCGACCTTGCTGCTTTGGTTGCCGGTACGGGTAGTGCCGAGGAGGATGGGAATGTGCATGGGGGAATTTTGAATGATGAATGGAGAATTTTGAATAGAAAGCGAGAAAGAAATCTGTGAGAATCTGTGTAATCCGTGGCTTATTCTTCTTTCGCTGCTAAAGCCTTTGATCAACCTCTTTTTATCCAGCGAAATTTAGCACTGTCTTTTTGAAATGCCTTAGCAACTTTCATCGTTTTTTGATTATCAGGGATCAATCAGTAGTTTTAATCATGAAATATGTTGCCCTCTTATCTGCCGCGGTATTGCTTTTGGGGTATAGCACCACACCTCATTTTCCCTCTTCCTATTTCTCTACACCTGAATCTCATGTGAAGATTGATATCCCTTTGATCAAAGCATGCGCAACAAAGGGAATTACCTCATTTGATATGCTTAGCGTATCTGGAGAAACTGATTATTTGCCTGATGATCTTATTATAGATAGCCTCGGGCAAATACCCATTAATGGCCAAAAAGGCAGGTATTTAACAGTGAATGAGCAGGAAAGAGTTCGGTGCTACCAATGGGAAGCAAAAGGCAAATACTTTCTGTTCACCATACTTCAAACAGATGTGTCCAATTATTTGAATATGTATATCTGTGTTGCCGATAAAAAAAGCAATGTCTTGGCCATTAGCCAATTAGGGCGCGTAGGAGAAGCCGATGGGCGATTCGAAAATGAATCAGGGGAAAAAATAAGGTTTGGCAAATTTCGCTTATCTCAGTACGTGATCTTTGACAAAGAGCTATATAAAGATGAAGTACATATTGGCTTCGAGCGACAATATGAACGCACAGAATCGGTAATGGCTTTTAAAAAAGGCGCATTTCAATTTGATACCATTCAGCATACCAAGGGGGATACCATTATCAAGAAATGAAATACTTTGCCCTAACTCTCCTCCTCAGCACTGCCTGCGCCTTGCTCCCTCCCGATACCGAAATCGAGGTGTACAACCAGGTGCTGCCTGCTGTGCTAGAAGGTGAAGATCGTCTTTTAGATATTAACGTGAGTTCTTTATCGTCTTACGACATTTGGGATTAAATTTTAACAACTTGATTAGGCTGGAAGAATGCTTTAGAGGGGATGATTCCTGGCTTGATGTCGATGAAGTCATACGCGCATATCC
>JAUIKF010000037.1 GCA_030430575.1 Bacteroidia bacterium | reverse complement strand
TTACGATGGGGATCATAACCAACTCGTTTTTGGAGAAGATTACGACTTTTTGACCTAAACTGAAAAATTACTTATTTCATCTAATGTACTTTATCTCTTGTAGATAGTTATGCAAGAGTCGAGTAATTATTCGCCAAATAGAACCACATGCCCCAGCGAAACATATTCTGGGTCCCTGTCTAGGGTTGTTGATGGTCTATCTGCCTACCTTTTGGGTGTTTACATCGCATACTGCGCAACCCGCGCGGCTGACCGCGGTAGGCACACATATTTATCATACCTATTATGAACATGCTGCCACCATTCTCCTATATGCCCATACCCTTGACCCCGATTTTGATGCTGCCTGGGCAGAAAAAAGGCAACTCGTGGCAGAACTCCGTCCTTACGCTCTGAAAGGCAACGACAAGCAATTTGCCGATCTGTGTATAGACGACGGCCTGACCTATTTTTATCGGTTGAATGATCCGCTAAAGGCCAAAGCGGCTTTGATAGATGCCTTGGCATATTACCCTCGATCACCTCTCGTGGGCGAACATTTGGGGAAGGTCAACCTTACCTTGTTAGAATCCTATTTCCTGAAAAAAGACATTGAGCAGGCCAATTTGATTGCTGGTGAACTGATCGAAGCAAGCTATCCTTCCATGGAAGAAAGCCTCCGGATTGGTATTCACATCGCCCTGGAAGCGCAGCAATATGATAAGGCTCAGCAGTATATTGCTCGCTACCTGAAAGAGGTCCCCAAGGATGCATTCATCCTTGAGATCGATAAGCGCCTTCAGGAAGGCGATAGGGTGGAAGAATTGCGGTTGCTGTTTCGACAGAAATAGGGATAGGATGCTTGCCTACAGCGTGAACTTTAAATTAAGAGAACTTGAACATGCCCCCCTATATTAGTGGTGCTGTACCCGGTCCAATAGACGATTCTCGAAACCACACCTCAGTATAGCTCCCATTTGCATATTGCTCATTTACATCCCCATCGTAAGTTTCTGAGCCCGTCCCCCAAACCATGTTTGTCTCTGGGTTTCGACCATTGGTCTGATTATAGGCGCCTTGCTTGAAAAACTGCGCCTCGCCTTCGTAGGCATTTGCGCGTTCCGTTCCGTCCCTCCCGATGACACTGTATAAAGCCACAACTTGGTCAGGGATATCCGATTTGTTCACATATTCAGAAGTGATAAGGCTTTTGGTGAAAGTTTTGGTTTCATGTCCTTCACTGCTGAAGGTGATGTACATAATGCCTTCATGCACATTTACCTCATAGCTAAACTCCTCCCCCAAGGCAATGCCCACTTCAGGCTCGGGCGGGAAGGTATCGGGAGCAGTCCCGACCACTGACATATCATAGCCCCAAACAGCCGTTGAAAAGTCCCACCTTCTGGCATTATCTCCCTCCGTATTGATCTCATAATTCCAGTACACGGAGCCTTTTATATGTCCAGGGAATTTTTTGTAAAAGATTTTTAGTGGCTCATTTTCGTGCCCATCATCACTGTGAATCTGCCCCACTACCACAGAGTAAGATGCAGCAACTCGTGCATCTCCTGAAGTGGAGACGTGCATCACTTTCAACGTACCTGTTAGCTTGCCACCCGTTTGAGGCGTCCATCTGGCTCGTTGGCCTAATTCTGTCCGCGTATTGTGTGAGTTGGGGGAAGTAATCCCTCCATTTGGCGCTTTATACACGACCCAATCTACTCCATCATTTTGGGTATAAAAGTAATCCTTATGGCTAAAGTCCTTTAAGGCTTTATTCGTCTCCCCATTCCCTAGCATAATGCCCCATTGGTCCAGGGAAGGCATGATGTCGCTGGGGTATTGGGGGTTATTTGGTTGAGTATTTCCATCCTGTTGGCTGGATTTTTTATCGCAGCTTAAGAGGGAAATACTCAAAATGGAAAGTAAAAATATGCGGATTAGATTGTTCATAATCAATACATTAATTTTAGCGGCAGATTCTGCTCAGTAATGACGCGTCCAGAATTTTCGATGGTATTGTCAGACTCGGAATTATTCTTGGCGCCCCAAAGTCTCGCGACAAGTTTTACCTTGTTTTGTTGAAATGTATTTTCGGAAAGGGCTACATTGATAATCCCATAGGTGTTGATTAATACTCCATTTGCCTCTTTTCCCCCACATTTAGTAAAAGTGCTTCCCTTCACCACAAGATTTCCACCTACGGTGGATTCATCATATCCGCCACGATAGTAGTCGATTACATTTTGGCTGACGTCCTCAAATCGGCAATTGGTGATAAATACATTCTCTGCATTGTATTCCCCTCTATCATCGTCTTCCGCAGCAAGCTCCAGTCCATTTTCACAGTTTTTGATGGTCGTGGATTGAAACTGGATATACTCAGAAAATGAGTGTTTATAAGCCTTAAGGACATAATCAAAGTTGGATATTTCAGCGTCTTTCACCTCCAAATTGTAAAGGCTGGACATGTTTTCTTTCAAACTGGCAAAAGCATAGTTTTTGCCATTCCCCTGAAGGCTGACCGCCTTTAGAGTGAGTTGCCCCCTTGGGTTCATTTCAAAGGCTGGCGTCCCAGCCGCTCCGACATATGAAATCGTCGATTTTTTCAGCGTGTCAGCCGATTGCAGGCTGAGTTTTTTGTTGATCGCCAGAGGTGAGGCGATTTCGTATTGGACTGAAGTCAGTTCAATGATATCTCCTTCATTGGCATTCACAATGGCTTCTGCTAGTTCCTCGGATGTACTCACCGAGAGGGTTTGGGGATTGGCTTGAGCAGGGGTTGGGTCGTACCAATCTGGGCCGTATTTTGACAAATCCATGATGTTGGGCGCTGCCACCTTGGTACCATTTATGGCTCCAATTGTATTGTTCCCGCTTCGGGTATTTCCCAGCAAATCTTTCTTGATCTGATCAAATTCAAATCCGTAATGGACTTCTACATCCGTGAGTTCGGTGGAAGGAAGCCAAATATTTTCTTCCAATTCACTCATGGAGAAATCCTTTTCTTCCAGGCCTTCTACCCCCCTGAAAGGGACGCCTTGATTGTGGATTACATTGCTTTGAAAATCAATCCCATCTATGGAATCATATCGAAGGATCGGCACCTCATCTCCTTCTGTATTATAAATGATGTTATTAGCCACGAGGGTCCGAATGGGCGTTTCAGACCTGATTTCGGAAGGCGGGAGCACATCCTTTTGGTCGATATTCGATCCAACGCCGAATTGCCAGGGGGAGCTGCAATTGACCCAGGTGTTATAGGCAACTACTACATCTGTGACCTGGATGTATCGGTTTAAAGGAGATCGGCGAATCCCGTTCATGACGGCAAGTGGCCCTCTGAAAATCTCCCCTCGTAGATGGTAGAAATAGTTATTGGTCACCCAATGCCCTGTGCCGATGAGCCTCACACCTCCAACGTGTGGCGAGCCTTCGTCACCGATGAAGTAGTTCCCATCTACAGTGCAATAATTTCCATGTCGAGTGACCAATGAGCCTTCACTTTTGTAAAAGACATTATTCCTGAATTCGTTGAAATTCGTTTTGCTTGAGATCACTTCGACTTCTCCATTACAGCGATTGAATAAATTGTCGGCAACCAGCGTATGACTGGGCGCCATAGAGGTGTAGCTATTTCCAATCTGGATGGTTTCGGCACTTGGACCTCCTTTTGGAGGTCTGGGGCCAAAATGATTATTATTGATTTTATGATAATTTTTAATGCTTTCATTCCCTTCCAGTTCAACCCTAATGGTCGGACCTCTATTGGACTTTCCGGCCAAATAGCAGTGGTCTAACTGGTTATGTCTGCCCTTAAATAGCACCCAAAGGTCTTGCTTATTTTTCTGAGATTTGTTGAAATCCTGAATGACACAATTGGTCACTCGGCAGTGGTTGGCAAGGGTTTTATCATCTATAAAAAACTGGATAACTGATTGGGAGGGAGAAGCTCCATTTGTAAAATATAGGCCATCCACCACCAGGTATTCACCGCCCAGTTTCAGGTCTGATTGGCCCTGGATGAGTACTTTGCCAGCAGTTTCTGCCCGTAGTATGATAGGACGATCTTTTGTCCCTTTGGCGTTGAAGCGAATGTTAACGTCTTTCCATTCCCCATCGGTCATGACGATTTCAGCTCCTGCTTGTGCATTTGAGATCGCTTCGTTTAGCTCGTCAGCATTGGAAACCAATACCGTTGAATGGGGACCTTGTTGCTGACAACTGATCAGCAGGGCGAATGCAGTGAATAATAGTAGTAAGTGTCTCATGATTTTTATAATGCTTAAGCTTCTTACGAGAAAAGTCCTTGATAACCATCATATACCCCCAGTACGCGATAGCCATCTTTTAAGAAAACTTTGGCCACCGTACTAACGACAGTATTGATACCCAGAGCCGGGCCACCTGCGCACATGATCGCAACTGTTTCTTTATCTTAATCAATTAACGTTTGCTCCCTTTTGACGTTACCTGGGTGAGGTCAACCCCGCTAGAGACACCTGCTGTCGCCAATTCACTTGCGGTGAATATTTGTACCCATCGAGAGAATACAGTGGAAGAGTTGGTGTCTGCCCGTTGAAATGGCCCTCTTGTACTGGAAGAGGAGGATCCGGTACCAATGGTAACAGTAGTCTGTGCCATAGCAATATCACCTATACACAGTAACATGCCCATTACTAAAAAAGAAAGTAATCGTAAAAATTTCATAAGTTAATTTTTATTAAATGGAGTTGTTGAGACTTTATGGATGGCAAATTGTCAGACAGGAAGTTGCTTTATTTATTAGGATGAGCTTATATTTTGACGTCTTTACCCTTAGGTTTTTCTTACCTATTTTGGGCGAGGAAATATGCGTGGTTATAGGGTAAAAATTGGTTTACCAATTTTTGGTTTACCAATTTTAACGGAAAAACTCCCCCTTTCCAAATTTTTATCAGAATTATTCTTAACAGATGATGAAAAAGCTGGTTACCAAGTCGAATAGGTTTTGCAGTCAGGAAAGGGAAAAGTTCTAGGATCGATCAATAGGAGGTGGGAATTTTACCAAGAGATAATCGGGCTGAATTTTTAGCTATTTTGGAGGGATGGTTCGATTAAATTTTGGAGAAAAGACAAAGAATATTTGCAGATAAGTATAATGTCTCTTAAATTGGTAAACCAATTACCAATTCTATAATAGTTAAATAAAATAAATGGAGAATCAATCATTAAAAATATTTCAGGAGCTTCGGCTCACAAAACCTGCTGATATGATTATTCAGCAAATAAGGTCTCAGATTCAAAATGGTCAATTGAAGCCAGGTGATAGGTTACCCCCTGAGCGAAAACTGGTGGAGCAGTTTGGGGTTGGACGTGGTCATGTACGAGAAGCCTTACGGAAGTTAGAGTTTTACGGAATTTTGAAGACACTTCCACAAAGCGGCACCATCGTGGCAGGTATGGGGATAGCAGCCCTTGAAGGATTGATCACTGATATACTAGCTATAGAAGATCACGAATTTAGCTCTTTGGTTGAGACTCGCGTTTTACTCGAAGTCAATACGGTACGATTGGCTGCCGAGCGTCGTACAGAAGAGGATCTCATCAATATTCGGAAGGCATTGGATGCCTATGAGGCGAAGGTAGAGCAGAAGGAACAAGCTGTTGAAGAAGACTTGATGTTTCATCTCAAAATTGCCGAAGCCAGCAAAAATTCAGTGTTGAAGTCCCTAATGTTGATCATTATACCCGACATCGTCAAGAGTTTTATTTCCCTGAATGTCTGTAAGGAAGACCGAATCTTCAAGCCTTTAGAAGAGCATAAAATCATCCTTAAGTATATCGAAGCCCAAGAGCCTGAACTCGCGGCTCAAGCCATGCAGTCGCACCTCCAAGATGTTATTGACTATAGTAAAAATGTAAAAGAATAGGTGGAGGTGCTGTAGCTTTTTACTGGTAAAAAATCATTTCCCAATAATGACTCTTTGAGACAACCTCAAGGTGACTTCTCACCTATGAGCAGGGATTTTTTTGCCTGAAAATCAGCTTTTTATTACCACAAAAACCTAAGGCAGCTATTATCCAAAAAATTAACTGACCAGTCACACACTGATGCTATACAAAACGAAATACCTGATCCGTCTACTGATAATCACTTTATCAGTAGACATGATTGATATCACGCTAATAGCTCAGAACCACCCCAATCTTATCCTCACTAAACCTGGTGTCGAGAAGATTCGGGGAAATATGGATGCAGCCCCCTTATTTGCTCAGACATTAGCTGCTGCTCAAAACGAGGTAGATGCTGAGATCGATGAAGGAATCGCAGTTCCCGTCCCCAAAGACATGGCGGGCGGTTATACCCATGAGCGCCACAAAAAGAATTTCTTTATCCTCCAAAAAGCAGGGGTGCTTTTTCAGCTTACTGGAGAAGAAAAATATGCGGCTTATATCCGTGATATGCTTTTGGACTATGCAAAGCTTTATCCCACGTTGGGGCTGCACCCCACCAATCGTTCCTACGCCACAGGCAAGATCTTCTGGCAATGCCTCAACGATGCCAACTGGCTTGTCTATGTAAGTCAAGCATACGACTGTGTGTATGAGTGGCTGGAGCCAGCAGAGAGAGCATTATTGGAAAAGGACCTTTTCCGCCCCATGGCAGACTTCCTTTCCCTTGAAAATCCGCGCTTTTTTAATCGAATTCACAACCATAGTACCTGGGCCAATGCCGCCGTAGGGATGATCGGCTTAGTGATGGGAGATGAGGGATTGGTCAAAAGGGCGCTGTATGGGCTTGAAGATGACCAGATACCTGAAGATGCGCGGGACAATGACGGAGGTTTTATCAAGATAGAAGGGAAAAATGTAGCAGGCTTTCTGGCCCAATTGGATTATTCCTTCTCGCCAGATGGACATTTTACCGAAGGGCCTTATTACCTCCGTTACGCCATTTACCCCTACCTCCTTTTTGCGAAATCTCTGGTCAATCATAAACCCGACTTAGGCATCCTCGAGTACCGCGATGGGATCCTCACCAAATCCGTTTATGCTTTGCTCTATCAAAGCGATCCGCGTGGCGCATTCTTTCCCATCAATGATGCACAAAAAGGCATGTCTTGGCTAGCGAGGGAATTGGTAGCGGCAGTAGACATCACCTACTTCCACGCCGGTGATGACCCTACATTGCTCAGCATCGCAGAAAAGCAGAGTAAGGTGTTTTTAGATGAAGCGGGTTTCCAGGTAGCGATAGACTTAGCCCAAAATAAAGCACAACCCTTTGCCCATCAATCTATCGAATATCGCGATGGGGATGATGGAAAAAAGGGTGGATTAGGCATCCTTAGAATGAATGGAACCTCCAATTCCGAGCTCTGCCTGGTGATGAAGTATGCAGCCCACGGCATGGGACACGGCCATTTTGACCGCCTTTCGTATGCGCTATATGATGATGACGGGGAAGTCATCCAAGATTATGGTTCTGCCCGATGGGTCAATATTGACCAGAAAGGTGGCGGCCGCTATTTGCCTGAAAACAAGACCTGGGCCAAGCAGACCATCGCCCATAATACGGTGACGGTCAACGAAAAAACGCAGTTTAAGGGGAAAGTAAAAGCCGCAGAGCAGCAGCATCCTTCTCGATACTTTTTTGACGCTTCCAATCCCAATGTCGCAGTTGTAAGCGCTAAGGAGACCTCAGCATATTCAGGAACCGAACTGCACCGAACGATGGTCATGATCAACGATGAGCAGTTTCGCAATCCGCTAATTTTGGATCTCTTCCGTGTAGAAGCGACAGATAGCCAGCAGTATGACCTCCCTTGGTGGTTTCAGGGGCATTTGCTCTCCACCAATTTTGACTATACGGCCGAGACAAGCAGCCTCTCAACGATGGGGGAAGCACATGGCTATCAGCATTTGTGGAAAGAAGCGGAGGGAAAAGCAAAAGAAGAGTGTGCCCAAATCTGCTGGTTTTATGAGGGGAAATTCTTTACGCTAACGAGGGATGCCCAGGCTGATGATGCCTTGATCTTTGCACGTTTAGGGGCCAATGATCCAGACTTTAACTTACGCCACGATCCTGCCTTTATTTTGAGAAGGGAAAATACCAAAAGCACACTTTTTGCTTCAGTCTTTGAATCTCATGGAACTTACAATCCCGTAAGAGAGATCCCAGAACATCCATTTGGAAGCATTCAAAACGTAACGCCATTATATGGTGATGCACAGTATTGCATTGTTTCTTTTGAGACAAAAGGAGGCAGAGAATGGGTCTTTATGATGGCCAATCAGAATGCTTCAACAGATGCCCAGCACCACGTGCAGGTGGGGGAGAAGACTTTTGAGTGGAGGGGCGTATATGCGCTTGAGGAGAAATGATGGAATGATGGAATGATGGAATGATGGAATGATAGAATGAGTGGATGATTTAAGGAAATGATAAGATGAATATATGAGTAAATGATAAAATGGGGGATTATTGAACTGACTATGGGGTTCCCATCCATTCAACATTCACCATTCACCATTCAACATTAATCAGTAACCAATAATCACTATATAAAACATTCATAATGGAATTAACAGGAAAAACAGCAATTGTAACCGGGGGTGGAAGAGACATTGGCCGTTCGATTTCAATTAAACTAGCCAGTCTAGGGGCCAATGTCGTAATCAATTATTACAATACCCCTACAGACGCGGAAGCGACTTTGGCTACGATCAAAGAAGTTGGCGGAAATGCAATTGCCGTTAAAGCTGACTTGACAAAGTGGGACGAATGTACCCGCTTGGTAGATGAAAGCAAGAAAGCTTTTGGAGACAACATTCATGTCCTCGTCAATAATGCTGGCGGACTGATTGCCCGTAAAAAACTCATGGAAATGGACGTAGAATTTTGGGATTACCTCATGGATTTGAACCTCAAATCTGTCTTCATGATGCACAAAGCGACTGTGCCAAATATGCCAGAAGGCAGTTCTATCGTCAACCTGGCCTCTCAGGCAGGTCGTGACGGTGGTGGCGGCGGCGCTTCTGCTTATGCGACTTCCAAAGGAGCTGTGATGACTTTTACCCGCGCAATGGCCAAGGAACTTGGCCCACAAGGCATCCGCGTGAACGCCCTTTGCCCAGGTCTGATCGGAACCCTGTTTCACGATACCTTCACGCCTGACAATGTCAGAGAAATGGTCGCAGGCAAAACGCCCCTAAGGCGCGAAGGACGTCCTGACGAAGTAGCTGATTTAGTTGCATGCCTTGCATCTGATTCTACTTCTTTTGTTACTGGTGCGAATTTCGACATTAACGGTGGATTAGCTTTTTCTTAATACAAAACAATTAGGTTGAATTGGGAACCACAGAAGCAAGGGATAAAAAATTATTAATTGATAGATTATTAATTGATTAATTCATGGTAAATGGCTGATAGTCAGTGTATCGTACTTGAGTTTTTAATTTATAATCAATCAATTAATAATTAATAATCTCTTATGGTTTTTGTGGTTCTTTTTTATGCTAAACAACATGAAAAAAATAGTCACTTTCGGCGAAATAATGCTTCGATTGACCCCGCCCAATTGGCGTCGGTTTTCACAAGCAAGCAGCTTCGAAGCGATCTATGGAGGCGGCGAAAGCAATGTCGCTGTATCCTTGGCCAACTACGGCTTGCCTGTAGATTTTGTCACACGCTTACCCGACAATGACATTGGTGAATGTGCCCTCATGGAGATGCGCAAGCGCAATGTGGGGACGGAACATATCGTCCGTGGCGGAGAGCGTCTAGGCATCTATTTCTTGGAAATCGGGGCTGTGAGTCGTGGCAGTAAAGTGGTCTATGACCGTGCCCATTCGGGCATGTCTACCATTGAGGCAGGAATGATTGATTGGGAAAAGGTCTTTGAAGGTGCAGGGTGGTTTCACTGGACGGGCATCACACCAGCCATCTCCCAAGGTGCAGCAGATGCTTGCCTGGAAGCCATTCAAGTAGCCAATCGCCTTGGCGTGACTGTCTCCACCGACCTCAATTACCGAAAAAACCTTTGGAAATATGGCAAAGAGCCAGGCGAAGTCATGCCTGCGCTAGTAGAAGGGTGTGACATCATCCTCGGCAATGAAGAAGATGCCGAAAAGCACTTTGGGCTTCACCCGGAGGCGGTAGACGTGACGCAGGGCCATTCGGTTGACGGCCAATCATACCTGTCCGTGCTTAAGCAGTTAATGGAGATGTTTCCACGTGCGAAAAAAGTCATCACCACCCTTCGTGGCTCTATCAGCGCCTCTCACAATACGTGGTCAGGCGTCCTGTATGACGGCAAGACGCTTTACGAAGCGCCTACTTACCAGATCACCCATATCGTGGATAGGGTAGGGGGAGGCGACAGCTTTATGGGCGGCCTGATTTATGGGTTGATGACTTACCCCGATAATGACCAAAAAGCGCTAAACTTTGCCGTAGCGGCCTCCTGCCTCAAGCACACCATTTATGGTGATGCAAATCTCGCGACGGTGAGTGAGGTGGAGAAACTCATGGCTGGTGATGCCAGTGGGCGTGTGAGTAGATAATCAAATATGTTCTTGGTTCTGAGTTTTAGACATAGGCAACATAGAACATAGAACCTAAAACTTAGAACTAAAATTTTTCTTCTTATGGCAACATTTACACGAATAGAAATAGCTCAGACCATGCACAGAACGGGGCTTGTGCCCCTGTTTTACCATGCCGATGTGACCATCGGCAAGCGTGTACTGCGTGCATGCTATGAAGGCGGCGCCCGCCTTCTGGAATTTACCAATCGGGGCGATTACGCCCACGAAGTATTTGGTGAACTCAATAGGTTTTGTCGGGCAGAACTGCCGGAGATGATCATGGGCGTAGGCTCCGTCACGGATGCCGCTGCCGCTTCCCTCTATATGCAGCTCGGGGCCAATTTTGTGGTGACCCCTGTCCTGCGAGAGGACATCGCCATTGTCTGTAACAGGCGGAAGGTGCTTTGGTCACCAGGCTGTGGGTCGCTCGGCGAAATAGCGCGCGCTGAAGAGTTGGGCTGCGAAATCGTCAAACTCTTCCCTGGCGGCACTTACGGCCCGGGCTTTGTGAAAGCCATTCGTGGGCCCCAGCCTTGGACCACGATCATGCCTACGGGTGGTGTCGCACCTACCGAGGAGAGCTTACGCTCCTGGTTCGAAGCAGGCGTAGCTTGCGTGGGCATGGGTTCCAAATTGATTTCGGGAGAAATCATTAAGAATAAGGACTGGACGGGACTGACAGAGACGGTAAGGAAAACGCTGGAGATGATCCAGCGATTGAGGTGAGGAATCTTGAGCGGGAATCAAAGAAAAATCCGAAACCTCGGTCTTCAAATGATGAGGTTTTATTTATTAACTAGAACTCTACTACTATGAAAATCAAAGGATTAAGATGGTGGATTATCGGTCTGATTTTTATTGCGACTGTTATAAATTATGTCGATAGGACTGCCTTTGCCTTACTTTGGCCGCAGATGGGCGAGGATTTAGGCATGGATAAATCAGATTATGCCTTCCTCCTCAATATATTCATGGCGACTTATGCGATAAGTAAGTTCCTGTCAGGCAGATTGTATGATAAAATTGGAACCAGGATAGGATTTACCCTTTCAATTATCGTTTGGTCAGTAGCTGCTGCGTTTCATGCTGTTGCAAAAGGCATTGTATCCCTCTCAATAGCTCGGGGACTTCTGGGATTTGGGGAAGCAGGATTGTGGCCAGGGGCAGTTAAGAGTAATGGGGAGTGGTTCCCTGCCAGGCAAAGAGCACTCGCCCAAGGTATATTTAACTCCGGTGCCTCAATAGGAAATGTGGTTGCCCCCATTATCATCGTATGGCTGTATGCAAGTTTTGGGTGGAAAGCCACTTATGTCATACTTGGAGCCCTTGGGTTGATTTGGGTAATTCCTTGGCTATTCATAAATAAAACAAATCCCAATAGCCATCCGTGGATCACAGAGGAAGAAAAAGAGCTTATATCTGCCGATAGAAATACGGATCGAGAAACTGATCAAAAATAGGAAGGAAAAAGTTTGGGCTTGGGAAAAATTTTAAGCTTTAGAGAATCATGGGGGGTGTTATTATGCCGGTTTTTTATTGAACCTATATGGTGGTTCTTTGCTGGGTGGATGCCTATTTACCTCAATTCCAAATTCGGATTAAGTATAGAAGAAATTGGAAATACCATGTGGATCTCCTATTTAATGGCAGCTGCAGGGAGTATCCTGGGCGGCATATTTACAGAACAAGCCATCAACCGCAGCTCGGTGAATGCTGGACGAAAGGTGAGTATTGTGATAGGAAGTGCTTTGATCATCCTCGCTTTTATAGGAATTATTATGTTTGTGAAAGAAACAAACTTCATGCTTTTCATCTACTTAGCAGGTGTTGCGTTATTTGGGTTTCAATTTGCAATCGGTAATATTCAGACATTATCGAGTGATTTATTAAAAGGCCCATCAGTAGGAACGCTAGCCGGATTAGCAGGGACGGTAGCGGCAGTATCTCCCATGATCATGAATTGGTTTATTGGACAAATTACGAGTGGTGGTTCTTATGTTCCAGCCTTTATTGCCATTACGATATCAGTAGGTCTCGGTGTATTAGCCATATTCTTTTTTATCAAAAAGGTGAGGTTAGTTGACAATACGATTTAATACCAACATTTTTTTTCCAGAATTATAAAAAGAAAACAGAATGAAAAATAATAGAATAGCTATAGTTACGGGGGCCACTGGTGGGATAGGTTTCGCCGTGGCCAAAAGATTAGGGCAAGATGGATATACGGTTGTCTTAAATGGGATTAATGAGGAAAAAGGAGCCAAAAGAATTGAAGAGCTTAAGGCAGAAGGAATTGATGCAGAATTTTGCGGATTTGATGTGACCAATGAATCGCTTGTGACAAAAAACATCACCGAAATCGGTGAAAAATATGGCAAAATAGATGTGTTGATAAATAATGCAGGCGGATTAGGGGGAAGATCTCGTTTTGAAGCGATGACTACAGATTTCTACAGATCTGTCATGGCATTAAACTTAGATTCTGTGTTTTTTGCATCCAGGGCCGCGATCCCTTTCCTGAAAAAGGGCGATCATCCTACCATCATCAACTTCACCTCAAATGCTGCATGGAATGCAGGAGGACCTGGCGCTGGGATTTATGGCACGTCCAAAGCCGGTGTACATACCATTACAAGAGCCTTGGCCAAAGATTTGGCAGAATATGGCATTCGCGTAAATGCCGTATCGCCTGGAACCATCGACACCCCATTCCATCAACAAATAAAATCTACCAAGCCAGAAGTATTCGCTTCATGGGCCAATAATATTATGCTGGGAAGATTGGGCCAACCAGATGATGTTTCTGGCGTGGTTGCTTTCCTCGCGAGTCCTGATGCAGGCTTCATTACAGCAGAAACCGTCCAGATTGGGGGTGGGCAAGCGCTGGGAATCTAATAATCAGTCAATCAATAACTCAAAGTTATTGACTCCCACATCCACCAACCCTTGCGGATTGACCTCACGAAGCTCACAGGGCACAATCTGATTGATCAGATTGGGATCGGTAGCCGTGACTACTTTGACGTAGTTATCCGTGAATCCCTGCATCAGTCGGCTATCGGATTTGCCTTCAAAGAGGACGGGACGTGTCTCGCCTAAGTACTGTTCATAGAAGTGGCGACGCTTCTTGTCGGAGAGGATGCGCAGCATTTTGGAGCGCCGATGGCGGTCCGCCATCGGTACTTTGCCCTCCATGTCCCAGGCGAGGGTATTCTCTCGTTCGGAGTAGGTGAACACGTGCAGATAGGACACGTCCAACTCATTGAGGAAGTTGTAGGTATCGAGGAAATGGGCTTCGGTCTCGCCGGGGAATCCGACGATGACGTCAACGCCGATGCAGGCGTGGGGCATGACAGACTTGATGTGGGCGACGCGCTCCACATAGAGTTCGCGGCGATAGCGGCGGCGCATCTTGCCGAGGAGTTCATTATTGCCACTTTGTAGGGGCATGTGAAAGTGCGGCATAAAGCGCTGAGAACCAGCGACGAAGTCGATGACTTCATCCGAACATAGGTTCGGTTCGATAGAGGAAATGCGGAATCTTTGGATCGCTTTCGTCATCGGCGCAGCATCTAGCGCGCGGATCACATCGATGAATTGACCAGGCTGGTCTTTGCCATAATCGCCGATATTCACGCCTGTGAGGACGACCTCTTTGATGCCTTGGTCGGAGAGTTCGCGAGCGTTTTTGAGGATATTGTCCAAGCTATCGCTGCGGCTGCGGCCACGCGCTAGCGGGATCGTGCAGAAAGTACATTTGTAATCACATCCATCCTGAATCTTGAGGAAGGCACGCGTGCGATCGCCCATCGAATACGCATCTATAAAGCTGCCTACGTCATGGATATTGCTGTTATAGACACAGGCATTGTCTTCTTTTTCGAAGTCTTTGACCAGTTCTAGGATACGGAATTTGTCGCCTGCGCCGAGGACCATATCTACGCCAGGGATATCGGCGATTTCCTGGGGTTTGAGCTGCGCGTAGCAGCCTACGACGATGACATAGGCATTGGCGTTTTTGCCGAGGGCTTGGCGCACGACGTTGCGGCATTTGCGGTTGGCATTTTCGGTGACGGAGCAGGTGTTGATGACATAGATGTCCGCCACGTCTTCAAACGCAACTTTGTCAAATCCCGCCTGGACAAATTGCCGCCCGATGGTGGAAGTCTCCGAAAAATTGAGCTTACAGCCCAAGGTATAAAAGGCAACACGCTTCATGCTTAGGGAATAATTTTGAATGCTAGAATGAGAGAATTTTGAATGGATTACCCTATTTCCCATTCTGCTGCAAGTTAGGGCTTTTTTAAGTGCAAACTCAAGTTCAAGTACAAACTCAAGTACGCCCTCAGTCGTTTACTTTTGAGTTTGAGTTTGAGTTTGAGTTTGAGTTTGAGTTTGAGTTTGAGTTTGAGTTTGAGTTTTCACCAAGCCTTATCTCAAATCTACGCTTACTGGATGTTCCTTTAATCATTACCCCTTTCTTTTCTTCAAATTGAAACGCATACACTTCCTTGAGGTCCCACAGCTTCTCCACGGTTTTTTCTTGGATATTGATGTATACTAAAGGGCAATTCTGCGGGTCGCCTGCCACATTGATGGCTTGAGCGATGAGGCCATGTTGGTATTCGTAAAAACTATTATACAGAAAATAAAAGCTTGCTAACCCTGAAATGGGGGGATTTGCACGTAATTGGAAGCCATCCACCAGGTTCCAGTAGAAATCATCAAACGTCTCCTCTGCATAGAAATATTGCCGTTCAAATGAAATCCCATTGATAGTGATATACGGCTGCCAGCCTATGGGTGGATCGCCGTGCCCCTCTTCATCATGGTGATGGTGTTCCACTTCCTTCCCAAGTGCTTGGCGGATCAATGTTTTGGGAGTAAGGTAAAAAATGGCTTTGATCAGGCTCCAAGGAATTTGGAACAGGTCCAGCCATTCGCCCGTTGGCGGAGGGGGTGGGGGAAGTTCTTGATAGGTTATGTTAAAAGTGTCACTTTGCTTCATGTCGCGAGCTTTCTTACGGGAGAACCTGAGCCTGCGAAATGTCTTGCAGCTCAGGGCCAAATTACGACAAAAGTGATCTATTCCGAAGAAAATGGGGGAAGCATCATGCTAGATGATACTCCCCCAAAATTTAGAGAACAACTATTTTACAATTTCTAGATCTTGATCACTTTTTGTGTGTAGACTTTCCCTTCACATACCACCATGACGAGGTATATCCCTTTTGGGAAGGTGGACGCATCTACACCTACCTGATAGGTTCCTGCTTCTTGTAAGAGATTTTCCTGGACCCTCATCAGCCAATTGCCCTGCAAATCCATAATGGAGACGTCAACGCCCTGGGTTGTCTGGAGGTTGTATTGGATCGAGAATCGATCTTTGGCAGGGTTGGGGACGATGTCAAACTGAAAGCCCGTTTGCTCAAAAGCATCTGCTAGGGTTTCGTCCGCTTTGCGATAGCTTTTGTTGCCATAGCCCAAATCAAACTCCCAGACCCCTCGGCCATACGTCGCCACGCGCAACCAGCCACTCGTTTCTGCTACATCAATGTCCAATATCATGGTGTTGGGAATACCAGTGCCACACATCGCCCATGCTTGTCCGTTAGGCATTCTGCTATATACGCCTCTATCTGTTCCTACAAATAGGCAGCCTGTACTTTTGTCAGTGGTAATACAGTTTACAGGGATATCAGGTAACCCTTTGTTCCAAAGCCTCCAGGTATAAATTTGGGTGCTTGGGTCGTAGGTGATGCGGGTGACTTTTTTGAGGGGGATCGTATTGGGAGCCGTATTGTCAAACCCACAATAAGCGACATAGAGCATATGGGGATTGCTGGGAGAGACAGTCAGCCCAGAGATCCAGCGGTTGTGTGAAAAATTACTTCCTGAAGGACTTCCCACATGATTGCCACTGGGGTCAAAGGTCACTGCTTCCCAAGTGGTCCCGCCATTGACAGTTTTATACAAACGGTCGGGGTTGGCATATGTGCCAGAAATGGCATAGTATACCACATTGGGATCGGAAGGCGCTACGGCAATATAGCTGATCCCTTCTCCATGTCCATTATTACTGATCTGCGTCCAATTATCTCCTCTATCAGTACTTTTATATAGGTTTCTGTAGCCAAGATAGATGGTATGGCTGTTTTGATGATCCATTTCTATAGGCGCGATCCACAAGGCCCCAGTGGCCCCAGAAGGCTTGATATACGTGTTGGTTGAACCTACACGCCTATAGAAAGCACCATTCTGAGCGGAAGCATAGGTGGTATTATTATCATTGAAATCGACTATACAATCCATTCCATCGCCCCCTAAGATATGATCCCAAGCCCCACTCAGATTGTTTCTGCGACTCGTCCCGATATCTACTGCTCCTGTAAGGATCGTCACATCGTTGGTCTCTGAATTGGCCAGGCGGTAACTTCCTGTGACAGCAAGCCCAAAACCCGTAATGTTTTTCATTTCTGCAGCAGGAGTCTCAAAAGGATTTCTGGTCATATTGAGCCCCCCATCAGTCCCCATGAGCATATGCTGAATGCCTTTTCCCGTAGGGGAAAATTCAATGGCGCGGATATCCGGATGGACATGGCCATCATTATAGGCCTGGTTGTCATTCCCTGAAAAATTAGTGAACGATTGGCCACCGTCCAGGCTGCGATAGTACACTGTGCCACAAGCACCGTTGATGGTCCCGATAAATAGGGCATTATCGTCGGTGGGGCTTATATTCCAGACTTTATAACTGGCATACCGAAAGGGCTCCCCAAAATCTCCCTGATGAAGGGCCGTCCAGGTCTGGCCATGATTGGTCGTCACAAATAGCCAGTACCGCTCAGAACCCGCTCCCCAAGAACCAATATTGGCATCTGAGTAGGTAGTTGACCCTACATTTCGGGCTTTTACCACGAGGTAGAGTTTACTAGGGTTTAGGTGGGAAACCAGCAGGTCGTGGCGTATGATCGCAATTTCTCCCTTGGATTTACTAGAAAGCATCAAATTAGGTGCTGTCGGATCGGAAGGGGTGGTAGGATATTTCTGGATGGTTTTCCACAGACAAAAACTGCTTCCCCCATTGAAGCTCCAATAGATATCATCTGCTTCTTTCCCTTGGGTGAAGTCGTCGTACATGACCTCTCCGCCTAGATAGACATGAGAGGGATATGCAGGACTGATTCGGATTTTTCGCGGGCCATGAGTGAAATTATCTGGCTCATTGGCCCATGCCAATGACCAGCTTTGTCCTTTATTGGTAGAGCGATGGATTCCGAGGTCAGAGGCTGCCAAAAGCGCGTAAGTAGGGTTCCCTTTTTTAGGCCCTTGAGCGATAGGCGTGGTGCCAGGGTGGACTTCAATATCATGTAGGTTATCCCCTAGGTTCCCATTATCCTGATAGTCAAAAGGGGCCCCACAAAGTGTCCAACTGCCTCCTGCATCGCTGGTTTTATAGATAGACATGGTCGTGTGGTGATTTACATGACCAAATCCCTGCGTAGGGGCAAAGAAGATAGAGCCAGCCAGATAGATATCTGAAGGTGCATTGTCAGGAATCGCGATATCCAATACCCTGATATTGGCGAGGTAATCGGTATTCATGTTCTCCCAATTTTGGCCTCCATTTTTAGAGCGCCATAAACCGCCGTTATTCCCGCCCGCATATAAGGTGTTTTCTCCCTCATTTCCAGGCACATCTCCATAGGTATGGTTGCCAGTATAGGCAGGATGAAATGCGACGGACATTATACGGCCTACGCCGTCCTGGCAGCCACGCCCTGTGTTAGATTCAAATAGCCCCGCCTCTTGCCAGGTGCCCGCTCCCCCAGTCAAGGTGGTTTTTAGCTGGCTAATGTTTTGGGTAGGCTTGGTAGCATTGGCCATAGCGGCCATGGTCTGGGAAAGGGAACCGCCAAATGATTCGACACGCGTTTGCCAGATCATCTCCCACCTGCGGTATTTTTTCATCTTGCGGAGGTTCTCATAGTCCTGCTGTTCTGCCTCACTGAGACTTTGCCACCAGTCATTGGCCTGTTGTTGGACTTCATAGAAATTGTCTGTATTGATAGATGCTTGCGGGGCCAAATGGACTGGAAGTTCATTTTCTTGCTGCGCATGTAGCATGATGCTAGCCATAAAGGCCATGAAAAAAAGTAAAAAATGCATGATTATTTGAAGTTAAAAGTGCCTACTCTGTTATAGCTTTTCGGCTGTCGCATTGGAATCAAAAAGATTCACACCTTGTCATTGACATTTATTAGTAATATTTTATCAATTGAATTTCTGTAAATCTTACTATCTAATGAGACGAAGCATAAAAGAGAACATCACCACTTTTGTGCATTTTTTTACATAAAATATCCGTTAATAAACCGCTTCCGCCGCGAGACGCTTTATGTCACGAAACATATAACCAAAGAGGCTTTTTCGTTCAAATACGAGTGAGCAGGTCCCCGTCTGCCCGTTTTGCAAAAAGGGCGTGATCTTGGGATTGTCTTGCGTGATGGCAATTGTAATGGGGTAAGTCCCTCGCTCATTAGGCGAAGTACTGATTCGACCAACTGCCCCTGTAAGGCTCCCCCATTCGAAATGGGGAAAGGTCTCCAACATGACTTTGGCCTGCATCTCGGGCCTTACGTAGCCAATCTGATTGGCTTCTATCATGCCTCTAGCCTCATAATGCCCTTTGTTAACCGCCAAGCGATACAACATTTCCCCTGCTTGTAATAATTGATTGTCTAGGTAGCAATAGGTTATCAGCCCCGCTGAAGGCGCCAATAAGACCAGCGCATCCTGGTCTATCTCATAGGCACCAAAGTGCAACCGCAAGTCTTGCCGGGCAAACCGCAATTGATCTCGCAATCGTTGCTCTTCCGCTTGGTAGCGATTGAGTCTTTCTGCTTGTTGATTGCTGATTGTCACCAGCGATTCTTTCAGCTCTGCCAGCCGATGGTTGAACTGCTGGGTTCGCTGAAGGTAGGCCTTCTCAGCAAGGGCCATCTCCGACGCCATCGCCAGGTGGTTTCGCTGAGAAGCGAGGTGATCCACCTCGCTGATAACCTCCTCCTTAAATAACAAACTATCCTTCTGTGCCAAGGTGTGGGCATACGCCATTTCAGCTGACAGAGAGGCTTTCTGGGTTTGGAAAAGGGCTTCTGCGGCTGTTTGCTCTGCTAAGAGGGCGGTGATCCTCGATTGTCGGGCATCGAGTTCTTTGTCCATATTCTTCACTTGTTGATGGACTTCGAGCGAGTCATGCTCTTGAAGGACTTGAAGGTCGTTTTGGGCACGTCTGATAGCGGAAATCAGCGTCTGGATTTGGGGAGAACTCACTTTGCAGATCGGCTGGCCAGGCTGTACCTCCTCCCCCGCACTCACCCTGCGATCACTCACATGCACAGCATGTGTGAAGAGCCTGACGTGATCCTTGGAAGTGTTTTCCATCACTATCGGAATTTGTAGGTAATTGGGGATAGGAACGGAAGATGCCAGCATGAGAGATATCAAAAGCAGGAGGGTTCCTATTCTAAAAAACCACTTAAAACTCTTTTTTCGGATGTCCTGTAAGGGGACATCATAAGCAAAATACAGGGCATGATATTGCTGCTCCTCGAGGTCTCCCAGCGGTCCCCAATTATCGGTAGCGGAATTAGTAGCTGACATAGGTTTTCATAAATTGGTGGTACAATCCCTCTTGTTGCATCAGCGCCTCGTGGGTGTCACATTCGGCGATTTTGCCTTGGTCCATGACCACGATTCTATCCGAATTTCTTAATGTATTGATGCGGTGCGCAATAGAAATGATGATTTTGTCTGAGAATTTCTCCGCTACATTTTTCATAATAATAGCTTCTGTTTCCACATCTAGCTGGCTACTAGCCTCATCCAGGATGATGACATCGGGATTGCTCACAAATAAGCGCGCAAAGCCAAGCTTCAAGATCTGGCCACCTGAAAGGTTGGTGCCTTCATCTCCGATGACCTGGTTGTAGCCCAGGTGCTGGGTCTTGATGAAGTCGTGCAAGTCTGCCAACTGCGCCGCACGAATGATGTCATCATCCGTCGCTTGGGGATTGGCGAAGCGGATATTCTCGCGAAAGGAACCGCTGAAGACATAAATGTCTTGCGGGAAAAGGAAAATTTTCTTTCGAAGCGCTTTTACATTCAGAGACTGAATATCGACCTCATCATTGAGGGTGATTTTGCCTGCGTATTCGGGATACAGGTTGACCAATAGTTTTACAAGGGTCGTTTTACCTGCTCCATTCCGCCCTACAAGGCCGATCTTTTCGCCCTTGTGGATACTGAAGGTAACGCGGTTGAGGGTGAGGCGATCGTCTCCATGGCTGTATTTGAAACTGAGGTTATTGAAGTGAATGGACTCAATTGGGGGCACAGGTTTTTGATCAAAAAGGTCACTGTATTCCCCTTTTTGGATCAATACATCATTCAGGCGCGCAATCGATACCGACATGTCCGCCATCTGTATCCACAGGAAAGAGACATTGTTCAGGGCATTGAGGACAATGGTGAAGATGGTGATACAGGCCAGGTATTGCCCCAAAGTCATTTCCCCTACAAACACCCAATACGCACCCAACCAAAAGATGATGATCTGTGAAAAAAGGAATAAGCCGCGCTGAAGGGTGATAAAAACAGTTTGCGCTTTCTCGGAAGCGAGTACAGTATTCAAATTTCGCTTATACTCATTCTGCCAGGACATAAATTTCACCTGTTCTATTCCGAGCAGTTTCATCGTGCCGATACCCAGGAGCACATCCAAGAATTTCCCTAGTACAGCTAAATCTTTGAAAAAAACCTTATTGGCGAGGCTCCTGATCTTGGGCGTGGTGACCATGGCTGTCAGCATAAAAAGGGCGGTGAGAAACCCCGCCACTAGGCCTAGCTTGAGGTTGTAGAACAATAGGATGGGGATATATCCGAGGATAAAGATGAAATCGATGATGGCTTGTAGAAAGGCAGGGTTCAGGATCTGCCTGATGCGAAGGTTTTCGCGAAAGCGATTGATAAAGTCTTCCCTTCTGTGTCGGTCAAAATAGCGCTGAAAGAGGGAGATAAAGTGGCTGAAATAATTGCTAAAAAAATCGTGTTCCAGAAATACTTTAAACTGAACCAGCAAGATATTTCTGAGGTAGAGAAATACAATTTGCACCATGAAGATAACGCCCATCCCCAGCAAGATGCTATACAGCAATTGCCGGTTTTCATGTACAAGCACCTGATCCACAATGGTCTGGGTGAATATGGGAACGGCAAGCCCCGTCAGTTGGAGCATGAGCGTAGCCAAGACGATCTGCCACAGGAGCTTTTTCCGGGGTTTGATGACGGGCTTATAGAACTTTTGGTACAACCCTTCATGCTTTTCTCTTTGGGCCTCCACCAGCTCCATCATGTCCTTATTCTTGAAGGAAACTTCGGTGGGTTCTATGGTCAGGACAATGCCATTCCATTTTTCCTCAAACGCTTCCCGTGTATACTTATCCTTGCCGTAGGCGGGATCCGCTACCCAAACATGGGTTTTGGTAGCTTTGTAGATCACTACAAAATGATTGCCTTCATAATGGGCGATGCAAGGCAGGGTGATCTCTGTCAGATAGGCATACTCCATCTGGTAACCTTCCGCCTTAAAGCCAAAATTGGCAGCGATCCTGCTCAAGGTGTAGAGGTCGGTCCCTTGGGTGTCCACCTGGGCAATCTGCCCCAGCACGCGTTGGATATTGTACATGCCATAATACTTGAAGATCATGGCAAGGGCGGTGGTCCCACATTCCATCATGCCTGTCTGCTCGATGAAGGGGAAGGGGAAGGGTTTTATGGCTGATGTTAGCATGGGAAATGTTAAGTTCAAGCGCAAATTCAAGTTCAATTTCAAAGAATCTCATGACGTGTACTATTAGACCTAATAGAATGTCCCTTTTTGAACCATATAAGGTATTTTAGGGCATATAAGGTCAAAAAAAGCCGTTTTCTTCTATGCTCTTATATGCCTTATATGGTTTTAATTTGCTGGACATTTCACCCAGTCTAAAGTATAATTAGGTCTTTGTTGGAAAAATGGAGGGAGGAAATCCAAACCCCTCTCCTTCAACAGAGGATCGGGGCTTAGTTGACACTAGCTAGAATACAATGTCCTCAGTGATAATAGGTCCCCCACCCTTGACGGTCCTCATCGAATCGGGGTTGAGGGATTTCTTTCCCTTTGGTGTAGCATCTTGGATGCCGTTTTTTGGAGTTTTCATGATAATTAGATTAAAATGAAACATCATAATTTTGGCAGATAAGCCTAGCCCAGTGCACTAGTAGACAAGGCAACGGAAGACTTGTACTGAATTTTGTCCTGCAAGAATAGCACACCAGATACGACCCCATTCGCTTCTACAAAGTGATTTTGCACCTCTGTACCTGCATTCTCAAATACCAGATTGTGAACAACCATATGGTCATCGATAGCGAAAGCTGTTACATCCATAATCACATCTCCTGCATCTCCATTGGCCAGGACATCTCCCTCCGACAATTCAGAAGCCTGTACCAGTCCCTCTGTAAGGGTCATGAAAGGGTGATTATCGGTCACTGTAACAGAACCCTTTGCCGTAGTGATGATGTAAGCGATTCCTTTGATCAAGCTGACCGTCTTGCGACTGATGGCCATCCATTGCTGGCTGATGGGGTTCCAGACTTGGTCTTGGTCCATGTCAAGGTCTTTGATCATCTTAGGCCCTGCCTGGGTGGTGATGAGGGTCGATTCTTCGAAACAACCGTCAATGACAATGTCCTGAATAATGATAACCCCGCCTTTAATCGTCTTCATACAATTAGGGCCTAGTACTTTCATTCCTTTTTTCTTGGAATTCATAAATGATAATAATTAGTGATAATGCCTACTCTGTTACAGCTTTTCGGCTTCCGCTAAGAACGTTTTAGGTAAATCTGGGCATGCGTATCCCATCAAGCTACCCCATGTGGAGCTTGTTATTTGTCAGCTAAATCATGTTACTTCAACATCACCTTCCCCAAAAACTTCTCTCCAGAATCGAGCGCTACACAGACATGGTAGACCCCGGCAGGGAGGTGAGAGAGGTCTACAGCAGGTTGGGAAGAAGGCAAAGGGTAGACCCCTATTTGTCTACCGAGATGATCCACCACTTGGAGATCCCCTCGGGTGCCTGAAGGGAGATCTATGGTGAAATAGCCATGGCTGGGATTGGGGTAAAGCCTGAGATGTGCAGGTCGTATGGTTTCGATGGCGACATTCCCATTTGTCGTAAGCTTGAGGGTAAATATATCCCCATCACCTACTGCCGTGGTTACACGCCCTCCATTTGCATCAAAATCCACTGTCCCTACAAAATCTCCGGTTATATGAACATTTTCCCGATTATCTACTGCTATCCCTTGCCCGATGACTTGATTTGTACCCCCTACTTCATAGACCCAACGGAGGTTACCCTGTGAATCTAGCTTTTGGATATAGGTATCAAAATCGCCTTTTGTTTTGAGCATGGAAATGCCTGTGCCAGGGTCAAAATCTATGGAGTCTGTAAAAAATCCCGTGGTATAGATATTGGCAGAGTCATCTATCGATAGGCCCAAAGGCGCTGCAATCCCTTCTCCTACCATACTGTTAGCCCAGATGAAATCACCGTTTGAATCTAACTTCTGGACAAAAATGTTATAGAAACCTACCGCTGTCAAATTGAAAGTATCGGTGCCTGGATTAAAATCTGCTGTTTCCGAAAAAGAGCCAATCACGCACACATTCCCCTCCCCATCTACCGCAATCCCTTGCGCTTCAGTATCTGCCGTGCCATACACTTGTTTGGCCCAGCTAAAGTCACCATTGCTATCCAGTTTTAGGATAAAGAGGCCAAGAATAGCTGGTATTGTGCTGAAAATATGGGTTCCCGCGCCTGGGTCGAAATCCACTGTTTGTGAAAAAGAGCCGCAGATGTAAATATTCCCTGCCCCATCTAAGGCAATCCCTGCTGGATAATCAAAATTTAATCCTCCTACACTTTTTACCCACAAAAAATCACCGTTGGCAGTCAATTTTAAGATGAAAACATCTTCAGCCCCATTGGATGTCACCATATGCATACCATTGCCTGGATCGAAATCTACGGCCCCTTCAAACGAACCTGCCAAGTAGAGATTCCCTGAATCGTCCAAGGCAATCTGATGGGCAAAACTAGCGGCAGATCCTTCCAGGCTTTTTGCCCAGACGAGGTTCCCATCTTTATCCAATTTCTGGATAAATACATCTCTACTTCCTGTGGCCGTGAGGTCATAGGTACCCGCATTAGGGTCAAAGTCTACCGTTCCTTGAAATGGACCTGTCGTGTACACATTGCCCGTCGGGTCTACAGTGATGGCATAGCCTTCATCTTCCCCTGTTCCCCCCATGCTTTTGGCCCAAACTAGCTTACCCTTTACATCCAGCTTTTGTATGAAAATATCAAAATCCTGAATGGCTGTGAGGGAATCGGTACCCGCATTCGGGTCAAAATCGACGGTGCCTTTGAAGGCTCCCGTGGTATAGACATTGCCTGCGTCATCGACGGCGATTGCATAGCCGCTTTCATATGCTGTCCCCCCCATCGTTTTTACCCAATCAAGGGATTGCGCAGAGGTGAGCGTAGGCATGAGAAAAAGGAGGATGAGGAGGAGAATGAGTTTTTCTAAGCGTTTCATTTAAGGAAAAGACTTGAGATTGAACTTGAGATTGAACTTGTCCTACCTCCACTGTACCTTCTGCACATGTTGTGCGCCATTCATCTGCCAGACGAGTAGGTACATGCCACTTGCCAGTTGGGCCTGACGGCGCCATTCAACAGTAAAAGGGCCCTTTCCTGCACGGCCTTCATACACCCTCATCATAAGACGGCCTGTCAAGTCGTAGGCTTCGATTTTTAGGTCTCCCGACTCTTCCAGGTCGGCCCGCAATGTCATCTCCTGCTGGGCAGGACTGGGATAGGGAAGTTGGATATTCCCTAGAGGAGAATAGGCGTTTTCAAGGCTGGCAGCCGGATCTATGATGACGATCAAACTATCGGTCGCTTGATTATTGAGCTGATCAGTGATGGTGAGGTAGTAAGTCGTGGTGACTGAAGGCGTTGCAATAGGATCAGCGATCGTGTGGCCAGAAAGCCCTACAGTGGGAGACCAGGTATAAGTCAAGTTATTGCCACAGGCATTTGCCATCAACTGGGCTAAATCACCAGGCTGAATCCTGACATCAGGGCCAGCGTCTACCGCAAGGGCCTCGACTTTCACCGCTAGTTTGTCTGTGGCAGTGCAGCCTAGAGAGTCAGTGACTGTCAGGGAATAGGTCACACTGGTGGCAGGAAGTAAGGTAGGATTGGGGATGTTGGGATTGCTCAGTCCTGCCGAAGGCGTCCAGCGATAAGCCCCTCCAGAGACATTGGATGTGGCACGCAACTGGTGTTGAATGCCAAAACAGGTTTTGAGTTGCCCATTCACGTCACCGCCCGCTTCTACCATGGGGACGGTTCCCGTTCCTACGGTGATATTAAGGGTTTGAGAGGATTGATTCGATCCAATGTGATTGCTGACAATGAGGGTCACAGGATATGTCCCAGACTGAGGGAAATAGACTTTGGGATCCGGTTCAGTATAGGGTTGGCCATCAACGAGCCAGACAAAGTTTGATGGGCAAGAAGCCAGGCTATCAGGGGTGTAGATAAATTGTACATAGCCATCACAGGTATTCAAATCATCTACAGAGAAATTGGCACTGGGTGTAGCTGTCTGCAATGTCATAGCCACCGCAGCTTTAGCATCTACGCGCCCTGCCCCTATCAAGCCTGTAGCCCAGGAATTCCTCCCATCGATATTCACCGCAGTTGCTTTGAGCATAGCTTCTACCTCATCCGGTGTCAGGCAGGGGTTTACAGAAAGCATGAGGGCTGCTATGCCTGCCACGATCGGGGCAGAATTTGAGGTCCCACTAGCAGGCCAATAATTAGGCGTGAGATCTGGCATATGTGCGGTCGAGTATATAGATTGAGCTGGAGCAGAAAGGTCTACAGTAGCGTGGTAATTGGAAAAAAAGCTGATATAGTCCAGATTGTCTGTCCCTGTAACACTGATTACATTATCTAATGCAGCAGGGTAAAAAGGGATTTGCATTCCATTATTCCCCGCTCCTGCAATGATGACGATCCCTCTTGAATGGGCCTCATTTATTAGCAATTGGGAAGTGGGGCTTCCGATCGTATGCCCATATGACATACTGATAATGTCTGCCCCATTGTCAATGGCATATTGTACAGCTACATTACTTGCGGGTCCACTTGATGTGTTTGGGCTTAAAGGATCAATAATATCTTCTTTGGTTTTTAAAGGCATCACTTGGGTATTGAACCCCATCCCTGATATGCCTATCCCATTGTCTGTCGCAGCAGATGCACAACCAGCCATCGCTGTACCATGTCCATGGTATCCTGTATTGGCAGGAGGATTGGGGTCGTTGTCATTGTCCACGCAGTCCCACCCCTGATAATCATCGATATATCCATTATGATCATCATCGATTCCATTATTGGGGATTTCGTCCTGATTGATCCAGATATTGTCCTTAAGGTCAGGATGAGTCAGGAGGAAGGAATCATCAATGATAGCTATGACTACATGCTCGCTCCCCTTAGAGATATCCCATGCATCTCTAGCTTTGATGACGTCCAAGTGCCATAAACCGTAATTGGTATAGTCATCAGGCATATACAAGGAATAGGGCCTCCCTATTTTTTCTGCATAATCAACAATGGAAAGCAATTCTAGCCTTTCTACAAATAGATCTATCCCCGCTTCCTCCCCGAAATGGACCTCATACACATTTTTGAGATCTTGGCTATAGGAGGTGATAAATGGTCTTTTCACCTGAAAGACATCATATTCGAGAAAAAGAGGATAAAGTGCACTTAGTTCTGAGGAATACAGGTGCACTACTTGCCGTCTATCTGTTATGATAGGCAATTCTACCTTTGAACTATTAGTCAATTTCACATAAATAACGCCCTTTTCGAAGACTGGCTCGCCTACTTGGGCCGAAAGAAATTGCAGGCTCAAGAAACAAGCGATAAGGGGTATTAAGATAAGTGGTCGGTACATGGGTATATTCTTATAAAATGTTGGACAATAGGTCTCCATGCTCATATAGAGCCATTGGGATCAACGGTTAAATAAAAGGAGGGCCTGAGAAGGAAATTTCTGTTTGAGAAAAAGCCTTATGCTAGATGAGACGAGCGGTACACAATTGCCTCACCACCTTAGCCTTATTTTTTATAAAAATAAATTCCCGCTAACATGAACAGCACCAAAATCAGCGCGATCCATCCCCACCAGAAGGAAGCAGGTGCTTCCTTATCCACGCCCCAATGGGCAAAATTGGCCCAGAAATGAGGATGTGTGAGCCCGATGGGGGCTTCTTCAAGGAATTCCTTGCGGGCAAGGGAAAAAGCTGCGAGGGAGCTTTCTTTGGCAGCGAGTTCTTGGTAAAATGAAGGGAAAAGCATAGAAGCCACTCGCGCATCTGCTCGCCAGCGGCTCTGGATGACCGTAGAGGCGCCTGCATAGCGGAAGGCCCTGGCAAGGCTCAAGATGCCCTCTCCAGCCTCTAAGCGGCCTTTGCCCACATCACAAGCCGCCAGCGTGACCAAAGAGCCCGGTAGTTCGAGGGTATAGATCTCGTGGACATACAGCCGCTCCAACGAGGAATCATGTGGGGCAAATTGCAAATAGGCATCCCATGGGCTCTCTTCATTGGGGTAGCCATGTACAGATACATGGCTATAGGCATAGCGCGGCATTTCATTCAATAAGCGGGCTTTGGTCGCTTTTTCAAAAGAGAAGCTAGTAGATGACAGGTATGGAGAAAGTTCGCTTGAAATGCTTTCATTTTGCTTGAGGTGATAGGCGCCCGCATAGCGCGGGGCAAATACAGCCAGGGAGGCATGTTTTGGCGGTTTGGATGCTGACGAAGTCAACATCAGGTTGAGGGAATGAAAGTAGGCAATCGGCAATTCTCTCCCCCAATAAGGCAAATGCCGATAGGCTGCCGACACCGAAGGCATGGCCTCAATTTCAGGTCTTTTTGCTACTAATAGTTCAAATGGAAGATTCGCCAAGGCCCCATCGGGCTGAATAAAAAGGGCTTCTGCTGTTGATAGAGGAGATAAAATGGTAGATAAATGCGCATACAGGCCTGTCGCATAGTGGCAGAAACTATCAAGCCCTTCAGGGCTATAATCAGGTGTTTCCAGTATGGAGTGAAATTGAGGCACCTTTTCAGCAAGGGCAGCTTGACCTGAGATTTGTTCGAGTTTGATGGAAAAGTTTTGTGAAACCGTCAGGGCAAAAAGATGGCTTTTCCCCCAGAAAAAGGAAAGTACTTTTGCCCCCTTCTCTAAGTCTTGGAGGCCTTGCCTCAAAGAAGGTAGCGAAATGGGCTTCGTTTGCTGCCCATATTGAGGCCATTCCATGGCTGTACGCGTTCTGAACTGGCCATAGGCCTCACGCCTTTCAAACAATTCATTTTGCTTTTGCACACGCGTCTCATCATCCCGCGCCTCCTGAACCTCAGACCTGAGGTAGCTGATCCTGCTCAGCAGGTTTTTCTCTTGAACGCGAATGCTGTCAGGAAGATATTCCTCCAAAAAAGCTTCGCTTCTTTGAAACTCAGAATAGAGGATGCCTCCATGATAGCGTTCCATCCATAGGAGGGCTTGATCTGCAAAGGCTTGGCCTTCTGCGCGAAGCAGGGCATATATACTGGTCAGTGCGCCTTCTGTCAACTGGCAGTTCAAGTCGCTCAAGAGGAGCTTATTGGCTTCATTTACCCGATCTTCCCTCAGCCCACGATATAGCTCAAATCCTTTCTCATAACAAGCCAAGGCTGCATGAGACAAACTGTCATGTTGATCTCTTTCATACTGCGCTTGATATATATTGCCCTTTAGGATATACAATTCAAGGGCTTGTTGCGGAAAGATGAATCGATCAGTAGAGGTAGATGCAAGGGGTAATTCATTGGGTAATTCCAGGTAAGCAAATGCTTGGCCCACATGCTGAAAAGCACTATCATACATGGCCATTTGGAGGAAATGATCCGCAAGCTCCTTTTCCCCAATAGATAAATCTTCAAAACGATAAGGACTATCTACTACCCGCATTCGCTGCGCTTCCCTGAAAGATCCCAACGCATCCTTTTCCCGTCCTTGCAAGGCAAATATTTTCGCTTGAATTTCAGCTACTTTTTGAGGGATGTATAGATCCGAACTGTCTTGCTGACGGATGGCATAGTCGAGGTACATCTGAGCCGTATCGGATTTGTTCTCTTCCAGGAAGGCCCAGGCCATCCCATAGCCCGCCTCAATCCTGTACGGCCGATAATGGAAATTGAGGCACGCCCCATAATAGGCCCTACTACTGGCCCAGTCCTCCAGTTTTCTGAAGACATATCCCAGGTGCAAATAGGTACTTACCGTATAGCTATACGGCGGCATGCCCGCATCTACCCAGACGGCTATTGATTTTTCAAATCGTGCTTTCGCCTCCAGCCAGTTGCCTTCCATAAAGTAGACCGTGCCTAGCATATAATAAGCCGTACAAATAGCCTCAGAATTGCGATTAGGGTCGATTTGATACAGTTCTATGCTTTTTTGATAAATAGATTTCGCTTCTTTCAGCTGGCCCAGCCTACGGCAAAAATACGCCTGATTGGCTAAGGCGTTACTATAATTCTTCGCTGTATCTGACAAATAGTAGCCGATACTATCAAGGGCTTTCTGCCCATGTTGGTATGCTTCCCAAAAACGGCTTTCATCCCTTGCCAGGCGTTCTGTTACCCTATTATACCCCAAGGAATAGGCCTGCCAATCCTTCTTTGCCTTCGCCGCATTTATTTCGGCTCGGAGTTGGATGATCGCCGAGTCCGTTTCCTGCCCCGATAATGATAAATGAAATAATGGCCCGCCTATGAAAACACATAGGAGGACCATTCTGAGACAACATAATTGGTGCTTAATCAATGTTGATCAATTTCTTTATTTGCGAATTGCTGGACGATCCTAAGCCGTAGGTAAGAAGGGTGAGCAATGTGTTAATGCCAAAATACCTAAGATTTTGCATATGCAAATTTAGTTTTTATATGATTAAAGCGTAATTTTATAGTCAGGTGCAGTTAGTGGATTCCTTTTCACAAATAGCATCTTGAAGCCTCCCTGCCCGGAGGCTTTATTAGTTTATTTCTTGATCATTTTTCTCACCCCTCTTTGCCCAAATTCGTCTTCGATCATGACGATATACACCCCTGGAGGCAATTGAGCCAGATTCCATTGCTGAGACATATTTGCCTCAACCCAATCACTCTTCCTCAACATATGACCTTGCAGGTTCCATAAGCTAAATTGAGTCCGCCCATTAGGATTGGCGCTCAACGTTACGTGATCCTGAAATGGATTGGGGTAAAGGTCATAGAAGTTGTCAAATGCATCTGTTTGAGGGGAGCCTGGTCCTCCCAGCCTGCCCGCAGTTTTGATTCGGTCGCCGAAAGGGACGAGGGAGCATATCGGCGCAAAAATGGTGAATTCTCCATCTGGCGTATGGCGATAATCAAATAAGTACATGTGGATATGAATTTCATCGTCTACTGGGTAGGTAGATGGAATCATGCAACTGTAGTACAGGTTAAATTGAATAATACATTCAAAAGAGTCGCAGACAGTGGTAGAAGGAATCGTTGGGAAGGGAATTACAGGGTTGAAGGCTACGGTAAAACTATCATTCACTTGTCCGAGAAAATTACCTGAAAGGGGGTTGCCGTTAGGGTCTGTCAGATAAAAAGTCAGGGCTAAATAGGGAAATTGATTCGGATCATAAGTCAAACTGATGTCATGGTTAAAAACCACATAGTTATTTTGCCCAAATACGGCGCAAGTTTGGATATAGACATCTTCCGGATCATCTCTCCCCAAGACACCATTAGCAATAACTCCAGTCCCATTCCCTTCAGGATTGCCCGTAGGGGGGGGAGGATTAGTCGTTGTCTTAGCAAAGGACAAGAGGAAGGAAGTGAGCAGCAAAAACAAAAAAGTAGAAGTTAGAAAATGCATTTTTTTCATGTGATAAATTCATTTGAGTTAATAGGATATTGCCCGTTACATAAGTGCACGGTGATTCCTTTTCACATGATCAGTTCGGTTTTGACCCTTCCTGCCCGAAGGTTTTTCCGCTAAGAAAAAAAAACCGTTATTTGATGAGACGAACCCAAAGGACCTGCATCACCATCTATGGCAAAAAAAAATAAAAAAGCTTATCCAGATCAGCAAATTTTGGATGGATTGCTAGCAGATGGGCTTAGCGAAAGGCGCTATACCCAGCTATTTTATGAGCAATATATGGATTTCATTTATAGTGGGATCAAACGCCATGGACTGAGCTTCGAAGACGCCCAAGATGCCTACTCAGATGCCGTAATCGGCACATGTAGGCAAATACGGCAAGGCCGTTTTCGGGGCGAAAGTAAGTTGTCCACGTATCTTTTTCAAGCTTTTTCAAATCGATGTGTAGATAGAATTCGAAAAAACTCGTCTCATGTAATTGAGGAGGAAGTCGAACAATATCAACACTTGCCGGACAAGGCTCGAAATATATTGAAGCAATTAGAACTGCAAGAGGAGCTGAGTGAGGTGAAAAGGCTGATGGATCAGTTAGGGGAAAAATGTCGAAGAATACTGATAGAAGCAGAGTACTATGGGTATACGATGGAAGAAATTGCAGAACGAATGGGCTTTAATAAGGGAGCGACGGCATCCAATATTAAGTACCGATGTATGAAACGCTTGAGAGACTTACTGTCAGAGAAACACAAAACTACTTGACCCAAATGGAAACGCATGACCATGAACTATACGCACGATTTGATCGCTATCTTGCTGGGAAGTTGGCGGAGGCTGAACTACTTCAGTTGGAATCAGAGATAGAAGAAAATGCTGCAATCAAGGCAGAATTTGAAGGTTTTTTGAAGACCAAGCATCTGGCTATCCAAGCTGGTACCTTGCATGAGAAAGAAAGCCTTCATGAGATTTCAACAAAAGCCCACCAGCAGCGTCAGCGATCGACCCGCACCCGAAATTTGTGGATGGGCGGCGGGCTCCTTGCAGCCGCTATTGCCCTGCTGATTGCTGTGGTTATGCTTGTCGATTTTGACGGATCGGCTGATCCAGCCCAGTTATTTGCAGAAAACTTTTCACTGCCCGATACGCCAGCGCCTTTGGGCACCGTGACCGATAGCCTGATGGCTGCAGCGCATAAAACGTTTGAAAGACAAGCCTATGAAGCTGCCATTGCTTTATATGAACAGGTGCCAGCAGATAGTCTCTCTGCCCTGCAGCAGTCAGAAAAAGCCCTGTTCACGGGTCTATCTTACCTGAAATTGGGTAATCCTGGACAGGCGAGGGATCACTTTCAAGAAATGGGACAACTGACAGAACAAGGGGATTGGTATACTGCTTTGAGCTGGTTGACGGTTCCAGTGGATAGGGAAAAAGCCCAAAAGGCTTTTCAAAGAATAGCGGATCGTGAAGGACATCATTATCAAGAAAAAGCAAAAGAGATTTTGGAAGAATTGGGGGAATAAAAAGAAAAGATATATATCTGAGAAAATTCAAGTTCAAACTCAAGTTCAAATTCAAAAAGAAGGATAGTTGAGTTTGAATTTTTCCTCCTTCCTATTTCTTCTTCAACACCAATTTCCCTTTCATATCTGCCTCGATATCCGCTCTATTCATCATCATTTTCCGATATTCTCCTTTCACATACATCTCCGCCTGGTCATCATAATGATCGCTTAAGAAGTGGCCTGACTGGCCCGTAGGCAGGATGGCCCAGCCTGTTTCGAGGTTGCCAAGGTCGACGACATTGCGCATGGCAGGGCCATACGTCGATTCGTATGTGCCTGACGCACTCGTCTTCACAGCAATACAATTAATCGCTTCGCTGCCTCCCATCGTAGGGAAAGGCCCTACATTAAAAGTAGCTCCCAGTGCCCCGCCCTGACGGCCGATAGCATGCTGGTGCTCCACCGTATGGACTTTGCCCCATTGCCACTGGCTGACATCATTACCCAATTGGGTTTGGAGTTGAGAAATAGCGTGAGAAAAAGCTTTTTCAAAAATGTCCTCTCGCGTTTCTTTAGCTTCTGTAGTGATGTCATCCCACCAGCGTGAAGCTTCATTGCTCATCAGCCTTGGAGTCGTTCTTTTTAGTAAAAATCCGCCGCTAATTGCCTTGAAATCAGGTTCTCCCATTTCGTCGGCCATAGCCATGTACATGATGTGATAGGTCCATCTCTGGTAAATGACTGGTCCGATTGAAGCGAGTAAATGCTGGCCATCCCAGCCTTTGAGCTGCTCCAAGGCCTTTTGCTCGACTGTTGAGCGTTCTTTATCCTTAGATAGGCCATCGATCATGACTGTGATAATATCTAGTTGTGAGGTGCTGCGCGTGTCCACACTCATTTTTTGAACTTCCTCCACTGTCCAGTCATTTTTTGCCTCTAGCATCTCTACAATTCGCCTTGGCCTTCCTTCTGGCGCATAATAGCCAGGAAAAATCTGCCCGTGAACACTGTCGGGCTGGTTGTTGGCAGAGTATACATATCCCCAAGGAGGATTCTCCGCTTGGGGGTTCTCTTCAAAGGGATATTTACCCAGCGGGGCATCTTCGGCTGTAGAACCATCCAATAAAGTTTTGGTATTGACGTGGGCAGGGTAGCGCGTATAGCGTCCTGCTGCCCACCAGGCGATATTGCCTGCCGTGTCGGCATACATCATATTGAGGCCTGGGGCGTCTATGCTTGAAACCGCGCTCCGGGCATCGTTGATGTCGCGGGCATGCGCAAGCTTATAGACAGCATGAAGGCTCTTATTCAGGAATTGGTTATAAGCCCATGACATAGCGATGGGCATGGTATCCACCATGCCTTCAAATACCTGTTGGACTAACGGACCATGCCTGGAAGTAAATACTTGAAAGGACTGGTCAGGCGCATCTTTTACCCTGATGACTTCCTCTCTTACTTTGAGGGGAACCCATTGGTCATCTTCCCATACTTCAGGGCGATCAGGGTGCTTTTTTTCAATAAAAAAGTCCATGTCGTCATTTTCCAGCATGGTGATGCCCCAAGCATGACTGCGCGTATGACCAATCACTCCTAGCGGTAAGCCTGCTAAGTGCAGGCCGTAGAAACTAAAGCCAGGGTATTCCAGGTGAGCTTCATACCATACCGCAGGCTGGCTATATCCTATATGGGTATCATTTTCAAGAATGGCATGACCACTTTTTGTCTTCTGAGGCCCTACAATCCAACTATTACTTCCGATCAATAAAGGAATAGGAAGCTTATCCAGAATAGGGCGAATGCGTGACCGCAAGTCTGAAAGTTGTGGCGCATGTTGGAGAATGGGTAAAGGAAAGGATTTGATCGTTTGAGTTCCTCCTTTGTAATTATCTACTACGTCCACCAAATAGTCGGGGCCCCAATTGCGCAAGATGCGGTCTACTGCAGGGTCTTCATCAAATCCCATGGCAAAGCCAAAGGCCATATATCCTGAAATATGGTAGACATTTTCAGGGGTAAAGGGGGTTTTGGGAATACCAATCAATTCAAACTCTGGTGGGGTAGGCCCTGTCTCGATGAACTGGTTGACCCCGTCGATATAGGCAAGGGCAGCTTGGCGAAACGGCGTTTTCCCTTCAATGAGGAAACAACTGGCACTTTCCTTTGCGGCCTGATCCAGGCCCACAGTCCGAAAGAGCTGATCCACCTCGACCAAGTCAGGTCCCAAAATCTCTGCCAGTCGTCCTGAGGCTGCCCTCCGGATGAGTTCCATCTGGAACAGCCGTTCCTGCGCATGCACATAGCCCAGGGCAAAATAGGCATCTGCCTCATTCTGTGCATATATATGCGGAATCGCATAGGTGTCGAAGAGTACCTCGACCTCCTCATTTAGCCCTTGCAGCGTCAATTCGCCCGAATAGGTAGGCAAAGAATTTCGCAAATACATATACCCCCCGCTCCCACAAATTGGGATGAGGATAATGACAACGAGGGCTATTTTTTTGAATAATTTCATTTTATTTCAAGATCAAGGAGCAATTTATTCAAAAATACCGAAAAATACGTAGGGATGGGATAATCGAGAAAAGAAGAGGCGCAAGAATTTGAAAAGAACATTGAACCCTTTGGAGAGATTGATGAAGATATGTGGTTATGATGCCCATTTCTCCAAAGTAGAAGGGCTTAAAATTGTCCAAAAGCCTTCGGATTTTTAAAGAATAATGTTTCTAAACTTTTTTTTGAGTAAAAAACCTTCTTTTGAGATTCTCAAAAACTAACAGTGTAGCTGTCATCCTGAACGGAGTGAAGGATCTTACTAGTGCATCAAGCACTAAGTTCTTATCGGTTTGGGGCCGGATTACGCTCAAAAGCCAACTCACGCGCCAGAAATCCAGCCCAGCGCAAATAAATGCGCATGCTCTTAGTTGTCAAGCAAGCTGGCGCGGATTTCCGGATTGTGGGGCTAGATCTTTGGAGTAATCCGCGCCCCTCAGAATAACCGCTAATAATATAATGCTTGATGCACTAGGGATATGCTCAGTTGTTCATTAGGCAGTAGGATTCTTCGCGGGCTCAGAATGACAGCTTTGCTGTTGTATTCATGGGACGGTAATCTATCAGGTATGAGGAATAAAACCCCCAAAAAACTCACCCCTTCGAACGTTCAAACGTTCCTTCCCACCATTCCAGAAACTCCGGAATCATCTTCGCCCAACTGCTTTCGTGATGTTTCCCGCCTGCTAGTTCGCGGTAATGCATTTGGTCCTCGGAGTAGCCCAAAGCCTTGAGCTCATCCATCAGGTCGATGATGTCGTCTATGACATCGATGATGCCATTATTGTTGCGGTCTTCTTTTTCTTCTTCGGTCCCAGCCTGAAACCATAACTTTAATTCGGGATGATGTGTACCTGCAGCTACCAGTCGGTGCATGATACGGCTCTGGTCATCAGTTTCATTGGGGCCTTGTGGGGTGCGCCACCAGAAGGATCCTGAAAACACGCCTGCTGTATGGAAAATATGCGGATGATGCCATACAATGTCAAAGGCCGATAATCCCCCTAGTGAAAATCCCGCTAAGGCGCGTTGAGATGGATCATCCAGCAATTGATATTTTTTGGTTAAAAAGGGAAGCAATTCCTTGGTAAGAAAGAAGGTATAAGCCGCTGCTTTGCTCCCACGATGTTTATAGTCTGCCATAGCCGCTGTACCATACTCGTGCATACGGTTTTTGTCAGCATGGATCGCCACGACGAGCACGGGCGAGATTTTGCCACCGGCATATAGCGTCTGAAGCGTGCGTGCTAGTTTGAGCGCCTTCCAGTTTTGCCCATCATTGAGCAAAAGTAGCCTCGGGGGTGTTGCTGATGGGGTAGGGGGAAGGAAAATATCGAGCACTACTTCTCTTGCAAGATAGGTGGACGGAAACCCCGCATAATGATCGATTGATTGGGGAGAAAGGGTATCCGTCGCCTGTTTATGTACCATGGTCATTACTATCGGAAAATTAAGATCGCAAAGGTAATTAATTATTGACTGTTCATCGAGACATTTAGTGGAGTAAATCCATTACCCTTGAAAATTGGCCACGGATTACTCGGATTAACACAGATTAAAGAAGAAAATCCGTGATAATCTATCAATGAATAATAATTAATTCCCTACCTTTGCGCGATTTTTAGAAAAACGACCTAACATTTTATGCAAAATATCACTTCACGTCCCCAAACAGTCCTCTGCCTGGCAAGCTATTTCAAAGGCGTTGACTTTATCAAAAGCTGCAAGGCGCAAGGATGCCGTGTGCTATTGGTGACTTCAGAATCTCTGAAAGAAGAAAATTGGCCTCGTGAGGCCATAGACGAGTATTATTACATGCCTGGTCCTATGGACGCATGGGATGAAAACACCCTTCTTGAAGGGGTGAATCACATGGTGCGTACCGAGCATGTGGACAAGATTGTAGCGCTAGACGACTACGATGTGGAGAAAGGCGCTTTGCTCAGGGAGCACCTGCGTGTGCCTGGCATGGGCCAGACCCGTGCGCGCTACTTCCGCGACAAGCTCGCTATGCGCTACATGGCCAAGGAAGCAGGTATCGGCAATCCCGATTTCATTGCTCCTTTTCATGATGAAGTCATCGCGGATTTTTTGGGGCGTGTTCCGGCCCCTTGGATCTTGAAGCCCCGTTCTCAGGCTTCAGCCACAGGCATCACAAAACTCCACAACGCAGATGAAGCATGGGCTTTGCTGAATAAGCTAGGTGCTGAGCGGGTACACTATGTATTGGAGCAATTCATCCCTGGAGATGTCTTTCACGTAGATGCCTTGGCATACGAAGGAGAAGTCATTTTTGCCAAAGCACACCGCTATATGAGCCCACCGATGGCGGTAGCACATGATGGAGGGCTATTTCGTACGCATAGCCTTGATACAGACGATCCTATCAATCAGGATCTCTTGCGCCTCAACGAAGCTGTATGTAAAGGATTCGGCATGAAGTACAGCGCCATGCACACGGAGTTTTTGCGGGCACATGAAGACGGCAAATACTACTTCATCGAGACTGCGTCTCGTGTAGGCGGTGCACATATTGCAGAGATGGTGGAAGCTGCTTCGGGTATCAACCTATGGGCCGAGTGGGCCAAGATCGAGACCCTCCCGGCGGGCGAATCCTATTCCCTTCCTTCCACTAAAGACGACCATGCAGGCATCATCATTTCGTTGGCACGCCAAGAACATCCTGACATGTCGGCCTACAATGACGAAGAAGTCGTTTGGAAAATGACCAAACCGCAACATGCAGGGATGATCGTAAGTTCTCCTTCCCAGGCACGTGTGATCGAGCTCCTCGATCAGTACGCAGGGCGTTTTTATGAGGACTTCTTTGCGAGTGTTCCGATTGGGGAGAAGCCTTCTTCGTAGAAGAAAGGCACGGTTCTAAGTTTTAGGTTCTATGTTCTAAGTCGTCTTTTAGCCTAGAATTTGTTCTAGGTTTAGCTGTCTGGTTAAGTAAAAATAAAAAACAAGGAACAAGGAAGTCAAAAGTATTTCTTGGGTATGGGTAACTAGTTATCTCTTCCCTTTTCACTTTTTTATTTCTTGTTCCTTGTTTGTACTTTCTGACAGTTGAGAATAGTAAATGACTTCCAACTCCATCTTTCAAAATTGAAAGATCACTAGAACTAATTACTTTCTTCAAAATAGGAAAGCATCAACTCCACTCCAAAGCCTGTGGCGCTTTTATCTTTGGCATAGGCTGTATTGCCGAAGGCGACGCCTGCGATGTCCAGGTGTGCCCAACAAGGGTGATTTCGGGTAAATTTTTCGATGAATTTGGCGGCGGTGATGGCACCGGCCGCTGGACCTCCGTAGTTCTTGATGTCTGCGACATCAGAATTCATGGCCTTGGCGTAGTCATCCCAGAGGGGCAGTCGCCAGACGCGTTCGCCGGAGGCTTGGCCGGCGGCGTAGAGGGCGTCAGCCAGCTCGTCGTGATGCGTAAAAAGCGCGCCTGCGTGATAGCCCAAGGCATATACAGCTGCACCTGTGAGCGTGGCAAAGTCAATCATGACATCCGGTTGATAAGTTTCACTCAGATAGGAAACGGCATCTGCCAGGATGAGTCGCCCTTCCGCATCGGTATCTGCGATTTCTATGGTAATGCCGCCGTAGGCGGTAAGGATATCCCCTGGGACGATGGCTTTGCCATCGGGGAGGTTGTCTGTCGCGGGGATGGCTGCGACGAGATGGAGGGGAAGTTGACGCTTCGCCGCAATTTCGATAGCCCCCAGTACAGCCGCCGCACCGCCCATGTCAGACTTCATATAATGCATATTGGTGGCTTTCTTGAGAGAAATACCGCCCGTGTCGAAAGTGACCCCCTTGCCTGCCAGAGCGATGGTCTGCGGTGCGTCGGGATGTTTGTATTCCATCAGGATAAAAACGGGTGGGCGCTCGGAGCCTTTATTTACCCCTAACAATCCCCCAAAGCCCATTTCATCCAATTTATTTTTGTCCCATACATCTACCTCAAAACCATGCGCTGCGCCCGACTCCACTGCATACTCCGCCAGACGCTGGGGCGTCAGGTAATTGCCGGGGAGATTGACCATTTCCATGAGTTTGGTCTGGGTATTGGCGATCTGGATGCCTTTGGTAAGGGCTTCGTTGACCGCTGCTTCTTGGTCCTTATTGATCCAAAATTCAACCTGCTCTAAAGCGAGGGGCTTGCGGTCGGGGGAACCCGCTTCACTTTTGAGGCCACCCGCATCATAGGTCGCTACTTTGCAAGCTTTGGCGAGGGCGGTGATATACACATGCTGTTCTGAATCCAATAGCCCTTCCCAAAGTGAGTGTTCTGCAAAGTATAAGCATAGGCGCTCATAGGTGCTTTTGTGCTTTCGGATATAGGTGCTGAGCGCCTTTGCTGCACTTTTGGCAGTGGGTTCCTTACCGATGCCCAGGAGGACATGGGTGGTGCCTTCTGGTGAGAAAACCTGATTGGTGCCTGTCGGGTGTGCTTCCAAATAGGCCTGAAGGCCCGAGGGAGAGGTGCCGACGATGGAGGCAATCTTCAGGAGAGGAAGGGAAGGAGAAACGAGGTGGATAAACACCTTGGCGGTGGGACGGCTGGTTGGGGTAATGTTCATGGTTGGGGTAAGGGAAATTTACTGTTTTGCTTTTGGGGCAAATTAACAGCAGGCAAAAATAGAATTTAAAGCCATTTTTTAAACCATATAAGACATTTAAGTGCATATAAGGGAAAAAGACATCTCTCTTAAATGGACTTATATTCCTTATATGGTTCAATTCAGTGGGCATGGTATTCAATCCTTTTTTTGCGTAAAATCCCTCAACAACGCGCCATCTTGCGTTTTTTCCCAATACTTCCTCTATCCGCCACTTTCTGGATATAGGTCGTCGCCAACGGGACCTTACAGGCAGTGCCGCCCATGTCTACGCTTACCTTACCGATGAGGGCTGCGGCCTCGTTTGCCTTATCTGTGAGGCTTTTGATATAGCTGCCTACAGCAATGACGAAGGCGTTCATGGTGTATCGGACACGGTTGGGAGCCGCGTGGATGTTTTCTGCTACGTGATCGAGGAGCGATTCATAAGTGGCAATATCCAGTTCGCTGTCAGGATTCACAGAAGCGTAGGAGGAAAGGGTAGACCATCCTGCGGCGGCGATCATTTCCTGATCAGACTTGATCCATTCCATGCCCAGTTCAAAGCCATACGGCGTCTCAGCGGCGATCCACGGCACGGTGTATTCGCTGATCATATACCAATACGCCTGTTGCACCCATTCCTGCAGTTGGGCTTTGGTGATCTGCTTCTCATCAGCTATCAGGCCTGCCAGATACATCGCGTCAGAATTACCGGTCGCATATAACTCCAGCGACAGTTCGTGCTGTTTTTTAGTCTTTTTGACGATCTTCTTCAAGTCTGCGACTTTGACGCCAAAAAACGGCTCCTTTGCGCCGTGTTTCATGAGTATCTTTTTGGTGCTTTCGCTTCCGTAGCCTTCGAGCTCGGTCATGATTTGGTCTAGTGTCATGGGGGGATAATTTTGAATGATTGAATGGTGAATTTTGAATGGAGGATTGAGGAGGGGTAAATTACACTAATGATCAGTTAACGCACAGATTTTTTCTCTGAAAAAATCTAAAATATCTCAAAGGTACTTCACCATATACGCTGCATGGATATACTGTCCTTCAAATTTGAGGTCATTTTTGACAAAAGCGCCTTGTGACTCGAATCCACATTTCAGATAGAAATCAGTCGCTGAAGTGGTCGTGTGGAGCACCCAGAGGTGGATTTGTTCCAATCCTTCAAGTAGCTTGACTCTTTCGAATAATTCCATGATCAACTGTTTACCAATTCCTTGTTTTCTGAAGGCTGGCGCGGTGTACATGGCATGGATCATGCCTTTGTGACGGGCCTTGGACCGCTGGTCACGCTTGAAGGTGACAAAGCCTATCAATTCGCCTTGTGCGTCACGTGCGCCTAGAATGAATCGCTCAGGTGGATTGCCTTTGATTTTGAGGTCTTTTGCAAAGGCTTCTAAGTCTTTCTGCACTTCATCTTCATAGCCTTCGCTAAAGGCAAATGGTGCTTCCTGAAGGCTTTTGAGCCTCAGTTCTCGGTAAGCGACTGCGTCTGATGGGGTGAGGAGTTTGATCATTTGATTGATGAATGTCGAACAAGGATTGATGATTGTTGAAGTGAAGAGGTCTTTTCCTTCAAAAATCCTTGTTCGTCAATCGATATTCCGCAATCTTCCCCCTTCAAAAATCCTTGTTCGTTAATCATCAATCTGCAATATCTTCTTGATCTCCTCATTTTCCAATATCGTCTGCTCCGCTCCTGTCAGGCCCGCCTGAAACATGGCTTGCCCCAACTGGACGGAGGTGATGGTGGCAGCGGGATAAATGGCCTTTAAGACTGGATATAGCTTGCGGCTGACGCGGTACATGAGGTTGGGTTCTTTGCGTGGGGTGACGGGGTAAATATAGGCAGGACGGAAGATGTACAATTGCGAAAATCCTTTGCTGAGGAGGTAGTTCTCGGCGATGCCTTTGTAGCGGGCAAAAGCCGTTCGGCTTTTTTCTTTGGGGTCAGCGCCTGCGCCGCTGAGGAAGCAGAGCGTCGCTTCTGGGCTGTGCGTTTTGAGCGCATCAGCAAAGGCAAGGGTAAAGTCAACGGTGATGACCTTGAACTGATCATTTGGGACCTGACCTGTATAAACACCAATACAGAAGTAGGCAGCGTCTATTTCCTCGAAATGGGCCTCTAGGCCCGTATAGTTGCTAAAATCATCGTGGATGACTTCCTTCAACTTGGGATGTGCAATCCCCGATGACCTTCGGACGAGGGACGTGACTTGGGCGATCTCAGCGGACGCCAAGCAGGTTTGTAAGACGATGCCACCGACCATGCCGGTGGCGCCGGTGAGGAGAACTTTTTTCATGTGTGGGAATATTTGACGGGATATTTTCTCATGATGATTATCGGTAATAAAACCCGCGAGACCTCGAAGGTTTTTAGCCATAATGCTGATCAAACCTCCGAGGTCTTTTGTTGGACTATCGAACGCTCGAACGCTCCAGCTCCCTCACTTTCGCTTTCAACCAACTGATGTTGGTGAGGTTGGAGGTCGCCTCGATTTCGGTGTTGAGTTTTTTGATGGATTCGGTGTATTTCTCCTCTGACATCATCCAATGTGTCTGACGGAGCTTATTGGCGCGCCGGACAAATTTGAGCAGGTTGCGGTGCGTCTCGTAGTGGTATTTGGAAACATATTTATTTCGCTTCAAATAGACCTTAAACGAATCAATCAGCGACTCCAAGGCATCGTCTTCCTCCATTTCATAATAAATCTTGAGCAGCATAGACTTGGCGCTGAGGTGGTAGAATACGTCTTCAAGGGAAGCCTTTTGCAGGGCTTGGAGCGCTTCGTGGTATTTCTGTTGCTCGTAGAAATAGGTCGCCATATTGAAGTTATAGGCGGTATCCCGGAAGGTAGGTGTGATATGCGCTCGATAGGATTCGATGAAATCGTGCGTCCACTCAAACTGGTTGAGGCGTAGGGCGACCGTGACGATATTCTTATAGACTCTATGGTCAAAAATACCTTCAAACATGAGTAGCTCCTTTTTCAGCAAGTCTTTATAAAGGCGAAAAATTTCTTTGAGGTAGCGGGTGTTGCCGTTGTTGATCTGCTTGGTGCAGTAGTTCTGGGCATAGCCATAAAGGCCAAGGGCTTCTTCTTTTTTGAGGGTCTCGGAGTGCTCATCCAGCAAGCTAACCAGGTTTTGGTAATGGACTTCGTTTTCACTTTCGACCAGCATCATATAGATCTGGTAGTAGATGTTGATGGAGGGAATTTTGAGGTATTCGGGATTTTCTTGTAAATATTGCTGAACCTCAGGCATCATCTGGGACTCATAAGCGACATTGAGGATATTTTTGCGGTTGAGCATGTCGCAGGAATATTTGAGCTTGCTCACGAGGTAGAAGATGTCCAGGTTTTCGACGATCCCAATCAGGCTATCGTCAAAGCCGCGTTTGTATTGTTTGGAGTAAAAGCGGTTGGCTTCTTTGGCAATCAGGTAGTTGTCGAAATAAAAAGAGTCGTCCCGAATATTTCTTCGTCCTTGAAAATTGTCCACCTTACGAGCAGTCCGTTTGAAATGATCTTTGAGGGAACGGTCGGTGAGGGATTTGAGCAAATAACGCTTTTGCCCCACCGTATCCTCTTCATACTCCAGGTAGGCCAAAAAATCTTCCAATAGCCGCATCAGGAAGGAAATATGGTCGTAGACTTGCTGCTCATTAAAGGGTACTTCCTTTCCATACATTGCAGCAAAAACCGCTTCTTTCTCCAACATTTTATCCTCAAAGTCAGGCGCAGCCTTCCTAAGCAGCTTTGCCAACGTTACCAATCTAGGATTCCGATTAAAAAAGGGCGATTCGACAAATTGAATAAATTTTTTGAAATCCTTGGAGGAAAATGATTTAAGCAGATCGGTCAATTTGGAACTCAACATATCTTTGAAGAATAAATCAAAGTTAAAATGAAAATGAAAATATGTCCTGAGCCTGCCAAAGGGTGAAAATATAAACTGCCTGTCAGGGTTTTACAAAACTAGTATATCAATCTAATCACTCAAGATACTCAAAGTGCAGAAAAATTCAGAAAAAGGGGTGGAATTATTGATTGATTTATTATTAATTCACTGATTGTCAGCTATTTAATTTTAATTTTAATTTTAATTTTTATTTTGATTTTATCAGAAACGTGCTTCGATGTTTTTTGGGACCTGAATATTTAGTTTCAAATTGTACCTTGAACGGAAACAGGTGATCGACTATGTAGTTCATAATCAATCCCTTAAGTGTAAAAACCTTAACCAACAACCTCAAACCTTTATGAAGTTCCTCTCCCTGTTGCGGCTATTATGTATAAGTGGGCTATTGCTTACTTGTGTAAATGCATTTAGCCAAAATGAAATCGGGGTAGACCTTCGCTATGAGTGTAAAGGATCTGATCAGTATCGTATCATCGTGACGCGCTATATTGTGTGTGATACCACGCCTATTGATTCCCCTGATATTTGGTTAGAAGGGATGTGTCCTTCGCCTACTTTGCCAGGAACTTGGGCTACCACCCATATCATAGAAGTGACGCCTATCTGTCCACTCATTCCCAATAGTTGTGTCCAACCTAGCCCGCCGCCCTCTGCCATAGGCGGCGTAAAGGAATATGTTCAATACCTGGACGTGGATTTTTCTGGGATTTCTCCTGCTTGTGAATTCTGGATTGTATTTGATGGTTGTTGTCGATCTAGCGACATGACCAATGGCGCTGCGGATGCAGACCTCTATGTCAGGACGGGGCCGATAGATTTTACTTTCTGTAATCATTCGCCTAATTTCTTATTCCCACCGACTGTTTATATACTCGACTCTACTATTGCTCATGCGAGTCTGGGGGCAGACGATCCTGATGGAGATTCTTTGTCGTTCCATTTTGTGGATTGTTTGGATACTGCCAACGCCCCTATCACTTATTTGTCTGGATACTCCCTCGCCCAGCCTATGGGACCCAACTGGGAAGTATCCCTTGATCCCCTCACTGGTAACCTGACTTTCCTGCCTTCGCCAGGAGGTGAAGTCCAGGCACCAGTGTGTGTGGAGGTAAAGGAATATCGCGATGGGATGCTGCTGACCACTTATATGCGAGACATGAGCTTTGAAGTGGTCAATCCTACGACAGTAGATCCGCTAATCGGCGAATTGCCTTATTTGGTTCCTCCACAAGTCACAGACAGTGTTTGGGGGGGGGGATGGGTAGATTCCTTTACTGTGCGTGCTGCGATAGGGGAGCAGCTGCGATTTGAATTGCAGGTAATGGATAATGACGGGGATAAAAGCACGGTTACCTGGACTGATAATTTACCTCAACTAGGGGCTGAATTCTATGACGATTCTGACCCCACTAAGACAAATATTGTCAGTGGAATCGACCCTGTAGCGGAATTTCAATGGATTCCAAAAGTAAGTGGTCGCCATGCATTTGGAGTTCGGTTAATAGATTCTACTTGGTGTGGCCTTACAGCACTGACGGACTATGCGATTACAATTGATGTAGCAGACACGAGCCTTTTGGCTGTATTTCCAGAAGATACCATTTACATCTGCCCAGGTGATAGTTTGGTACTCAGTCCTACCATTTATGGGATTCCAGCTTCTGGTCCTTTTTCCTATGCATGGAATACCAATGCAACGGGAACTTCTATCAAAGTGGGTTTGCCAGGTACTTATTCTGTTCTTGTTGTGGATTCTACCCTTCGTGACCCCTTTCATAGAGAATCCAAGGACTCTGTAGTAGTCGCATACGCTGACTTCTGCGTATGGCCTGGCGACGCCGACAATGACGGGACCGCCAACAACTTTGACGTGCTGGCCATCGGCCTGGCCTACGGCGAGACAGGACCAGCCCGTCAGGACCAGAGCCTGACGTGGAGCGGCAAGCAGGCATCTGCTTGGGGAGATACCATTCTCGGCGGTGTGGACTACACCTACGCCAATACCAATGGAGATACCATTATCAATGTAGATGACACCTTGGGCATTTCCCTGAATTATGCCAATACCCATTTCAAGACTAGCCGTTCAGGCGGTCCAGGCGATCCGCCCCTTTGGCTTCAAACGCCTAATTTCGCTGTCTTGACAGGAGACACCCTGTCTATCCCCATCTTGCTGGGAACGGACTCTTTGCCTGCCGACAGCGTATATGGTGTCGCCTTTAGCATCACCTATGACAGCGAATTGGTGGATTCTGGCTCTGCACACATTACCGTTGAAAATTCATGGTTAGGAACGCCAGGGACAGATCTTTTTAGCATGCAAAAAGATCAATTCCAAGACGGACGCATCAATATCGGTATTAGTCGAGATGATCATACTTTCAGGGGAAATCATGGAGAAATCGCTCGGCTCGATATTATCATGATTGATGATATTACAGGGAAGCGGCAGATATTCGATACCCTGTACCTGGAAGTGGTGGACCTACGCGTAATCCGTACGGATGGGACTGAAATTCCTATTTATCCCGTAGATGGACGGATCATTATAACCAACGACAATGTCGGTATTCCACCAACCCTCCCGACCAACACCATGACGCTTTATCCTAATCCCAATAAAGGCCAATTGCTGGTACAGGTGGAAAATGTATACGAATTGGACCTCGTCCTATATGACCTTCAAGGTCGCCCTGTGATGACGCATAAAGCGCATACAGGGAAAAATACCTTGTCCCTGACGCACTTGACACCAGGTATCTACTTGTTGAAAGCCTCTAATGGTCAGGGCATCCTTACCAAGAAGATTCAGCTCATTCGATGACTTGATGATTAATTGAATGATTATTGATTAATTATTAGAAAATGTGTTTCTCATTCTTTGTTTCAAGGGGCAAAACTTTTTGCCTCTTTTTCTTTTTATGACAGGATTGACAAGATTTGCAGGATTAATAGGATATTTTTTTGAAATAGTTACGCAATCTCCAGATGTCCGAATCACTTATACTATCCGAAGGGCTCAGCAGGGCCGAGCGCTACCAGGAACTCCTTCCACAAGTCAAGGCCTTGATCGCCGATGAGCCGGACCTCATCGCCAACCTTGCCAATATAGCGGCTGTCCTCAAAGAAGCCATGGGCTTCTTCTGGGTGGGCTTCTATCGCATGATAGATGGAGAACTGGTCCTGGGGCCTTTCCAAGGGCCGTTGGCCTGCACGCGCATCGCGCTGGACCGTGGCGTCTGCGGCGCTGCTGCGACCCAGCAAAAGACGCTGGTCGTCGATGATGTCAACGCCTTCCCAGGCCATATTGCCTGCAGCAGTGCTTCTCAATCGGAGATTGTTGTGCCCCTCATCGCCGAAGGCGAAGTGAAAGGCGTGCTAGATGTCGATAGCGATCAGCTAGCGGATTTTTCTGCGGTGGATCAAAAGTATTTGGAGGAGATGATGAGGTTGGTGGTGAAGCGGCATTGGGGAGGGCATGGTTAAAATTCAATCGATTTGTCTCTAAAATACCTCGCTGACCGAATTTCATCAATTAATTCATCATCCGTCTCCTCTGATTCTAATTTCCCACAAGTAGCAAAAAATTGCGTACTCCTGTCAACGGCTTCTTTTCGAAGAGAATCTGATATTCTAGCAATCAACCCTAATCGTGCATCTACACTCAGTTTTTTAATCCAAATCAAATATGTTTCTACTAAAGACATAAGGTATGACCGATTTTATAGCCAAATATAACCTTTATTGGGCGTCTACCCTAGGGTAATTATGGCTAGAAAATTCTTAATTCCTCCAAAGGCCGTAGTACAATTCAGGAATCAAGCCTAGTAGAAAATTGAGTTTGAGCTTGTATTTGAGTTTGAACTTTGCAATCATCCCCTCAAATCCCCAGCCCCTCCAGCGTTCCCTTCCCTTCCCGCAGCACCACAATCTCTTCCCCACTACAGTCCAAGACTGTAGACCCTTCCATCTCTCCATAACCTCCGTCGACGATGAAGTCGACGCGCTTATGGTACCGCTCCCGAATCTCTTCGGGATAGATGATGTAAGACGGTTCGTCTTCGTCAGGAGGAAGGCTGGTGCTGAGAAGGGGATGTCCGAGTTCTTGGACGATAGCATTGGTGATGGCGTGGTCTACGACACGGATGCCGATGGTCTTGCGCTTGGACTGGAAGTGACGAGGCACTTCTTTGGAGGCTTGCAGGACATAGGTGTAGGGCCCTGGCAAGGTCTTTCGCATGAGTTTGAAGACGGGATTGGAGAGCTGAATGGTGTAAGCTCCTGCTGTCTTGAGGTCGGGGCAAATGCAGCTTAGCTGTGCTTTTTCGGGCGAAATACCCTTGAGTTGGCAGATACGCTCCACTGCTTTTTTGTTGTACATATCACATCCCAACCCATAGAGTGTGTCGGTAGGATAGATGATAATGCCGCCCTTGCGAAGGCAATCGACAACTCGGCTGATAAATCTAGGTTGAGGGGATTCGGGGTGGATGGAGAGATACGTTGCTGCCAATGGAGGAGAGTTTTTGGAGGTTTCTGTGTTTTTCTGTTTCTTGGCTGGACCAAATACGGCATTTGGACCATGGACCGTCCCAATTTTTTCACAAGATAACAAATTGCAAAGAACCTAAATTAGTTTTAGTTTTGGTATTGCTAAATTTTACCGACTCAACCTATGCGAAATGTTAGCCTCATCCTGCTTGTATCCCTGCTCATGATCTGTGGCTCGGTCCAAGCGCAAAAAGGCCTTAAAGTGGGAGCATTTGGAATGCCCACGGTCTCTACCCTATTTAATGCTGATGATCGACTGCTCTACCAGCCTGGATTTTTCCAGCAAGAGTTCCTCCCCAATATGGCCGGCGGTCTGGTCCTTGGGTGGAACCCAGGTGCTGCTTTTGGCATTCGCTTAAATGTTCTTTATACCCAGGCTGGCGTCCGCCATTCTACGCGTGACCTTGCCAGTGGGACCAGTACGTGTCGTTACAGGGGCGAGGAATACTTGTGTGACCTAAACACAACCCGTCTTGAGTACCTCAAGATCCCATTGATGATCGGCTTTCATACAGCGGACCCTACGGTCTCAAAAATTTCGTTTTCAGCCTATGCAGGTCTACAGATGAACTTGCTCACCAGGGCTTTCGAGTATACCACAGACACAGAGTATATCCTCCCTATTCCTCCCAATGTCACTGATTATCCCGACACCTATGCGCTTTATACCAATCGTACCTATAGCGTGGTGGGAGAAGTGGGATTTGATATTAAACTTGTAGACGACTTTGTGCTAAACCTCCGTCTGAGAGGTGACTATGGCCTGGATGATGCCGAAGACAAAACGGCTTCCTTCCGCGTCACTGAAGCTGGTCAGACTAATCGTCAGGACTATTGGCCAGCAGCGCGTGCTGCCTCGTATAACGCTAGCCTTGGCGTCTTGATAGGGATTACCTATACCCTCGGGGGCAATCGTTTCCCCAAGAGTCCATCACCTGCTAGTTCAGATATTTAAGACAAAGTCTGAGGTCTGTAGTTTGTTGTCTGTGGTTAAAAAGGCAATCACAAACCACAAACCACAAACCACAAACCACAGACCACAGACCACAGACCACAAACCACAAACGTTCTTCCATGATCGCATACCTGAAAGGGGAAATCACCCATATAGAACCAGGCAATGTCATCATCGAATGTAATGGCGTAGGCTACCGCGTGCTGATCAGCATGCATACCTATGACAAGATCAAAGGGCAAAAGCAGCTTAAACTGCATACCTTTATGGTCGTTCGGGAAGATGCGCAACTCCTATACGGCTTTGCCGAATTACAAGAACAACGCATATTCGAGCAATTGATCGGCGTCTCTGGCGTAGGGGCCAGCACGGCGCTGACTATCCTTTCCAGCAGCTCTCCTGCTGACCTGTTTCAGGCGATCCGCATGGAAGATACCGTCAGCCTCAAGCGGATCAAAGGCATCGGTGCCAAAACCGCGGGCCGTATCATTCTGGAACTGAAAGATAAACTGAAAATAGACGGAGAATTTCCCACTGCCACAGATGGAACTGCTGGCCCCGCAGCAACGGCAGGCCAGCTCAAGGCGGAAGCCCTCATGGCCCTCACCAACCTTGGTTTCTCTCGCCAAGAAGCTGGCAAACGCATCGACAAAATCCTTAAATCGACTAAGGAAACCCTCACAGTTGAGGAAATAATTAAACTTTCCCTCAGAAATCCCTAGTGAGGGAAAAAATTGCACTTCATCCTTCAGAAGTATTTAGTACTTTTACCCCAACAACGCTACTTAATCCCCCCGTTAGTGCCTATGATGTAAATGCTATACTTTGATATGTGATTTTTTGATCGATTCTTTGTATTTAATTAAAAGAGCGAAATTTTGTCCGAGTTCAGTATAGCATTATTGGTATCGGTCGTGGCATCTGTATTCTCAGGTGAAGAAGCGACCCCTCCACAAACCTTAGCAGATTCTATCCCATCAGCAGTCGTATGGCAAATGCCCTATGAGCCGCCAGAACTTTTTTATTCTGTAGATGAGGACACATCTAAGAAAAAACGCAACCCCAATGACCGTGTCGGGGATGCTACACGGCAGGGGTATGTGTCTCCCATGTACCTCAAAAACCCCAGTAACGTCAAGGTAGAATTTGAACTCTCTGAAGACGGAAAAGGTTATTATATCCATGAAAGAATCGGAGGTGTTGACATGCGTCCGCCTTCCTGGATCTCTTTTGAGGATTATCTGGAGTATCGGAGAAAAAACGGCATTGCCGAATACTATCGCGAACAATCGCTGGCCCAAGGGGACGGCGAGAAGCCTGGGCTCATCCCGACCTTCGAGCTAGGAGAAATCAGTGACATATTTGGAGGAGGAACCGTTGAAATACGCCCTACTGGCTACGCTACCCTCAATTTCTCCCTCGATCGCAACCGGACAGACAACCCCTCTCTCCCCCTGCGTCAGCAGCGCGTCACGACCTTCAATTTTGACCAGCAGATCCAGTTGGGGGTAACGGGACAAATAGGGAAATTGATGAACCTCAATTTCAATTTTGATACCAAGGCGACTTTTGATTTTGAGAACCAGTTGAAGCTGAAATGGGAAGGAGATGAGGACAAAATTCTCCAGAGCATAGAAGCGGGTAATGTAAGCATGCCGCTAGGAAATACCCTGATTCAAGGGCGTTCCAATCTATTTGGGTTAAAAGCGGGCCTCAAATTCGGACCCATCAATATCATTGCGGTGGCTTCTACAGAGCGTGGAAAAGTAGAGACAGTGAGTATCGCTGGTGGGGGAGCAATAGAGACGCCATTTGAGCAGGAAGTAGCGCAATACGACGAGTACCGTCACTATTTTCTCTCTCATTACTTCCGCTCACGTTACGAACCTGCATTGGTCAATTTGCCACAGGTGAACTCAACTGTCAGGATCAACCGAATAGAAGTTTGGATCAATAACCAACGAGGATCTACGACTCAAAATAACCGTAATGCGGTTGGACTGGTGGATTTGGGGGAAAATAGCAACCGTGCGCCCAATGGCGGACTGGGATTGATCTTCAATGATACCATCAATGGTAGCACCGCCGTTCGCTTTCCCGACAATGATGCCAATGATCTATATGGCAAGCTGACGGCTGATCCCGCCTTTCGGGATTACCGTACGGCTCCCGATGCCCTGGATGCTATTGGTATGCAAGAAGGCCTGGACTACGAACGGGTGACCAATATGCGGAAGCTGGATAATAATGAATTCAGCTTTGACCCACAGCTTGGGTATATTTCGATGAATCAACGGGCCGTGGCCAACCAAGTACTTTTTGTAGCTTTTGAATACACCTTCAATGGTCAAAGCTATCAAGTGGGTGAATTCTCGCAAGACGTCCCTGCGGCTGGTTCTGGAACCAATCTCCTGTTTCTGAAGATGCTAAAGCCTGCTTCGGTCAAGCCCAACTACACAGATACTCGTGGCAATGTACAGATGTATCCCGCCTGGGACCTGATGATGAAAAACATCTATAGCATCGGCTATGGGATTGAGCGCCAAGGCTTTTTCCTGGACATCACCTATAACTCAGGTACCAGCGATGGTAAGCTAAACTACCTACCTACAGGTCCTATCGCCAATAAATTGCTGATCCAGGCCACAGAACTGGATCGTCTGACGAACCATACGGCTCCTAATCCTGACAACTACTTTGACTTCATTGAAGGGAGGACCATCATCCCAGATCGAGGGTTGATTATCTTCCCGGTCTTGGAGCCATTTGGTGATTACCTGCGGGCGCAACTAGAGCCTGATCAGGACGCCATTAACGAATATGTCTTTGACCCCCTATATGATGGGACGCAACAGGATGCGATCCAGAACTTCCCTCGCCTGAATCGTTACGCTTTACAGGGATTTTATCGCTCTTCGGGTGGAAATGAAATTCCCCTGAACGCTTTTAACCTACAGGAAGGCAGTGTGACGGTGACCGCCAATGGGGTACCGCTCGTTGAAGGCTCTGATTATCTGGTGGATTATTTTGGGGGAAAAGTGACGATCCTCAATGAGGCCCTCCTCACTTCTGGACAGAAGATCGATGTGAACTACGAAAGTTCCTCTCTTTACAATGTGCAAAGCAAGACGTTGCTGGGAGCACGTGCAGAATATGCACCTACCGACAATTTGACCCTTGGGCTGACTGCGTTGAACCTGAGTGAACGGCCCTTTACCCAAAAGACTACCCTTGGCGATGAACCCACCAATAACCTCCTCTGGGGGATAGACGCTGCTTATCGTACGGAGTCAGAATGGCTCACCAAGGCAATCGATAAATTGCCCCTGATCAGTACCAAACAGACGTCGAGTATTCAGGGAAATGTAGAATTTGCACAGTTCAAACCCGGCCAGCCCAGGCAAGTCCAGACGGAGCGGGACAAGAGTAATATCTACCTTGACGATTTCGAGGCGGCTAAGACCAATTTTGTCCTTTCAGGCATCAACCAGTGGAAGCTGGCTGCTTTTCCCGAGGACAATCCAGCAGTTGACGACCCGGTAGACACCGATCCCTCTCCTTTGGCCCGAAACTTCACCCGTGGAAAATTGGCCTGGTACCAGATTGACCAGTCCTTCTTGCAAGGCTTTGGACGACCCAATATTCCCGCTGAAGATATCCGAGACAACTATACCCGAATGGTCACGATCCAGGAAATCTTCCCGACTTCTCGGCCTGCATTTGGTGCCAGCATTCAACCAACTTTTGACCTACACTATATTCCAGATGAACGGGGACACTATAACTATACAACAGATGTAGACCCTGCCACAGGTAAGCTCAAAAATCCTAAGGACAACTGGGCGGGTGTCACGCGTCAGGTGACCGTCAATAATGACTTTGAAGCGACAAATGTAGAGTTCCTTGAATTCTGGATGATGGACCCCTTTATGAAGGAACCGAATCATACGGGTGGTAAAGTGTACTTTAATCTTGGGCGCATCAGTGAGGATGTGTTGCCCGATAAAGCCATCTCGCTCGAAAATGGATTGCCTCGTAATGAACTGGATGTCAATAATATAGACACTACTGTTTGGGGGCGTGTGCCCATCGGTCTCCCCCCAAACCAGACCTTCTCCAATGACCCAGCGGAGCGGACCTTCCAAGATATTGGGTTGGACGGGTTGAACAATGACAATGAGCGAAGCTTTTACGATAGCGCTTATTTGCGTCCGCTGGAAGCGGTGCTGGGTGTCAACCACCCTGCTTATCAGCAAGCGCTCGCTGATCCTAGTACGGATGACTTCCTTCACTTCCGCGATGCGGATTATGAAACCAATGGAACAGGCATTCTCGGCCGTTACCTGAAGTTTAATGGAATGGAAGGCAACTCCCCTCCAGGCAGCAATGCCCAGTCTGGGGGCAATTTCCTGACATTGGGGAGTCAGGAACCCGATGCAGAGGACATCAACCAGAATGGTAACCTGAGTACAGCAGAGGAATATTTTCAGTATGAAATTGACCTGAAGCCCTCTGCGATGGTTCCAGGAACCAACTTCATCGTGGACAGTATTCAGAGTACTGTCAACGTAGATAACCGGACCACAGAAGTGACCTGGTTCCAGTTCCGTATTCCTGTGGCTGACCTCAGCCGCGAAGCCATCAATAATATTTCCAACCTCAAGTCGGTAGACTTTGTGCGAATGTTTCTGACAGGGTTTGAAGACTCGGTCATCCTCCGTCTGACGGAGTTCCAACTCGTTGCGACTCAGTGGAGACGTTTCCAAAACAACTACCAGCTACAGCCGGTCTGTGAGTTTATAGGACCTGCTGGCTTCCAGTCAGCTCAGTTTGAGATTGGCAGTGTGAGTATTGAGGAAAATTCTCAGAAATCGCCCTTTAACTATACCCTGCCTCCAGGGATTCAACGCCAGCAGCTTAATGGAAATACCCAGGCGGGCTTCCTACAAAATGAACGTTCCCTTCTCCTCAGTGCCAAAGACCTCATGCCCGGAGACGCCAGAGGCGCCTTCAAGGTGGTGAAGGTAGACCTCCGAAACTACCAGCGACTCAAACTCTGGGTGCATGCCGAGGCCATCGGCGATCCGATACAGGCTAATTTTGTCGATACGGGCGATGCGGCTTGTTTCATCCGGTTAGGACAGGATAATGAAGAGAATTATTATGAGTATGAGATGCCACTGACGCCGTCTGATCCTTTTTCGCCTGCTCCCCAATCGATCAATAATATCTGGCCAGAAAGCAATGAGATGGACATCCTCCTGACTGACTTCCAAGCAGCTAAAGCTGCACGTGATAGAAGTGCAGTGCCTCCAGGAGAGCCATTTTATTATACCAATGGCCTTCCCAATGGGCACAAAATCATCGTGCGAGGAACGCCCGTGTTAAGTGACCTGCGGAACATCATGATAGGTGCGAGGAACCCTCGACCCTGTCCGGATGAATTTACGCCGATACAGGATGTAGATGTGGAATTGTGGATCAATGAGCTACGCTTGACAGATTTTGACAAGACTTCTGGTTGGGCGACAAATGCCAATTTCTCAGTTCAGGGGGCAGATTTCTTTACCCTCAATGGTTCGATTTCAAATAGGACACCTGGATTTGGAGGATTGGAGCAGAAGGTGAGCGAGCGTAGCCAGGAAAACACCTTCCGTTACGACTTGGCAGGTAATTTCTCCTTAGGAAAACTTTTCCCTCAAAACTGGGGCATCAATCTGCCGATGTACGTGACCTATGGAGAGCAGAAAATTACCCCAAAATTTAATCCACGGGAACCTGATATCCGCACCAAAGAATTGCTGGAAAGCATTGAAGAGAAGCCCCAACGGGATAGTACACGCCGCGAATTTCAGGACTACTCTCGCAACCAGAGTGTTTCATTCAATAACGTACGGGTGCAAAAGCTCCCAGATCCGAATGCCAAACCTGACCCCAAAGGTCCCAAGGCGAAGATGCCTTGGAGTGCAGAGAAATTTGATTTTACCTTCTCCTATAATGAACAGCTCAACCGTTCAGCCTTTGTCGAGCGCTTGAGACGTACGCAGCATAGGTTTGTGATCAATTATCGCTACAATTTCCAACCGGTAGAGATAAAGCCTTTTAAAGCGTGGAAGCGCAAAAACCCGATCTCCCTTTTCAACTTCAACCTGTTGCCCAATGCCTTTTCTATGACCTTGCACGGCAACCGTGACTTTGAAGAAAGGAAGATGCGGACAGGCAGCACTTTCGGTGGATCAGTAGAACCTACCTTCGCCAAAAACTTTGAGCTGGCAAGAACTTATAATTTGACTTGGAACCTGACCCAAAGCCTCAGCGTCAACTTCACCGCTACAAACTCTTCACGAGTAGACGAGGTGCGCGGCTATTATGAAGATGCGACCCCTGCCGAACAAGACTCTGTAGGTACTGTTTGGGATAACTTGTTCAAGATTGGGCGTGATACAGCTCGGGGCCACTACAATATGGTCAATATGGGGCGTAACATTGGGTACACCCAGAATATGGCCCTTACCTATCAGATGCCTTTCAATAAGTTTACCTGGACCAGTTGGATCAATGGAAATGTCAATTATGCAGGGTCCTTCCAGTGGACACAGGCGCCAGAGAACAACAAGGCCCTGGGCGCAACGATCTCCAATGCCCAAAACTTGCAAGGGACAGGCCGTGTGGACTTGAAGGGGTTATATGGCAAAATTACTCCTATCAAGAAGTTGATGGATGCTATCGATAAACGGGCACGAGAGAAGGAACAAAAGCGTCGTGCCAAGCAGCGCGAGAAGGAGGCTGCGAAGAAGGGGCAGTCAGCTAATAAGCCAGCAGGGCGTAATCCTCAGCGGCCACAAGGACCTGTGGCTGAGGAAGATACGTCTCGTTTCAAGGCGCTCCGAAACATTGGGCAGGAGCTGTTGCGCATCGTTTTCAGTGTGCAAAGCTTAGACTTGAGTATTAACCGAAATGCCAATACCATTCTACCGGGTTATATCCCCGCTACTGATAACTTTGGGCTGGATTTTCGCTACGAATCGCCCTTTGACGATGAGAGCTTTCAACCGACGGGCGCATTGCCGCCGACGCCAGGGTTTGTCTTTGGCAGCCAAAAGGACATACGGCATCTGGCAGGGCAAAACGGCTGGATTTCCCGAGATTCAACCTTGTCTAATTTCTATGCCAGGAACCTCAATGAACAGATCAATGGACGTACGTCGGTGGAGCTGTTTAAAGGCTTTAGGATAGATTTCAATGTGAATCGAATGCGCAATGAGAACTTCAGTGAGCTCTTCCGATGGAACCAGGATTCTCTGGCTTATATAGGCTCGGATCAGTTGGTCAATGGGAGTTTCAATATGTCTTATATCTTCCTCAATACAGCGTTTGAGAAAAATGAGGATTTCTCCCAGGCATTTGACGATTTTGATAGAAGTAGGGAGGAAATCTCGCGTCGCTTAAGGGATCGCAATCCATGGGCTGATTCGCTTGGGCTATCATCGGTTGCCTTCCAAAATGGGTATTCTAAAGGGAACCAAGATGTCTTGATTCCAGCTTTGCTGGCAGGTTATTCCATCACAGGGGCAAGCAATATTGAATTGAACAATTTCCCCAAAATTCCCCTTCCCAACTGGAATATTAACTACAATGGACTGAACAATCTGCCCTTCCTCAAGGGGGTGATGAATTCCTTTACGCTGCGTCATGCCTATCGCGCGACTTATAATGTGAGTTCCTTTAGCAATAACCTCAATGCAGAAGTCGATTCGCGTGGATTTGTGACCAATACCGAGACGAAGCAGGATCTTAATGGAAATGATTTTGAGGAATTCTATTCGACTGACAATATCCAATCGGTACAGATCAATGAGCAGTTCTCTCCTCTTTTAGGGGTTCAGATGAATTTTAAAAATGGGGTGACCTCCAGTATTGACTACAAAAAAGATCGCCGCTTGAGCTTCAGTACAGGAACCTTGCAACTTACCGAACAGCGAAGTGAAGATGTGTCTGTGATGATTGGCTGGCGAAAAGATAAGCTGAATGCGCAGTTCCGCCTCTTGGGCCGTGATTTTGACCTGCAAAACAGCCTCAACGCGCAGTTCCGCTTTACCCTTAGTGACAACCGTACCCGAAACCGGACCCTGGACTCTAATCTATCTCCTGAATACACCCAAGGGAGCTTTAACCTGATTCTTGAACCCACGATTGACTATGTCATCAATACACGGGTCAATATTCAGCTTTTCTTTAAGCAAAACATCACCAAGCCTTATACCTCAAACACGTATCGAACAGGATTCACCAGTGGTGGATTTAAGATTCGCTTCTCGCTCGCGAATTAGGAAGAAGAATTTAAGTTCTAGGTTTTATGTTCTAAGTTCTATGTGGAAACACACCCTAGAACCTAATGTTCTTTCAAGACTGAAATGTGGATAAGACAGAGGCGCGGATTACACACAAATCAGCCCCTCGAATCCGGAAATCCACGCCAGCTTGCATAGCAAGCAAGTTAAATTGCTGGGGCGGATTTCCGGACGCGCTGCCCTGAGTTTATCGAAGGGGTGAGTTGGCTCTTGGTGTAATCCGACCCGTTAACTGAACCTAGAACCTAGAACCTAGAACCTAGAACCTAGAACTTAGAACTTACCCCATCGCTCCGCGATGAATCCGGCTCCGCCAGCCCTACCAGCCGGGCTTTGAGTGTCACTGGCTGGTGATCTGAGAATTGAAATTGTTGGTCAATGGTTTTTACCTCAAGTATCTCAATATTGGGGGAAAGGAGATAGAAATCGATGATGCATTGGTAGGTAGCATCTGGATCAAATGGGGCATCCAAAGCCCGATTTGTGGCGATATTGGGATCGTAGGCCCACTGCCAGCCCTGGGCGGGATAGTCCTTGGGTACAAAGAATTTACTGTCTGTCTTATTAGGAGGAATCATGCGAGGGCCTTTGCCTTGAGTATAAGCATATACCCCCTGATAGCCTGGAGGGAATTGGTTCCAGTCGCCGCCTACAATGACATAATTACCATTGCTATACTCCTCAAGCAATACTTGGCGGAGCTGCTGCATCTGCTTTTGCCTCAAAGTGCCATCATCATAGGCAGAGTTGTGCGTATTGATCAATACCAGTTCGGTCCCATTGGCGAGGGGAAATCGCTCTAGCAAGAAACAGCGGTCGAGGAAAAAGAGGTAATTGGGGAAATTGTAATTGCCTTCAAACGCATAGCGCTTTACCTCAGCAGGCTGATAACGGCTCCAAGTGGAGAGGCCAGAAAGCACTTCACCCATCGGATTGGTGAGCGGAAGGGGGATAAAGTCTACATCATAGTTTTTCCCAAATGCCTCCACAAATCCTTGTAATTTTTCCGAAATCGCCTGTACCTCATTGACTTCTTGACTGCGGTCAGAACGGATGTCCACCTCTTGCAACAAAAAAAAGTCGGTTTCCCTGACCGCGGAGTGAAGGGTGCTGAGCACACCCGCCAAGTTTTTCTCTACCTGATCTTTGGGCGTATGTACGTTTGTCCCTCCGTCCGAGTAGAAGGACGATTTGTCGCTATCATAGAAGAAGTCAGCGGCTTCGCCCAATCCACAAAATCCTATGTTCCAGTTGAAAAGGACTAGTGTATCTTTGTCCAGCACAGGTTTTTGCGCCTTGCCTAGCAGGTCAGGCACCTCCGTTGGCGGTGGGTCAAAATCATAGAACCAGGCGTAACCGATGACGCCCCCTAGGTATAAAAGACCAAGCAAAATTACCAAAGCCAGGATTCGAAGGAAGCGTTTGAATAGCTTCATGATAGGTAAAGTGTGGGATTTTGCCCCAATTTACAATAAATCCCCCGGTTCAGCGAGGACTTTAATGATGAAAGAAGAATAAGCCACGGATTACACAGATTAGCACGGATTCTTTTATTTATCTGTGGAAATCCGTGTAATCCGTGGCAAATCTTGAGGAGTAAAGAATTTATTCTGTTAAAAGGCAGAATGAACCTTCATGGTCAACTAAGTCATCACCTAATCAGCTCCTCTTCTCCTACAATGGTCAAAACCTCATTGTCCATCAGCACATGGGCGTGCGTGAGGGTTTTGGGAAGTTCATATTTGAAGAAGAATTTCATCGTGTGCAGTTTGGAAGCATAGAACTCATTGCTTTGAGCACCTCCTCCTGCCAGCATGGCTTTTTTGGCCGCAGTTCCCATTTTCAACCACTGCCAAGCCACGACGATTGTACTAGCCATTTCCATAAACAAGGTCGCATCTGCGAGGAAGCGCTCGTGATTGCCTTGCATCGCATAAGGCATCAAGTGCTGAAGCACTTGTTGAGTCACGGCCAGCTTTTCCCCTAATTGCTTCACATAAGGCTTCAGCTCTTCATACATCATGGCAGCCTCCATCGTCTGCTGTACCTCATCCATCAGCAATTGCAGAGCCGCCCCATTTTTCATCGTAATTTTTCGTCCCAACAAATCCAGCGACTGAATGCCTGTAGTCCCTTCATAGAGGGTCATGATGCGGATATCGCGGTAATATTGCTGCAAGGGAAAGTCCATGCAGTAGCCATAGCCTCCCAGTACCTGCAGGCCATTGTCGATAGCGACTTTGCCCATCTCAGAAGGATAGGTCTTGGCGATAGGCGTGAGCAGTTCCAATAACAAATGGTATTTCTCCGCTTCTTCTCCCTCGGATACGTCCGCCATATCGTGCATTTTGGTACAATCCAACAAAAGGCTCATAGCTCCTTCTACGATGGCTTTTTGGAGGAAAAGCATCCGCCTGACATCAGGGTGATTGATGATCAGGGTAGGCTCTTGGGACGGGTTCTTACGGCCGTCTTTGGAGAGCCTTCTGCCTTGTGCACGTTCCTGTGCATATAGGAGAGAAGCGTAATACGCGCCAGAGGCAGTACCTGTAGCCGAAAGCCCCACTTCTATGCGTGCCGCATTCATCATCTGAAACATGTATTTCAAACCGAGATGAGGCTGACCGACCAACCATCCACGGCAATCCTCTTTCTCTCCCATCATGAGGTGCGTCGTCGCGTAGCCACGCTGGCCCATCTTCTGGAAGTCTGCGACAGTAGTCACATCGTTGGGCGTAAGGCTACCATCTGCCTCTGGTCGGTATTTGGGGACTACAAATAAAGAGATGCCTTTGGTGCCCGCAGGAGCGCCTTCTATGCGCGCCAGCATCAGATGGACAAAGTTATCCGCACACTGGTGATCCCCACCCGAGATAAAGATCTTTTGGCCTTTGATTAAATAATGCCCATCGTCTGTAGGCGTAGCAGAAGTCGTGATGTCAGATAGCGAACTACCTGCTTGTGGCTCAGTGAGTGCCATGCTGCCCATCCAGTCGCCTGCCATCATCTTAGGCACATACGTGTCGTAAAGGGACTGTTCGCCAAAGGAGGCAATCAATCTGGCGGCACCTGAGGTTAGGCCCAAGTAGCCCACAGCGCTGTTATTCGCCGCATTTAAGATCAAATCCGCAGCGCCAAAAACGGTATTTGGAAGCTGCATCCCACCATGCGCTTCGTCAAAAGAAGCCCCGATCCAACCGATCTCAGCAGATTTTTTGATGATATTCTTGAGTTGGGGATGGGCGATGACTTTTCCGTCTTCATAGCGCACTGGGTCTGTGTCCATGGCTACGTAATAGGGAAAGAACTCTTTATCCGCCAAGTCCTTGGCTGTGTCGAGCATCATGTCAAAGGCTTCTTTGTCAAACGCCTGAAAGCGCTCATATTGAAGCAATTCTTCTGCGTTGTGGACCTCATATAAGAGGAAGCGGAGGTGGTCTGTATTGATGTATTTCATAAGTAAAGATGTCTGAACGTCTGAATGTCTGAGGGTTAAGCTAAAGCTTCTTCTGTGTTCAGACTTTCAGACTTCAGACGTTCAAACTTTGTTTGGTAATAAGTGATTCCTTTTTCTGTTAAGTATGGCCAAAATAGAGTGGCCTGGGCTTGGATACCTGCTTCGACGGCAAATTCGGTTTTGCCGCGAACGGCTTGTTGCGTGAGCCAGAAGTAAAGCACCATCCAGGTGTTTTGGGCGAGCGCTTCATAGTGACCTTCGATGGGTTCCTGTATCAGATACCCTTTGCCTAGGGCAAAATAGATGAGGTTCTTGATGATGCCAATCTCTGATTCTACTTGCATTTGATGGGCTTCTTTAATTTCAGGGCATTCGCGAAGGATTTCCAATGTATCTAAATAAAAAAAGCGAAATTTAAGCTGATGGGCGAGGTAATCCCGCGCTACGTCCATGCCCTCTATCCCCTGTACAAATATCCGATTGCCATAGGCCACTTCCTCCAGTGTCTTCATCATATAGCGATAGACCGACTGGATCAGCTCCTTTTTGGTGGTATAATGATAGGTCAAATTGCCTGGGCTGATTCCCGCAGCTTTGGCAATGTCTTGAATTTTTGCTTTGATCACGCCCTGCTGATTGAACAGTTCTATCGCTGCTTGTATGATCTTCTGTTTAGTGGTCATAATTGGCGTTTAAGTGATTTCAAATAGGGGGCAAAATGCACTTCAACCGAATGACGCTTCCCTTCGACAAAGTTCTTGCTGATACTTTCGGCATCCTTTTGGGCAAGGGCTTCCAAGTTCTCTGGCAGTTGCCAACGGCCCATGATCAGGTTCGCTGTGAGCTTGGCTTGCGCATCTGATAAAGGCCATATACAGCCTTGAGGCTGTACCAGACCAATGAAGAAAAGAGAGCGATGTTCAGGATGAAAGACCCTGAGCCATAGCGGAATTTCATCGGCCTCCTCATAGTCGACAAAGCTTTTGTCGAAAAAGGGGAAAGTGATCTTATACCCTGTAGCAGCTAGGATGACATCATAGGTTTCCACTGTCCCGTCTGTAAAATGGACCTTATCGCCTGCTAGCCATTTTATTCCTTTTCTTGGATGCACTTTCCCATGGCGTATCCGATAGAGCAGCTCAGAGTTGACGGTAGGATGTGATTTTGTTAAAGAATAATTAGGCGCTTCGAGGCCATAATCTGAATATTTACCCTGAATGAACCGCAAACTGAGGCGCTGCAAAGGCTCCCTCAAAAATTGCGGCATCCACGCCGTTTGCTTCGCAAATACGTCTGTAGGCACGCCCGAAAAGAATTTTGGAAAGATGTATTGTGGACTGCGCATACTGATGCCTACATGGCTCGCAACGCGACTGATTTCGACGGCGCAGTCGCAACCTGAATTGCCAGCGCCTACCACCAACACCCGCTTTCCCGCAAAGGGCTGACTGCTTTTATAGCTATGTGAATGGAGAAATTCACCCGAAAACGAACCTTCAAACTCAGGCATACGAGGGACAGAATGGTGCCCATTAGCCAACATCACATAATCAAATACTTCATGTTCACCATTTTCCAGTTCGATATCCCAGGCTTCTTTGCCTTCGGTATCGAGCTTGGTGATGTGGGCGATTTTGGTGTTAAAACGAATGTGCTTCTTCAGGTTAAAATGATCGGCATAAGATTGGAAATAGGCCAATACCTGCGCGTGGGAGGGGTAATCAGGATAATCTGCTGGCATCGGAAAGTCTTCAAATTCAGACATCCGCTTGGAACTGATGATGTGTGTAGTCTCACACACACTAGAATGTCCGACACTTCCTGTGAAGGCCCAGTTTCCGCCTACCTGATCATTTTGCTCAAAACACACAACCTCCTGTACCCCAGCTTGAACCAGGTTTTTGATGGAGGTAAGGCCCGAACAGCCTGCTCCTACTACCGCTACGCGTGGTGATTTGCTCATCATTGTGCAAATTAGTATTTAAATACTAATTTAGCCAAAAAATTAGTTTTTTGGACCTAGAATTGAGATGAAAGGATTTCTAATCCTTTCCTTACAACACAGTTGTCATTTCGACGACCGAAGGCTTTGCGTAGGGAGGAGAAATCCAACATCCCCTTTTGTTTTGGCTATACGAGCTGGCTACCATATGCTTCGACGAGTATACTAAACCACATGGTTAGATTTCTCCCGTTGGTCGAAATGACAGCTTTGCTGTTATGGCAATAACTTTTTACACACCATCACTAGATAACAAGAATACTCCTTTTTCCTTATGAATACTTCCACTGCAATTCCACCTAAATCGACTGCCAAAGCAGTACAACAGCAAGAAGCCCCCCACCTCACAGGAGGCTTTTTCCTCACCGACTTCATGGATCCAAAAGACCTCTTTATTTCAGAGGAATGGACCGAGGAACAGCAAATGATTGCCGAATTGGTGATGGATTTTTGCGAACGGGAGGTTCAAAAGCCGTTTTTTAAACGGGGACGAGAACTGGAGATCAGTCGCCCTGAAGACAGGGAGGAAGTGATGGCTGTGTTCCAAAAAGCAGCCGAACTGGGACTTTGTAGCGTCAGCATTCCAGAGGAATATGGGGGGATGGGCCTTGATTTCAATACGGGCGTATTGTTCTCTGAGGCGATTGCTGGTGGCTTTTCTTTCGCAACGACCATCGGCGCCCAGACATCTATCGGCTCCTTGCCGATTGTATTTTATGGGACCGAAGCCCAAAAACAAAAATACCTGCCTGGTATCGCTTCAGGCGAGCTCATCGCGGCCTACGCCCTTACAGAGCCTTCAGCAGGCTCCGACGCCAATGCGGGCAAGACGCGGGCAAACCTTTCAGCCGATGGTTCTCACTATCTGCTAAATGGCCAGAAGATTTGGATCACCAATGGGGGCATGGCCGATGTGTTCATTGTGTTTGCCAAAATCGATGATGACGAGGACCTTTCGGCTTTTATTGTTGAAAAAGCATTTGGAGGCATTACAATAGGGAAAGAGGAAAAAAAGATGGGAATCAAGGCCTCGTCGACGGTGCAGCTATTTTTTGATGATTGTCCTGTACCTGTGGAGAATTTGCTTTCAGGGCGGCAGGCAGGCTTCAAAATTGCCCTCAATATCCTCAATACGGGTCGCATCAAGTTGGGAGCTGGTGGAGTAGGAGGGGCAAAAATGAGTGTCACGCGCAGTGTTCAGTTTGCGAAAGAGCGCAAGCAATTTGGGCAGGCCATTGCCACTTTTGGGGCGATACGCCATAAGATTGGGGATATCACCACACAGGCCTTTGCCTTGGATGCGGCGCTGTACAGGACGGGGCATATGGTAGATGAAAAGACCCAAGCCTTCTTGGCTTCGGGCATGGAGGCAGGCGAAGCGAAGCTGAGCGCAGTGCGAGAATTCGCGATAGAGTGCGCGATCCTCAAAACCAAAGGCGCCGAACTCGCCTGTTACGCTACCGATGAAGCTATGCAAATCCATGGGGGAATGGGCTACGCTGCGGAGACGGGCATGGAGATGGGGTATCGCGATGCGCGCATCACGCGCATCTACGAAGGCACCAATGAGGTGAACCGCATGCTCAGCGTGGCCGAACTCAGCAAGCGCACCCTGAAAACCAAAGAGATTGACTTGGTGAAGGCAGGGAAAGCCATTCCCGGCTTTTTACTCAAAAGCTTCCTGCCTTTTAAGTCTGCTGCGCCGATGGACCACGCCGAGCGGCTGGTCCAGGGGATGAAATACTGCTTTTTATTGATTTCGGGTGTGGCAGGAAAAAAGCTGCGAAAGGAGCTGGTTGAGGCCCAGGAGATCGTGCTTAATTTGGCCGATATTCTGGCAGAAACTTATGTGGCCGAATCAGTGTGGCTGAAACTCCACAAGCTACATTTATCCCCAAACAATGACCCCAAAATGCGCCAAATCAAGCAACAAATGATGGAACTATCGCTTTATGAGGCCCGTGACACGACCCACAAGGCTGCCAAAGATGCGATCAATAGCTTCGCTACTGGCTTTCAGCGTCGGCTGCTGCTTGTAGTGGTCAATCGTTTGCTCCCTGGATCAGCTATGAATCCCATGAAGCTTCGCCGTGCTGTGGCAGATTATGTGATTGAAAAAGGGGAATACCCGTTTTAGGTTTAGGGTTTAGGGTTTAGGGTTAGGCTGTTCAATCAGTTTGAGATTTGGCGTAGCCGTTTTACGATCTAGTCGCGGATTACCCACAAGCAATCGCACAGGCCGAAATCCACGACAGCGCGCTGTAAGTGCGTTATATGGCGCATAAAAGATGCGCTAGGCTGGATTTCCAGACAGTGGGTCTGTCCTGCGCGTGATCCAGCCCCTATTAAAAAGCGACACGCTTCATTCCTTATAGATTGAACAGCTTAGGTTTAGGTTCTGGGGAATAGGGTTTGTATCAATCGAGAGCTTTCAGGTTGAAAGAAGAATAAGCCACGGATTACACGGATTTGCACAGATTAAAGAAAAATGGGCGGCAATTTTCATGTTAGGATTTCCAGTCAAATAGTACCTAAAAGCTATTTGCCTGCTTCATCATTAACCTTTCTTGAAAAAATTATTTCCCAAAAACTGTACTATTCTCCATACACTTTCATCGACTTGATGGAAAAAACACCCCTTAATATACTGGTAATCAGCATTTTAATTTTTATTTCCATTTTAATTTTTATTCTCTTTCCCCTCCTCCTCTGGCAAGGTTATTGTGCGATTTTTTGGGTGTAAGGATTTCCAGATAATCTTTCAGATTTTATTTTTTTTCGGCGTAAACGAGATCAGAGACTTTGGCTTTAGGGGTAAAGTTGTAGGTTATTTTTTGTTTTATACAACTGGCCCTCAGGTCGTTATTTGAAGTGGACTTCCTATTTGAACTTGAATTTGTATTTGAGTTTGATCCTTCGACTTCGCTCAGGACAGGATTTGAACTTTCAAAAGCCGTCTCTTCTCTCCCTTAAATTTTTGCTGATGAGACACGTTCTATTCTTTTCTTGCTTGTTTTTTCTTGTATCTGGGACATTTGGACAAAACATTCGTGTGGGTTCCCAATCCCTTTTTGTAAATGATTCTTCTCGGGACGCCCGTCTCGTTACGGCCCAGCTATTTTATCCTATTGACCAATTAGGGGAAATAGAAGAAGGCCCTTTTCCTATCATTGTATTTGCACACGGAATGCAGATGTCCTACACGGAGTATGACTATATGTGGCGTATCATGGTGCCCTTTGGTTACATCGTGGCATTTCCTACGACGGAGATGCATCTAGATCCCAATGAAACAGAACTCGGTCGGGATATGCTGCATATCATTGATGTTCTTCAAGAACAAGGAAGAACGCCTGGGACAGAGTTTGAAGGAAAGATAGGGGATAAAGCGATTGTCATGGGACATGACTTTGGAGCGGCGTCGAGCGTATTTGCCGCGGCACAAGGGCATCCCTCTCTGGTAGCCATGGCCAACCTCGCCTTTATTGATAGCGCGCAAAAAGCCATCAATGTAGCTCCTGATATCCAGGTACCTAGCCTTATTATTGGTACCAATACAGACTGCCTCGCAAAGCCGATAGAACATCAGATTCCCCTATATGAATCGATTTCTCAATCTGCTTATAAAGTATATCTCGACATCCATAAAGGCACCCATTGCCAGTTTGGGCGCGCCTTAAACAATTCTCCCTGTCGCAAACGCGAAAAGGCGAGTTGCCTCGTGCCAGCTGGCCTCCTCAATAAACACCAACAGCAAGACCATGTCATGCAGGCAATTTTGCCCTGGTGTGAATACTACCTGAAGGCTGAATGCGCTGCCTGGCAGCAGTTTTACGATTTTCTGACGGATGCCCCAGGCCATACGTATGAGACAGAAGGGATATGGCCTGCGCCTATTGCACAGTTTACCTCAGATGTGACGGGCCGTGTCGTTCGTTTCAGTGATTTTTCAAATGCTGCGGAGGAGACCTTTTGGGACTTTGGAGATGGAGATACTTCTACAGAACTTGATCCTGTCCATGTTTTTAGTGAAGAAAAAGGCAATGTCCAGTTGGTTGTAACGGCAGCTAATAGTTGTAAGGACACGGCTTACCAGACCTTCACTGACATGGAGCCTGTCGCATGGCTAGGGTTTGAAGGGCATTCCAATGGGCAAATCATAGAATTGGGATGGAGCACGGCTACAGAAAGTTTCAATGAGGGATTCGTCATTCAGCGTTCATCTGACGGATGGATGTATGAAGAGATAGACGAAGTACCAGGCGCGGGCATATCATTGGAAAGGCAGTCCTATTCCTTGCCCGACTATGATGCAGCGCCAGGTATGTACTACTATAGACTTCGTCAGGTAGGGATCAGTGGAGAAGAAAGCTTTAGTCCTGTGGTACAGGTCAATCATGAATTAGCTTTGCCTTTGACTTTGGCAGGGATGTCCAGTACCACCACCGATTTGGAACTGGAAGTCGTCACAGAAGACCCTAGCAACCTCACGCTCCAACTCTACAACTTGATGGGGCAAGAAATCCTCACCAAAAACGGGGCGCCCAATCAAGGCTATAACCGCATCCTATTGCCCACCGGCAATATCCAATCGGGGATTTATATCCTAAAGATGGCGCAATCTGGTGAAGTCCAAGCGCGGAAGATCTATTTGCGGTGAGACCGTTTCCCGTAGGGTCACGATATATCGTGACCCTACGGGAAACGGTGAGATCGTTCGCGCCTTCGGCACTCACTGTCAGACCGCTCGAAGACTCGCTGTCAGACTAAAGGCAAGTCTCTTATCTGACAGCGAGGCGAGTCTTTGAGGACAGAGTGAGTTGGAGCGTGAGAGTGAATGAAATCTCTTGTCTCGTAGCGAAGCGGTCTGACAGTGAGCGTCAGCGAACGATCTGACAGCGAGGGCTGAGTCTTCGAAGCCCGAGCGGTCTCACCCCAAATACACCTCCCGAAATCGATCCAATTGCTCATCATGTCCCAAGACGAAGAGGCGATCATCTCCGTCGAGGATTTGATTGGGAGGAGGGATGAGTTGGATAGACTGATTGCCACTTTTGAGGCCGATGATGGTCGCGCCTGTACGTGAGCGGACTTGGAGCTCGGCGATGGTTTTGCCTGCTAATTTATCGTGCAGCCCACACGTGAATACTTCCAAGTGAAAGTGGGTGCTGTGCTCTCCCGAAACCATTTCGACAAATTCTATCAGCGCAGGACGCGTGATGAGGTTGGCCATTTTGCGGCCACCGATGAGGTTGGGAGCGATGACTTCATTGGCTCCTGCACGTTTAAGCTTGGAGATCGTGCTTTCATGAGAGGCACGGGCTACGATCTTGATGCGGGGATTCATCTCCCGTGCCGTGAGGGTGACATAGACATTCTCGGCATCGGTAGAGAGCGAAGAGATCAAGCCCTTGGCAGTGGCAATATTTGCCTTCTCCAGGATATCTTCATGTGTCGCATCTCCCTGCACAAACAACACCCCATCATGGAGTTCCAGGAACTCTTCAATGACATCCTCATTCATCTCCACAACAACAAACGGCTGACGTTGGCGAATCAGCTCTAGCGCCGTTTCCCGCCCATTTCGCCCCAAGCCACAGATGATAATATGGTCTTTCAATTTGGCCACTTTATTATTCACTTTAAAATGATGGAAAACATGCCTGATCTCGCCTTCTACCACAAAGGTAGTGAGGTTGGTAATCGTATAAAGAAATGTCCCTACGCTGCCTATGATGAGAAAACTCGCAAATAGCATCCCATTAGGACTCAAGTCTTTCACCGTTCCAAACCCCACTGTACTCATGGTGATGATGGTCATATAGACCGCCTCTATCACACTGTGGTCGTCAATGGCATAAAATCCAACCACCCCAATGACGGAAAGGCTGAACAATAATATGAGGGAGATGATCAATCGTCGAAAGGAGGTACTCACTTTCATGGCATAGGTATTTCTCCACCAAAATTAGCCAAAATTTCCGCAAAAACTTGTTTAAGTTTTGCCTCCAAAATTTAATGTCCTATCTTTGACGCCTGATCGGGAATTATTCATTGATTGATTGATGATTCTTTCTGGGGCATTAGCTCAGTTGGCTAGAGCGTTTGACTGGCAGTCAAAAGGTCGGCGGTTCGACTCCGCCATGCTCCACATCTTGAGGCACCCGCAGCGAAGGCTGTGGGTGTTTTTTTTGTGCACAGATTGAAAACTTGCGCCTAGGTGCGAATGGGATTCAACAACAAGTGTTGACCTCCATTTATCCATCCAATTCCATCCATTTACCCACACGCCGCCACCACCACCTCACACGCTGCGACCATCTCCGCATCCGTCATCGTCAGCGGCGGCGACACGCGCAGCCCATTGTCTATTGACAAAAAGCCAATTGTCAGGAGTCCTCGCTCCAAGGCCGCGACCCGCACCCGATCTGCGGTCTCGTAATCTTGGAAGATCATGGCATAGAGCAGCCCTTTGCCGCGCAGCTCTACAATGGCGGGGTGGCGGAGGTGCTCATGAAGTAAGGCTTCCAGCCTCGGCACACGCGCCATCAATTGATCGTCGATGAGTTTGTTGAGGGCGGCGAGGCCTGCTGCGCAGCACATGGGGTGCCCCCCAAAAGTGGAGATAAGGCCCAGAATGGGGTCTTTTTGAATGACGGAAATGATTTCCGTCCGTGTGAGGATGGCACCCATGGGCATGCCGCCGCCGAGGGCTTTGGCGAGAACCAGGATGTCGGGTTCGAAGTTGTAATCCTGAAAGGCGAATAGCGGCCCTGTCCGCCCAAACCCCGTCTGAATTTCATCCAGAATCATCAAGGCGCCCACTTCGTCGCAGCGTTTGCGGACTGCTTCGAGGTAGCCTTCGGCAGGGACTATGGCTCCTGCTGCACCTTGGATCGGCTCGATGATGATAGCGGCGGTCTGCTCAGTGATCTGGGCGAGTTCGTCGAACTGGTTGAAATGGATGAAGTCGATTTCGGGTAGGAGGGGGCCGTAGCCTCGCTTCAGTTCGTCATTGCCGGTGACGCTGAGCGCGCCGTGGGTGGAGCCGTGATAGGCATGCCAGCAGGAGACAATGCGGGAACGGCCTGTGAATTTCTTGGCGACTTTGAGGGCGCCTTCTACAGCGTCTGCGCCGCTATTGCTGAAGAACACTTTGCCAAATCGCTCGCCGAGCAATTCCGCCAATCGCTGCGCAAAGCGCACCTGGGGGGATAAAACGGCCTCGCCGTAGACCATCGTGTGCAAATAGGCAGCCGCCTGCGCTTGCAGGGCTTCCACTATCTCGGGAGCCCCGTGCCCCACATTGCTCACACATATCCCGCTGATAAAATCGATGACCTTGCGTCCGTCAGGAGTATGAAGGTAGATGCCTTCCGCTTTCTCGACCGTCAGGTCGATGGGTTCGGGAGACGTTTGGGCAACGTATTGGAGGAAGTCTGATCGGAGGGAAGACATGAGGAAAATTAATAATTAAAAATGGAGAATTGAAAATGAATAAAAAATGTGGGAAATCAATCGGCTCTTTTGAAATTTAATGTTTTAACATTAAATTCAAATCTGAAAGATTATTCCTCAAATTAACAATTGACCATTTTCCATTTACCATTATCTCCTATGAAGCGCAGAAAATTCATCAAAGGCTCAGCCATCGTGGGGGCGACCATTGCGACTCCGCTCTTATTTAAGGCAAGTTCGGGCATGTTTGCGGAGAAATCTTATCGCAAGATTCATCGAATCTTGAATGCCAGTAGGACCAAGGTCGGCACCTTGCCGATTCTCCGCGCATTTGCTGGAGATAATCAGGACTACGTCACACCCTATGTCCTCTTTGACGAATTTGGGCCAGTGAACCTGGCGGCGGGCGGTGCCCCTTTGCGTGTGGATGCGCATCCCCACGCGGGCGTGATTCCTACGACCTATTTCCTCGAAGGCAGCGGCCATCACAAAGACAGCCTCAACTATGATTTTCAGGTCAATAAGGGCGAATTCATGGTCTTCAGTTCTGGCCGAGGGGCTATTCACATGGAGGAGACGGGCGCCCAATTATTTGACCAAGGTGGAAAATACCACGGTTTTCAGATATGGCTGAATATGCCTGCGCAGTACAAATTCATTGATCCTACTACCCATGTCCACCGCAACGACCAGATGGATACCATTGAGCATAAGGATTATTGGGCCAAGGTGATTTTGGGTGAATTATTCGAGGCAAAATCAAAGATAGAGCTGCTATCTCCCGCTTTTTATTACCATATAAAATTGAAGCCCAACAGTAGATTGGACATCCCCACTGATCCCCAACACAATGCGTTTGTATATGTCATCGACGGTGACATGGAGGTAGCAGGTCAACGAGCCCTTAAGACTAACCAAATTGCTCTCTACGAGCGCGGTGAAAGCCTGATCAATTTATTCAGCAAGGACGGTGCAGAGATGCTTATCTTGGGCGGTCAGCCGCTCAATGAGCCGGTCTATTCCTATGGCCCATTTGTGATGAACAGTCGAGAGCAGATCGACCAGTGCATTCGCGATTATCAAGCAGGCAAAATGGGAAATCCAGATGTGGTGAATCGATAGGAAGTTCTAGGTTTTGTTTTTGATGAACAAGAGGAATTTATGCCTTAAAAAGAGCTAGGATACTCCCTCGGGGGAAGATGACGAGATCAGAAACAAATCTATCAATCTCATGGTGTCTCATGCATATCACTCCTCTTTCCTCCAACAATATCCCAGCGGCCGCATCCCTTGCCTTGGCCCTGTGGCCTGATGCCAACTATGATGAATTGGTTACAGAATTCACCACATTGTTAACTACAGATAATAATATGGTCTCGTTAGCCTATAAAGGCGAAGAAGCGATCGCATTTGTCCATGTTTCCTTGCGATCGGAGTACGTAGAGGGAACTTCGACTTCACCTGTAGGTTACGTAGAAGGCATTTATGTGAAGCCTGATTTTCGCCATCAGCAAATAGGGAAAGCCCTTATTCAAGCAGGTGAAGAATGGGCCTTGTCCAAAGGATGCACTGAATTTGCCTCCGACGTAGAGCTTCACAACGAGGCAAGCATTCATTTTCATGAATCCATGGGCTTCACCGAGGTCAATCGCGTGGTGCTATTTGCCAAAAGACTCTGAGAGAAACTCAAGTTCAAATTCAAATTCAAATTCAAACTCAATACAGTGTAACCAAAGTTTTTCGCCATAACAGCATTACTGTCATTTCGACGACCGGAGGCTTTGCGGAGGGAGGAGAAATCTAACAATGTGGTCTAGAAGCCTGGAAATAACCCCTCGAAAGGGCGTGTTAGATTTCTCCCGTTGGTCGAAATGACAACTGTGTTGATATGAAATGGCTAAAAACTTTTTACACACGATACTCAAACTCAAACGTTCTTTCCTGAACTTGAACTTGAACTTGAACTTGAACTTGCGATTGAACTTAATCTTCCAGCCTCCTACTTCTTACTATTCGCCTTGATCATGGTATCATAATAACTGGTGCCAGTCATGCGTGCGCGCAGCCATGAGGTATAGTCGATTGGCCCATTGGAATCGACTTCCTGGGTGAGGCTGTCAAGAAAATCGGTGATTTTCTTGCGGGCGCGGGGCTGGCGGAACGCATCTGGTTCACCTACGATCACATTGAGGACAGAGATAAAGGCCTTTTCCTGTTGATACTCTTCTTTGGTGAGCAAGGTCCGATGACTCCTTTTTAAGGCTTTGAGGCGCGAATGTGCGTAGTTCCAATCTTCCGTATCGATCCGGATAATGACCTCAGCTATGGCTAAGCCCAGCCGCAAGGGAGGGGAGAGGGCTTGATAGGAGGAAGTGTGAAGCAAATGGTTCAGGTTGCGTGTAGCCTGGGTGTAATTGTCTATCCCAAAATACAGCGTCACCAAACTGATATATATATAAGGTGCATAATATTTTAGTCCCTCATTGTCCTCTGCTTCTTTCAGGCCTTCCAGCAGGTCGATGGCTCGCTCGTTTTGGTTGGAGCTCCACCAGTTGGTCACGAGTCCCATATAATAGGTCCAGATGTATTGATCATAATACAACTTATTGTATTCTAATAAGGCGTCCTTAAGGGCATCTAACCAAGACTCTGCATCTTTGAATTTGAGGTTCTTGTTTAAGGTGTTGATCAACCAGGTCAGCAGGATGATTTTCTCGCGGTGATTAGATTTGGTGAAAAATCCATTTTCTTCAAATTTCTTATGACTTTCAAGCAAATAGGTCTCAAGGCTTGCCATGTCTTGCTTTTGCAGCAGGATACTGCGGACCACGCGGTGAATCTCAATCTGCACCGCTTCAGACTGGTTTTCGGGTAGCAGTTCAAACTGTTCCTGGAGCCGCTCCAATTCGTCTACTACAGACGCCCCTCTGTCAGAGAAATTAGTCTGGTGCAATTGGTAGTTGATATTGGCCAAAAGGTACTCTACTTGCTGAATCTGAGCGTATTCTTGATTCTTTTTTGCCTTGAGGTTGATGTAGAATTGAGGGTCTATTTCATAGTAATATTTGCTTAAGTTGATGATTTCGTCGTAAATTAGATTCAAAAGGTTGTAAGATGCGCTGTCAATTGCTTGCTTTTCTGCCTTCTTTAAGTAGTTAAAGGAAAGCTTATAATTGGCTTTGTAATAAAAAATGCGCGCCAGCATGATGGTTCCTAGCACCGTCATACGCTTGTCAACCCCTAGATGAAATTCTATTAAACTTTTTTGCAGATTGCTAACTAATCTATTTTTGAGTCTGTAATATGCGTTCTTATTATTGGGTGGATATAGCTTCTCTACTAATGCATCGTCATGTTCTTCAAATTTACCCGATCTGATGTAATCGTAGAGCTTCAGCATCTTTTTTTCAAACTTATCCGCCCCGATTCGCTTCTCGAAGATCTTAAAGTTACGTGCCTCTTGCTTGTTTAAGCTCCTTATAATTTCAGTAAGTTTGTTCATTTTTGCACATTTGAGTTTGTAATATCATACTTACTAAATGTATTTTAACAAAGCAAGAGAATAGTAACTTTGTTTTTGTAGTTAGTTAGGTAACACAAATGAAAGGAATGTTATGAGAGTCGTGTACTTGCTCTTACCTGTGATGATAATAGGGATGCTTTCAAGCACCTTTGCACAGACGTATGATTTGGAGCTCCAAAATACAAATGTTCCAAGTACAGTGGTGATGGGGCAGATGGTGCCGGTGAGTGGAGACATTAAGAATCATGGGCCAGATGCATTTGTGACAGATGATGGATGGTTGACGATGAATGTGCATGCGAGTTACACCCCATTGGTGGATACTTTTAATGTAGAACAAGATACTTCTTTCAAAATACAGCTAACTCAAATAGAAGCAGATTCCACGATCTCATATAGTGGAGAGTTCTTTGCAGATATTCAAAATTTTCGTGCTGGACACTCTGGCATCATTGTGGTAGTATGGCCAAGACTAAAACCAGGTCAAGACACTGATGTCAAGAATCATTACTATATAACGCAAGTAGACGCTATAGACAGTGCCAACGCCGTGAATACAGCCGTTGAAGACGCCTTAGCAGCCAGTGTAGATGTATATCCCAATCCAGCTGTGGATATCGTCAGTGTGACCCTCCCAGAAGCATATGCAGGGACTTTGAGCCTTGTCAATCTCCAGGGAGAAGCTATCACAGAAATAGAAGTGACGCGCCAACAGCGATCTTATACCTTTTCGCTAGAGGAATTGCAAATTGCGTCAGGAGTGTATATGGTCTCTTTTGAAGGAAATGAGGGGAGTTGGACCAAGAAGCTCACAGTAAATCGGAATCACTAAGTTCTTTTCATATATTTGGAATTACACGTCGGAAAAGTGGCCCATGTGGGCTGCTTTTTTTTTGTGCCTATACCCCTCATGTTAGGCGATTTTTTTGTATTTTTGCTGGGTTAGCAAAGCATAATTATGAGTGAAATTCCACAGGCAAACAACGACTATTCCGCAAGTAACATCCAAGTCCTTGAGGGGATAGAACATGTTCGTAAACGCCCCGCCATGTATATTGGGGATGTAGGCGAACGCGGTCTCCATCACATGGTATATGAAGTCGTCGACAACTCCATTGACGAGGCCATGGCAGGCTACGCCAAGAACATTGAGGTAGTCATCAATGAAGACAACTCAATCACCGTCGTAGACGATGGCCGAGGCATTCCCGTAGATACCCACGCCAAAGAAGGGTTATCAGCCTTAGAACTGGTCATGACGCGTCTGGGCGCTGGAGGTAAGTTTGACAAAGACAGTTATAAAGTCTCAGGGGGCCTCCATGGGGTAGGTGTATCCTGCGTCAATGCCCTTTCTGCTAAATGTGCCGTCAAGGTATATCGCGATGGAAAAATCCACGAGCAGTTTTATAAAGAAGGCAAAGCCATTGAGCGGATCAAAGTAGTCGGCAAGACTGACCGCACAGGGACAGAAACTCAATTCTGGCCAGATGGTACCATCTTTACCGTCCTGGAATATCGGTACGATACCCTCGCCTCTCGCCTGCGTGAACTCGCATTCCTCAACAAAGGGGTAAGGATTACCCTCACAGACAAGCGGGAGTTGGACGAGAAGTCAGGGGAGCCCATGGGAGACGTCTTCTACTCAGAAGGCGGATTGATGGAATTTGTGAAATACCTGGACAAAAACCGCGAAGGGCTGCACGACGAACCCATCTACATCAGCGGCATAGATGATGACGGTTCGACGCCTGTAGAACTGGCCATGCAATACAACTCTTCCTACAGGGAGAATATCCACTCCTACGTCAACAATATCAACACCCATGAGGGCGGAACCCACGTCTCTGGCTTCAAGAAAGCCCTCACCAGAAGTTTAAAGAACTATGCAGACCAGGAAGGCCTGCTCAAGAAACTGAAATTTTCCATTTCGGGAGATGACTTTCGTGAAGGACTTACCTGTATTATCTCGGTAAAAGTCCCAGAACCTCAATTTGAAGGCCAGACCAAGACTAAGCTAGGAAACTCTGATGTCTCAGGCATTGTGGAGTCGATTGTCAATAAGCGCATATCTGAATATTTAGAGGAAAACCCTACCATCGGGAAACGCATCCTCCAGAAAGTAATCCTCTCCGCAGAAGCACGCAACGCCGCTAAGAAAGCCAGAGAGGCTGTCCAAAAGAAAAATGCAGGATTTGGAGGAGGACTTCCTGGCAAACTGGCGAGCTGTTCTAGCCGCAAAGCCGAAGAGTGTGAACTCTTCCTTGTGGAGGGTGACTCGGCAGGTGGTAGCGCCAAGCAGGCCAGAGACCGTAAGTTTCAAGCGATCCTTCCCCTACGCGGAAAAATCCTGAATGTAGAGAAGGCACACCCTTCCAAAATCTACGACAACGAGGAGATCAAGAATATCATCACCGCATTGGGAATCCCCAATATCGGCCAGGAAGGCGAATTGAACCTCGAAAAACTCCGCTATCACAAACTCGTCATCATGACGGATGCCGATGTCGATGGTAGCCACATTCGCACGCTGTTATTAACCTTATTTTACCGCTACCTCCATGACCTCATCGAAGCAGGCCATGTCTATATCGCTCAACCGCCCTTATACCTGGTAAAGATGGGCAAACAAAGGCGCTATTGCTGGACCGAGGAGGATCGTATCCGTGCGATAGATGAAATGGGAAAAGGAGATGAAAGCAAAGTAGGCATCCAGCGCTATAAGGGACTCGGAGAGATGAACCCTGATCAGCTATGGGATACTACCATGGACCCTGACCGCAGGACGCTTCAGCAAGTAAGCATTGACAGCGCTGCGGAAGCCGATCACATTTTCTCTACCCTGATGGGAGACGATGTCGCCCCAAGACGGGAGTTTATAGAGCGGAACGCGAAATACGCGAAGATTGATGTATAATCAATTGTAGAGACGTGATTTATCACGTCTCTACTACCAGACGCGATAAATCGCGTCTCTACCAGAAATCGGATATATCCAATCAATCCCCAATCAACACCAACATCCCAACCCGTGTCTGCGGATATAGCGCAGCTACTTCCGCATTGACCATACGCACGCATCCATGTGAAGCAGGTTTTCCCAATAGCCCCTCTTCAGGGGTACCATGAATATAAATATACCTTTTATAAGAATCTACCAACTGGCCGCGTGCATTTTTGCCGAGGTTGACCCCTGCTTCCAATCCTTTTAACCAGAGAATGCGGGTTGTGACATCATCGGTCTTGGCATCTGTCTGATCAGTATAGATTTTGGCAATCCTGCCAGTGTATTGGCGGGATTTGAGAATAGCACCTAGCGGAAGGTCATCGCCATATCTTGCGGCAATTTTGTGTAAGCCCAGGGGCGTCTTATTGCTTCCACTCAGATTTCCGGTCCCATTTTTCCCAGTAGAAATGATATACGAGTCCTTGATCTTCCAATCGTTGATCAAATACATGCGTTGGCTGTCTACAGATACATAGAGAAATTCATCGAAGGTATGGGAGGGGTATTTTTCCGAAACATAGGATTTAAGGGACTGGAGCATTTCATCGGGTTGTTGGGCCAAAGTAGGCGTGCCAATGCCTATCAAAAGCAACATACAGGCGAAAAGAAAGGAAGCGTATTTCATGGTTGATGATAAAATTTGTCTGAAATTAACGGATAAATCCAATAATTAGTAGGAAGTATTGATCCTATTTAAACCTTTCCCTCAAATGATGGTCCAAGTACCAACATGCCAGTAGCCTTGAAAGAACAAACGCTCCTAGACCAGTTGAAAAATCCGGTGACACGCGCCTACGCTTTTGAGCAGGTGGTCCGTGACCATCAGGAAATGTTGTACTATCATATCCGTCGGATGGTGATTGATCACGGGGATACGGATGATGTCCTCCAAAATACCTTTTTGAAGGCATGGCGGTACCTGGACCGATTCCGAGGAGATGCCGCAATCAAAACCTGGCTATATCGCATTGCAACCAATGAAGCATTAACTTTTTTGAACCAAAAAAAGAAACATATGCATCAACCGGTAGAGGATCTCGAAGCAGACTTGCGCCATAGCCTGACCCAAGGGAAGTATATTGGCGGGGATGAAATCCAACAAAAGTTGCAACTGGCTATCCTTACGTTACCAGATCGACAGCGATTGGTATTTAATATGCGGTATTTTAACGAATTGAAATATGATGAAATGGCTGACATGTTGGAAGTAACGGTAGGCGCGCTCAAAGCGAGTTATCATCATGCGGTAAAAAAGATTGAGAAATATTTAACAGAATCCTAATGAATACGAACGATATAGAACCTAATAAGTCAGGAGAAACGCCTTCGTTTCTTGATCAGGTGAGCCGAGAAGGGCCATTTGAAGCACCTGATAGGTATTTTGGGTCGTTTATGTCAGTGTTAGCGGACAAGATCGAAGACGAAGACGTTCTTGAAAATGCGCCTAATTTGCGAGCCGCAGGAAAGGAAAATATCTTCCTTCAGCCCAGTCATTATGCGGCGTCATTTCCCAATAAGGTGATGGAAACGATTCAGGCTTCTCAGCCATCTGCGACGCGCACGCTCCGTCAGTTGTGGCAACATCCCCAACAATTGGTCTATGCTATGAGTGTGGCTGCGGCAGTGGTATTGCTGGTGGTGGGAATGTGGGTAATGGGAGATCAAACACATACTCAGGATACAGCAATAGATTATTGGAGCATTATTGAGCAGACAGATGTAGACGCCTTTGATATTGCAGAGGTATTTGACTTGTCGGCGATTTCTTTTGAAGGAGAAGAATTTAGCGAGGAAGAAGTTTCTGACTTATTGGATCTACTAGACCAATCTACTTTTGACTTAGAAGAAACCCTCATTGAAGGGATTTAACAGAAAGATTATATGTTTTTTACATTTGAAATGAAGGATTATATGAAAACACTACTCGCCCTAATAACCGTACTGTGGGGACTTGCGCCTCACGCTATTAGCCAATTGCCATCGAACCCTAAAATCAAACAGCTCAGGATTGGTTATTACACAGAAAAAATTCCGTTGTCTGCGACAGATGCACAAAAATTCTGGCCGGTGTTTAATGCGTATAGCGAGGAGATTGAAGCGGTTCAGAAAGAGATGAAACTTCGCGCAGCAACCCTTAAGCGGACCATGAACCAATTGAGTGAATCTGAAATTCAGGTAGCATCAGAAGAATTGATGAGTTATAAGCGGAAAAGGTTGGCTATTATTGAAAGGTATTACCCTCAATTCCAGGAAATACTTTCTCCCAAAAAACTCTTGCGGTTTTATTATGCCGAAGAAGAATTTCCTCGATGGGTATTGAAACAACTACGAAGCCAGAATGCCAATCGCAATCCTCGAAATCGTTGGTAAATAAAAAAGCCTGGCTCGTGGCCAGGCTTTTTGTTATTCTTCAGCAGGTTTTTCTTCCTTGGATGGAGGAGCGGCATCCGCTTCTTCACTTGGAGGAGTTTCCTCTTTTGCTTCAGGAGCTTCATCAGAAGCTTTTGCCTCAGGTTGAGCCTCGGTTTCTTGCTCCACAGGTGCGTCAGCTTCCTTCTCTGTAGGCGCATCCGCTTTTTTAGCCTCAGCAGGAGCCTCCTCTTTTTTCGCTTCTTCTTCTTTAGGCTTCTCCTCCTTTGGCGGGTTCTTCAGTAGATCCTCTAGTTGACGCAGGTGCTTGCGTGAATTTTCAAGGGCACGTTTTTCTTTGTCTATTTGCCCTTGGATTTGTTCACGTAGCGCATCTCCTGATTTTCCTTTAGAGATGAACTGGATATTTGTACTATACTGCTCAATCATCTCCTCAGAAGCCTGGATTTTCTTGGTAGCCCTGAAGATTTTATCTTTGATAGCACGTGTCTTCTTATCTACGGGCAGAGATTTTACTGATGACTTAAGCTTAGCGTAGTTGCTGCGATCGCGATTGGCGCGCAAGTCATCAAAAAACTGATCAATCTCAGCTCTGAATTCTTTCCAGATGGTGTCTTTATCCTTATAGGGTACCCTTCCGATCCCTTTCCATCTAGCTTGGATTTCCTTGATTTGGGCAATCGCCTCATCAGCGCTTCCCGCTTCTTCTACCGAAATCTTGCGGACTTCTTGGATCAGCGCTTTTTTGCGATCCAGGTTAGCATTCTCATCACTGCGCAAAGCATCATAATGGCTCCTACGCGTTTCGAAGAATGCATCACATGCAGCCCGGAACCGTTGCCACAATTTGTTGGAGTAGCGATCAGGCACAGAGCCAATCTTTTTCCACTCCACTTGAAGGGCTTTCAGTTCATTCGCTGTCTTCTCAATATTTTCCTCCTTGACCAAGGCTTCTGCTTTTTCGCATAGCTCGCGCTTTTTCTGGAGGTTTTCCTGGCGCATATCATCGAGTTGGCGGAAAAATGCAGCTTTTGCAGCAAAGAAAGCATTGCCGACCGCACGGTATTGCTTCCACAGGTCGCTATTCTTTTCCTTACTGGCCCTGCCAATTTCTTTCCACTCCTCTTGCAGCTTCCTCAGGTTATTGGTGGCTTCATTCCATGCTTTGGGCTTATCAGAACCAAATTCTGCAAACTCCTGCATGCGAATGAGAAGTGCCTCCTTTTTCTCTGTATTTTCTTTTTTCTCCTCATCTTGAGATTCGTAGAATTCATGTCTGAGGTTGAAAAACTCTTCTGTGATCTTCCGATAGGTTTGGTTGATACGGTCGAGGTCCTCTCTAGGGACATGGCCTACGGCCCGCCAGCGAAGCTGAATATCCGTCAACATATCATTTTTCTGCTGCCAGATTTCTCTCTTTTCACGGTCTTCCTCTGCAGGGATAATATGTGTAAGTTCAATCAGCAGTTTCTCTTTGTCCTGCAAATTGATTTTGCGGTCATAGTCTCTCAACTGAAGATGAATCTCCCGCTGCTTATAATATTGATCCAACAGATACCGATACTCTTGATTGAGCAGGTCCATGTCTTCTTTGCGCACAAATCCGATCTTCTTCCACCGATCCTGCATGTCACGTACTTCATTGTAGCGTGTCATGTCTTCGGCATCTACGACCTCCTTCAACTGGGTGATTAACTCCCGCTTCAGGCGAGAATTCTCCTCTTTTTCCACTTCAAGCGCGGCTTGGTATTCAGACCGCTTTTTATTGAATCTTGCCAGGGACGTGCTGAAGCGAGTCAACAAGGCTGTAGGGACCTCTTGCTTATCCCTTATTGCGTCAAAGGCGCGTTTGATCAATCCAACTCGGCGTATATAAGGCCTTACTTCCTCTGCATGGTAGAAATGGTCAATCATGAGAATCATCTCACTGGGATTGGCATTTTCGATCAGTGCGTCGAGGTTTTCGGCGTTATCCAGAATCTGATCAATCTGCTTCATCATCTCCTCTTCGGAGAAGGAGTCACTTACGGTAAGCGGCTCTTCTGGCGCTTCTTCTGATTCTGGAGTCTCTTCATTGGAAGCTTCTGGAGCCGCTTCCTCTGCTGCCCCTTCGGGTGCAGCGGCTGGAGCCAGTTCTTCTGTACCTGCATCTGCCTGATCAGCGGCAGCCTCTAAGGTCTCAGCTTCTGCTGTGGGGGCATCTGTAGCCTCAGGTTCCTCGGCATCGGCTTCTGGAGCTTCTGCTACAGGTGTGTCGGGAGTCGACGCCTCCTCGGGAGCAGTTTCTTGTTCAGCTTCAGCTACAGGCGTATCAGGAGTTTCTGGCTCATCAGTAGTGGCCTCTGGTACTTCAGCTTCTGCAACCGGTGCATCGGGGGCTTCTACTTCATCAGCAGCATCTGAAGCCTCAGCTTCAGCGGCTTCTTTCGCGGTTCCTGTTTCTTCAGCAGGAGTCTCCATGGAAGGTTCTTCTGGCTCAGAAGTGTGATCTTGAGCAGGTGTAGAGGCTTCTTCATTCAGCGTTTCCGCTGTGGAATCAGAAAGGTTATTGGCAGTCTCTGGAGTCCCCTCTCCATTGATATTTTCCTGCGCTTCCTGATCATTCTCGATCTTGTCCTTTGACAACATAAATCAGCGTTTTTCTATTGAGATTAGACGTAATGTTACGCAAATATTTGCAATTATACACGGAATCCGACTTTAGGTATAAAAACCTCCTCTTGGATTAGGCGGTCGCAGCATTAGCAAGCCACTGAGTCACCTCCTCCTTGGTCGGGTTTTTTAAGCCCAATTTGAGTTTTTTATTTTGGGAGCAAATGTCTTGGTGCAGTTTGTTGGGGTTTGCATCCCTTAACCCCTCAACTGTTGTGATGCCCACCTTGTACAACAATTGGACCAGTTCCTCGCGCACGCCGAGTGCTGTAAAGGTCTCAGCACTAGCTATTTCTACCTTCTTCTCTGGTTTCATTTGAGGGAAAAATAGCACATCTTGTATCGAGGGTTGATTGGTCATAATCATAGCCAATCTATCGATTCCAATCCCCAATCCCGCCGTAGGCGGCATACCATATTCCAATGACCTTAGGAAGTCCTCATCGAGGATCATCGCTTCTGCATCGCCTCGCTTGACGAGTTCTAGTTGAGATTCAAAGCGCTCGCGCTGATCTATGGGGTCATTCAGTTCCGAGAAGGAGTTGCAAAACTCTTTCCCATTGAAAATCCCTTCAAAGCGCTCCACAAGACCTTCCTTGGATCTATGTTTCTTGGCTAAGGGACTCATCTCCACGGGATAGTCTGTGATAAAGGTAGGCTGAATCAAAAATGGCTCGACCTTTTCTCCAAAAATCTCATCTATCAATTTTCCTCTGCCCATGGTGTCGTCCACAGGTACATCGAGTTCTTTACAAGCTTGGCGCATGGTAGCTTCATCCATGGCAGATATGTCAACGCCCGTAAACTCCTTAATGGAATCATACATGGTGATACGTTTCCACGGACGCTTAAAATTGATAACGTGGTCACCAACTTGCACCTCCGTAGTACCATTGGTGGCGATGGCGACTTGTTCTACCATTTCCTCCACCAAATCCATCATCCACTCATAGTCTTTATAAGCGACATAAAGCTCTACTTGGGTGAATTCAGGGTTGTGAAAGCGAGACATGCCTTCGTTTCGGAAATCTTTTGAAAATTCATATACGCCATCAAATCCTCCTACAATCAACCGCTTGAGGTATAGTTCGTTGGCTATGCGCAAATAGAGCGTCATGTCCAAGGTATTGTGGTGGGTCTTGAAGGGGCGCGCTGTGGCACCTCCATAGATGGGCTGGAGGATCGGTGTTTCTACTTCCAGGTACCCTTTGCCATTGAGGTAATCCCGCATAGTCTGGACCATCTTGGTTCGCTTGCGAAAAACCTCTCTCACTTCTGGATGGACGATCAAGTCAAGGTAGCGCATGCGATAGCGCTGCTCAGTGTCTGTGAGGACTTCATATACCTTGTCATCGGTTTCTGTACGAAAAGGAATCGGACGCAATACCTTGCACAGCATGGTAAATTCCTTCACAAAAACAGATTTTTCACCTGTCTGAGTCACAAAGGCATGACCTTTGATCCCGATAATGTCTCCCAGGGATGTCAGCTTTTTGAAAACCGTATTGTAGTGGGTCTTATCTTCACCTGGGCATATTTCATCGCGATTAAAATAGAGCTGAATCTTGCCTGTGCTGTCTTCCAACTCGGCAAAAGAGGCTTTACCCATGATCCGTTTATTGGTCAGGCGCCCTGCCAAAGACAAGGTATCAAAGCCTGCTACCCCTTCGGAGAATCCCTCGTGGATTTTTTGTGTAGTGCAGTTGATTTCAAACTTTGCAGCAGGGTAAGGATCTATTCCTAATGCCTTTAGTTGGGCTAATTCTTCCCTTCTTCTCAGTTCCTGATCAGATAAATACGGTGTACTCAAAATAATGCTGGATTTGGGTCAAAAATTTTGCTCCGCAAAGTTAGACAAAACTGTGCGAAGAGAAAACCCCAAAATCCTAAATGTAGATATAGCCTTTGATTCAGTTCTTTCTTTTGATAAATTGAAGCAGTGTCAAATCGAATTTACCCTAAAACATGAAAACAAAAGTATTTCATGGAGATTCCATTAGCAATATTGATTCCCAACTAGATCAGTACATTACCCCTGACTTTGCCCCTACACTTGCTATTGTATTTAGTTCCGTTGAAATAGATTATAATGCCGTGTGCAAGTCTCTTGATTCAAGGGGAATAGTAGTATATGGGGCTACTACAGCAGGTGAAATTGCAAATGATGAAGTGATAGAGGCAGCCTGTTCAGTGATGCTTATGGAGCTGGATAAGTCGGGTTTTAGGATTGATGTTATCTCAACTGAAGACCGAGACACCTATAGCATAAGCCAAGAATTGGCTAAAAAAGCTACCGAATCATTTTCAAATCCTGCAATATTGGTTACGTTTTCTGGCCTTACAACTGATGGAGAAGAGGTCGTTCGCGGAATTACAAATACCATAGGGCACAATGTTCCAATATTTGGAGGGATGGCGGGAGACGATTTTAAGATGAATGAGACTTTTGTCTTTTCTAATAGGACTTCATCCAACGACGGGATTATTGGGTTGACTTTGGATGGGGATAAATTTTCTGTGGTGGGCCTGGCAGCAAGTGGGTGGAAAGGAGTAGGCGTGGAGAAAACGATTACAAAAGCTAAAGGAAATGTTGTCTATACAATTGATGATGAGCCTGCCATAGATGTATTTATCAAGTATTTTGGACTCAGAGAAGATTTAGGGAAAAATCCTTCCGACGTAGTCGACTCTATTGGGGTTCAATACCCACTTCAACTGGATCGAGGGGAAAACGAACCAGTTTTGAGAGCTGCACTAATGGGAAATCCCGAGGATGGATCTCTGATCTTTGGAGGTACAGTACCACAAGGAGCCAAGGTGAAGTTTTCGGTTCCGCCAAATTTTGATATTGTCAACCAAGTTATAGACGAAACGCGCTTACTTAAACAACATGCACCAGAAGCAGATGCGCTGGTTCTATTCTCGTGTAAAGCGCGTCACCTGGCTTTGGGGCCGATGATAGAAGAAGAAGTAGAGGGAATTAGGAGTGTTTGGGGGGCACCATTGGTTGGATTCTTTACTTATGGAGAAATAGGGAATCTTAAAGGGAGTGGTACAGATTACCACAATGAAACCTGTTCCCTAGTAGTTTTGAAAGAAAATTAAGAGAAGTAGATGCAAAAAGATTTGGAGCAATTGAAGAAGATGTTACAAGCTTCTTCCTCGCTTGGCGAGGAAGAGAAGAAAGAAATGCTTGAACTCGTGAGAGTTGCAGCTAAAGATTACACTATTACTTCTTTTAAGTTTGAGCGTACCTTTCGAGAAAAAACGGCCATTGTCCATTTCTTGACCCAAGTATCCAATGACCTTACCGAGAAGAATGAAGAACTGAAAGAGGCTCGTCATGAAGCTGAAGAGGCCAATATGGCAAAATCCGTTTTCCTGGCAAATATGAGCCATGAAATACGAACGCCGATGAATGGCGTCTTAGGGATGTTGCAACTTTTGGAACTCACCCCACTCAATGACGAACAGTTAGAATACATCGATACCCTCAAGATTTCGGGAGAATCCCTTCTCCGACTGATCAATGGATTGCTTGATCTTTCTAAGATTGAAGCTGGTAAATTAGAATTAGATTTGGCGAATTTTTCTGTTCGCCATTGCCTCGCAAGTATTACAGGGCTGTTTAAAGCGAAAATTAGGGAAAAAGGGTTGGGGCTCCATTTTCACATTGATCCTAGGATCCCGGATATGCTTATCGGAGATGAAAACCGCCTACGCCAGATTTTGGTGAACCTCATCGGCAATGCGGTCAAGTTCACAGAGGAGGGAGGCATCCAACTAGAAATAAGCATGCTTGAGGAAAATGAGGGCCAAATACGCATCAATATACAGGTGATCGACACAGGCATTGGGATGACGCCTGCTCAAATAGAAGGCCTTTTTCAACCCTTTGCCCAGGCTGACCTCTCTATTACGCGAAAATATGGCGGTACTGGCCTTGGACTACATATTTCTTCCAAATTAGTTGAGCTTATGGGAGGACAACTGGGCGTAACAAGCACCCTAAATGAAGGGTCTGTTTTTCAATTTGATGTCTCGTTGAGAAAGCCGACTATAAGTAGCCTTTCCTCATTGAAACGCCCCACTAAATTGTCAGAACGGGTGGGAATTGATGAGCAATTTGCCGATGCTAACCCAGCCACCATCCTGCTAGTTGATGACAATTTGATCAACCAGCGACTGCTCAGTAAGGTGCTAGAAAAATTTGGATACCAAGTCTGTATAGCTAACAATGGGGTAGAAGCGTTGGAAAGAGTAGAAGCGTCAACTTTCGATCTTATCTTTATGGATGTCCAAATGCCTGAGATGAATGGGATAGAAGCTACCGGGCATATTTTGACTAAATATGAAGCAGAAAATACCCCACCTCCTGCCATTATTGCCCTAACAGCAAACGCCTCCCTGACAGATCAAAAGGAGTGCTTCGAAGCTGGCATGAACGATTTTGTCAGCAAACCCTTCACCTTCGCCAAGCTGAAAGATATCTTGGAACGATGGATCAAGAAGACGCCTGTCTGATTGAATTTTGAATGATTGTCAAGGCTCACTAAGTCGTGCTAAGGAATTGGCTCATTAAGTCGTGCTAGGTAGGTGGCTCAAAAAGTCGTACTATGGGGTTAAATAATGCTATATTGTTTAAATAATATCACAAGGGGAACTTT
>JAUIKF010000036.1 GCA_030430575.1 Bacteroidia bacterium | reverse complement strand
AAAATTCCCCTTGTGATATTATTTAAACAATATAGCATTATTTAACCCCATAGTACGACTTTTTGAGCCACCTACCTAGCACGACTTAATGAGCCAATTCCTTAGCACGACTTAGTGAGCCTTGACACCATTTACAATTAACCATTACTTCCCTCCATCAACACCAAGGCAAAGATGGCGTAATTCAGGATGTCTATATAATTCGCATCTACTCCTTCTGAGACCTTGGTTTCCCCCGCATTGTCTTCGATTTGCTTGAGGCGTAAGATCTTCATCAAGATCAGATCTGTGATGGAACTCACGCGCATCTTTCGCCATGCCTCACCATAGTCATGATTCTTTTGGTCCAGGGTGTCCATGGCCAGACCGACCGCCTCATCGTAACGCGTATCAAGCACTTCCAAGGATGCCGGAATAGGCCGATCTTTTTCTGCCCGTTCCCACAACATGAGTGCGATCACACAATAATTGATAATCCCCACAAATTCCCCTTCGACAGAATCCCCTACGAGATTGACCCCGCTCTCTTGAATCGAACGAATGCGAAGGGCCTTAATATTGATCTGGTCTGTGAGAGAGGATAGGCGCAAAATGGACCATGAGGTACCATAATCCTGTGCTTTGGCCATAAAGAGGGCTTTGCACTGCGCGATCCATTGCTCAAATTGTTGGGAGGTTTTTTCCATGGCCATTAGGGGAATTATTAATTATTAAATTGATTGATTATTAATTAATAATTTCATCATTCAAAATTACTTCTCAGTATGCGATTGCAGATAGCTTATTGTAACTTAGCGGCACAATTTAGGACAAAACCACACAAGCCACAACATATAACTAATAATTTAGTTGAAAAAAGCATTCACTTCGTCGACGCCTTATTCGCTGAACTTCCGCGGAACCCTGATGGATCTTCAACAGCCGAAGGTCATGGGGATCCTCAACCTGACACCTGACAGTTTTTCTGACGGCGGAAAATTTGTGGAACATTCGGCGGCGCTCGCCCATGTCGAACAGATGTTGACAGACGGAGCTGACATCATCGATGTTGGAGGGGCTTCTTCCAGACCTGGTGCACGTCTCCTTACCCCAAAAGAGGAATTAGGGCGAATCCAAGAAGTTGTGGCAAGCATTCTACAGGCTTTTCCTTCAGCGATTGTGTCGATAGATACCTTCTGGTCGGAAGTCGCAGCACACATGTTGGATATAGGCGTCCACATGATCAATGACATTTCTGCTGGAGAGATGGACCCCGAAATTCTGAAAGTCGTGGCGCGCTATCAAGTCCCTTATGTGGCTATGCATATGAAAGGTACGCCTCAGACCATGCAGCAGGAGGCACAGTATGATCATGTCGTGGAAGAAGTCTGGCAGTATTTGGTACAAAAAATCAATCAAGCGCGTGAAGCGGGCATTAACGATGTGGTGATAGATCCAGGCTTTGGATTTGGCAAAAAGGGTACCCATAACTATCAATTGCTTTCGAACTTGGACCATTTTCAATTGCTGGATGTCCCTATGCTAGTAGGGCTTTCACGCAAGTCTATGTTGTACAAGCTTTTTGGTCAACAGCCTTCTGAGGTCTTGGACCTCAATGGTATCTTGCATTTCAAAGCATTGGAGCACGGTGCCCATATCCTTCGCGTCCACGATGTAGCCGCGGCAGTGCGCGTTTGTCAACTCTATAGTCATATAGCAACCCATGGAACTCTTTGAGATTGGATTTGTGTCGGTGCGGTTGGTGGATATCATCGATGTATCCATAGTCACCTTCTTATTATATAAGCTATATGATACGCTGAAGGGTAGCCTAGCGCTACGCGTCTTATGGGTGGTGTTATTTATTTTCCTTATCTGGAAAGTGGTAGACCTGCTGGATCTGGTTTTGCTGCGATTGATTCTCGATCAGTTCTTGGGGCTTGGGGCAGTGGTGTTGGTAATCATTTTTGCCCCAGAGATCCGTCAGTTTCTCACGGGCCTCACGCGAAATACCTTGCTAGATCGGCTGGCGCGCCAAGTGACAGCCAAAGTAGAGTCAGATGAAATTTTTCACGAAATAGAGACTTCCCTCAAAGATATGCGTGCCTCAGGGTACGGTGCCCTAATCATCCTAACGGGTTCCAATCCTTTGCAAGACATCCAGGAAACAGGCGATCGACTGAACGCCGATGTATCTGCACGGCTGATTTTCACCATTTTTCAAAAACAAAGTCCGCTTCATGACGGGGCTATGATCATCTACCACAACAAGATTGTGGCGGTCCGCTGTATTCTCCCTATCAGCAAGACTCCTATGCCCGCCGAACTCGGGATGCGGCATCGCGCAGCGATCGGGGTCACAGAGATCAGTGATGCCATTGCCATCATCGTTTCGGAAGAAAGACGAGAAATCTCAATTGCTCAGGCAGGTAAACTACACAGAGATGTAGATTTTCATCAGGTGGAACAAGTCATCAGAACCCATTACCAGGAAGTAGTTGCATAAATTCGTCAAAAAAAATAGACACTTTTGGGAGTTTGTTGTATGTTTATTGCTACATTTTTTATGAAATACTGTATATTGGTCAATCACTATGATAAGAATTGCGATTGAAGGGATAAAAATCCACGCCAATCATGGTGTTTATGAGGAAGAAAGAAAAAGAGGCACTCTATTTGTAGTAGATGTCAACGTCGATGCGGAGATGGAATTGGAGGAAATGTCAGACGATCTTTCACATACCATTGATTATCAGTCTATCTACAAGCTGACCCTACACGTCATGAGCACTCCAGTAAACCTACTGGAAACGCTGGTTCAACAATTGGGAAATGAGATCCTCGCCCAGCATCCACAAGCTGCGCGTGTGACCGTCAGAGTCAGCAAAGTAACGCCCCTTGAAATGGAAAGATGCGATCGAACTTTTGTGGAGGCCACCTTTACAAAAAGTTCCGCTTAATTCTTTTCGTCAGATTTGATATGAACCAAATTAATCCCTACTTTTGTCGCCGCTATTAACCACAATAGGGCGACGTGGCCGAGTGGTTAGGCAGAGGTCTGCAAAACCTCCTACAGCGGTTCGATTCCGCTCGTCGCCTCCAAATCATTCTACCGTTGCATGCTTATCAATTTCTTTCCAACCTTCCATGATAACGCATAGATGCAACCCCCTTTTTTACTGGTTCGAGTTATTTCGATTTCGGGTGCTTAAACGATTGTTTGATACACCCCAATTTTCTATTGGGAATGGTCTTGTGAATACCTTTTTATTATTTTGCTTCGCCTTACGTGATTTATCAGTTTATAAACCTTTAATACAATTACCTTTTTACAGAAAGTTCTTAATCATCTTTCTACCGCAGTGCAAGTTGCGAAACAGTTTAATCGGAAGTATATGAAAAAGTTCAAACCATTAATTTTGTTGCTACTGGTAGGGATGATAGCAGCCAGTGGCGCCTTTGCCCAAACAACGCCTGACTCTTCGAAGTATGACAAGAAGTATTACCCAAAGAAGAGCCACAAGCAATTAGAAGATTTCCAAAATGGCGATGCTATTTTCCCGCCTAAGCCTAAGTCCAAGTGGTCCGTAGGGGCCAAGGCCGGCTTTAACTACATCAAAGGAGACGTAGCCGGTACGCCACAGTTCGGTGCTTATGCATTGGATGTGCGCAAAGCCATCGGCCACATCTTCTCTCTCCGTCTACAGTTCAATTATGCGCAAGCATATGGCCAGGATTACCGTCCTCGTACGGGTTATCTATTTGGCCCAGATGCATCAGCAGCGAGCCCCAACCCATGGAAGCTAGCAGGCTACACCAACTCTGTCTTCATGAACTATCGGACGCGTACCATTGACGCCAATATCCAAGCTGTCATCAATCTCAATAACATTAACTTCTACAAAGAAGAGAATAAATTGAACCTCTATGGAGCTTTTGGTATCGGTGCTGTAGGCATCAATACTGCTGTAGAGACAGTCAATGACAATATGGATCGCTATGATTTCAACGGGGTTACCAACATCACAGCGGGAACTACCTTCGGAGAATTTCGCTCAGAAAAGCAGGCGATCCTGTCGGAGTTAGAGACGCGTATGGGCGGTGCATTCCCTGGAGATTTCGATTTTGAAACCCCTGCCGAACTATATACCAATGACCGTGGAATCAACCTAGGCGATAACTTCTACAAAGTGAAGCCTATTTTTACGGCTGCTGCTGGTCTCCGCTATAAACTCAGCAAAGTAGTTGAGCTCGAATTAGAATATCGCTCAGGGATCACCTTTGACGATATGCTTGACGGCCTCAAGTGGACAGAGCAAGGTAACCTTTCTTCTAACTGGGACAATATGAACCAGATGACGATCGGCCTGCACTTCCGTCTAGGCGGTGGCAAAGAGTCTCACTGGTGGGGCAATCCTCTGAGTGACGCTTACAGCGCTGCTGCTGACGCAAGGAAGCTAGTCCAGAAAATGTTGGAAGACACTGATGGGGATGGGGTAAATGACCTCACTGACCAGGAGCCTGATACGCCAGAAGGCATGCCAGTAGACGCACATGGTGTCACTTTGGATAGTGATAATGACGGGGTGCCCGACCGCGATGATGCAGAGAAGTTCTCTATCGATGGAGCCGTTGTAGATGACAGTGGTAAAGCACTGGACGAAGATGCCGACGGTGTACCAGATATTCGTGACAAAGAATTGGGAACAGAAGCAGGTGCGCAAGTAGATGCCTGGGGACGTAAAATCTCTACTGGTGTTGACAGAGAAGAGATCATCAAGATCATCAAGGAGAATGAGCGTTGCCTCTTGCCGATGATTCACTTTGACCTCGACAAGTCTGAGATCAAGCCTGAGTTCTATCCTGAGCTGTACTACATCGCTCAGATCATGAAAGAGATTCCTAATCTTCAAGTGAAAGCCGTAGGTCACACAGACGTACGTGCCAATGACCAGTACAACCAGGAATTGTCTGAAAGACGTGTCAATAATACCATTGACTTCCTAGTGAATACCTATGGCATTGATCGCTCTCGCTTTGAGGCCAGTGCAGATGGAGAACTCTCTCCCATGATCCCAGAATTGCCACCTAACTATGGCAACCGCAAGCTGGAGCCTCTACACTATATGAACCGTCGCGTACAGTTCGAGTGCTATAGAAAATAAGATAATCGGTATCAACGATATTAAAGCCATCCTTTCTAGGGTGGCTTTTTTGTTTAATACTTTTTAATACTTCTTAATCAGCCCTTAATAAAACCTCGCAGATCGATCGACTACTTTTGAGTCATAGCATTACGCTATGGCTCTTTTTGTTTTTTGGAATCAATCATTTGTAATCAATAAACCATTTCCCATGAAACCGATCAGCTTACTTACCCTCTTGCTGTTGTGTATGAGTTTCGCTCAAGGGCAGGTCCTTCACCGGACGGTCATCGGTGCGACTGGTCAGTCCGCTTCCGACGGCACGTTGTCTTATGCTTATACGGCAGGCGAAGCCGTCGTAGGGACGGAAGACGGCGGTACCCTCATCCTTACCAAAGGCTTCCATCAGTCTGGTGAAGTAGAGATGCCAGGCCAAACCTTGTCATTCACGGGTGAACCTTCCGATCACGGCATTGCGCTCCAATGGGTCACCAACCGCGAACAGAATAGTAAATCCTTCCTGGTAGAGCGCTCCTTTGATGGGGTGCATTTTGAAACTATTGGTGAAGTAGATGCAGCGGGGATAAGTGAAATCCCTACGGGCTACGACTTCTTGGCAAGCCAGGAAACTGCTCCTGTACGATACTTCCGAATCCAGCAAGTAGACCAAAATGGTCATACTTCCTATAGCGAAGTCCTGCGCATTAATCAAAAGATCACCTCGCTCCACAGTGAATTATACCCCAACCCCGCCTCTCATACGGTCTTTCTGCGCTATGAAACAGAAGGGGCACAAGCTACCCTTTCTAACGCCACTGGCCAGCAACTGTGGAACCAAACCCTCGCCGCTGGCCAAGGACTCCAGCAGATTCCTGTCAGCGACCTTCCCGAAGGCGTTTACTACCTCGTCCTAAAAAGTCAAAATGGTCACAGAACCCATAAGGTGGTGATCAGCCACTAGGGGAAAGAAATGATAGAATGATAAAATGAGTGGATGATAGAATGTCTCCCTCTATTTTATCATCTACCCATTCTATTCACTCATTCTCTCATCCTATCATTCACTCATTCTCTCTCATTGAAAACCTCAAAAACTTCTTTCAATCATGAAAAAGCATTTAACCATACTAATAACAGCCCTGCTCTTTGCCGCTTCGGCCTTTGCTCAACTCAATGTGCCGCAAGGCATCAACTTCCAGACTGTGGTTCACGACAACCTCGGTGTACCCATGGCCAATACATCTATCGATGTCCGCTTCACGATCATCAAAGGAGCAGCAAAAGTAGAATACACCGAAGAACACTTCAATGTCATGACAGATGACTTTGGCCTATTTACCGTCATTATAGGAGAAGGAACCCCTACGCCTGCCGTTGCGCTATTAAGTGATGTAGAATGGGAAGATGGGAACGATCACTCCCTCAAGGTGGAAGTAGATGCTACAGGTACAGGCTATGTAGACCTTGGCACCAACAAATTTTACACGGTACCTTATGCCTTCCACGCTGGAACAGCTGATAGCCTCGTCGGCTATAAGCAAATCTGGACTTGTCATGCCAATGGAACCGATATATTTTATGACAAAGGAAATGTAGGAATTGGTTCAGTCAATCCTTCAGCTCGTCTTCAGATTGGTGGCGGCGGCCAGGCTTTCTCCCAAGCAATAGCTACCAACCAAAAAGACCTGATTTCGCTTTACAATAATCGTCTTGACCAAAGTTCTATGACTGGTTTGGGATTTGAAACCGGCACCTTCGCCAATGGTGCAGGTCAGGTAAAATCTGAACGTATTCTTTACAACAAAGCCGAAGGCGGCTACCGCTGGTACTTGCGTGACAACGCTGACGGAGGCACTAGCGCTCGCATGGCGATGAATCGTAGTGGTCACCTCGGTATCGGAACAGGCTTTCCTGACGCTCCTCTCCACCTTTCTTCTACCAAAAACATCACTAGCAATAGCAATGGATCATTCCTCATTGGAGAAACCAGTGGATTTTACATGACCATGGACCGCAATGATATCCAGGTACGTAATTCTTTTGCTACTGGTCCTGGTTCAGCTAATCTCGCCTTGAATCGCAGAGGTGGAGATGTGACGATAGGCTCTTCGAACAGTGGACTTCTAGGGATTGGTACCAATCTCCCACAAGTACGCCTTCATATTTGGAATGGAGATGACGCTTCATTAGGCAGTGGTGGGTATATCCAAATGGGTAAAGGAGGCGGAAAAAACCTAGCCCTAGACAACAACGAAATCATGGCCCGTAACGGCGGGGCAGCCAGTGATTTGATCCTTAACGGGGAAGGTGGAGATATAGGAATGGGCTTAACAAATCCCAATGCCAGTCTTCATAATAGAGGTAATAATGTCCGCTTTGATCACAGTGATGGCGCCAGAGCACTTGTGCTTGATACCGACGCAGCTTCTGGTGGCGCAGAACTCAGGGTGTACAATGACCAAGGAAACCAAAGCATCATCATGATGGGCTCAGAAGTAGCAGGTCAGGGCGCCGAAATGCGCCTCCGCAGAGCAGACGGAAACAATACAGTCATCTTAGATGCCGACCACAATAATGCTGGGATGATCTCAGTAGACAAAGAGGATGGAAATCCTAGCATCGAACTCATTGGGTCAGAGCTTCCTGGACAAGGCGCTGAAGTGCGCATCCGCAAAGCCGACGGAACGGCTTCTATCATCCTAGATGCCGAGCATGCAGGCAATGGCCGCATCATCACGGACGAACTCGAAATCACGGGCGGTTCTGACTTCGCTGAGAACTTTGACCTCATCACAGACGAACTCAGTGTCACCCCTCAGGCCGGTATGATCGTATCGATCGACCCCAATAGCACAGGTAAATTGACTGTCACTTCTGAAGCGTATGACCGCAAAGTAGCGGGCATCATCAGCGGTGCCAATGGCATCCGCCCAGGGATGATCATGGGCCAGAAAGAGACCATTGCTAATGGTGAATATCCTATTGCACTCTCAGGACGTGTCTACGTCTGGGCCGATGCCTCCAACGGGACCATCCAACCAGGTGATATGCTCACTTCTTCTACCACGCCTGGCTACGCCATGAAAGCCACCAATCGCGACCGCGCTCAAGGTGCCATCATCGGAAAAGCGATGACTAGCTTAGAATCAGGTACTGGATATGTATTGGTACTCGTAAATCTACAATAATGAAAAAGACAATTCTTTTTCTCCTCATCACAGGGCTGACAATGTCAGCCCTACTTGCTCAGAAAGGACGTTGGGAAGAGGTCTTGAATCAAAAAGTACCTTCCCATTTGGCCATGGCTTCTTGCCTCTATCAGATTAGCAGCTATGCTGAAATCGCAACTGAAGAAGAGGTTCAATCCAAAATTGACAACATGCAATTGCTCCAGCGGAGAGATGGGAAGATCAATGTCGAAATTTTGGTGGGAGAGGTGCCTCAGATATATGATATAGAGAAATTGAAGAATATGCGGCCTCTGATCGATAAAGCCATGTTGGAAGAAATAGGGGTAGAAATGGACGCTGCAACTCCTGTTTCGGTAAGTGCCTGGATTGCGCCAGCCCAACTTGAATCTATCGCTTCGCGCCTGCCCCAAGGATACCGCATGACGGAAGTCTATATTCCTTTTGAAGAAGACAATGAAGGCCCCACGGATATGTTCACTAATGGTTATGCGCCTGGAGGCGCTGACGGGAGTGGAATGACTGTGGCTATCATAGATGGCGGGTTTGATACCTTATTGACGGCGATCAATAATGGCGTTGTAGCTCAACCTACTTTTACCCTCGATTATTCCGGCGGTGGATTTGATGTCTTTGGGCAGGATGATGGCTCTGTTCATGGCGTAGGCTGTTATGAGACGGCTTTTGACCATGCCCCTGGAGCCAATTTTGAGCTCTATCGCGTTTCCAATGCGACCCATGGGTTCAACGCCATGTGGAACTGTATCATCAGAGGGGTGAATATCATTTCACATTCATTGAGTCGATACAATACAGGCTGGGCAGATAACACAGGCACTGCAGCCTGGGGAGCAAATATCGCTGCCGCTTCGGGCATCCTGGTATTCACCTCAGCCGGCAATCGCGCGCAATCTCATTGGCAAGGCAACTTCAATGACCCTAACAACAACCTGTTCCACAACTGGTCAGGCAATGATGAACGTCTGGATTTTTCCATTCCAGACACAAGGGCAGCTCGTCTTAGCATGCAATGGAATGATCCCAATGGCAGCATTACGGATGACTATGATTTGATCTTGGTGCTGGCAAATACCAACATCGTATTGGCCTCAAGCCTTGGAGGCAGCACATTTGAATCCATTACCTGGACCAATAATTTTGGGGTTACGGTTAATGTACAGGTCATGGTACTCCGCAAAAGTGCAAATCCTGCTCAGTTTGAGCTGTTTAACCACCAGGATGCAGGTGTAACCAATTTTGAATACCAGGTAGCAGGGAGGTCCACTACCTCTCCTTCCAACGCCACCCTTCCTAATGTCATCTCTGTAGGGGCTGTCAATACAGGCGCAAATTATGCCAGCGCAAGCGGTACAGGTGGCCTTATCGCTGGCTATAGCAGTCAAGGGCCCACCAACTCAGGAACCCTGACGCCTGATATCGTAGCGCCTACGGCCACTACTACCTTCGCCTACAATGGCGGCTTTACAGGCACTAGCTGTTCTACCCCTAACGCCGCAGGCGCAGCAGCGGCCTTCTGGTCAGCCCACCCCAACTACACCGCAGATGCGGTGCGTGAAGTCATGTTTCGCAAAGCGAGACTGTATGCAGACTGGGGCGCGGCAAACGATGATTTTGTCTATGGCCGTGGTGGGATAAAGTATTATCCCTACTTTCCGAACACCGTCTATATCTTCCGCGACCTCAACAATGTGGCAGGTTCCAATACGATGCCTTATTTCAATATGGAGCAAGCCGACGCCAACGGCGTGGCAGGTGGTCGAGGGGTCTTTTTGGGACGAGCGTATCAGCAACCACCGCCAGGGTATATCATCAAGAAGCCCATGGTCTATGTCTCGTTGATCGAGACGGCTATCGTGAGATAAGAATTATTGATTCGCTCTATTGAGGAGATAAAAAGTTAATAACACCTCGTAGGTTTTCGAAACCTGCGAGGTGTTTCTGCTTTGAGAAAAAACATAAAATTCCTGAGAACCTTTCATTTTGGCGCGACATATACGTGCGTGTTACGACATATATATGAACATCAAAATTAACCATGAAAACCTCCTATTTCATTTTGCTTGGCATTTTCCTCCCACTGATCGCTTGGAGCCAAGACACGACACATACTGCGAAACAAGCCCTAGCGTTTGAAGGCTACTTCAGCAACCGCTTTGAGTATGACTGGAACTCACAGACGCCTCAAGGCAACTTTAGAGATAACCGTTTCCGAAACCGCCTCAGGCTCCAACTGAAAGTGACCCAAAAAATCAATGACCATTTTACTGTAGAGGCTGAGGTTCGCACCGGCCTACCAGATGGCCTTACAGGCCCATATATCACGATTGGGGACAACCTTGGGACCTTCAATAGCTTACCCATTGGGATTGGGAAAGCGAATTTGACTTATCATCATAAAGGGTTCTCTATTAAAGTAGGGAAATTCAAATACCCCTTCTACGCCAAAAATGGCATCTTATGGGGAGGGCATATCCTCCCTGAAGGCATCGCCGTAGCGAAAACACATGGAGAAAAAGTAAAAATGACCACTGGCGCTAGTATTTTTTCCATGAGGTTTAAAGGCAAGGATATCAAAGAAGCAGGCTACATCTACGTGCTTCAAAACCAAGTAGAATTTCAGCCTTTTTCACGGGCAAAAGTGGAAGCAAATGCGGGTTTCCTTTTATTTAGCAATATGCCCGACCATCCGGCGGTCACAGAAGCTACTGCGGTGAGGGATTACAAAATTGGCACATTCTCAGCTCGTTTTACCCACCAGACAAAAAAGCCCATTGCTGTTGGGATCGACCTCCATTATAATGTTGAAAATTATGTGAATGATCCTGGGGTTCCAGTGGGCCAAAAAGAAAAACTGGCTGCCGTGACAACCATTAAATATGGGAAATTGAGTAAACCAAAGGACTGGGTGCTGCAGGCGATCTATGCTCGGGTAGGGCACATGTCTGTGGTTCCCTTCTTATCCCAAAACGATTGGGGGCGTTGGTCATACAAAAATTCTTCATTTGGCAAGCTGACGAATTTCAACGGAATGGAATGGAGATTCGCCTACCGAATGATGGAACAGGTGGATATGGTCATACGCTATTATCACATTCACTCCAGGGTCAAGCCTGGGGCCTTTCACAATACGGGAGAGCGTGTTAGGCTGGATATAAATGTGAGATTTTAGTACTTTTGTAACCATATTGGTAACAAAAGAGCTGAAATACGAATGGAAATTGTAATTTCACCTATACTCACAGACGCTGACAATGAAAATGCCCTCAAACGCATTGAAGAAATTTGGAATGCTGAAGAAGGAACTGCTGAATACCATGAATTAGACATTCTATCTTTTCTCGTTTCTGAGTATGAAAAGAAGCGTTATCCTATTTCTGAAACCAATCCTGTAGAAATGATCAAGTTTCGGATGGAGCAGATGGGATATAGCCGTGCTGACCTTGCCCGTCTTGCCTTTAATGGCCATAGAAGTCGTGTTACTGAAATACTTGAGGGGAAGCGCAAACTCAACCTCAGAATGATCCGAAAATTGTCTGAAGTACTGCGGGTAGATGCCAGTTTTCTGATTGTTGAATACTGAGAGGGAAAATATTCTTTACCCCACCTTTTTCTGATAAGTATTAGGCTAACGAAAGTTAACCCAAAACAAAATATTTGTATTTTTAAAATTTATCATTACCTTAGCTCTCCCCTATCATTTGTTTTTATAATCTAATATTAATTCAAATGAAACATATATTTTCCCTTGCCCATTTATTGATATGCCTAATTTGTGTTATTTCCATGATTCCATCCATACATGCCCAAACCTACGTCAATTGGGACTGGGAAGTGAATCATGGCTTGCCTGATAGTATCGACTGGACAGCCTCTACCTTGGACATAGCAGGCAACCTATATTTAGTTGGAAATACGGTCGTGACAGGTCAAGGGCCAGATGTGTTGACCAGTAAATACGATGCTGATGGGAATTTGCTGTGGTCACAGACCTATGACTTTGATCAAGATCGGGACTATGGGGCGGCAGTGGCAGTAGATGTGAATGGCAATGTGTTTGTGACAGGGGCCAGTTTTGATGCAGATAATTTCGATTATGTGACCCTCATGTATGATGTGAATGGCACCCTCCAGTGGGCCAGCAGGTACGATGGGGCGGGAGGTGATTTGGATGTGCCGACGGCTATCCAGACCGACGGAAGCAATCAGGTTTTTGTGACGGGCATGAGTGCTGGGATAGGCTTGGATATGGACTATGCGACCGTATGTTATGATTATTCGGGAAATCAGGTGTGGGAAAAAAGGTACGACTATGCAGGCAAGGACGACCGTGCCGCTGGCCTTGAAATAGCCCCCACAGGGGAAGTCATCGTCGTGGGCATTAGTGCCGATAGTACCCTGGTCAATGAATATGCCTTCCTACAATACGCCGCCAGCAATGGGGACCAATTGCTTGTGGAGCGAGAAACCCTGCCAGGCATCGCCTTGGAAAAGCCTGCTGCCATTGCCCAAGACAACCACGGCAATTTTTACCTCACAGGTAGCATCGCCAATGGACAGCACTATGACATCTACACCGCCAAGCTCAACGATAGTCTCCAGCTCGAATGGGATGCACTTTTTGACTTCGAAAATCTCGACGACGAACCCAATGCCATCGGGGTAGACCCTTCGGGCAATGTCTTTGTCACAGGTTATGCCTCAGATGCAGGCGGGCAGCAATTTGTTACCCTCAAATACAATAGCTCAGGCCAAGAACAATGGGTGAATTTGGAGTTAAGTGATAGTACCAATGGAAATGCCCAAGCCACAGACTTACAGATCACCTTGGATGAACAGATTTATGTCACAGGGAGCAAGGCCGCTGGTGCGACGGAACAGGTGTACACCGTGTGTTATGACCAGACAGGCGAAAAGCTATGGGAAAAACTCCTAGAAGAACCCAGTGAAGGAGGCGGCATCGCTGTAGACTTGCTCGGCAATGTCTATGTGACGGGGCGGTCGTTTGCGGGCAATGGGTATACCTATTTGGCGCTGAAGTATAGCACCTATTTCCGATCTCGCCACACGGTCCTCAATGCCTCCAATGACCCATCTCACCTCAAAAACGAGGTCCTTATCGGATTTGCGCCTTCTTCCTTGCTCAAGACCCGAATCGACAACCCAGATCTGCCGTATGGCAAAGCCGCTGACTTTGTGATCCCAAATGTCCTGACAGACATGGGCGATAAACTGGGCCTAGGCACAGCCATCGAAGATGCCGTGGTCATCAAAATTTACCCCAGCCTCACCTCAGCAGATACCCTGTCCATCACCCGTCTGGGCGACACCATACGCACCCTGGATTTCTGGACAGACCTGATCCTGGTCCTCCCCGAAAGCCAAGGGGAATCCCTCACCGATGAGTTTGAAGCGGCTGACAGCCTAGAGACCCTCCACCCAGCCATCTGGTTCGCCCATCCCAACTACCTCGCCACGCCCAGCGGCACCGCCAATGACTCCCTCTATGCGGGAGAGCAAGCCTCACTTCACCCTATTTCACCTAATCTAAATGCAGACATAAACATCGAACCTGCCTGGGACATCGAGCGCGGAAAAGAATTTGTCCGAGTGGGCGTCTACGACTCAGGCATCGACTGGAAGCACGAGGACTTTGGGGGGGACGGGGTATCGATGAGTACCTCTGTCATAAAAGGCGGAAAAAGTTATTTTACAGGTACCTTAACCAAAGATTCTCCCAATAACGACAGCACTGGGCATGGCACGGCGGTGGCAGGGATTATCGGGGCAGTAAGCAATAATACGAAAGGCATCGCAGGCATTGCGGGGGGAGATATGAATGATCCTGCGGCTCCGCAGAAAGGGGTGAGTCTGTATTCTATGCAAGTGTTTGAACCGAATGAAGCACCTGTTTCTGATATTGCAAAGGCGATCAACGATGGGGCTAGTAATGCGCAAGGGAATGGGCCTGCTCATCATATCATGAATTTTAGTTTTGGCACTTTTTCTACGGACCCCTTTGAGCGTTTTCCTGTTCTGAGAAAAAGTATTTTCAATGCCTATAAGAATCAAGTGGTACTTATCGCCTCAAGGGGGAATAAAGGAGATGAAGGAAACCCTAAAGAATACCCTGCCTGTTATCCAGATAACTGGGTACTCAATATTGGGGCGAGTGGGATTGATGGAGAATGGAAATTTAAAAATCAAAATGGCTCAAAAAATTATACCTCCAGTTTTGGGAATGGCTTAGATTTTATGGCTCCAGGTGCATGGGATATAGTTCGAACTTTACAAAACAACTCTCCTAGCAATCAAGGATATATTCCATTTTCGGGTTCTTCTGCCGCCGCCGCACATGTATCTGGAGTCGCTGGTTTAATGCTGAGCTATATGAATCAGCCTACCGATGACCCACGCAATTTATCTCATGAAGATGTGGAGCAAATATTGGAGAGGACAGCCACCGACAAAGGGAATCCCAATTATGACCAACATAGCGGTTGGGGGCTGATGGATGCAGGCAAGGCCCTTACCATGCTAGAGAAGCCTTATTATGATATTTTGCATTTATCAGGGGTTCCCGTGTTGATAGATTCAGTGGCTTTGAACCAAACCGTAACGTTGCTGGACGATTATGTGCATTCTAAGGCGAGTGATGTACATATAGTTAACATATTCAAATATCAAGCTGTCATCCCCTATCAGCCTGGCAATGACAGTATACTAGGAAGGTGGGTACGTAATAGCTCATCTGATGGATGGGGTTTGGACCTCGCGCTCCCTATTGCTCCCCATGATGCATGTGTGATTGATAGCTTCACGGCCAACCATGTCTATGTTTCAGGATATGCCTATGAAGTGGTAAGCTCTGGCACCAACCAGTTTTGGTGGCCGCTTAATTATTCCCCACACACTGCGGGGAATCCCCAAATGGCAATCTCCATTTGGATTTATAATCCCACTGGTACAATGGGAGTATCGGACAATGAAATCTCAAAAAGCCATCCCCAACTAAAGGTATTTCCCAACCCTGCTTATCAAGCTGCATATGCCAATTTGTATTTTCCAACTCGTTCAGAATCTTCTCTGCTGCTCACAGATATTAGGGGAAAAGTTTTATGGCAAAAAGATCAACTCTTGCCTCAGGGAATTCATGAAGTTGTGATTCCCCTTGATTATTTTTCTGCTGGTCTATACTTCCTTTCCTTATCGGGCAAAGACTTCTTTCTTTCTCAAAAACTTATCAAACTCAACTAACATGGCTCAATATACCTCCCCTTTCACCTGGCTATTTTTTTTGATAGGAAGTGTTTTACTTCTTGCCTCAGGCTGCAAAGAAATCCCAGAAACCATTATTCCGCCTCCCATTCCTTGTGAATATGAACTCGATCCTGTAAACCTTCCAGATACATGTACCCCTTTGCCTCACCCTCGCTCGATCTTTGGGTTTTATGAAAGGGATGCCCCTTATAATTTTGCTTCTCCTTGTTTTAACCCAAACAATTCCAGTGAATTGGTAATTCGATACGTTGATTTGATAAATGTTTCTGGATCAACCTCAGCAATGTGGAAAATTGATATTTGCACAGGGGAGAAAGTACTTTTATTGGAGGGACCATACTTTAATCATTCATGGAGTATTAAGGAATGGCTCACTTTTTCATCGGGACATAACATTTGGAAAATGAAGGACGATGGGGATAGCTTGATACAGCTCACAAATCTTCAAGATCGTTACCCCACTTGGTTTCCTGATGGCGAACGGATTGCTTTTCAAAGAATGGCAAGCTCAACTCGAAACTCTCAGATACATATAATGAATTCCTCTGGCGTATTATTGGATAGCATAGACCTTCCTGAAGGTGTAGGAATATGGCATCCTAGTACAGGTATTATCTCGCCTGATGGTGCTAAAATAGTGCTATGGCATGATGATGGAGTCGAATATGGGTTTGGGGTTTGGGATTTTGCGTCAAGCACATTCCAAGATTTATTATTGGGCAAATTTGAAGAAGTTGGGGTAATAGCTGGTCTTGGTTGGTCTCCTGACAACAAAACTATATATTGGAGTAGTTGGCATGGTGTTTTTTCAATCGACATTGCCACAAAAGAAATTACGACGATAATCGAAGGGTGTACAAGTAGGTCCTTTGCTTTCCTAAGTATTTCACCTGATGGTAAACGTTTGGCTACCGCAGCAGGTGTCGATACCGTTTTTCAAGGGACTGGGCTAGCTATAGACACCCTCTATCGGGCTAGTGAACTCTGGATCATGGACACTGATGGGACGAATATCGAGCAGGTGCCATTGCTGGATTGAGTTTTTCCCTATATTCGCCTCAAAATCCAAAAAAATGAAGCGAATACTCCTCCTCTGTGCCCTTATCGCCACTTTTTCTTTTCTCCCTGCCCAAGATTCCAACAACGACCCCAGCCGCTGGACACCTGAAGACATCGTCTATACCCGCATGGAGCGGGTAGGCTCAGCCGTTTTTAGTCCGGATGGATCACGGATTGTGTGGAGTAAGGCGCGCATTGTCAAGGAGAAAGACAAGTCTGTCTCAGACCTTCACCAAACCTTGTTGGATGTTGAAAAAGACGGCATGCCTGTCTCTATGGCCCTCACGCGTGCCGACGATTCGGATCGCTCGCCGGTCTTCTCGGCGGATGGCAAAACGCTTTATTTTTTGAGTAGCAGGAATAAGGGCAAAAAGCTGTGGTCGCTGAGCATGTATGGCGGCGAAGCCGAAGAGGTAAAGGAATTTGACATGTCTATTTCGGGCCTGCAACGCTTGGGAGATAGTGCCTTGGTATTTGTGGCGCATGAAGGCGAAACGCTCCTGGAACGTCAGCGCAAGAAGATCAAGGATGATACCCAGGCCATCGAAGATACCAACGACTGGAAAATTACACGCATCTTTCGCTTTGACCTGAATACCAAGGAAGTCAAAAGACTCACCGAGAATAAATACCCGATCTCTTCTTATGCTGTCTCTCGCGACGGACGGTGGATGGTCACCCGCCGCACCATGAGTCCTCACTATGGCATCGATGCCCAACCCGCCAATCAGTACGACCTCTATGACCTCGCCAACGGCACGCACGAGCGCATCTTGCAGGGCCTTCAAACCCCAGGCAGTTTTCAATTCACTGCGGATAATCAAGGCTTCTATTTTGAAGCGACGGTTTCTTCTGATCCGCAGTGGACAGGCGCAGGCATTTCGATTTTATACTATTTTGACCTAGCCAAAAAGGGCTTCCTCAAAGTGCCTTTAGACGCTGACTGGGGCATTGGAGGCGGTTATGATGTGGTTGGCAATCACGCCCTCGTTTCTCTAGCCAACGGCCCCACCAACACCCTCGCTTTTTACCATAAAACCCCAAAAGGATGGAATAAAAGTGTGGTAGATTTAGGTGAAAAAAATGACCACGTCACCATCGATGCGATTTCACAAGATGGCCAAAAGGTATTGTTTCACCATTCGACGATGCAAGATCTTCCCCGCTATTTTACTGCCACTCTCACCCAAGACAAGCGGTCGATTAGTGTTGAAGGTGAAAAAGAAGTGGTCAAGGTCAATGGCAAACTCAAAAAGAAGCCCTTGGCGAAAGGGGAAGTCCTGCGCTGGGAAGGCGCATTGGGAGAGGAGGTAAATGGCCTCTTGTATTACCCTGAAAACTACGAATCGGGCAAACGCTATCCATTGGTCATTTCTATTCATGGAGGGCCTTCGGGGGTAGATAGGGACAGTTGGTCGGAACGGTGGTCTACCTACCCGCAATTGTTCGCACAGCGTGGCGCTTTTGTCCTGAAACCCAACTACCACGGTTCTTCTAACCACGGCCAGAAATTCGTGGAGTCGATCAAGGGGCATTATTATGACCTGGAGTTGGAGGACATTACCAAGGGCATCCAGGTATTGTATGATAAAGGCATGGTCGATACGACCGAGATGGGCGTGATGGGCTGGTCCAACGGCGCCATCCTCGCGACTATGCTCACGGTCCGCCATCCGGACATGTTCAAGGTAGCAGCAGCAGGCGCAGGCGACGTCAACTGGACATCAGACTATGGGACCTGTGGCTTTGGGGTGCAGTTTGACCAAAGTTATTTTGGGGGCGCGCCCTGGGATGATGTGGAGGGAAAATTCTACAATGAGGCTTATGTGATCAAATCGCCTTTATTTGAATTGGAAAAAGTGAAAACACCTACGATCATCTTTCACGGCAGTGAAGACCGCGCCGTACCACGCGATCAAGGCTGGGAGTACTACCGTGCCTTGCAGCAAGTGGGCAAAGCCCCTGTTCGTTTCTTGTGGTTTCCCAACCAGCCTCATGGCCTGGGTAAGATCAGCCATCAGCTCCGCAAGATGAAGGAAGAACTCGCGTGGATCGATACGTATTTATTTGATACCCATAAACCTGAGAATCCTTCATTTGACCCAGAAAGTCCATTGGCACAACTCCTCAAACGCCAAAAATTGGAAAGCAAGGACGGGCTAATGGGCGTAACAGAACAAGGGAAGATCATCCCTCAAGTACAAGTGCTCAAAGCTGATTCCATAGCCATCGGCTGTCTGGAAGTCACCAACGCCCAGTACGCCGCCTTCAACACCAAGCACGCCTTTTCGCCTGAAAAAGCGAATCATCCTGCGACCAATATTTCCCTTAACCAAGCCACAGCCTATACGACTTGGCTCAGCAAATTGACAGGGGAAACGTATCGTTTGCCCAATGCCGCCGAAGCAAAGGCTTTGCACAAACAGGCAAAGAAACTCGCTGCCAAGGAAAATACCCTCGCTTATTGGGCGGGCTACAATCCTACAATGGATGAAGTAGATGCCCTTCGTGAGAAGTTAAATGAAGCGACTATGAGCTTGATTCAGCAGGGGGGCGAATTCAAAGCGGCGCGTGTGGGCAAAGCAGAGGTCTATGACCTAGGGGGAAATGTGGCAGAACTGGATGCCAGTGGACAGACCTATGGGTACAGTGCGTATGATGCCGCAGATGCTGCTGGTGAGCAGCCTCAGGCGGTAGCTGCCCATACGGGTTTCCGGGTGATTCGGGAGGAGTAGGGGGTGAAATTTTGTTAAAATTATCTAGGAAGGAATTTTCTGAGAAAGTTCAAGTGTCAAGCGCAAGTTCAAATTCAAAAAGGAGAAAAATTACACTTGAGTTTGAGCTTGATCCTTCGGCTACGCTCAGGACAAGACTTGAGTTTGAACTTCTCCTGCCTTTATCCCACCACCTGCAGCTTCGCATACTTCAGCAGCAAATGCTTTTTGCCTGAACTCTGGAAAAAGACCGTAGCCTTCTTCTGGGTACCAACTTCTTCCACCGCAAGGACCTTCCCTACCCCAAATTTCAGGTGGCGGACCTGCACCCCAGGCACGACCAGTTTTGGATCAGAAGGTTCAAAATCGGCAGGCATCTCCATAGGAGTCGACTTCTGCTTCGCAAACAAGGTTTTGGGCTTTTCCGGCGCGCGGCGCTTGGTGGCTGTACGCGTCTTTGTGGTGGGCATGCCCCCACTGATAGACCGCAAATATTTGGGGTCTACCTCGTCGAGAAATCGGCTAGGCTCATGGAACTGTAATTGCCCAAATCGATACCGCGAGCGCGCCATAGATAGCGAAAGGCATTTCATGGCTCGGGTTACGGCTACGTAAAACAGACGCCGTTCTTCCTCCAAGTCTTCACGTGTCTCCGCCATTGTACTGGGGAAGAGGTCTTCTTCCAGCCCCACCACAAACACAGAGTTGAACTCCAAGCCTTTAGAGGCATGGATCGTCATCAGGTTGACGCGGTTGTCGTCTCCATCTTTCTGATCTTGATCCGTAAAGAGGGCAATTTCTGCCAGAAAGTATTCCAGCGTATTCTCTTCGATTTCGGGGTTTTCAACAAATTCTTTGGCGGCATTTAGGAGTTCCTGCACATTTTCCCAACGGGAGAGGTCTTCGGGAATCTCTGAAGTATGCAGGTCCTTGAGCAATCCTGACTCCTTGGCGATGAAACTCGCCGCTTCATAGGCGTCGCCTTTATTGCTTTCCACCATAAAGCGTTCGATCATCTTCACGAACTTCTGCACAGCGTTGCGTGCGCGGGTACTGACATCCACACGATGGACTTGTTGCAAGACTTCCCAAAGGGTCAGGTCATAATTGTCTGCGGCCACGACCATCTTGTTGATAGAAGTCTTTCCGATCCCACGCGCAGGATAGTTGATGACACGTTTGAGTGCCTGCTCATCGCTTTGGTTGATGGCAAGGCGGAGATAGGCGACGACGTCTTTGATTTCTTTTCGCTGATAAAAGGAAAGTCCGCCATAGATGCGGTAAGGGATATTGGCGCGACGGAGGGAGTCCTCGAATGCCCGCGACTGGGCGTTGGTGCGGTAAAGAATGGCAAATTCTTTGTTTTGGAAGGAGCGCATCTGGCGCTGCTCGCGGATCTGGCTCACCACGCGGTGCGCTTCGTCCTGGTCGCTGGAGGCGACCACCAATCCAATCGGGTCGCCCTGATCATTTTCCGTAAATACCCGCTTGTGAATCTGGTCCTTGTTACGAGCAATAATGCCATTGGCCGCTTCGACGATATTCTGGGTCGAGCGGTAGTTTTGTTCCAATTTTATTTCCCCCGCATCCGGATAGTCCTTCTTGAAGTTGAGGATATTCTGAATATTGGCCCCGCGAAACGAATAGATACTCTGCGCATCATCTCCTACTACACAGATATTTTCGTGAGAAGCCGCCAGCATTTTACACAACAAATACTGCACATGGTTGGTATCCTGGTACTCATCCACCATGATGTATTTGAAATGATGCTGATATTTATGCAAGACCTCAGGGTGATCGCGAAAGAGGAAAACAGGCTTCATCAGCAAATCCCCAAAATCCATCGCATTGGCCTTCAGGCAGCGCTTTTCATATAATTCATAGATCAAGGCTGCCTTTTCTTGAAAGTCTGAAGTGACCGTTCCCTTATAGTCATGTGGCGTCATCAGCCGTGTCTTACAACTGCTGATGGTATTATTGATGATGCGTGGTTTATAGGTCTTATCGTCAAGCTTCTGTTCCTTGAGCAAGGTCTTGATCAAGGAGATAGAATCGTCAGAATCGTAAATGGTAAAATTCCGGGTATAGCCGATTCGCTCCGCTTCTGTGCGCATGATCCGCGCAAAGATGGAGTGAAACGTCCCCATCATGATGCCTTTTGCCTCAGAACCCACCAGCTTATAGATGCGGTCTTTCATCTCCCGCGCAGCTTTGTTGGTGAAGGTCAGGGCGAGGATCTCTTGGGCGTCGGCCAAGCCTTGCGACAGGATAAACGCCAAGCGATAGGTAAGCACACGCGTCTTTCCACTACCCGCACCTGCTATGACCATAAGGGGGCCTTCCACAGTCATCGTGGCTTCGCGCTGCGGCTCATTGAGTTCGTTGAGAAATTCTATATCCACCAAGAAGAAGTTTGAGAGTTCGATTGTTCGATGGTTCGAGCGAGATATACTTTAGACTGGGTGAAATGTCCTGAATAAAACCATATAAGACATATAAGAACATTTAAGAAAGCCGCTTTTTGACCTTCTATGCCCTTAAATGCCTTATATGGTTCAAAAAGTGGCCAAAAGTCAAAACAGACTTTCTATCAGGTCTAAAGTATCGTAGGGGATTCGAATCAATAATCAATCAATTAATCATTAATAATTCCCTCAGGTAAAGGTAGGCAGGATTGAGCAAAGCGACAAGGCGAAGCTGCACCATCCGCCCAAAGTTTTAGTATTCGAGGTTTTTGGGTAAAAAAATTAGCAAAAAGTAGAATTTATCCTGTAAACAAGTGAAATATCCAGGCCGCATTTTCCGTTAATTTTCCTTAAACCAAACAACCATGAGAAAGCTAATTGTTACCCTTCTGGGTATTGCATTACCCTCCCTTCTTTTTGCCCAAAATCCGCAAGCTTATATCCAACAGTATAAGGCCATCGCGATCGCGGAAATGCACCGTACAGGCGTGCCTGCCAGCATTACCCTCGCCCAAGGCATCTTGGAATCAGCTTCCGGCACCAGCAAGCTGGCTGTCAAAGGCAAAAATCACTTCGGCATCAAATGCACCGATGACTGGGGTGGACGCTGCATCCGCCGCAAGACCATGCGCTTCCGCAAATACAACAATGCCGAATCGTCATTTCGCGATCACAGCGACTTCCTCGCCAATCGTTCACGCTACGCGTTCTTGTTCGAATACAGTCGTACCGACTATAAAAAATGGGCCAAGGGCCTGCGCAAGGCAGGATATGCCCGCGACCGCAAGTACCCCAAGAAGCTCATTTCATTGATCGAGCGGTATAAGCTGCATCAGTATGATCAGGGGTGAGGAGGAAAGTTCAAACACAATCTCAAGTTCAAATTCAAAAAAGGCAATTATCAGGTTGTTGAATTGAGCTTGAGGTTGAATTTGCGTTTGAAATTTCCCTCTTATTCCATCACCTTAAAATAAAGGGGCAATTCTATCTCAAACGGCACGGGCTTGCCGCCTTGGATCGCTGGGGTGAACCGCAGCATCGGCAAATGCTTTTCCGCAGGTGAGAGAAAGATGGGGTGATCACAGCGGATCAATTTATGCGAAACGTAGTAGCCGCGTTTATCGATTGTTATCCTAAATATCACTTTTGCCTGAAGTCTCCTATCGTATGCCTCATCGGGAAAGCCCACGAGCCTTTTGAATTCGGATAAGTTCAGGGCAATCGGACGTTCGCCATCAAACATAAAACTGGAAACATCTGGCTCTTCTTCAATGATCACAGGCTCTCCGATCTCACCTTCATTTGGGATTTTGATATGGCCACTTTTGCAATCACAGCTTTGGTTTTCAAGTCCAATATTTTCTGTGAATGTGCTATCCCTGAGTTCTATTTCTTCCAAAAATTCAGGAAAGACATTTCCCATTTGAGGAGGCAGTTGGATCACCTCAGGGCCTAGAATGGGAGCATTGGCTGCAGGACGAGGAGTTTGGGAAGCAATTGTTTGGGGGGCCTTCTTTTCTGGAATAAGGATGCGATAATTTACTATTCCAGATGGTGGAGGCCAGGTACGACACCCCCAAATCTTACGAGGAGGCTCCAGCGGACATTCTATTGGGTATTCGTGAGTTGTTTCTACTTCAATCACCTCTTTTTCTCCACCATACGCCATCACAAAAACAGTTGCTAAAAACAAGCCTCCCACCACTGCAAAAGCTGTGAAGAGATACCAAGGCTGGGACTTCCTCAGCGGATACGCGCCGTAGGCCTTTTCGCGGCCTTCGAAGCGCATGTCGAGCAGATCCGCGTAGAGGACAGGACGTTTCATATCAGGTCAAAATAAAGCGGGATATTTAGCTCAAATGGTACGGGTTTGCCACCTGTAATCGCAGGGGTGAACCGCAGCATGGGGAGGTGTTTTTCTACTGGATACAGAAGCGAGGGGTCATCGCAGTGAATGACCTTATGCGAGGCATAACGGCCCTGCTTATTGATGAGAATACGGACAATCAGTTTTGTCTTTCCTTCCTCTTGATAAGTCACCGCTGGAAGCCCTAGACGCTTTTTGAAGTCGTCGAGGTTGAGGGATTGGGGCAATTCCTCATCAAACCAAAGACCACATGTGCAATCTGGTTCCACTTCATAGATGATCTCAGGTTCTCCTTTTGAGGTTTCTTCAGGAACATCAATAAAACCATCATCACAGCCGCATTGGTCCTCATAGCCAATCGAAGGCACATAAGTCACCCAATCGAGGATGGCCCGATCTAGGTTAGGGGCGATGGATTTGGGGGCTTCTGGTAAAAGGATTTTGGTGGGTTGAGGGATCCTAAAAATCTCCTTAACCCTTTTCCTTTTGGGAGGGGTTGGGGAAAGGGAATATTCCTCAGCAGGGAAAGAGGCCTTTGGCAATACCACTACCCTGGGATGATCAATGATCCGCTTATCTTCTTGCAATTCTCCTCCTCCTAATTCCGCCACCGTAAAGGCCATCAATAAAAATACCCCTCCCACCACCGCAAAAGCGGTGAAGAGATACCACGGCTGATGCTTGCGCAAGGGATAAGCGCCGTAGGCCTTTTCGCGGCCTTCGTAGCGCATGTCGAGCAGATCGGCGTAGAGGATGCGGTGCTTCATGGGGTGTATGTTGCTACTATTGCGACGGGTTTAAACCCGTCGCAATAGTGAATTTTTCACATTAATAAACTAAATTGCCTTCCACATCAAATTCCCCCCTCCCTTACAGCAATTCAAACACAATAGGCACCTCCATCCAAGTGACAATCGGCTTTCCACTAGCAACAGCAGGTGTGAACTTCAACCGCTGGATGTGAGGGTCACAGCCTTCCAGCAGCGAAGGATGGTCATAATGAAGTACCTTATGACGGCGGTAATTACCTTGTTTATCAATCAATACCCGAAAAGTCACTTTCCCCTCTATCCGCTCATGGGCCGCCCATTCTGGATAGGGAATCGCCGCTCTCACTTCCTCGAGGTTGATGGGGAGTGGGGGTTCAAAGACGAGTGGTCCCGATGGATTATCCTCTTCATATATGCACATGCAATCTGCTCTATCTCCATCGCCTTCATCGGGAATCATGCATAAACAGGTGTCGAATCCCTCTTCCTCTTCAAGTGTATCCGCTTCTATCGCTTTGCTCCAGTCCAGCAGGACATTTCCTGCCTGAGGCGGCAAAGGGATGACTTTCGGACCTTCGACGCGTACGCGGTCGGCGGGTTGGGGCGTTCGGAAACCCAATGCTTCTGGTTCTATTTTTTCGGGAATTAACTCGCCAATTTCTTGTATTTTGTATGTATCAAAGTCATATAGACACAGACATAAATCAACTATTTGCAAAGGGGAATTCTCTTTATTTGTCCCGCCCCACCTCTCCACAGCAAATGCCGTCACTAGAAACAATCCTCCCACCACCGCAAAAGCGGTAAAAAGATACCAAGGCTGATGCTTGCGCAAAGGATAAGCGCCGTAGGCCTTTTCGTGGCCTTCGTAGCGCATGTCGAGCAGATCGGCATAGAGGATGGGCTGGCGTTTCATGTAAGTCAAGTTGGGAAATTACGAGGGCTTGTTCAAGGACAGAATAGCGCGTGGATTACTTGAGAAATTTGGTCGCAAAGCCTCCCAAATTTCTGTGAAAAAAAGTGCGGCTGGGGTGAAGCGAGCGTGCGCGGATGGATAGAAGGGCTGGCCTTGGTTGGCTCGCTTCGATTTTTTGGTTACTTTTTTCTAAAAAAAGTAACATAACAAGAGACAAAAACAGTCTTTCAGTCCGATTAATCAAATAGAATCAATCTATTCATCCAATCGAAACCGAAACGGTACATTCACCCAAAACTTGACGGGATTGCCGTCTTTCATCGCTGGTGTAAAGCGAAGCTTGGGGAGGTGTTTTTCGACTTCTTCTGATAAAATGGGATGGACTTTTTTGATCACTTTATGCCGTACATAATATCCCTTTTCATTTACCAAAATCCGCACAACCACACTCCCTTGAATTCCCGCTTCTCTTGCAAGGATTGGATACCCAATTGCCCGCTTAACCTCATTAAGATTTAACTCCTCTGGTTCATCTTCAGTAACCATCCACTTGTTTATATCTGGCTCCTCAGTGATTTCAAACGTAATAGGCACATTGACCCAAAACCGAATAGGATGCCCCTCATTACTTGCAGGCCTAAAAAGCAGCTTGTGCAAGTGCTTTTCCACTTCCTGTTCAAGGATTGGATGAACGGTTCTAATCATGTTGTGCCGCACATAGTAGCCCTTTTCACTGACCAAAACCCGCGCAATTACATTTCCTTCTATCCCAGCAGTTAGGGCACGGCCAGGATAGCCAATTTCTTTTCGTATTTCCGCTAGATTGATCGGTTCAGGCACCTGATCTGCTGATATAAATTCGTGAATATCAGGATATTCCGTCACGGCTGGAATAGGCGGTAGCGGCGGTTCAGGCGGCATGATATTCAAGCCGATGGCCCAGAAGTAAGCGGTAGCAGCAAGCGCGAGGAAACTGATCCAGCGCCAGCGTTCTTGATGTTTGGGGGTGATGGGGTTCATGGAAGAAGGTTTTAGGTTCTGAGTTTTATGTTCTAGGTCTATAATGGGTTGATTCAGCCCTATCAGGTATCTCGTTTCACTCATCACGGCTTGGGAATCGGAAAGGAATATTTAACCAAAACGGAATCGGTTTCCCATAATAAAGGCCAGGAGTAAATCTGAGTATTGGCAAAAATGGCTCTACATGGTTCACAAGAAGAGAATCCGTTGTTTTGAGTAATTGATGCTTAACGTAATTGCCCGAGGTGTCTATTAACATGCGGAAAATGATTTGCTCATATCGCTCCCTAGGCATATTAACTACCATTTTCGACCTATCAAGGCAACCCATCTCGTGCTTGATACTATCCAAGTTGATGGGCCTAGGTTCTTCTTCCCATGTGATAAACACATAGCTCGAATCAGGCTCCTTTTCCTCCGCCTTTATCATCGACATATTAGTAGTATCCTGGTTTTGTCCCAAGCAGAAGCTGGAGGCGAAGAGGATGAGGGGGAAAAGAAGGAGGTAACGCATGTTGGGAAAAGCAATTATGGAGAATATCCATCAAGACTGAATTAACCTTACAGATAAACTCACTTTAAGACCATGTATTTAAGAGGAATAAGCACCCAATAAGCAACGGGCCTTCCCTGGAGCATGCCAGGCACAAACCTGATTTTGGGGAGATGCGGTTCGAAATATTGGGGAAGTTGAAGATTGTTTGTGCTAATTATCTCATGGCGTTCGTACCCTCCGACACTGTCCACAAATACACGAAAGACCACCGACCCAGCACCTATATCTGTTGGTAGGCTTGGAATTGCCTTCGTGACGCTATCTAAATTGCTCGGCATGGGTCTCTCCACAAATGGGTTAAACGTGAGGGTATCAAGGGTCTTCGTGGGTGCCTCTTCCTGAATCTTTAGCGGCATGGCCGTTTTTGTAGTAGTATCCTGATCTTGCCCGAAGCAGAAGCTAGAAGCGATGAGGATCAGGGTAAAAAGAAGGAGGGGGCGCATGTTAGGGGAATATTGGGGGTTCAGCGAGGACTTTTGTGGCTGAAAGAAGAGAACCACAGATTGCTCAGATTCCCACAGATTTTCTTCTTTAATCCGTGCGAATCTGTGTAATCCGTGGTGAATATTAGGGGATAAAGTCATCATTACTCCTAGTCTATCAAGTTGATCTTGAAAGGGATATTCACCCAAAATGGGATCGGTTTTCCGCCTTGGACGGCAGGGGTGAACTTGACCTTTGCAAGGTGCTCCTCAATTGCTGTCACCCACATAGGATGCGTCTTTTTGAGCACGAGGTGGCGTTTGTAATTGCCTTCCTTGTCTACTAGTACCCGGAAGACTACCCGGCCATTCTCACCTATCGATCGCAAAATCTCAGGGATTTCGACTTGCTTAGCTATCTCTTGTAAGTTGATCGGCTGGGGTTCTTCTACACCAGGGACAAAAATGCCAGGATCTGGATCTTTCTCTTCCTCGATGACAACAGGTACGTCATCCCCTTCGCCATCCTCCAGAAAAGATAGGTCAATCCCATCTTCGCCCTCCACATCCTTCAGACCCAGGTTATTCGCCTTTTCCAATTCCTTCATCTCAGGCACCTCCTCAGTATCTTCGACCTCTTCCGCCTTCTTAGGCTCTGGGATCAAAAACGCCTTGGTTTTGATGTCGATTTTGGGCGGTTCTGGTTTGGGGGGAATGATGATTTCCTCCTCAGGGGCTTTTATCGGAGGAAGAATTTCAACCTCCACAGGGTCGAGTTTATGTTTGACGCCAAGATCGGCTGACTTATCGCCTAGCACAGATGGCATAAATGCACTCAGCAAGAAAGCGAGACTCACCATGCCCAGGGCGAAGCCCAGGCGGCGTGTGTACTTCTGGCGCAGTTCATACGCACCGTAGCGGCGTTCGCGGCCTTCAAAGACCATGTCGTCCAGGTTAGCAAGAATGATGGAAGATTTCATAGGGATTGAATTAATTTTGAATGAGTGAATGGTGAATTTTGAATGAAAAGATTTTACAAATCAGCCCATCACAAGTAAGTGCGGCTGGGATGAAACGGGCGCGGGCGGAAGGATTGCAGGGAAGGCCTTGGTTGGCCCGTTTCGATTTTTTGGTTACTTTTTTCTAAAAAAAGTAACATAACAATGAAAAAAACCTATAAATCCCCCTCCAACAGCATACTATCAGCCTCCGTGAAGACATCAATCGCGTAGCTGCCATAATCGTTGATATTGTTGATGAGGAGCTCATCGAGGACGTCGATGACCTGGCCGTACTCGGCATCATGGCGTGGTTTGATCAGGAAGATCGGTGCCCAGCAGCCGGGCTGCTTGGCGCCCAGCTGACGCTTCTGTTCCAGACAGAAGTCTGGATGACGATGCAAGTGCTCTCGGATGACCCGCCGAAGGCCATCCTTCGTATAGCCCGTCTGATGAATCACTGGTTCAGTGATGCCTTGGTAATAATGAACCGTGTCGCTTTTGTCTAGGATCAAAGTCAGGACACGCTCTTCGCTTACTGGCGTATTAACATCTATATCAGGAGGCTGCACCAGGTCCATGAAAAACTCGTCATGAATTACCGAAGTCAAGACAAAGAATGTCAGGAGCAAAAAAGCGACGTCAACCATCGCAGTCATATCTACCTTGGTAGCGCGTTTTTTGCGCCTAGAACCGCCCTTCTGGGCGCGTGAGTTGGGGGAATTAGCTACTTCAGCCATAAGCATTATGGGTCATAGGTTCACATGCAGGGGATGACGTATCACCTGTCAGGGGGAATTATTGATTGAGTGATTATTGATTATTGATGGGTTGCTGCCAATTTCAACATTCCCCAATCAATAATGAATCAATCAGTAATCAATAATTAAGACGGTAGTATTTGCTGCTTTCTTTATAGAGGGAAAGGTGGGAGGAATTCCATAAATGGGGAGAAAAAAAAGAGATCGTATGCTATTTCGCACACAATCTCTTTTTAAGAAAAGTTCAAATTCAAGTTTTGTCCTGAGCAGAGCCGAAGGATCAAGCGCCAAACGCTCAGACGCTCAGACCATCGAACGATCAAACTTTCTTATCGCATCAAATACATCTTTCCCCACCCATTATTGAAATACTGATCAGTGCCTTCTGTCCGAAGCTCCAAATCGTCTCCAGGCATCTCCGTCACGACGCGGTAAAGGTAGACGCCATTGCCGAGCTTATCGCCGTACTCATCGGTACCATCCCAGGCATAGTTGGAGATATTGCGCCCTACAGACACATCCCCCATTTCCAGGAGGTCTACCACTTTGACTAGCTTACCAGAAATCGTGAAGATATGAATCTGGAATTTGGTGGGCATTTGTTCGCCTGTGAAGGTGTAGACAAATTTGGTGGAGGTGGAAAATGGGTTAGGGTAATTGAGGACATGCGTGATAGAGGCCTCATTGACCACTTTGAAAGAGATCTCGTAGAACGATTCGCCAGAAGTATTGCCTTTCTGGTCACGTCCCTGGACAGCCAGAATATAATCGCCATCGGCCAATGCCTCATCTAGTCCTGGACGGAAGATCAGCTGCGCTTTATTTTCTGGAAGTGTCGCTGGTGTCCATTGCACCTTGGCGTTGCTATTGCTGACAATCACCTGATTGTCAGGGGTTCTACCTTCACCGGGGCGGTCTTCATAGAAGTAGACATCAAAAGCCGTGGAGTCCGTAATGGCGATAAAAGGATTTTCATCATTCACCTGAATCAAGATTTCAGGACGTGGTGAAATGATGTCTCCATCCAGAATGCGTTTACCATCAAAGGTGACATCCAGAATAGGATTCAGCTTGTCTACCCCTACCGTGAAAGGCTGTTGGTAGACATTGTTGAACGTATATTGCTCAGGCTGCTCCAGTTCTGGATTGATTTCTACCAAAAGGTTCAGCTTTCCGCTCAGATTTTTATCGCGGGTATTGAAGGTATAATTAAAGTCTACCCGTCCCCATGCATCCACAGGAGCCACCCGAATATCGCCTAGCAACTCGCGGGTACGATTGGACCGTAGCACCTCAAAGCGCACCAAGAGGCTGTCCATATCGTAATCGGAGATATTCCGTGCCCCCATTTCAATATAGATATCTTCTCCTTCCTGTACACTATCACTTTGAAACACAAACGCCGTGATTGGGTCCACCACCCCGTCTGGAACGGGGGTATAGAGGACGCGCCAATGGTCGAGCTGCGGAGCCGTTCGGTTGACTGAGTCACGCAGGCGTGCTTCTAATCGCAGGAAAGGAAAATCATCGGCAACTATGCCGCTAAGGTTAAAGACATTGGTAGGATCTACATTTTCAAAAAGTAGCGAATCACTATCGTCATAGCGCACCCCATAGACATCCACAGCGGCCGTCTCATTCACGACATTGTCCTGTGAGCGCCAATCCCAATACAATTCATCCCATGCCTTTCCAGGCCCTATAAGGGTAGACTGGACGTTTCCCGATTCATAGCTAGCGTAAAGGTTAGAAGTAATCTTGTATTTGGGGCCACTATTGGGGGCATATACCTCCAAGGCACCATTGGCCTGCCCTTTACGGCCGAGTAGTAAGAAAGGCTTGGTGTCAGAAGCGCTTCGGATCGCATTGGACACCCCAAAAGTCTCCAGGGCCTCAAAGAAATTATCAGACCATTGAGACACATTAGGATTGCCTGTACTTCCGACAAAGATATAATCCCCCTCTTCTGCCGCCTGAATGGCATTTTGCAGCACGAACAAGTTATTGGGCGGTGCTTGGATGTTTTGCATCAACGCGTAGGGAGAACTTCTGCGGGTCGTTGGGTCAAGGGTATTTTTATCTATGATACAGTAAAATAAGTGACTATTATTCACGCCATTAAGTGTCACCCCAAATGAGGTTTCTATGGCATTGTCTATGGCCATCGAAAAGATAGACTGCGTCAAGGAACTGTCTTGATTGATCTCTATCGAATAGTTTTTGCTGAATTGGGCAAATTTCCATTCATCCTGCAAGACATCAATGCCGACCTGCTCCACTTCTGCTTTTTCAAATTGGGCCGACGTACCTTGTGACCAGCCTGTCTTATTTGGAATATAAGTAAACGACGATACGCCCCATATGCTCGTCTGCACGTCTACCAACCGCACACGCCAATAATACACCGTATTTTCTTGCAAATTGAAAGGCACATCCCACCGTGCATAGATGGCAGAACCTTCTATGATGGGGGAGACTACTTTTGCAGGAGAATTGAATTCATAGGTCGTATCGATCTCGTAGATGTAGCGCACAGGAGCTTCCCGTGCCATGAAGAATGTGGACGCATCTAGGTGGATGCGGTCCGTCCCTACTACAGCATACTCGACGGGATAAAGCGTAGCAGGTATGTTTCCAGGTACGATCAAGTCTACCGATACTCGGTTATTATTCTCTCTCAGTTCAGGGATAGAATCAAGCGCATCCACAAAAATATCAAAACTATTTTTCCCTGCCATCAACTCCCCTATTGGATTGAAAAGGGTCAACGATAGGGTGTCTTTGTATTTAATCATCGGAAATGAGACGATAGGGTGCTCATAGACACGGCGGTCTGGCAAGGTCTGCAAAATCCGCACGGCAAAGTCTTGCTCAGTCACCAGACCGTAGTTGTGGGCGATGATATTGATGGAAAAAGAGTCTTCTTTTGCGGAAAAATTATCAGGCGTAAAGAATACGCCGCTGTTCTCAATAGCCAAGTCTGGCTTTTTGGCATGGTACAGGCGAAGCGCAGGATCGCCTTGCAGATTCATTTGACGCGCATGGTTGCGATATTGTACGCCTGGCAGCGCATCCGCATAATGCGCCAGCGTAGTAGCCACCGCATCTCCTATGGGCTGATCCAGCATGGACTCAAACTTGTAGTCGTAGAAAATCCGGGCGTAATCCCGCAAGGGGTTCAGATAGCCCGCACTAGAGTTGGCGAGATATGCGATGGCGCCCTTTCCGGGTTCTTTGATCCATCTTTCGCCAAAACTCTCCCGACCTGAAAAATCCCCTCCAAAGCAGCCCATGGCAATCATAAGTGGATATTTGCCATTATTTTGGTATTCAGAGGCTTCTGAAATGGCGATGTCGAGCAGGTTGCTGGACGAGTGCCCAAAAAAGTGAATCAAGGAGACCCCCTCATTGATTTCCTTATTATAATCAACCGACTCATCAATCACAGCTACAGACGTCTTTTGAAAATAAATGGTATCTCCCCCATAAGGCGCACCTGAAAATACATTCATCACATAATCAAAGCCATTGGCGATCGCTCGCTGCTCGCCCTCATTGGCCCCTCCTCCCAAAAATACGCCTCGTTTCATCCACGGCTGGAAAGCCTGGTATTCGTATTCCTTTACTTTATTCAGATAATCAAACCCCTCATCATTGTTGATCACATTGACCCGCCCTATAGAGGCAAAGGTCTTGATGTCAGAATTATCTTGCCGATAATGTCCTACAAATTCATAATCTGAGGCAGGATAGCCAAAAGTAGGCACAAGGTTATCCTCTTGGGCGCGGTATTCCGTTTTCCCCTTGCCAAAAAGAAGGAAAAACTTAGGCTTCACCGTCCAGTTGTCGATAGCATCTTTGCAAAAGCGCTTGATCCCCCAACTCGTCACCGAGCCATAACTATACTCATCGTAGATTTCGTCAGTGTAAACCAGTTTCACCGAAAGGGGGTTTGCCGTGCAGGTGTCACGGTAGTCGCGGTAAGCCTCTGCTGCTGCGCTGAGCTTCCGATGGGACACAATGACAAATTCTGCTCCTCCGGCAGGATCGTGGAGTTTGTTCAGCGAAGGCGCAGCGATTACCGGTTTTTTGATTCCTTTATCAGTTGAGAAAAACAACTGTCGTTCACTCGTGGTAGACAAGAAGCCAACTATGACTTGTGCTACGCCCGGTGAGCTTATCACCCCTCGGTTTCGCACCCCTTCGGTGAGGTCATAGACAAATACACTGTCGTTTCCGTCCGCATTGACAAAGCGCATATGCGCATCAGAGGACTTTTTCCAATCGCTGATCTTGACGGAATTTCCATTGGCCAGGTCAAATTGACGGTCATAGGTGATCGAAGCCCAGCAGAGGTTGTTGTTATCTGTAGGCGTTTGCAGCGCTTGGAAGGTCAGGTCCGTAGTGTTGCCAATGTTGGCGGTATATTCTCGGGTATAGGTCTGGGTGTATATATAACTAAAGGTGATAGAGGTATCAACTACAGGTTTAGAGATATTGCCATTGAGTAACACACGCAGATGATGGGCTGTATTGGAACGTCCAAATACCCGAGATTTTATGATCATGGGGCTGCCAGTATTTGCAGGCGTCGGGGTAGGAATTGCCCATGTCCTTCCAGCTGGAGACCCTACGGAAAACCCTAATCTTGACACGAGGCCTTCCCCCGTCACAAAGTCTGAATTCAACGAATGGAAGGAGTCATAGGGGCCGCCACCAGCGATGACATATACAGCGGTGTTGTCTTCTTTGCGAAACTCCAGCATGGCTTCATATTTAAAATGAGGCTCTTCGGGTATCAGCGAGTACCCTACTTCCGCATAGTCAAAATACCTCAAGCCAGGAGTATTCTGGCTCCACGAGAGAAAGTAAGCAGAGGTATCTGTAAAAATGCTTTGATGAATGGTGGGTTGATGACGAGGGGAATGGAGGCCTGTGATAGGATCACGGTACATCACGGAATCGATACGTCCATCATTCCGTTTTCCATAGAACTCTAAATAGACGAGTTGGCCGCTTGGTGCCTTGGAGACGTGCATACGCACTTCTTTTCCCCTATACATCAACTGTAAAAATCGAGCGTCTACACTACTGAGGTCATAACCAGCTGAGGCCAGGTCCTGAGCAGTCACCCGATAAATACCGTCCTCTGCCACCAGCAATTTTATAAATGTCCTATCGACGGTATTTTTATACCAATCATTGCCATATTGAATCACTTGACCTTGAACAACAGAAGTAAGGCAAAGGGTAAGAACAGCAGTAAATATGGATAACCAAGTATTGATTTTCATTTTTACTTAAGGGTTAATTTTTGATAAAAATTCTGACTGAAACGATATGGCTATGCAGGTTGGTAGAGAAATCGCCAATATTTGAAAGTGCATAGTCGATTTGGAAATTTTTGATGACAAAACCCATCCCTGCCGTAGGGAATATTTCGCTGATCGTGTCATCTTCATCTAACTCTAGGTATTGCAAATTATACACCCCGCCACGCAGGAAGGCGACTTTGCGATTAGAATTATCGGTATAGGAAAGTTCAAGGCCCATGTGTGGGTCCAGGCTAAAGCTTCCTCCTTTAATGATGGAAGAGACTCGCTGCCCATCAAAAAACATATCTGCATCCAAAGCCGCTAGCAGGTTGATCCTTCGCGCTATCTTCAGGTCATAGCTGATCCCAAAGCGCGCTGATGGCCGCGTGAGTTCCACCCGATTGGCAGGGATCTCCTGGCCTGCATTGATAAACTCATCTTCGAAGGTCTCCGTGTTGAAGGTCCAGGCGGTATAGGTATTGGTAAGGTCCTTGATGACCAATCCCAGCCCCAGACGCTTATAGTGGTAGCGAGCGGCTACATCTATCCCGAATCCCCAAGCATTGGCAAATCGTCCTGCGCCCCGGTAGATGACTTTGGCATTGGCACCGAGGCTGAAATTCTTGAGGGAACGCGGCTGCCAGGCGTAGGAGAAGATCGCGGCGAAGTCCGAAGCGGAAAAACTCTGGATTTTGTCTACATCAATAGAGCCATCAGGATTGACGAGTTGCAGGGTATTCGGAATGTCATCGATGCCCAGGCGAATCAAGGAGATGCCAAAGCGCCGAAGGCCCGCTGAGTCGACAGGCAAGGTAAAAGCGGCGTAATTGTAATTCGCGATATTGGCGAAATAGGCAGCGTGTTGGAGGGCGAGTTCGGGATACAGGCTAGCATTCGGAGCCGCCAATCCTGCAGGATTCCAATATCCCGCAGTGACATCGTCAGCCACCGCTGTCTGGGCATTGCCCATCGCTGCGGCGCGTGCGCCCACCCCGATATTCAGAAATTCGTTGGCATGCTTACGCGCTTCACTTTTCACCTCTTGGGCCTCTACGTGAAGAACAAGCCCAAAAAGGACTGCGAATAAGGAAACAAAGTTAATTTTCATCATAAAAATAGTACAAAACTATAGCGGAGAAGCTGGCATAAAAATACCAAAAAAACGACATAGATAGATGTCGCCTGCAAGCCATTTGGCAAATCGCCAGAAATCATATGATTTCGGTGCAAAATGTATGCCTTAGGAATTATTGATTATAAATTGATTGATTATTAATTGGCCACAGCGAATCAATAATTATTCAATCACTCAATTTATAATTCTTTAGCTAATTTTTCAGCCATCTCTTGCTGCACATCAGTCTGCCGTAGCGCGAGAGAAGCTTCATAGCGCTCAAGGAAATCCATGAAGGCAGGCGCATTCAAATAATTGTATTCTGAGATCCCTACACGCCGTAGAATACGCTTCAAGACATACACGATATAGGTCCAATCCGTGTAGTGGTACAGATGGCGATCTGCGACAAAATTGCGCAAAAAGTTTTCATAGGAGGGAAGTTCCGTCTGGGCCAGCCAGGCCGTGAGTGCCGCCATTTTGCTGGCGTCATGTGCCGAAAAATGGTCATAAAACTGCGCGAGGAGTTTTTCATCTTGATGGATCAGCAATTTGTCCAACACCAACTCCAATAGCACATGTGCTACAAAGAATGTCCGCTTGATATCACTATCTGTAAACTCATCTCTCAATTGCTTGGAGAGCAGCCGTGTCTCTTCGTGGAAGAAACGGGACGAATGAAATAGCTTATCGACCTGAAAGTGTCGGATGACGCCTTGAGCAAAACTCATTTGGTGTTCAGACACCTGGTCACCTTGGAACAGACGATGTATCTCCCGCTCATTCAACCGCACATTGCGGTTGAAAATAGAAAGCAAATCAGGCGTACATACCCCTACTACAAATAGGCTGTCGTCCAGTTCACGATCGATAAAATAATGGGAGATGAAGTTCATAACAAGGAAAAAAAGCGCCCAAATATACAAAAAGGGGCCTGCGAATCAAGCTAAATCTCCTTCCCAATCAAATTCGTGCCTTCGTTTTTTGCGAAAGAATGAGAAAACCCTAGCTTTGCTTAGCTAAGAATGCCCAACATTATGATCAACCTAAATCTATATAACGAATGAGTAATTCATTACTACCCGGTCATCCAAAAGGTCTGATGACCCTATTTTTCTCCGAAATGTGGGAGCGCTTCTGCTATTATGGCATGCGTACACTCCTCACCCTGTATTTGGTAAAGTCCTTGATGAAGGGAGATGCAGAAGCTGCGTTGATTTATGGTGCCTATACTGGACTGGTATATGCAGCGCCTATTTTGGGGGGCAGATTAGCTGACAAATTTTTGGGGTATCGATATGCTGTTATCCTAGGGGCTATCTTAATGGCGATTGGGGAATTTATGATTTTGGGAGGAACGGAACAGATGCTGTTGATAGGGATGGGGGCATTGATTATTGGGAATGGTTATTTTAAAGCAAATATTTCCACCATTGTAGGTAAATTGTATAAAGACGGAGATCCAAGACGGGATTCAGGATTTACGATATTTTATATAGGAATAAATATTGGAGCACTCCTAGCTACTACGGTGGTTGCCTTTGTGGGAGAGACTTATGGCTTCCATTATGGATTTGGCTTGGCTGGATTAGGCATGTTGGTCGGTGGACTCATATTTTATTTTGGAAGAGATAATTATGCAGCAGCACCGGGATTAAATATTAGAGAAGCAGGAAAGGAAAAGATGCTAGGGTCATTTAATGCTGTTCAGGTTATCACAGTTGGTTCTTTATTATTAATTCCCCTGTGTTATATCCTCATTCAGAACAATGAGTTTATGGATTATATCCTCCTAGGCCTTTTCTTGTTTATTTCATATTCCATGATTTCGGCAGGTGCAAAAACTGATAGGACTGAAAATGTAGGGGTTTGGCGAGATAGAATGATTGCCTTGGTAATCTTTATGATCATTAATATTGCTTTCTGGGCCTGTTTCGAGCAAGCAGGTACTTCTCTTACACTATTTGCTGATAGGAGTGTGGATAGAATGATTTTTGGATGGGAAATGCCCGCAAGTATGACGCAGTTTTTCAATCCCTTTTTCATCATCGTTTTCGGTTCTATTTTCTCTATGATGTGGATTAAATTGTCGAAAATGGGAAAAAATCCTTCTATCCCAATGAAGTTTGCCTATGGTATCCTTCAGCTAGGACTTGGGTTTCTTGTTACTCAAATCGGCCTCCAGTTTGTAAATGAAGCATTCCAAGTACCATTATTGACATTAGTATTCTTATATTTACTACATACTACAGGAGAATTATTTTTATCTCCCATTGGATTGTCAATGGTTACTAAGTTAGCCCCAAAAAACATTGCAGGAACTGCTATGGGGGCATGGTTCCTTAGTTTTGCTATCGCCAACTATGTAGGGGGTAAAATTGCTGCTCTTACAGGTGGACATGGTGATAGCGGAGAAGCACTAAGTGCTTCTGAAGGCTTAGCAAATTATACCTCTACCTTCACCACCATTGGGCTAGTGCTAGTTGTTTTTGCCATACTGGTTGCTGTGTTGAGCAAACCGCTGAAAAACCTCATGCACGGCGTAGAATAGTCACTCACTACCTTAAATACCTCCGGCCGTCCTTTCTGGGACGGCCTTTGTTTTTTTGCTAATAATGAATCCGTTTATTAATTAGTAATTCCTATGCCGCACCCTATCACTGAACAGCTTACTTCGCTTAAAGCGCAAAACGCCAAAGGGTTTGCCATTTTGCTTGATCCCGACAAGGTCGAGGTCAGTCAGCTTGAACCCCTTGTCACCCAAGCAGTACATTGCGGCGCGCATTTCTTCTTCGTGGGCGGCAGCCTCCTCACCAATGATCATATCAATGAATTGGTCCCTGCCTTAAAAGCCATGACGGATATCCCTGTGGTTCTCTTTCCTGGAAGTGTCCAGCAGATCGTACCTTCGGCAGATGCCATTCTTTTTCTTTCGCTGATCAGCGGTCGCAACCCTGATCTATTGATCGGGAATCACGTGCTAGCAGCTCCTTTGCTCCGAAAAACACAACTCGAAGTCATCCCTACGGGCTATATCCTAGTAGACTCAGGAAAGGCCACCACAGTGAACTATATTAGCCAAACCTTGCCTATCCCCCATGACAAGCCCGACATTGCCCTCTGTACAGCCCTCGCAGGAGAATACCTGGGCATGCGACTGATTTACATGGACGGTGGAAGTGGTGCTGCCAAAACGATCTCACCAGAAATGGTAGAGGCGGTAAGCCAGGCTGTGAAACTGCCTTTAATCGTGGGCGGAGGGATCCGATCAGCCAATGAAGCGACCACCTTGTGGGAAGCAGGCGCTGACCTGATTGTGATAGGCAATGCCTTTGAGAAAGATCCTGACAGCACCCTCATGGAAGAAATCGCCATGGCGAAAGCCAGGCTGGTGAGAGAAATGAGTGAATGAGTGGATGAGGGAATGATAGAATAGAAAGAGTTTCTTGCCATTCTATCATTCTTACCTGCTATCATTCACTCATTTCTTCCCTATATTTGCACCAAAGCAATCAACATACACATGATTTCATACATTTTGCGACTGAGTATTATCCTAAGCCTCGGCTGGCTGCTTGCCGCTTGCGGTCCTTCAGCCCCTTCCGAAGCAACGATCCGAGCAAAAATCATCGGCACTTACTGTGCAGATGACTATAAACTCATCCTCACGGACAGTTCATACACCAGCGTCAAATACAAGACGGGAATCCTGAGCAAGGCCATCACCCGAGAAGACTGCAAGGGCACTTATCAACTGGCGCTTGAAAACGGCCAGTGGCTCATCCGTTATGACAAAGCAGATAATCCCCGAACTATTTATAATTGCAAACAAGAATACACGCTCTGGACCCAAGAGGAGGGCTATCTCATCGGCGAAGAGAAGGTGCTCATGAAGGAATTAATCGATAATCAAGAACTGAGCAAAGAGGCCTGTGACGAGTGAGACCGCTCGCCCTGCGGGCTCGCTGCGAGAGGCGAGACCGCTCGGCTCGAAGACTCGCCTCGCTCCGAGATTTACCCTGAGCATAGTCGAAGGGCTAAAGGCACTTTTCTTGTCTCGTAGCGAGCCTGAAAGGCGAGCGGTCTCGCAGCGAGTCCCGAAGGGGCGAGCGATCTCGGTTCTCGCAGCGAAGGCGAGTCTTCGAGCCTGAGCGGTCTTTTAACAAAATTACCATGAAAATCATCTGTGTAGGCAGGAATTATGCAAAACATGCAGCGGAGCTCAATAATCCGATTCCTGATGACCCCATCATTTTTACTAAACCTGATTCTGCCTTGCTGCGCGAAAATCGGGACTTCTACTATCCTGAGTTCAGCGAAGACGTCCACTACGAGTGTGAATTGGTCTTAAGGATAGGGAAAATGGGCAAATTCATTGACCAGAAATTTGCGAAAGGCTATGTGGACGCCATTGCGCTGGGCATAGACTTCACGGCGCGTGATATGCAGCAAAAAGCCAAGGAAAAAGGCCTGCCCTGGGCCTTGGCCAAGGGCTTTCATGGGTCTGCGCCTATCTCGCCTTTCCTCCCTGTAGGTCATTTCCCGAATTGGGCGGATATCCGCTTTACGTGCGAAATCAATGGCGAGATCCGCCAGGAAGGCCACACCGCCAATATGCTATACAGTTCTGAATACCTAATCGCTTACATCTCTCGCTTTTTCACCCTGACCAAAGGAGACTTGATCTTCACAGGGACGCCAGCGGGGGTAGGTCCAGTCAAGGTGGGCGATCACATCACAGGCCATTTGGAAGGGAAAAAAATGCTCGATTTTCATGTCCGTTAAGATTCGTTTATTGTTGCTATTGGCGGTCAGTGGCATCTTGTTGCCCGCTTTTGACCCCAGTCCTACCTATCATTATCCGCTAGATGGGTATCATTTACTCGCAGGCACTTTTGGGGAATTGCGCTCCAACCACTTTCACTCTGGGATAGACATCAAAACGGGGGGCCAAGAAGGGGCTTCAGTCTTCGCGATAGAATCGGGCTATGTCTATCGCGTGCGTGTCAGCCCCTATGGGTTTGGCAAAGCCCTTTATTTGCGTCATCCCGACGGAAATTATTCCGTTTATGCCCACCTTTCCAAGTTCACCCCCGAAGTAGAAGCCTACCTCACTGCGCGGCAGCAAGAGACACAGCAATACGAACAGGACCTGTATCCTGCATACCAAGAACTTAAATTCGATGCTGGCGCCCTAATCGGCTATTCGGGAAATTCTGGTTCTTCTACTGCACCGCATTTGCACTTCGAAATCCGTGATCCCGATGAACATATCACGAATGCTTTGGCCTATTATAGACACTTGGTCAAGGACCAGGTGCCGCCGCTTGTACGCATGATCGGTATGGAACCCCTCAGTGCTGAAAGCCGGGTGAATGGACAGTTCAAGAAACTTACCCTGGCGCCGTCAGGCGGAAGTGGCAGGTATACCTTGCCCAATCCTATCCGCATTCGAGGGCCAGTAGGCCTTGAGTATCAGGCGATTGATCGCCTGACGGGAGTGCCCAACCCCTGTGGCATTAACCATGCACGACTTTATCTGGATGATGAACTGATCTATGAATTGGATTTAGGCAAATTCTCCTTTGAAGAGACGCGCTACATCAATATGCATATCGACTATGCCTATTATAAAAAGACGGGGCGCCGACTGGAAAGAGCCTATATCGAAGAGGGGAACCGCTTCCATGCCTATAAAAAGCATAAGAACAGCGGTGTGATAACGTTGAAAGACCATGATGTACACCAACTTCGTCTCGAACTCCAAGACCTGCATGGCAACCAAAGTACCGTAGAAGCAAAGCTCCAATTAGATGATGGCACAGATGGTTTTCAACCATCTGCCTTAGCCAATAGCGGATCGCGCTTTAGTCTGGAACAGCGACGAAATGTGCTGGTGCTTACGGCTGAACAGGCAAGCAAAGACCTGTTGAAAGGGATTAAACTACGTTCCCAGGCTGGAACCCTCTTTACCCAAAAACCCTCCTACCAACATGGGCAAACGCTCGTGTTTTTGATGCCGATGGATCGCTTCAATTACCCTAAAGAAATCCTCAGTCCAGATGGCCGCTTTAGCATAGCACCTGATCTGATAGGAGAGATCCGTCCAGAAAAAAGTCGTCAGATAGATCAAGGGCAAGTACGCCTCTTTTTCCCATATAACGCTGTTTTTCAACCTACCTTCCTCCGCGTATCTGAGCGCTCTGGATCTGTCAACAGCTATTCATTGACCTATGAAATCGGAAGCACAGACATCCCCATACTCAAACCTTTTATGGTAGGTTTTAAACCCGATGCGAATGTCCCTAAAAAATACCTGGTTGTAGCTAAACGCAATAGGCGGGGCGCATGGAAGTTTGCGGGAAATACCTGGGGGGCACAAGGAGAAATATATGCGTCTGTAAGTGAATTTGGTGAATTCTGTTTAATGACAGATAGTATTCCACCAACGGTGAGGCCATTCAACTTCCGGAATGGTGGATACATTGGGACTGGACAGCGAACGATCTCTTTGCGAGCCGAAGACAGTTTCGCAGGCATCAATTCCAAGCGGACTTATGCGACACTGGATGGTAAGTGGATTCCTTTTGCCTACAACTACCGCAGAGATCGACTTACCTATACCTGGACAGAGCGTCCAGAAAAAGGAGAACACATTCTTGAAATCAGTGTCTTCGACGGCGCAGGCAATAAGCAAAAAGCGCAGTATACACTGCGCTTTTAAGAAGGTTTTCATATGTTAATTGTCATTTCGACGACCTGAGGCTTTGCGAAGGGAGGAGAAATCTAACAATCCCTTTTGTTTTGGCTATACAAGCTGGCTACCATATGCTTGGACGAATATACTAACCCATATTGTTAGATTTCTCCCTTTGGTCGAAATGACAGCTTTGCTGTTAGGTTTATAGCTTTACCAGCTAAAGCTATAAGAGGCATTCATGCCTTCGCTGAAGAGTCCCTTGATCGTGACAAAGTCACCAGAATCAATGACGGAGCGCTCAAACTGCTCAATCGTCCGCATTTTTTCCCCATTTACTTCCGTAATCACAAAACCGTCTTGAACGCCTCCACGGGTCAGTTTGGGGCCTGCATCTTCGACTTTGATGCCATAGGTTACCCCTAATTCACGCCGCTCTTCTGCTGTCAGTAAACGGAAGGAGCTTCCTTTCATTGACGTTTCTGTTTTTGTAGCTGCAACGGTCGTTTCTCCTGTCTGACCACGGAGGTTAACATCCAGTATTTTGGATGCAGTCCCTCGCAAGATTTGAATTTTGATTTTATCGCCTGGGCGATAGCGGCTGACTGCTTCTTGAAGCTCTGAAGGGTTGTGAATCACAATTCCATTAACATTGGTGATGACATCCCCTGCTTCTATACCTGCTTCTCCTGCGCCGCTATTGCGGTTGACAGAAGTGATGTAGGCACCTTCCAGGGTCTTGAGTCCCTGTTCTTCGGCCAACTGGGTGGAGATTTCTTGAATGCGAATGCCCAAGAAGCCCCTTCTTACTTCTCCATAAGCCAGCAAGTCTTCCATGACTTTCTTCACCAGCGTAGCTGGGATTGCAAAGGAGTATCCTGCGTAGGAGCCTGTGCGCGATGCGATAGCGGTATTGATACCGATCAATTCCCCAAAGGAGTTGACGAGTGCTCCTCCACTATTTCCTTTATTGACGGCTGCATCTGTCTGGATAAATGACTCGATCGTCAGGCCACGATCTGTCCCTCGGTCTCCTTCTAGCAGGCTGATATTCCTGCCCTTTGCACTGACAATACCTGCTGTCACCGTTGACGTAAGGTCCATTGGGTTCCCTACAGCCAAGACCCATTCGCCTACTTGCACCTTATCGGAATTGCCAAAGCTGACGTAAGGAGCGTCCACGGCATCAATTTTGATCAAGGCAAGGTCGGTATTCGGGTCCACGCCTATGACTTCCGCTTTGAAGGTCCGCTTGTCAAAAAGGGTGACTTCCAGCTCATCGGCATCGGCGATGACGTGGTTATTGGTAGCGATGTAGCCTTCTTTACTGATCAGAACGCCAGATCCAGAGGCCATGCCTTGGGGGCTATCGCCTCCATTATTGTCATCAAAGAAATCGCGAAAGGGATTACTGAAGAAATCAGAATTCTGATTGTTCTTTTTTAGGGCGTATCGTGACTTGATGTGAACAACCGCAGGGCGTGTTACCCGTACAGCTTCTACAAAGCCAGGATGGGGACTATCTTCAGACGACTCCGTATATTTGGAGAATGTAGGAGCCACAGGGCCTTCAGACAGGGTGACGTATTGGGGTTTTTCAAAAAATGATTTATACATCCACACCCCTGATATAGAACCAACTAAGACGAGCATAAATGCTCCGCCAAGTAGTATGAAGGCCATATTCTTCCTCATCATATGATCAGTAATTTTAAGTGTTGAAACAATTTCCTAATTTAAGATAGCAAAAAGATGTGCTAGACAAAAATAAAACGCATTTCTACCTGATTGAGTTTATAAAAAACTGATCTACTGTCCTACATTTGCCTAGGTTCCACATGATTGTGTAGGAATCTTTCACTTTTGTCTCTGTGCTATTTTTTATCCATTTTATCCTGTCCTAAATATCCGCAACTTTACCACAACTATGAATCACGAAAATATTTCAGAACGATTTGAAGAGTTGAGATTATTGATTGACGAGCAAGATTTGAGCCGAAGCAGTCGTCGAATTTTAGATTTTTTCACAGACTTTCCCCTTCCACATAACCTCAAGCGAGCTGCCATCACTTTACGTGCCGACTATAACGCATATGCCCTCCTCGATCAGGCATCTGCCACTTCGGACAAACTGGACGCCATGCTCATGCGTGCTGCGAGTTTGACAAATGATATTTCCCAGCATTTATTGAAGCAAAACTATATCAGTGAGACTGGAGAAGAAGCTGGGCATGCGATCGGTGGTGAGTTTTTTCACACCAAAGGCAGACAACAGGTCAAAAAGGGAGAGGCTGTTTTTCTTGGGAAAAACATTAGCAAGACCTTTAGGACCCCCAAATATACCTTTCAGCTTCCTGAGCTAGACTTAGAGTTGCGTTTGGGAGAGGTAACAGGAATCGTCGGGGAAAATGGAAATGGTAAAACGACCTTGCTACGTATCGTAGCCGGTGATCTCGAAGCAGACGCTGGCGAGATGTCTTATCCTGCCTTTCAAGTACCTGCTGGAGACTGGTACCGAACCAAACAGCACATCGCCTATATCCCTCAGCAGCTAAAGCCTTGGCAAGGCTTTCTGAAAGAAAACCTTCATTTCAGTGCCGCTATCCACGGCATCCGTGGCCAGCAAAACGAAGAGCAAGTCAACTTCATCATCCACAGGCTCGGCCTGACGAAGTATGAAGAAGCACTTTGGAATGAGGTATCGAGTGGATTTAAACTACGTTTCACTTTGGCTAGGGCTCTGGTCTGGAAGCCGCTCTTGCTCATCATCGATGAGCCCCTCGCCAACCTCGACATCAATACCCAACAGATATTCCTCCAAGATTTGCGCTACCTCGCCAATTCGGCCCAGAATCCCATGGCGATCTTGGTCACCTCTCAGCACTTACACGAAGTGGAAAGCATTGCTGATAATATCATCTTCATGAAAAATGGGGAAGCCCTTTATAATGGCGCCATGCAAGACTTCGGCCAGGACCGCGCAGAGAACCTCTTCGAGATCAGCACAACTGCCACCAAGACAGAGATGCTCGGTGCCCTCCAGCACCTAAAAGGGCTGCATATAGAAGATGCCGGCCAGTTGAAGATTATCCACGTCCCCGTCGCTTATGCTGCCAACGATGTCCTCAATGGCCTCGTAAGCAAACAAATAACGGTTAATTACTTCCGCGATATTAGTACGTCCACCCTCAAACTGTTTCGGGAAAATGTTAAGAAAAATTGAATTACTGATTCCGCCGTTTCTCAAGCGGCTCGACCAGCAGCTATTGCTCAATCGTCCAGGTCTCTGGACGACCAAGATTCACTATGTCCTCTTTTTTGGGGGGATAGGACTCCTCCTATTGCTGATAAAAGCAACGCTTACCCCTCTCAGCCTCTCTGACATTCCCAATCCTGGAACGCATTTTATGGTTTTGTTGATCCCCATCATCATAGGGTTTGGGGTCTATGTGTTTAGGCTCAGTTTGTTCAATGTGGAGAAGCAATTTGGGCAGACAGCCCCTGGCCGGAGCTTGCGTGATCAGCTCATTTTTGCCGCAACTATCGGCCTCTTGGCCTTGATGCCATTTGCTTATAGCTATATCCTCTCTGACAAGATTGCCGCTCAGGTCAGCAATGAACAGCTTTCAGCGGACATCAATGCACTGAACCTCGGGGACCTTTTTTTTCCCGAAGATGTGTATTTGTATGATAAGAATGTAAAGGAAAATGGGGAATATCACTATGATACCTACGACTATGAAGGGTATAGTCCTTTCTACTCTGAGGTTCTGATCGATATTCGCAGCCCCCGAGAAATAAAGCAAATACACACGAATCATACTTCTCAGGAAGAGAAACTTCAACAGATATCCAATTTCAAACAAGCATTTGCGAAATACAGTGGCACATCGATTACCTATAGCAGTGAGACGATACTTGGCTTATTCGATTCACGCCAAATCCTCCAAATGAGGCACCTAGGTGAATTAAAGGCTAAAGCGCGAAGCAATATTGAAAACTTGCTGCTCTCAAAAGAGAAAAACCACCTCTTCCATGACAGAGAAGTCATCCATGCCACAGCCTTTTCCTTGGCAGGTATATGGCTGATGCTCCTGATTTTCCTTAAAACCCGTCCACGAAATTTCTTATGGGCCATCGTAGGGGGTATTGTTGTGCTCTTTATGGGGGGTACTGTTCTGAGCCTTTTTAGGGTGGTGGCCGGCATCTATCCAGAAATCGTGCTCTGGCCTATGTTTATGGCTACTTTGGCCTTTTTCATCTATCAAGGGTACCGGAAAAAGAATAGTCGCCGCTCCAATCATTGGAAAGCGATTTCTTTGATACTGGCTGCTATGATGTTGCCATTTCTCCCACTCGTGACGCTGACGATGGATAAGTATATCTCTCAACAAGAAGCCTGGTTTGCTCTTGATTTAGGCATTATGCTAGCATTTATCGTGTGGAACCTGGCGTTTAGTCACAGGTTTACCAAGCTTCGTGCGATGCCTACGGAGAATTAGGAAATTACTGATTAATACCCTCAAATGATCCGCTGGATAAGCTGGTGTTTGATCTTTCTTCCCATTGTGGCGCTGGGACAGTCTGCCAAAAATGATACTCCTTTGAAGGTAGTTTTGTCAGGCATTATTTCTGAAAAAACTACCAAAAAACTGCAACTAGAAATGGTCGAAGCGGGAGACACTGCTTCGGCCATTTTATATATAAAAAACTGGTGTAGCGCCCAACAGACATTTGGCTATCCGGAATGTGGGTTATCATCAGTGAAATGGGCGGATTCTACCCTGAGGGTTGAGGTCCATCAAGGCCCCCAATACCTTCTTCAGTCCCTCACGCTAGAAGGCCTGGAACCGCACATCCGCCAGCGCATTGGCACTTTTTCTCCGAAATCCAAAAGTTCCCCCCTTAACTGGGAAGCCTTGGCGGATCACCTCGCGATGTATCTAAGGTATTACCAAAATCGGGGGTACCCTTTTGCACGTTTTTTTGAGATGGGAGTGGATTATGAGAAATTGTCACATACTGAGATTGGGGCACATGTGCAATACACCTTTGATTATGGTCCTTATGTGACCATTGACAGCATCTATGTCGTAGGCAATAAACGGGAAAAAGATGCCTTTGTATGGTCCCTGGCGCGTCTGGAGCCAGGCATGCCTTACAATCAGCAACTCATCGACGACATCCCCCGACAGCTCAATAATAGCATTTATTATGAACAGGTAAAACCACCTAAGGTCAGTTTTACCGTAGAAGGCAAGGCGCATATCACGATTGAGGTAAAGCAAAAAAAAGCAGGCAAGTTTGACTTACTCTTAGGGCTATTGCCTCCAGACCAGCCGGGGACCAATCAGCGTCTGCGTGTGACGGGCTTGGTGGACTTGGTATTTGTAAGCCCCTTTCAGGGGGGAGAGATATTGGCCCTTACCTATAACCGCCTCAATGCCCTCTCTCAGTTTTTTGACTTGGCCTATACCCAGCCCAATATGCTAGGGACCATGGTAGAGTTGGAAGGGCGCTTCAAACTCGAAAATAGAGACTCTTCATTTATCAATCGACTCCTCATTGTAGGCGCCAGCTATCCGCTGAGTCCCCACCTGGACGCCCAGGTCTACTGGCGCAGCAAAAGCACCGACTTACTAGATGCCCGTCCTTATGCAAACGATACCCTTATTCCTCCTATTCTCAGTGGGGCAAACACAATATTTGGGGTGGGGTTTGCCTATGAACGGCTGGACTACCGCCTCAATCCTCGAAAAGGCCTGGCCCTCTCTGTGGATGCGGGGCTAGGGCGAAGGACAGTCGTCGAAGATCGACGCCTCCAGCCCGTGATTTTTGAAAAGATCCCGCCTAGTCAGCCTTCTACGGAATTGTCTTTGGCGGTCGAAGCCTATATCCCCACCTTCAAGCGCCAGACCTTACGGCTCGCCAATAAGAGTTATTGGCTGGGCCAAGACCAGTATTTTCGCAATGATCAACCTCAATTAGGGGGCGGGAAAAGCATTCGAGGGTTTAATGAAAACCAGTTCTTTGTGGACCGTTACACGTTCTTCAGCGCAGAATACCGTTTGTTATTGGATCGCAATTCCCATATTTTCGTTTTTACCGATTTTGCCCTACTTAAGAATACCGTAGCAGCTCAGACTTCTTCTCCTCTAGGACTGGGATTTGGGTTGACCTTTGATACTAAATCAGCGGGTATTTTGTCCCTGATTTATGGAGTAGGAACAGTAAATGATTTACCCCTACAGCCTTCCCGAGGGAAGTTGCATATAGGGTTGATCAACCGATTTTAAATAGAGATTATCTTAGAAATTATTAATCAATAGTCTATCCATTAATAATTCCCTGGTTCCTTATGTCAGAAAGCCAAAACTCTCCCTACCTCAGCATACGCTGCCCCAATTGTGGGTCACCTTCGGTACGGTACAATGCCGATAAGCAAAAGCTCCTCTGTGACCACTGTGGGCATACCAAAGACCTACCACGTGACAGTGACCAAATCAAGGAAAGGAGGCTTTCTGAAGGGTTTAAACTCCCTGACATGCCCACAGGCCTGGGGGTGGAGACAAAAATGTTTCACTGCAACAGTTGTGGTTCGAATCGTGCGGTAGACTTAGACCAAGTGCGGATTGAGTGCCCTTTTTGTGGGTCAGAGAATGTCAATGAAGAAGCGCAAGACACGCAGGTGATTCAGCCTGCAGGGCTAGTCCCTTTTAGTATCCCCAAATCACAAGCTGTAGAAGCCTTCAAAGGCTGGATAGGCAAAGGCTGGTTTCGCCCTAATAAGTTGGCTGAGATGGCCAAGATGGATGTCCTCCACGGTGTGTACTTGCCTTTCTGGACTTATGATGCACGATCTCAATCTACCTGGCAGGCAGATGCGGGATTCTACTATTATGTGACAGAATCTTATACTGATGCCAATGGGAATGCCCAGACGCGACAGGTCCAAAAGACGCGTTGGGAGCGGGCAAGTGGTTTTTATGAGACGTTTTTTGACGATGTCCTGGTAGTAGCCTCTCATGGTTTAAAACAGCAAGATGTGCAGCGCGTATTTCCCTATGATTTACAAGCCATCACCAATTATGACAGCCGCTATATCCTTGGCTGGGAGTGTGAGGTGTATCAAATGGACATTAAAAATGGCTTCATCGTGGCTGAAAAAATCATGGACAATTACATCCGCCGAGAAGTCATCAAGCGAATTCCTGGCGACACCCACCGCAACCTGCGCATTTCGACCCAAAAAGACGGACTCACATTTAAACATATCCTGCTCCCCATGTGGCTAGCGACTTATATTTATAATGATAAATCCTACCAGTTTCTGATCAATGGCCAGACAGGCAAAGTCGATGGGGAGAAACCACTTTCATGGATCAAAGTCACTCTAGCCATTCTGGCAGGCGCTGCAGCTATCGCAGCTATCGTATTGCTCATGGAAATGACCTAATAGAAAATCGCCACTCCAGAAACTGAAGTGGCGATATATTACGAGAATGTTTACTGCTATTAGAAAGCTACCCCGACAGTAAGGCCGAAACGGAATCTAAGGCCGCTGCCCACCCCGATCAAATCATCTTCGTCTAAGCCAGTACTCGTATCTGTGACAACTTTTGAACTCCCTGAGCCATAGCCAGGGCCTAAGAACATGTCTAGCGAAAAGGAATCTCCAAAAAGCCACTGATATCCCAGGATCGCTCCTCCGCCAATATTCGTAGCCGATATTTTCCCCTCCTCTTCTTGCCCCGTAAAAAAGTCTTCCACTACGATTTTGGTATTAAAACTCTGATAACGAACCCATGGGCCTACATATAGTCCTCTAGGCGCATCTTGGGCACTATTGGTAACATAATACCTAAACTCAGGCGTAATACCTACGCCACTGTAGGACCATTTTCCGTCGCCTACATTAAAACTAAATCCCGTATAAAAAACGCCTAATTGGGCAGAAGTAGCTTGACTAAGCGCACGTTCATATTGAACGTTAAGGGTAAGCACCGCAAGGCTTAATGGGTTGAGTTTAATGACATTTTGCTGAGCTTTTGCTTTGGGAGCAAAGCAAAAAAGAACCGCAGTGATTAGGGCAAGTGCATAAAGCTTGGTTTTCATAATTTTGGTAATAAAAATTGATAGTGTGTAAGTCGTTAAAAAGATACATATATCCTTAAAGAACTAGATAAGTCATCACCCATATAGGGGATACAGGAGAAAGATACCGCAAAGGGGGTATTTCCACAACTAGAAATGAGTAAAAGTGTCAAACTACGGTATGATGTGTCATTTTGAGGAGATATCTAAGTACTTTCAAGGGGAATCACATTTTATTTACCAACCTTATCTACCAATTAATTAGCTTAATTAGCGATGACTATTGTCCGAAAAATTCGCTCTTCCCGATCAGTTATCAAAAGGTAATACTTCCCGCTTGGCAGATTTCTGACAGGCACTTTGAGCAAATGCCTCCCTGAAGCATAAGCCTCAGTAGCCTGATACCATTGACGGCCTGAGATATCGGCAAGGGAAAGCGTGAGATCCCCACCAGATGCTTTCACATAATCCACTATTACTTCTTCTTGCAGAATCGCGGGCACTGGAAAAACCGCCGCCAGGCGACTTTCATGCTGTGAAATGGTCACCTCCACAGTCCGGGAGAATTGCACTTGCCCATTTAGATCGACTTCCTTCAGACGGTAAAAAAGCGGCACATTGTACAATGGCCTTAAGTCGTCAAAAGCATATTCTTGTGCTCCTTGAGAATTCCCTACACTGCTCACTACACCTATGGCCTCAAAATCTTCTCCATCCGTACTTCGCTGCACCTCAAAATAGTCGCTATTTATCTCCTTCTCAGTCTGCCAGGCAAGGGTTGCGGCCAAGCCATTTCTAATAGCTGAGAAATGGGAAATTTCTACAGGCAAGGTACCAAAGGAGAAACTTGTACTGAAAATGGCATCGCCACCTGTGCCGCCACCAGTAGCAGCGTTGCCTGCCGTGTAGAAGGTGACTGGCCCTACATTGGTATTGGGAGCTTGCCATGTAAACGTCCAGGCTACTTGGCCTGCGGAAAAGTTACGAGGCGTATTATGTTCGATATAATTTCGCCCTGCAAGCGGTACGACGCGGTTTCCAGTACCAGCCGTAATAGTACCGACATTCAAGTTGGACCCATCTAAGGCCACAGCTTGGAAGCCTCCTCGTTGTGCATCAGGATCGATGATGGTCACTTGCATCGTATAGGACTGACCAGGGATATATCCACTGGCTCCGCCTACATCCTGAATATTGATGGAGCCACCTGCTGTTGTGCCACCAAAATGGCAATTGCTACAGGTACCACTGTCGCCGGGGGCTCCAGAGACTCTCTGACCTTGCAAAAAACCAGGCCCACTAGATCTTGAAATCAGCCCCAGGGTACACACAACTATCAGCAGGAGGGTAAGGAAAGTTTGTTTTTTCATTACATAATTAATTAAGTATGTGGATTAAAATGGAAATAGAAATTCTGTTGCAATATTTCAATTCAATGAAATGTTGCAGGCGAGTTGTGTGAGATTTGTGTGTTTTTTGAGAAAGCGGAAGAAGTGCAATAACTTGCAAATAAGCAGCTACTTTTTCCACTATTATAATAATAGGTTTTTTTGATGAAAAGATTGATACTAATGTTAGGCTTTGCAGCAAATTATCTCATAATTTTTGCGCAGCACAGCACCGATGCTTGTCTCAGCGCAAAATCTCTTCGGATTGTGGTGTTGGGATCTTCCACTGCTGAAGGCGTAGGCCCTAGTGTCCCTGACAGTGCCTGGGTCAATCGCTACCGCGCTTATATGGAGTCACTGAATCCCGCCAATGAGGTCATCAACCTCGCCAAAAGTGGCTACACCACTTATCACCTGATGCCGAGTAGCTATACGCCGCCGACAGGCAAGCCTTTGCCTGATACGGCACGTAATGTCACAAAAGCCATTAGCTTCCAGCCTGACGGCATTGTCATCAATATGCCCTCCAATGATGCCTACCGATACTATGGCGCGTCAGAGCAATTGGGCAATTTCCAAACTGTCTACGACAGTGCCGTTGCCCACGGGATTCCCGTCTGGATATGTACGCCCCAGCCGCGCAATTTTGATCCTGTGCGGATCCAGATTCAGCTCGATCTGCGGGATTCCATCAACGCCACCTTTGGCATGTTTGCCATAGACTTCTGGACGGGCATCGCCCTGGCCTCCAACGGACGGATCGATCCGATTTACAACAAAGACAATATCCACCTCAATGATGCGGGCCATAATGTCCTATTTCAGCGGGTATTGGGCGAAATGATTCCGCGCCACCTGACCCCGATAGGGACGGGATTTGACTACTTCGTCTTCCCGCCGCTGATTCCCGACATTACCGCTTGTGGTGATTCGAATACCGTGATACGGCTGCCGATAGGGAATATCGGCCAGACGGACACAACCGCCCTTCCTGTCGTCATTACCCTTCGTCATACAGCCTCGGGAGCCCAAACTACCTTTCTGGACACCATCCAAGCTGGGCTGGCGAGTTGTGCCTCGGATACCCTTTTATTTACCTACAACACCTATGCAGGGGGTACCATCGAAGCCACCGCCTTTGCCCTAAACCCACTTGATCGCGATTCCACCAATAATGACACCAGTGCAACTTGGTCTTTTATCGGTCACCCGACCATTCAGACAACAGGTCAGGTGATCTGTGACAGTGGCAGTACAGTGTTAGCGGCAGTTACGCATCCTCAGGACACCATCGTATGGTACGATATGCCTACAGGGGGTAGCCCGATTCATATCGGTAGCCAACTGCCGACGCCTATGCTCACGGCGTCTCAGACGTACTATGCAGAAGCGGTTCGCGGTCCGCTTTATTTCCCCGAATCCCTCCTCTCCACGAAGGAATCTACCACCAACTGGAATGGAGCCATGTTTGACCTGATCGGTTATGACAACCTGACCGTTGATAGTCTCGCGATCAAGATCAATACACTCGGCAGCCAGACGGTGATGATTCTCCAAAAACCTAAGACCTATCAAGGCTTTGAGCATCGGCCCTTATCATGGGCCCTTCACGATAGCTTGCCTGTCATGGTCACCTCGCAGGATTCGCTGATTTCCCTTCCGATTGCTCCCATCCAATTGGCCCCTGGCGATACGATCGGCCTATATATTTACCTCCTCAATAGCGCTTCGCGCCTTTCCTATAAATCTGGCGGGCCGCCTCAATCCTATGCTGATGCCCACTTGGGCATAGCGATGGGATCGGGGGTTTCCCATACCTTTGGGCAGGCGTACCACCCACGAGATATCAATGTGGAAGTATTCTACCACCATGGGTTCCGTCCAGCGGGCGATTGCAATTCGCCGAGAATACCTGTTCAGGCCGAAGTCCGGAACTTGTCGGTAGCCCTGGGGCAGGATCGCACAGTATGCGAAGGGGACACCTTAACCCCAGACCTCCCAACTGGTACTTATCAGTGGTCTACAGGCGTGACGACGCCTTGGGTAGTGGTGGATCAGGCGGGAAATTATTGGGTGAAAGTGACAGACGCTGATGGCTGCCAAGCGTCAGATACGGTGCAATTGGCTCTGAATCCCGCCCCTATCTTCTCGCTGGGGCCAGATACGCTGGTGATCGCCTGTGGGAGCTTTCCGTTGGGGATTGCCCCTACCGCTGGGCATACCTACCTGTGGTCTACAGGAGATATAACGCCAGCTATAACAGCTACCACCCCAGCGATTTACGGACTGACGGTTACAGATTTGAATGGCTGTTCCTATACAGATACCATCCGCGTTTTTGTCAATCCCCTTCCTGTTGTTGATTTAGGACCAGATACGACACTTTCTGTGACGGATAGTCTTTATCTCCGTTTGAGCCCATGGGGCAACCATATTTGGTTTGATGGAAGTACAGGAGATCTTTTGATGCGGGGAAAAGATTATGGCGTAGGTACACATGTCGTCTGGCTACAATTCACAGACCCGCGTACGGGATGTACAGGTTCTGATACCATGCTGGTGACCTTCACTGGGTTGATGGGATGGGCGGATGGACGTGGGGATTTTGGGGTGAAAGTGTATCCTAATCCTACGCAGGGTCTCGTTAACGTGGCATTTCCTATTGATTTCCCTATTTCTCCAACGCTTTATCTCTATGACCTACAAGGCCGTGAATTGAAACACTGGCATCGTCATTGGATTGACAAGCAGCGATGTATGCTGGACTTATCAGCGCTTCCCGGCGGTGCTTATGTCCTTCGGTGGCAGCATGTAGAGGTGGGTCAGGGCAGCATCTACATGCTACTAAGGGAATAGGGTAATGAGCCTCAAAGCACCCGGTTATGCGCATCGGGAAAGATGATGGTGGGCGTAAAGTTTGTGGCTTCTTCAGGGGTCATCTGCGCATAGCTGATGATGATGACCATGTCGCCTACTTGCACTTTGCGAGCTGCTGGGCCATTGAGGCAAATGCTACCACTGCCTTTTACCCCAGCAATGGTATAGGTCTCAAAGCGCTCTCCATTATTGATGTTGACAATATGCACTTTTTCGCCTTCCAACATATTGGCCGCCTCAAGCAGGTCAGAATCTACTGTAATGCTTCCAACATAGTTCAGCTCGGCTTGAGTGACTTTTACGCGATGAATTTTAGATTTAAAAATGGTCAACAACATCGAAACGGAAAATTATTAAAAAATTGATCGACAGGACTTTATTCAGAGTTCCTTATTCTTCATCGAAATAGTCCAATTTGACTAAAGGAAATGAGGCCAATTGCTCATTTACATAATTTTTATAGCTGCTACAGTCGCGAAATCTTTTGCGTTGTCGGCAAGATGATTAAGCGGTTGAGAGAGCAAAAGCGCTTGCTTACGTTCCTTTCCCTCGAAGTAAACAGAAAAGTCCTCTCCTTCCTTAAACTGGGGGGGATTGACAAAAATGCTTACAGTAGTGAAATCATTTTGGGCAACAGATTGCTGAACTAGACTGGCATGCCCTTCATGGAATGCCTCCATAGTAGGCACCAATCCTAAAACAGCGCTGCTATCCATGGAACGGCAAACAGCGCGAAACCGCGAAATATCATCAATAAGCTGCATGCTGGCGGGGTCGCAACCTCACAAATTAGCGTCAAACTGGTAAGGTTACGCATTATAGATTGTCAATACAAACTTTTTTTCGTATTTTTGTGGAATATTTAAACGATAACAAAATCGTTTTTACTGTCCTACAACTAAATTTTATGGATAAAAAGCTCAGAATCCTCTATGTCACCTCAGAGATAGACCCCTTCCTTAAATCTAGTTCTGCAGCAGATCTGATCAGGCTCCTTCCCCAGAAACTTCAGGAGAAGGGACATGATATACGGATTTTCATGCCGAAGTTTGGGGTGATCAATGAAAGGAGAAATCGACTACATGAAGTAGTGCGCTTGTCTGGAATCAATATTCGTGTAGCAGGAGAAGAAAAGCCACTAACGATTAAAGTAGCTTCAATTCCCAATGCGAAATTGCAAGTATACTTTTTGGACAATGAGGACTATTTTAAGCGTAAGTCGGTTCTTACTGACCCCAAAGACAACACATTTCATGTGGATAATGATGAACGTGCCATCTTTTTCTGCAAAGGAGTCATCGAAACGGTGAAAAAATTAGGGTGGCCACCAGACATCATTCACTGTCATGACTGGATGACATCATTTATTCCCCTATATTTGCGCACGCATTATCAGGACGACCCAATGTTCAAAAATACTAAGATCGTCTATACGGTCTACAACAATGGGTTTGAAAGTGAATTTGCCAAGGATTTCCTCGACAAAGTACGCCTAGATGGGATCGCTGATGATCAGTTGAACAACTACGCTGGGAACAATTACGTTGGGGTTGTCAAAGGTGGAATCGCCCTTTCAGATGTTGTGACCAAAGGACATCCTGAAGTAGATGCATCGATTGAGGAGTATATTGCGTCTACTCAATCAGAAAAGATTTATATAGATGCTGATGATAAAGAATCGTATGTCGAAGGATACAACAAGCTATACGCAAACATTGCCAACTAAGCTTGTCTCTCACACATATTCCATCCATGCATGGCTGTACCCAGTAGTTCTGGTTACAGCCATGCTGTTTTTGGGTGGATGCCAAGAAACCGCCCCTGGGGATACCGGCCTCGGTGTCCTACCCGATGATGACCTCATAGGTCTTGTATATACAGATACCATCGCACCAGTCCTGGAAACCCAATGGCTAGACAAAGTTGTCACAGGCAATGCGCCCAGCCAGTTATTTGGCAATTATTATGACGCCAGTTTTGGCCGCATAAATGCCATTAGCTACTCCGAAGCTAGGATCCCTGGCGCGGACCTCGATTTTGGGGATGCTGCGGACCTCAAGTATGTCTCGCTGACGCTCAACTTGGACTTGGTGAATGTCTATGGACGATTTGATGCGCCACAAGAGCTCCAGGTATATGAGTTAAATGAAGCCATCAACGATGACCAGACGGTGCTCACCTCGGACCTAGCCCCCCTCGCAGTAAGAGGGACAGAACTCTCTGAAGGATATACAATCGATTTTAGAGACGATGCGAGTTTCTCGGATTTGAGCATTCCTTTGCATAAGTCGCTAGGAGAGAAACTGCTATTTGCAGACCCCAGTCACCTCAAAGACAATGAGACCTTTTCCAATTTTTTCAAAGGCTTGGCTATTGGGACCAAAACTACTGGTTTTCAACTCAGTAGAGAGTCGGGAGGCATCTATGCCATTTTGCTGAATAGCGTCAACTCTAACTTAAAACTCAACTATCAGCGCAAAGATAGTGCAGGGGTATTTGTCAATGATTCCATTGAGTTTATTATTAACGAAGCCGCTCAGAAATTCCACCTCGTTCAGCGCTCGGGGTTTGATGACCTGGTATTGGATGAATATGCCAATACGGCTAATGGCGGGCTGTATGAGTTTGCGCAAGGTGGTGCCATGATCCGCACATTTGTGAATGTCCCAGGCTTGTCTAGTTTTGATAAGATCGGTATCAATCGCGCAGAGCTAGTACTCAAAGTTGATAAAACATTCCTGGGAAGTGCCGATAGATATGCCCCTCCCACCAACCTTTGGGTGTTTTTGGCAGATGAGAACCAGCAATTCTTGCGAGATGATGAAGGCAGAGTTACCTTATTTACCTCTGTGGGCTATGATGCCACCAATGGGCAATACGAACTGAATATGACTGCTCAGGCCCAACTGGTGGTAAGCGGCCAGCGAGAAAATCACGGATTTATCCTCGTTCCTTCGGATTCTGCTACCAGCGTAAATCGCGCCGTATTTGGGGGAGTAGACCACCCTACTCTGCATCCTACATTTAAATTGACGTATACGACCCTGCCCAAATAACCAATCATTGATCATTTGATTATTCATTGGTGACTGCTAATAATTTGTTGATAACCAACACCTTATCACTAGTGCATCAAGCATTATATAATTAGCGGTTACTTAGGGGCACGGATTACTCCAAAGATCCAGCCCCACAATCTGGAAATCCGCGCCAGCTTGCTTGGCAACTATGAACCTGCGCATTTACATGCGCTGGGCCGGATTTCTGGCGCGTGAGTTGGCTTTTGAGTGTAATCCGGCCCCAAACCGATAAGAACTTAGTGCCTGATGCACTAGTACTATGTTGTGAACTAATAATCAGTCAATTAATAATTCCTTATTGACTAAGGGGGATGTTTTCTTTTTAAATATCTATATCTTTAGGGATTGAAGATTGACATTCGAAAGGTTAATCTTTTACCTTGTTCTGAACCATTACAACCTAAACCCAATCAATTATGTGTGGAATTGTCGGATATATCGGCCATCGCGAAGCCTACCCCATTCTTATCAGTGGCCTCAAGCGCCTAGAGTATAGAGGCTATGATTCAGCGGGAGTTGCAGTCTTAAATGGGGACTTGAATATTTACAAAAAGCAGGGAAAAGTAGCTGCATTGGAACAGCATATAGACGAGACGCCGATTCATGGCAGCATCGGGATGGGCCATACCAGATGGGCGACACACGGTCCCCCCAATGACATCAATGCGCACCCCCACCAGTCTTCGTCAGGATTATTTGCCATTATCCACAACGGCATTATTGAAAATTATTCTTTACTTAAAAAAGAACTTGTCGAAAAAGGCTACACCTTCAAAAGTGATACAGATACAGAAGTACTGATCCAATTGATTGAAGATATTTACATCAATATGGAAGTGTCTGCAGAAGAAGCAGTTAGGTATGCCTTAAACAAAGTTGTAGGGGCCTACGGCATTGTGGTGATCTGCAAAGCAGAACCCGATAAGCTGATCACAGCACGGCGAAGCAGCCCCATCGCCATCGGCATTGGTGAAGGAGAATACATCATCGCTTCTGATGCGACACCTATTGTGGCCTATACCAAAAACGTCATTTACCTAGATGATGATGAAATAGCTACCCTCACCATCGACTCTCATACGATCCGCACGATCAAAAATGAAGTCAAAACGCCCTACATCCAGAAGATCGAAATGGAGCTTGAGGCATTGGAAAAAGGAGGGTATGAGCACTTCATGCTCAAAGAGATCTTTGAGCAGCCCAAGTCTATAGCCGAGAGTATGCGCGGGCGTATAGATCCCACAACCAATACTGTCTGGCTAGGAGGCCTTGCAGATGTCCGGGAACAGCTAGAACGCGCCAGGCGACTCATCATCATCGCCTGTGGGACGAGTTGGCATGCAGGGCTGGTAGCAGAATACTTATTGGAAGAATATGCAAGAATCCCTGTAGAGGTAGAATATGCTTCTGAATTTCGCTATCGTAACCCGATTGTGAAAAAAGATGATGTGGTGATCGCTATTAGTCAAAGTGGAGAAACTGCAGATACCTTAGCTGCTGTCAAAATAGCGAAGCAAAAAGGGGCTTTAGTGTTGGGGGTCTGTAATGTGGTCGGGTCAAGCATCGCTCGTGAAACCCATGCAGGTGTGTATACCCACGCAGGTCCGGAGATCGGGGTAGCGTCTACCAAAGCATTTACCGCGCAGGTATCTGTCCTTAGTTTAATGGCTATTTATATCTCTGAATTGAAAGATAGCCTCAATCGACACAAGTCTCAGGAAGTCCTGACAGGCCTCCTGCAAGTGCCAGAAAAGGTGCGCCAGATTCTGAAACAGAATGAAAAGATAGTTGAAATCGCTGCCCTCTTCTGCGAAGCAAGCAATTTCCTTTACTTAGGCCGTGGGTACAACTTCCCTGTAGCGCTGGAAGGCGCACTTAAACTGAAAGAGATTTCTTATATCCATGCGGAAGGGTATCCTGCCGCAGAGATGAAACATGGACCGATTGCGCTGATTGATGAAAATATGCCTGTCGTATTTATCGCAACAAAAGACGAATCCTATGAAAAAGTCGTCAGCAATATAGAGGAAGTAATCGCGCGAAAAGGACGTGTCATCGCTGTAGTGACAGCAGGAGATGAGGTGATTCCTGAGTTAGCAGATTTTGTCATAGAAATACCTGCAGCTCCCCAATCAATTCAGCCACTACTTTCCGTTATTCCTTTACAATTATTATCTTATCACATTGCTGTCATGCGCGGATGTAATGTAGATCAGCCACGAAATCTCGCCAAGTCCGTGACAGTGGAGTAAGGAAATAATTAATTGCAACAAAATGGGAAAAACGTTAGTGATTGGAGCTTTGGGTCAAATTGGCAGTGAGCTCCTCGACGCGCTCTACGAGCTTCGTGGGGTAGATCAGGTCATTGCATCTGATATTCGCTTTCCAAGTTCTCCTATAAAAGGGACTTTTGAGAAGCTCGATATCATGGATCGGGAGGCGTTGATCGCCTTGATCCACCAACACGACATCGAAGAGGTCTATAACCTCGCCGCTATCTTGTCAGCAAAAGGGGAGAAAAACCCCCTCTTTGCCTGGGAGCTAAATATGACAGGCCTTATCAATACCCTCGAAGCAGCCCGAACGACCAGCCTGAGTCGCATATTCTGGCCCAGTTCTATCGCCGTATTTGGGCCCAATTCTCCTAGGGATATGACGCCCCAGTTTTGCCCCATGGACCCCAGTACCGTATATGGGATCAGCAAACTGGCAGGCGAACGCTGGTGTGAATATTATGCCCTAAAATATGGGGTAGATGTACGGAGTCTGCGCTATCCAGGCTTGATCAGCTATAAAAGCTTGCCTGGCGGAGGCACAACAGACTATGCAGTCGATATTTTTCATGAAGCGATTAAGCATGCCCAATACACGGTTTACCTCAGCGCTGATACAAGCCTACCGATGATGTATATGCCTGATGCGATCAATGCTACCCTTTCTCTAATGGAAGCTCCAGTAGAGCAGATAAAGCTTCGCTCTTCCTATAACCTGGCAGGTTTTAGCTTTAGTCCTTCAGAGCTAGTAGCAGAAATCCAACAACACCTACCTGCATTTACCTGTGACTATGTCCCTGACTTCAGACAAGCTATCGCCGATAGCTGGCCCGACAGCATAGACGATGCGCGGGCGCGTGAGGACTGGGGTTGGAAACCCACATTTGACCTCGCTAAGATGACCCAGGATATGCTAGCGAATTTGAAGGTAGGAACAGTGTAGAAAAAATGACTACTGATTTAGGAGGCATTTCTAAGCGGAAAGGTAAGGGTCACCTTGGTTTTCCCTTCAGGCATGCTTTCTATTGCTAATGTCCCATTTTGAAGGGCGATTAAACTCTGGGCGACAAAAAGTCCTAAGCCACTCCCTTGCTGTTCATAAATATCCCTATCAAATTGGCGAAATGGGCCAATCTGTTGGATATCACTGGCCTTAAATTCCCTCCCTTGATTGCAAATTGTCACTACGTAGGCTTCATTTGTTTTAGTCCCTTTCACCGAAACTTGGCTGTTAGGATAGGAAAACTTGAACGCATTGTCCATAATCTCCTCAATAATCTTTTGAAGCTTGTCTTCCATTAAAGGTGCCTCATCTACACTTTCCAAGTCTATCTTTAAAGCCCCTTTTCGCTGATAATTTGAGGCTATTTCTTCAGCAGTCCTTTTGATGACCTCATGTGGTTTATGCGTTTTCCCTTGAATGTAAGGCTTTTTTAATTGTGGCTTTTCTTCCAGCTCTCTCAGGACATAGTACATCAGATTATTGCTGATCGTCTTTTTAAGGCGCTTACCAGAATACTGTATGATTTCGAGCAATTCATCCACCTCCTCACTGCTCATACGATTTTTGTAATCCTTGAGCAGTTCCAAGCTCCCCAAAATCCCATTCAAAGGGGTATTGAGTTCATGTGCCGCATAATAATGCAACTGACTATCCAGTTCTCTCACTTTTTCAGAAATCTCCTGCTGGATTCGGTGGCTTCTATTCAACCTCGTTGCCACAGCTTGAAATAGATCATCTTTGTGAAATGGTTTTGACAAATAATCATCTGCACCGAGGTTCATCCCTTTGCGTCTATCCTCTTGTTCTACTTTTGCGGTAAGAAAAAGGAAGGGCGTATTTTCGATGCCTTTTTCGGCTCTAATAGCTTGTAATACTTCCCAGCCTCCCATCTCAGGCATCATGACATCACATACAATCAGATCGGGTTTGGAGGCAACAGCTTTGGAGAGGCCGATTGTACCGTCTGCCGCTGTCAGGACTTCATAGCCTTTCAACTCCAGTAAATCGCTGATAGTCTCTCGGATGTTCGGCTCATCGTCGATTATTAAAATCCTAGACATGTAAAACCTTGGTTAAGCGGACAATTGGTTAAGTGGGTAAATAAATCTCAAAAGTGGTTCCTACATTTGGCTGGCTATCGACCTCGATGGTTCCACGGTGCAAATCAACAAAATCTTTTGCAATTGCGAGTCCCAATCCATTCCCCTCAATGTCAAGAACATTCTGCCCACGATGAAAAGATTGGAACAACTGAGGTAAATCTGCGGGTAAAATTCCAACGCCATAATCTTTGATGATACATTTCACCCTATCACTCAAGAAGCATAATGTCATCTCAGGGGCATGATTGTCTTTGGAATATTTATAGGCATTTTCGAGTATGTTGGACAAAGCATTGTGGATCAATTTAGGATCCACAACTACAGGTCTGGGCGTGCCTTTGACTTCCAATTCCACTTTTCGTTTCCATTGTTGAGTCGCCATTACCTCCTGGATCACTTTTTCACAAAGTAAGCTAAAGTCTACTTGCTCAGGATAAAATGGCGTCTTGGCAGCATCACTCCGTCCCAAAACCAAAATATCATCCATCAAATGTACCAGTCGGTCTATATCTCCTCGAATTCGCTCTGAGATGCGTTCAATTGGCTTTTCTCCTTGCCGGCCTGTCTGGTTCATCAGCATTTCCAATAAGTCCACATTGGAGAGGATAGACGCAAGTGGGGTGCGAAATTGGTGGGAAGCAGTGGAGATGAACTTAGCTTTCAACTCATTGAGTTCTTTTTCTTTCTGGAGGTGTTTCTGCATTTCCTCCTCAGCGGCTTTACGCTCACTGATATCACGAGAAGTCAATAGAATGCCATCTGTCGAACCATCATCCATATAGAGCCACCGTGCAAGAGATTCGACCCATAATGGATCTCCATTCTTTTTCTTCAGACGATAGCTGATCGTAACACTTGATTCCCCCTCCACCAACCGTGTAAGTCCTTTGTGCACATATTCCTGATCCTCTGGCCAAATCATCATAAAGGCATCTTTCCCTTCAATCTCATGAGGATTGTATCCCAACATCTCTTTGACTGAATGCGAAATATAGCGTACGCGTTTTTCAGGCCCTACAATTGTAATCTTGTCACTCATATTTTCGGAGATCATCCGATAGCGCTTTTCGCTTTCACGCAAGGCCCCTTCAGCCTTCTTACGCACTTCCATCTCTAGTTGAACCAGTCTTAGGGCATCTTCCAGGTCTTTTGTACGCTCATCAACGCGCTGCTCAAGGGCTTCATTGAGTTGCCTGATTTCTGTTTCTATTTTCTTTTGGTGAGTAATATCAGAAGCAACGCCAAGGAGTTTTTCTGGCTGTTTTTGATCATCAAAAAGAACCTTACCAGCACAGTGAAGCATACCCGTCTGGCCATTGGCTAGGCAGACACGATGCTCAAAGTCATAAGGCTCTCCTTCGTTCAGTGTCGCCTGAATTTTTCCCAAAAACATCTCTCGGTCTTCTGGGTGGACGATCTCCATGTACCGATCAAAATTGGGAACAAAGGCATCTACATCAAAGCCCAAAATGGTATATAACCCTTCGGACCAGTGAACACTATTGTCTTTGATATTCCACTCAAAGCTGCCTATACGCGCGATCGCTTGCGCTTGGCGCAGCGATAACTGGCTGCGGGTCAATTCTGCCTCGGCCAGTTTCTGCGCCGTAATGTCGTACATGATACCGATCAGTTCGACGACTTCTCCCGCTTCATTCTTGACACATCGAACCACATCTCTCAGCCACACATAGTGTCCATCCTTGGCGACCATTCGGTATTCCAATTCGTGGTTCCGGCCTTTTTCTACCTCTATTTGACAAAAAGCAAATGCCTCTTCACTGTCATCCGGGTGCATATGGTCAGGCCAAAAAGCGGTATCTTCTATCCACGCATCAGTAGGATACCCCAGCAATCGTTCCGCTTCATCATTTACATAAGTGAAGACCTGACGGCTAGGGTCAAAGCGCCAGACGATCCCTCCCACGGAATTGACCAGTAGTCCAAAGCGTTTTTCTATCGCGTTCAACCCCGTTTGGGTTTTATGATAGCTGATACTAATGCCCAGGGTACAAACGAGGCTTTTGAGGATGGAAACCTCCGTTTCAGTCCAGTTGCGCTCTTTGAGGTTATCCTCTATAGCGACAAATCCCCAAAAGCTATTGTCTAGGAAGATGGGGATGGCCAAAGCCGACTTGGCTTCAATGACTTGAAAGAAAAACTGTTCCTGTTCGGGGGCTTCGGATGCTAAGGTCTGAATGGATTCTCCCTTTACTAGGGCCGCCAGCCACCGCCCTAGCCCTGCCTGCTCCAAGGCGACCTGCTGGAACATAGGTTCCGTGATACTTGGTTTCGCGTTGATAGAACACCACTCATACAGGTGGCGAAATTGTAATTCCTTTTTGCCAACTTCAGGTTCCATTTTTTGAAACAGACAGAAGCGGTCCGCTTCTATTTCATCGCCAATCTGTTTTAAGAGTGTTGCGATAGAAGCATCAAACTCCTCATCACTACTGATACTCAGTGATGCGCTTATCACAGATTGAAGTAAATCGTGAAATCGAATAAATGCCTGAATGTCGCTCTGCTTGAATGTAGTTGTGCTCAATTTATTTCTTGGTTGAGAAATCAAAAACCGTTTATCCCTTTTATCTTGTGTCTAATTTATAAAATGAACTGATACTTTGCTTTTAATACGCTTTAATAATCTCTATTCCATCATGAAATTCCCCTTATTGATTATTTTCCTATGTTTTGCTCTCTCTGTTTTTGGCCAAAAAGCGAAAGGCGTTGTATTTGAAGACAGCAATCAAAATGGCTTGCGCGAATCTACTGAGCCTGGCCTCGCCAAAGTCGCGGTCTCCAATGGCGTCCAGGTCGTCTTGACAGATGAGCAAGGCTTCTATGAACTCCCCATCCACGATGATCAAATCATCTTTGTGATCAAGCCCTCAGGGTTTCATCCCCCTGTAAATGAAGCCCTTCTGCCCCAATTTTACTACCTCCATAAACCTAATGGCTCTCCTATTCTTTCTTACCCTGGCGTCCCGCCTACTGGCCCTTTACCTCGCTCTATAGACTTTCCGCTGATCAAAGCAGCAGAGTCTGATACATTCAAAGTTCTGTATTTTGGCGATCCACAGACCTATAATCAGGAACAAGTGGACTACTTCACAAGAGACATTGTGGCAGGACTGATGGGCGTAAATGGCTATGCCTTTGGCGTGACTATGGGCGACATAGTAGGCGATGATTTGGACTTATTTAACCCCATAAATGATGCCATTTCCCAGATCGGCATCCCTTGGTACAATGTCTATGGAAACCACGATATGAATACTGATGCCACGTATGACAGCCTCGCTGACGAGACATTTGAAGCCGTTTATGGCCCAGCGACGTATTCGTTTAATTATGGCAAAGTACACTTTGTGGTGATGGATGATGTCATCTATCCCCGAGACGATGGCAAGCCTGGCTACATAGGCGGATTTCGGGAAGATCAGTTGGCGTTTTTGGAAAATGATTTGAAGTATGTAGACAAAAATATGCTAGTGGTGGTCCAATTTCACATACCGCTTTTTCTGGAGGCATATTTTGGCGAAACGTTCCGCAAACGCGACCGAGATCGCTTTTTTGCCTTGCTCAAAGACTTTCCTTTTACCCTATCCATCTCTGCCCACACCCATACCCAAAACCACTTTGATTACGACCATACTGACGGATGGCAGGGGGAAAAGTCACACCATCATTACAATGTGGGCACTGCCAGTGGAGACTGGTGGACAGGCGTCAAGGATGACGAAGGCATCCCGCTAGCTACGATGCGTGACGGCACGCCCAATGGCTATATGATGATGACTTTTCAGGGGAATGAATACCGTTATGAATATCAGGCAGCGCGCGAACCAGCCGATTTCAAAATCCGCCTACATGCGCCTAAATCCGTTCGCAGAAACTCACGAAACGCTTGGGAATTATATGCTAATTTCTTCCAAGGAAGTGATAGCAGCAAGCTGAACTACCGTATTGACGGCGGAGCCTGGAAGCCCATGTGGCATATGAAGGAGCACGATCCTTCCGTCACAGATACCCGCAGCATGTGGGACAACGCCCCGTACCCTCCTGAAGGCACACGCCCCAGCAACCCTGTCAACTCAGCTCACCTTTGGAAGATTCGTCTCCCTACGAGACTGAGCCCTGGCGTCCATCGCATTGAAGTGCAGGCGATTGACCGCTTTGGGCGAAAGTATTTTGCGCAGACCACATATCGAGTGGTAAGAGATGAGTAGAGGGACTAATTTTGAATGAAGGAATGACTAATGTTGAATGGTAAGATTTTTTTGATTGCAGAATGTCGAACAAGGCATGTCCTGAGCTTCCCCTGAGCCTGCCGAAGGGAGCCGAAGGGAATTCAGATTGATGAAGTGAAAATACCTGTATTACCCCTTCAAAAATCCTTGTTCTGCCCTTCGATAAACTCAGGGCAAGCAATCATTATTCTGCAATCGTATCCTTTCTTCCTTTTGTGGTTCTATTTCCTAAATCCTACATTTGTCTATGGCTCAATCCAAACCGCCCGGATTCACTCGATTCAAATTCAAAGACCTCAAGGTCTACGCATCTGCCGAATGGCTGGCAGATAGTCGCAAGAAGTATCGCCGCGTATTTGCGCAGCAGGAAGTGTCCCATATTTATGTGGAGTTTTCTTTTTACAATAAGCTATTTGATGAAGAAGACTGGACTACTTCCATCAATTTGAAATTATTTCAATTGGGAGAAGAAGATGAAGAGGCGCCAGAAGGGAAAGTCCTTTGTGACATTAATTTGCCCAAAACGGTCACTACGGACCTCAATGTGGTCTATATTCGAGAATCCTGCTCTCCAGACGATTCTGAGACGCCTTGGGAGGAAGGGATGTATTGCTGGAAAGCCTATGTAGAAGGGGAGGAGGTGGGAAGCACCACTTTCTACATCTATGAAGTGGAACCCGTCAATGGGGCAGAGAATCCCTATTTTTCGATCGATTCGGTCAGGCTATTTGAAGCAGATATTTCAGGGAGAGATAGTGATGGGAGGAACTACTATTCGGAATTCAGTGCCAAAGACACCCGCTATATCTATGCGGAATTTAATGCGGAGAATAAGTTGGATAAAGAGTGGATGTGTGAAGTTGTCTTTAAATTCTACAATGACGCTCGCCAGCTAAAAGGTCGCACCACTGAACTGCTGCGGATTCCGCCCGATCAAAAGAAAATTTCTATCAGTTCGGGTTGGGGGTCTGACTTTAAAGGCACCTGGTTCGAAGACAATTATACAGTCGAAATCATCTTCATGGATACCTTGGTAGGCATTGTGCCTTTTAAGGTTGGGAACCATTTCATCCTGGGAGACAGCCAGTTGATTACTGGGCCTGTAGAAGCTTTTGCTCCAGGAAGATCCTCCCAAACCAGTGAATTGAGCGAACAGGATTTTGATGAAATCTTATCAGAACTGGAAAGCCTCGCCGGACTTGGCGAGATCAAAAAGCGTCTACGAGAATTTGCCCAATACCTCAATTTCCTTAAACTCCGCAAAGAAAAAGGCCTAGACGATGGGGAGCCGATTCAGCTCCATGCGGTCTTCACCGGCAATCCTGGCACAGGCAAGACAACCGTAGCTCGGATGCTCGGCCGCATTTACAAGAAATTGGGCCTCCTGAGCCGAGGTCATGTCCATGAGGTCGATCGATCGGATATTATTGGGGAGTATATCGGGCAAACAGCTCCGAAGGTGAAGGAAGCGATCAACAATGCTCGCGGAGGCATTTTATTCATCGATGAGGCCTATGCCCTAGCACGGTCTGGAGATGACCCCAAAGACTATGGGCGGGAAGTGATTGAGATTTTGGTAAAGGAAATGTCTGATGGACAGGGGGATCTAGCAGTTGTCGTGGCGGGCTATCCGAAGGAAATGGAAAATTTCCTCGACGGTAATCCAGGCATCAAGTCACGGTTTAAACTCCGCTATGAGTTTGACGATTACCTGCCTCAAGAGCTAGATGAAATCGCTGAAATCGCGTTAGAGAAGCGGCAAGTGAGGCTCGCCCCCAAGGCTAAGGCATACCTCAGCCAAAAACTGACGGAAGCTTACCGCGACCGCGATCGCAGCTTCGGCAATGCGCGGTATGTATTTTCGCTCATCGATGAAGCAAAAATGAACCTCGGACTGCGCATCATACGCAAAGGAAATTATGAAAAAGCTTCTAAGAAAACCCTCTCTACGATCACCCAACCAGATCTTGAAGAGATTTTCCGCAAAAAAGAGCGCCAACTCGCCCGCATTCCTATCGATGAAGGCTTGCTTCATGATTGCTTGGAAGAACTCAACCAAATGGTCGGTTTACATGTGGTGAAAAATGAAGTTCATGAACTGGTCAAATTGGTACGATTCTACCGAGAAACGGGAAAAAATGTCCTCAACCGATTTTCGCTGCACACCGTCTTCACCGGCAATCCTGGCACAGGGAAAACGACCCTGGCACGCCTCATCGGACGAATTTATAAAGCGCTTGGCATCTTGGAGCGAGGCCAAGTCGTCGAAGTTGACCGCCAATCACTGGTAGCTACACACGTAGGTCAGACAGCCACCAAGACGGCTGAAATGATCGACAAAGCCAAAGGAAGTGTGCTGTTCATTGACGAGGCATACGCCCTCACACAAGCAGGCCAGAATGACTTTGGGCGGGAAGCGGTAGATACGCTGCTCAAGCGGATGGAGGACATGCGCGGCGAGCTGATCGTGATCGTGGCAGGCTATCCTGAACCGATGAAGAAATTCCTGAAGGCCAATCCCGGCCTACGATCGCGATTTGATCGCAAGATGACCTTCCCAGATTATAGCCCAGATGAGCTGTTGGAGATTGCGAAGCTGATGTTTAAGAAAGAAAATCTGAATCTTACCCCTGCTGCCAGCGCACACCTGGCAAAGTACCTCAACTACCTGTACAGTACGCGTAACCAGTTTTTTGGCAATGCACGCGCCGTGCGCAAGGTGACAGAAAAAGCCATCAAAAACCAGCATTTGCGCCTCGCCGCTCTTCCGCCCGAGAAGCGCGATACGCGCACGGTGAATTCACTTCTCCTTGCAGACCTCCAAGAATTTACGGAGGGGAATGATAGCTTGATGGAAGGCGGATCGCAGGGACGGGTGGGGTTTTGAGACCGCTCCCTGCGGTCGCTGCGAGAGGCGAGACCGTTCGCGCCTTCGGCACTCACTGCGAGATCGCTCAGGCTCGAAGACTCGCCTTCGCTACGAGACTAAAGACATCTTCACTCTCACACTCAACCTCACACTTCTTCAAAGATCGCTCGGCTCGAAGACTCGCCTTGCTGTCAGACTAAGAGACTTTTTTCCCCAGTCTGATAGTCGCAGACGAGTCTGACAGCGAGTCTTCGAGCGATCTGACAGTGAGTCCTCGAACGGTCTGATAGCGAAGCGGTCTCGCCTCGCGGTCTCACAACCGACTTTCCAACACCGCCTTCGACGGATGTTCTGGCGCAACTTCCACGAGTCGCGCAAAATAGCGACGGGCCAGGACAAGGTTTCCCTTGACGATTTGGAGAAAACACATGTTTTCTAGGGAGGAAATATGATCGGGATCGTATCGGAGCGCTTTGGAAAGCAATACCTCCGCTTGTGCTAATTCCCCTTGGTTCATACGGACAAAGCCTAGGTTGCTAAGGATACGCACGTCAAAAGGCTTTTTGTCTAATAATGCTTCCAATAATGTTGCCGCTTCTGGCAATACTGTCGCGTCGCCTTGGCGCGCTCGGAGGAGGCAATTGCTTGCCTTGAGGCCTGCTTCTATGAGTTCATCATTGAGTTGGTAGGCAACGAAAAAAGCGTCGTAGGCAGGGGAAAAGGCACCTTGAGCTTCGAGGATTTCGCCTTTGAGGAAGAGAAGATAGGTATTTTGGGGATCAGTGGTCAGGGCTGTGTTGACAGACTCAAGGGCTTTGGGGTAGTTGTTTTGGTACAAATTCAGCCTTGCTTGTGCATAGTGGCTATTCTTCCCCAATTTTGCTTTTGCCAAAGCCAAATATTCCTCCGAACGGTCATGCTGCTCATAATACTGTAGCCATGCCTTCCCCCAATCATCTGCCGAAGCACTATCCCCCGTCGCACAAAATAATTTGTTGACAAAATCTACCTCGGCTGCTACCTCAGTTTCACCTCGCTGCTTCACCACGCGAATCTTATGATCGTGAAAGCTCACGTGGGGAATGTCCCTTGTACCGCCACTTGGCATGTGACAGCTCACACAGTTGCCACCCGCTAACATCCGAGCTTCCTCTCCCTCTCCACACTCCAAACTCCGTTCTGGCCGATGGCAGGATTGGCACTGCTTCACATAGACCAATGTGTCGGTGACAGCGATGGATTTGTGTGGGTCGTGACAGGTCGTACAAGTCAAACGTCCTTCTGATTGGAGAAAACATTGAGACGCCTGAAGGCGCTCGGCATGAGAGGCGATGCCAAAGGCTTCGGGGTCAGCCTGTTGTTCCAAAAACACGTGGTACACGTCTTTGAGGGCTTTTGCAGGGCGGAAGTCGCGCGGCCCTTGGTTGTCTTGGTAGACATTCACGCCTTGCAGGTGACATTGCTGGCAGACGTCAAATTGTTCCTTCAACGGAAGCTTGGCAGGATTAACAATGGTGTAGTCGGTGAGTTCGCCTACATCGATTAGTTGGTCATTATTGATGGCATCGATATGGGCGGCGCCCGGCCCGTGACAGCGTTCGCAATCTATTCCAAGTGAGACCTCGCGGTAGCGATTTTTGCTGCCTTCGACTGCTTCGAATGCCCCCGTATGGCAAGCCAGACATTCTTCCCCTATCTCGCGGCTGAAGCGCGAATTGTTGCCATCGGCGTAGCCGGGACTGAGGTCCCACAATTGGCGGGAGACATACCAAGTGATGGGCGCTTCGTAGAGGTAGCCATTTCTATTGAGCAGATAAGACCGCGTCTGATGGCCCGAGCCCACGATGTAGTCAATCTTTTCCACGCGCTGATACACCGTGTCTTCCCCTTTTATCCGAAACTCCTTGATAAAAAACTGACCCTCAGCCCAATACGGAAAGTAGCTGTAATCAGAAAAGCGGTCGTAGACCACGCTGGAACTATCAAATCGCTCGATCCTTTGGGAAGGATCAGGTAAATAAAGGGAATGTCCCATGCCCGTGTTGAGGTAACTGGCATAGACTTTTTTATGGCAAGGTTGGCAAGATTCGTTGCCTGTGTACGTATTAGAGGGATCAAGACTGGCAAAGGTGCTGCGCTGTTGGGTGCACTGCCAGAGAAGTGAAATGAGGAGGAGAGGTATCAGTTTAAAATAAGCCGAGCGTTTCATCTAAGTCAAAAGTTTGTGCGGCTGGGATGAACGGCGAAGCCCTCACGAAAGCCTTTGAAAATAAACAGATACTGAGTAAACGGGCGTGGGCGGACGGATTGTAGCGTTGGCTTTGGTTGGCCCGTTTCGATTTTTTGGTTACTTTTTTCTAAAAAAAGTAACAACACAATGGTAAAAACAATTTTTCTACGCTGGATTCCAAAGGATTTTTTCCAAAATATGCATCTTCGCACTATGAAACTCGCTCACCTACTCCTCCTTACCCTAGCTATTGGCTGTACGCAGCCTATTTTTGCGCAGCGCGACATCCGCACTGCCATGGTCTTTAAAGCCAATACCACCTTCGACTTCACCGACGAATGGCAATACCTGTCGACCGATCTGTATTTGTTCAATCGGGACAAGTTTGGCAAACTCATCAATGAATTGATCTATGACAAAAAGCACCACAAAAAGAGCGACGAGTTCTTGGAGTTCTTGTGCATCACTGCAAAACTCAAAGATGTACGCTTTTTTGACAACCAAGACGTGGTCTATCCCATTTACAATTTCCAGATAGACAAAGACCGCAACAAAAACTACAGCACGCGCATCAGCAATAACCGCGAGGTGGTGCGCCTCATCGACAACCTGCCCCTCGCCTCTACCAATGACTTGGTAGAAGCCGAAATCGAGGCCAAGGCCATCACCAACCACCGCCGCCCGCAGATCTATGACCTGGTCTCCACTCAGCTTGTCAACATCGCCAAGATCACCAATCCCACGTCTGCTGTCATGTCACTGGTAGGCGAATTTGGCAATTTCCTTCAAAGCAGTTCCCAGCCTGAGAAGAAGCAGCACTACGAATTTAGCTCCACGATTCGCCTCTATGAAGGGGAAAATTTCAATCAGCGCTTGTATTCCGTGCGTGTCTATGCCTTCCTGCCTCCCGAGTCCAAGGCCAAATTTGACGGGAGTTTGTTACAAGGCCACATCGCGTCTTCCATTAATCCTAAGATCGATCGCCCTGCCCTCAATCGCCTGAATACCTTCAAGGAATATCCCATGATCGTGATCGTAAATTATCGTTCACGCTATGAGATGCCAGCAGTTGTAGGCGATGAGGTAGATGGAGAAATGATTCGTAACCGTCGCCAGGAGGTGGAACGGGACTATAAATTGGAGTTGATCAATGACGCCACGTACCTGCAAGAACGGAAGTTCACAGAATATTTAAAGGCGTTTGCAGGGCTAAAAAAAGAGATAGAGTCCTACACCCTAGCCTACGAAGTCGGAAACACAGGCAACATCTCCCAGACGCTGTTTGCCATCGTGCGCGACGCCTACGAACTGCGCCAGATCCTCCGAAATCGCGATCAGGAGTTTGCGGCTGACCCCAGCTATCAGAATATTTTCCGCGAAAAATACCTCGACATCGCTCGCCACGCTGACCTCTACCTAGACAAAGATTTTAACCTCAAAAACTGCAAAGTGCTTGTGCGCAGCCTTTTTGACCTGGAACGTATCCGCCCAGAATACATGGATTCAACCTCCCGCGAACAAGCCCTCGCAGGGCTATACGCCGTCAATCTCCCCGATTTGCAGTTTTTGCAAAACACAGTCGTAGGCCAAGAGATCATGCTCCGCACCACCAACCTCGAAGCCGTACACTACGCCCAAATCTTCCAGCAAGACTGTGAACTTCTCGACCGCGTCACCGCCACGGACGCCTCCCTTCCCCAGCGCAAATCCCTCCTCCAGCGCGCCCGCCAAACCAACTGCCGCCACTGCCAAAACAAAATCCAAGCCCACGCTAAGGCATTCGACGCGCGCTATTCCCGCTACAAGATCGACCAGCTCCAGCGTCAGAAAATCGAGCGGATACGCTTGGCGCAAGACCTGATGTTCGACTTTCTCAAACAACAAGCCTGTATCACCGCCAGCATTGACTCGCTAGAGAAAAATAGCATGCCCGCGCACTATATGCTGCTGATGGACCGCTTCGACGAGACGAATGCGGAGTTGACGCAGTTGGCCGACCTGATCAAGGCGGGGGATGCGATGGATGAGGCGACACTGAAGGAGCTTCAGGGGTATTTGGAGCGGCTGGACGCGAGCGTCGAGGCTGTGGGGCGGGGCTATGGGTATATTTGTGAGAAGGAGGCGGGCTGGTGTTGTGGGGGGTAGATAAAAGGATGAAAAGACAAACGTTTGAGAAATCAAACGTCCTCACTCAACCGTGACCTCATCCACAAACAGCCACGCCTTCCCACCGGCCCCCGCGTGCCACGGTGGGCAGGTACCGACGTTCTGCGCCCGCACGCGCACATAGCGCGCGCCTGTCGCCTCAAACTCAGCGGTGAAGTTCTTCACGATGGTTTGATTGAAGAGCGGGCTGATGCGGTTGCCTTCGGTGCCGACGACCTGCCAGGTCTCCCCGTCGGCAGAGACGGCAAATTCGACCTCCTTGGGAAGGAAGATCCAGGAGCCGGTATTGTGCAGGCAACTGAGGGTGATTTCCTTCATTTGTCGATGCTGACCAAGGTCGAGGACGACTTCGAGGTCGTCCTGTTCAAAGCCTAACCAGTGATGATGAAAATCGTCAGGCTTGCCGTGGAGACCGTCGGTAAGGGCGAGGGAGTCGCCCCCTGTGTATTTTGGGCTGACAGGGTGGGTATAGGTAGCAGGTGCGTTCAGAGCAGCATGAAGTTTTACAGGCCGCAAGGCAGTTGAGGGATTGAGCCAGCCATCCAGGTCTATGGGTTCCATGTTGAATCTGAGGGTATCAGAAGGGGAAACTGCACGCACCGTGATCCGATTTTTCCCAGCTTTCAGCGGGAGGTAGGCTAAATTACTTTGAGGAAAAGTCTTGGCAACCTGCCCATTAACTAAAATTTCCGTCGCAGTAGTAGTCTGAAAGAAAAAGTAGGTCTTTTGGCGAATAGGGGAATAGATTTCGGTATAGGTCGCAGGATAATCAATGGGCAAAGATACGCTATCGTTAATGCTTGCCCAGGAACTAAGCATATTGGGCGCGTCATACCCAATTATTTCTTTTTTCAACTGAGTCAAGCGGTTTTTAGATACACTTCCCAAGTACTTTATGTTAACCAACGTCTGAAAGGGTTCTTGGAATTTGCCTTTTGTATAAAAGGGATAAAAATCCGAAACGGGGGTTTTCCAAAAGGTCTCATAAATCAATACCCGCATCTTTAGCCCTGCTTTTTCAAATAGCTTGGCGTAGAGCAACAGTTTTTTCTTTGGATCAACCCTTTTTATCTCAGACAAGAGGAAAGGAAATGTCTCAGGATATTTTTTGAGAAAGCCGACCAATTTTTGAGGTTGGTTGGCAAAATCTTCGACCAAATACGCTGCTTTCTTTTTTGCGTACATAAATTCCTTCGAACTCGGAGTCCGCACCCAAATCGGGTTGCTAAACCCCAAAGGCGTGACTGGCGTTGGGTAATCCGCCACCAATGGTGCCATAGACTTTGAGCCTTTTGCTACCACATAATACCAGTTGTCACCTCTCATCTGATGGGTGACCATCGTATCTAACCGCAGCACGCGGTCGGTGACCTGAATGGGAATAGTCATGGCAGTGAACCCATTGCAAACCAGTTCTACCGTATCACAGTCGACCCACAAGGGGGCTTGTACCCGAATGTGAAAAGTCGCTTTACAACATTTGCTCGCCTGCACTTCCGCCCCTATGCCCGCCCCATCCGCCGTCTCAAATTCCACATAAATTCCCTGATTCACAGAGACTTGTCCGTCTTTAATGCTTTTGGCTAAAGCCCCCTCATCTAGCTTCGTTGGGTCATCGGTCTCACTGCGGATGTAGTTTCGGGGAATGCCAGCGATTGCATTGATGACGGTATGACTGTCTGAGTTTCCCAGCGCAGTGATTCGACGACCCGTATGGAGCATATTATGCCAGTCCTGACGCACTGAGATGGGATTCTTTGGCACTTCTGACCAACCAAATCCCACATTTTCATTCAGCAATTCAAATGCATCAAAATCCCAACTCCAGGTATTTTCTTCACTTTCTCCCAACTGCTCATGAAGATTTTTACTGGAGAAATAGGCCATATTGGGATAGCGGGGATGATTGACCTGGATGACGACGTCTTTGGTTTCCGCTTTACGGATGGACGAGAAAAGCGTGTTGGCATCCAGGTGATCAGGATCTACGGGCGCTGAACCTTCGGTCAGCGGATAGGTGTTAAAATGCCCGATGGGCGTGGTGACTTCGTTGCCGACAGTGGTACTCATTTGGTCTTTGAGGTCGAAGTCGCGCATCACGGTGTCATAGCTGATGACGTGGTTGTGGTCCGTGGCGACGATCCATTCGAGGCCCTCAGCGAGGCAGGAGATGATACGCTCTTCCATATTGGCGTCGCCATGGCCGCTGTGCGTGATCGTATGGAGGTGCATATCTCCACACACATAGCCTGGCGTCTCGACGACTCTTGCGATATGCGCCGTTAAGGTCGTTGTTTTTCCTGCTTCAATCGTGACTTTCTGAACGTCTGCGGAATACTCCACGCCTCTACCCGCCCACACTTCATAAGTGCCGACAGGGATGGAGACTTCTCCCTTTCCGTCAACGGTGTAGATGATATTGAGGCGCGTCGCAAGATTGCCTTCAGATGGGACATCCAGCTCTATGGCCTCGCCATCTTTGAGGAAAGCCAGCTTGGCTGGGAGGGGTTGTTGAGTTTTCTGATCAAGGATTTGGAAGGAGAGGGTGCCTGTTTCGGTTTGAGAAAAAGCGGTGAGTGCGTAGATAGCTAGGAGAAATAAGGAAAGGAGGGTCTTCATATTAAGCCAAAATAAAGAATAAATGATTATAATTAACCATTTACCATTATCCCTTAACCATTATTTCCCCTGCCTGATAAGTGGCTGATAATGGGCAAATTCGCTCATTAAGCTCCTTATAGACAACCAGTATGTTCCCGCAGGTAAGGGCTCAATAGATAATTGCAGTGGAAATATACCTTCCATTATATGTATTTTTTGTCTGACCACCCTTCTGCCCAAGGCATCCAACAATTCTACTTCCCATACATCTTCTTGCCAAAAATCGGTGGTTATCTGAAGGGTTTGCTCAAAAGGATTTGGCGAAATGATGACTTGGCGATGAGGTGCCAAGAGAATATTCTGAGGCGCGGCATAATGGACTCTTCCATCTGTTAAGACAGCTTTCAAGCGATACGTATTTTTGCCTTGGTTTGCCTGAGGGTCGATAAAGGAATAATGCAAGATATTGGGTGCAAAAGGAATATTTCCCACCACCTGGTAATTGCCTGCTTCATCGAGTCGCTCTATATCGAAAGATAATAACGGAGACAATTGAGGGGCATCCCAGGCTATTGCTACCGTTTTTGGTCCCCGCTCCTTTAATTCAAAGGTAAACCCTCCTTCTTCCAGCACAATATTGCAATTGTCGTCGGGCACCCAATCACTGATGATGTCCATATTGGTGAGGATACCAGTATAATTATTGGGGGATTGGTCATCCAGAAAGATCTGACATGTGCCATCGTCAAAATTCCAGGAAGCGAGACGTCCCAATGAATTGCTCGCAAGGGTAACACATGCGCTGTCTTGCAATTCAGTAACGGTCAAGGCACGGGTCCAAAGTCGCAGGTCATCAATCCGGCCACCAAAGTGCCTTCCCGGGACCGTGCTTGCCCCAATCACGAGGTCATTCAGGCTGGGATACATGCGAGCAATTTGGGGCTGACTGGCCACTCTTTGCCCATCTATAAACAATTGCAAATTGACATTATCATAAGTGGCCGCTACATGATGCCAGGTATTTGGCGAAAGGGGCGCGCCAGTAGTGGAGATATCGATGAATGAAAATGCAGATCCAAAGGTAAAGGAAAGGTCTCCTCCATTGCCACATCGCAGGGCAAAACCCGCATTAAATGCTCCTACTTCCTCTGTACTGATAATGGTGTTGTTAGCAACGGTACCAGGAAAGCTATCTGCTTTGATCCATCCCTCAACGGTAATATTAGAGTTGAAATTGAACCCTAACCAAGGCCCATTGACCTGATCATCTATTCCGTCAAAGTGCAAGGAATAGAATGTGGCTGCCACAGGGAGGGTCGTAAAGGAAAAAGGACCCGCCCAAGTGCTACGATCTACCATTGAACAGGTATCTCGGACATAATAGGAATAAGTAGTCCCAGGCGAGAGTCCTGTGAGGGTATAAGGATTATTGGTAATGGATTTTACGACGGTTCCTGTTCCTTTCTGAAAGCCTTGAGGGCCCCACTCAATATTCCATGCGTTAGCTCCTCCTGTGGTCCAGAAGATATCTGCACTCGCCTGGCAGATGTTGGTTACATTGAGGGTCGTAGGAGACGGAGGCGGACAGACACAATTATCATCTGCCATCCAGTCATTTTGGGGGTCCATATTAAACAAATCTGCTGTCAAAGCCCCCCTACCCAAGTCAGAAAGCACATACGAACACGTTCCATTGTCAAACACATAATAGACTTCCAGTCCAGGTTCAGTCCCCGTGAGGGCCTTGCATACATTGTCTTGAATCTGCTGCTGAGTGAGTGCCACACTCCATATCCGCACATCGTCGATGCGCCCGGTGAAGAAGCGATTGGTGAATCCACTTTTGCCCATCATGAGGTTGATGGACGGGTCAAACATCGCTGCAGTCTCTGCTTGGGACATCACTTCGACGCCGTCGATGTAGAGGCGCAGGAAGGCCTGGTCATAGGTCGCTGCGACGTGATGCCAAGCGCCAGCGACAAGGGGCGTATCTGTGGTCACCACTTCTGGCCATCCCAGCGCACTCGCACCGATCTTGAAGGAAAGGTTTCCACCAGCTCCACAGCGCAGCGCAAAACCAGTAACATTGGCAGGATTATCCGCCGCTACGATGGTATTTTCCCAACTGAAACCATTGAAATTGTCCGCATTTATCCATGCTTCGACAGTAATCTGTGAATTGAAATTCACGGTAGGAGTAGCGGACTCCACATAATCATCCACACCATCAAAATGAAGTGAATAGGTGCCCGTCGCAGGCGCGCCAGAAGTGAAGGTGTAAGGCCCTATCCAATTCCCATTGGTTCCAAAATGGCAACTGTCCTGGACATAGTAATCATAGCCCGTATTGATGGCCAGTCCAGACAGGAAAAGACTTGCAGTAGGCAAATCTTTGATCAAAGTTCCGCTGCCTCTTGCAAATCCGGTAGGTCCCCACTCTAGGTTCCAGGTGTCAGAGCCACCTGTGAGCCAGTGCAAGTCTACATTCGTCCCACAGACGGTTGCATTCAGCATCGTAGGATCAAAGCACATGCAATTGAAATCAGGGACCCAGTCAGTCATAGGGTCCATATTGGTCAGGGTGAGGTCATAACTATTGGCTGTACTGTCTAAGGTAATAAGAGAAGGCACCCCATCATCCATCAGGTAATAGGCCACTAGTCCCGTCTCTGATCCCGTCATGATGGTACACATATCTGCACGGATCTGTGCTTGGGTACGGGCCACATTCCAGATACGGACATCGTCGATATGTCCACTGAAAAAGCGACCGCCATTGATACTTTCCCCTATCTGAAACGGAGAGCCAGAGTTCCTGATACGCCGCGTCTCCGCCTGAGTAAGGACAAGTTGCCCATCGACATAGAGCCTCATGTTATTCCTGTCATAAGTTGCAGCTACATGATGCCATACCTGAATAGATAAGGGTCTATTGGTGGTAGCGATCTCTGGCCAATTGTTGCCTGGCACCCCGATCACAAAGGATAAATTACCATTATCCCCACAGCGTAAGGCAAAGCCTTTCGAATTGGTATGCTCATTGGAAAGAATGGTATGATTCCACACACTCCCATTAAAATTATCCGCTCGAATCCAAGCTTCTACAGTAACTGCGGGGTTAAATGCGACAGGCAAAACAGGGCCCACCGCACGGTCATTGACTCCATCGAAATGTAGGGAGTTCGTCTGGGCGGAGGCGTATTGCCAGCTCAGAAGGGAAAAAGCAAGGAGGAAAAGGTATAGCCAATAACGCATGAGAGAGTTTAGACATCCTAATGAATCATTTACAATTAATCAATCTAAATCAATTAATCATTTCATTATTCCTAAGGCGAGCGTTGGTAAGCTGTGCCCTAAAGATACGATGGATAGTCATGGAATTCAATTTTCCACTCAAAGGAGTAGTTGGGGGAGAATTTTGAATGAGGGAATTTTGAATTTTGAATGGGGGAATCACTCTCACTCTCAAACTCACACAATCTTCTTCCCTGCCGCTTGCTGTGTTTCAGGCGACTCTTGGTAAGCCATGATGACTGATCGGGCGTTTTCTATTCCTGCCAAATAAGGCATGATATAGGCATTGCACAAAAGAACAATTCCTACTGGAAAATGTTCACACAAGCGTGCTATTCGGTGGATCAACTGATCCGTCAGCCCAAAGCGATTAGGTGCTTTGATGGAGAGGCCATGCAGACTGATGATGAGTTTGTCAAAAGGGAAGAGTTGTGGCATCAGCAGTTCAAAGTCCTTATCGGAAGCATTTGCGGGTAATTGAAAAGCAGAGAGGTGGGGGAGGAATTGTTGGAAAAGCGGGGGCTCGTTTGTATTTAAGGCTAAAAGGGCAACATTTTCACTGGGTGATATAGGCAAAAAGCCATCATCATTTTTCACAATGGTGACCGCCTCATCAGCAAGCTGCTGATTGAGCAGAATCGCTTCCGTGGAGTGAAGGTCTGCGAGCAGCCCCTCCTGGGAGATCGGTTCCCATTGGTCCAATCCTGCCCATAGCTTCGCTTCCAACTGATGCCGAACTCGTCGTCCGATTTCTTCCTCAGAGATATTTCCCTGTGCCACCGCTTCTTTGATCGCTTCGATAGCCTTTGGCACATCTTCCACATACAGCAGAACATCATTGCCCGCCAACAATGCCAACCGATCCACCTCACCGGGCTTATAACGCGCACTTACGCCCTTCATATTCAGCGCATCCGTGAAGATCAAGCCTTCAAATCCCATCTCCTCACGAAGCAGTTCCGTAACGATAGGCCGCGAAAGTGTCGCAGGCAGCTCAGGCTGATCATCCAAGGCTGGCACATGCAGGTGCCCCACCATCGCTGCTTTCACACCCGCCTTCGTCAATTCCCGAAAGGGATAGAGTTCTATCTCCTCCAACCGTTGGCGGTCGTGGGTCAAAATCGGCATGGCCAAATGAGAGTCCACAGCGGTATCGCCGTGGCCAGGAAAGTGCTTCATCACCGCCAGCACGCCTTCGGCTTGCATGCCACGCATATAGGCTTTGGCCTTCTCCGCCACGACATGTTTGTCTTCGCCAAAAGAGCGAAACCCAATCACGGGGTTGGTCGGCTCCGTGTTGATGTCCACCGTCGGCGCAAAATTGATGTGGATGCCGAGCCTGCGGCACTGCTGGCCTATCTGGCGGCCCATCACTTCGATGAGGCTTTCGTCATCTATGCCGCCCAGCGTCATCTGGTAAGGAAAGCTCATGGTCTCCTGGAGGCGCATGCCCAGGCCCCATTCTCCATCTATGGAGATGAAGAGCGGCACCTTGCTGGCTTCCTGGAAGCGATTGGTCATCTCGGCTTGTCGAGAGGGCGTGCCCTGAAAGAAGATCACGCCGCCGATGCCGTAGGTCTGGATGAGGTCAATTATCTCCGCTTCGTGAGATTCCTCACGGTTGGACCATGAGGCCACATGGATGAGCTGCGCGATTTGCGCTTCCAGGGGCATCTTGGCAAGTTGTTCATCTATCCAGGACATGAGGAATTATTGATTATAAATTGATTGATTATTGGGGTATTGGTGATTGGGAGACGTGAGCTGAATACCCAACAGATTGAAGAAAATCTGTTGGGTATTTTAGGGCGATCAACATGTAACAGGGTTGAATCCAACCTGTTACGTGTTCAAGCTACGCGCATTAATCAAATTTACCCAATCAATAATGAATAATCAGTCAATCAATAATTTACCCCCGCATCGCTTTAAATGCGTTAATAAGCCCGTTCGTAGAGCTATCATGCGACGTAACAGGCGCATCACCTTCCAATTCTGGCAAAATGGCTTTTGCCAATTGCTTACCGAGTTCTACACCCCACTGATCGAAGCTGAAGACATTCCAGATCACGCCTTGCACAAAGATCTTGTGCTCGTAGAGAGCGATGAGGCTTCCGAGCGTGTAGGGGGTCAATTGTTTGAGTAAAATCGAATTGGTTGGGCGATTGCCTTCAAAAATTTTGTATTGCTTCAATTTGGCTATCTCCTCTTCGCTTTTGCCTGCAGCTTTCAATTCAGCCACAACTTGATCTTCCGTTTTGCCCATCATCAGTGACTCCGTCTGCGCGAAGAAATTGGCGAGGAGTTTGGGGTGGTGGTCGCCCGTAGGATTTTGGGAAATGGCAGGGGCAATGAAATCAGCAGGAATAAGCTTACTGCCTTGATGGATGAGCTGATAGAAAGCGTGCTGCCCATTGGTCCCAGGCTCGCCCCAGATGATGGGACCCGTCTGATAGTCAACGACTTCGCCATTGCGGTCCACGTATTTGCCATTGCTCTCCATATCTGCTTGCTGGAGGTACGCCGCTAAGTGGACAAGATATTGGTCGTAGGGTAAAATCGCATGGGATTCTGCGCCAAAAAAATTGTTGTACCAAATGCCCAAAAGTGCTAAAATCACAGGCATATTTTCTTCAAAAGGCGCTTCTTGCACATGGCGATCCATGGCATACGCTCCTTTTAGGATTTGCTCAAAATGATCAAACCCAATCGTACATACAATCGACAGGCCGATGGCCGACATGAGGGAATAACGCCCGCCCACCCAGTCCCAGAACTGGAACATATTGGCGGGATCGATGCCAAAATCAGCTACGCCTTCGCCGTTGGTGGACATGGCCACAAAGTGCTTTTTGATGTGTTCCTCGTCGCCTGCAGCGTCGAGAAACCACTGGCGCGCCGTGTGCGCATTGGTCATGGTCTCCTGCGTCGTGAAGGTCTTCGACGCGATCATGAAGAGCGTCGTTTCGGGATCGATACGCTTCAGCGTCTCGGCGATATGCGTCCCATCCACATTGGACACAAAATAGACTTCCATCCCTGGCTGCCAGTAAGGCTTGAGCGCCTCTGTAACCATCGCTGGTCCCAAGTCCGAACCGCCAATTCCAATATTGACAATAGAGGTAAGTTTTTTGCCCGTATATCCCTTCCATTCTCCACTCAGCAAACGACCTGAAAAGGATTTCATCTGTGCCAAAACAGCCTTGACAGCGGGCATGACATCTTCCCCATCCAGCATCACAGGTGCATCGCCTTGGTGGCGCAAAGCCGTGTGGAGTACGGCACGGCCTTCCGTCTGATTGATCTTTTCGCCCGAAAACATAGCTGCCAATGCTTCCTTCACCTGGCACTCGTCCGCTAAGCTACGCAGCAAGTCCATGGTCTCTGCCGTGATGCGGTTTTTTGAGTAGTCCAGCAGGATGTCTTCAAATTGTGTAGAGAAATTATGAAAACGCTGGCTATCAGCCTGAAAGAGGTCTCTTAAGTGGGTGTATTGAATGCGTTCAAAATGCGACTGTAGCTGAGCCCAAGCAAGGGTGTTGGTAGGGTTTTTTGAAGGAAACATAAAAATAATCTAGTGATAGGGTAATGCAAATTTGAGCCCTTTTTTTGCTGCGTGGGGGCGAAAATACAGGAAATTGGGGAATTATTGAGAGGTAAATTGATTCATTAGGCTAATTATCCTGCAAATTAAATTTAGCGTCCCTACAGCCTAGCTGTCATTTCGACCAAAGGGAGAAATCCAACACGCCCTTTTGTACTGGGTTCACATACTCAGGCTCAAGTCTTGGAATAGGCTATTGAACCATACTGTTAGATTTCTCCCGCTGGTCGAAATGACAACTCTGTTGTAAGAATTATTGCGTGCGCTAAATCAAAAATCCACGATTGCATCGGCATCAAACCCAATGCAATCGTGGAATAAATAAAGCTACTTGAGGCCGACTGAAAATTAATAATCAATAATCAGTCAATCAATAATCTTTATTGCGTACTCGTCAACTTATTCTCCGTCTTGAGACGTTGGAATGCGCCAAGACCACAATCGAGGAATCCCCGATATTCATCTACATCTGGCGTATAGCCTACGCCTGGGGCGAGCAGGTGCTCGTCTGGGCTGAGCAGCACGTACCAAGGCTGCGAGTTCGTAGCAAAGGACTCTTGCTGGAGGGCATGCCACTTATTGCCAACAGTGCGGATGCGCTTTTTGTGGCCGTTGGAGAGCACCACTTCACCTTGCTCCTCCTTGGGTAGTTCCTTGCGATCGTCTACATAGAGAGAGATGAGCACGTAGTCATTACTTAAGCGATCAAATATTTCTTTTCTTTCCCATACATTCTCTTCCATCCGACGGCAGTTCACACAGGCCCAACCCGTGAAGTCCACCATGATCGGCTTATTGACTTTTTTCGCATAGGCCAACCCTTCTTCATAATTCTTGAAACACGGCAAGCCGAGCGGACAGTCATTGGCTTTCTCATAGATACTGTAGAACAATGGAGGTGGGAAACCACTCAGTAGCTTGCGGTTGGCTGCTTCCGTATTGGTGAGGCCAGGAATCAGGTAGGCAACCATGGCGATCAAGGTCGCGCCTAGAACAAAACGCGTGGGCGTGATCTTGAAGTTGGCACTATCGTGAGGGAATTTGATTTTTCCAAATTGATAAAGGATCCATGCGATGCCGATGACGATCCAGACACCAAAGAAAATTTCACGCTTGAGAATGCCCCAGTGCTCTACGAGGTCTGCATTTGAAAGGAATTTCAAGGCAAAGGCTAATTCCAGGAAGCCGAGGTTCACTTTCAGTGCATTGAGCCAGCCACCAGACTGTGGGAGCTTGTTGAGGACACTTGGGAAAGCAGCAAATAGGGCAAAGGGAATGCCCAGTGCCACGCCAAATCCGCCCATCCCTGCCGTGAGCTGCCAGGCGCCACCATCTGTCGAGAGGGCCTGTGCCAGCAAGGAGCCGATGATCGGAGCCGTACACGAGAAGGAGACTAGGACCAAGGTGAGGGCCATGAAGAAAATGCCGATCAAGCCCCCAGCGGTAGAAGCTGAACTGACTTTATTGGTCAGGCTACTCGGCAAGGTGATTTCGAAGTACCCCAAGAACGAGATACCGAACACCACAAAGATGAGGAAGAAGAAGATATTGAGGGCAGCGCTGGTAGAAATTTCGTTAAAAATGGCGGCATCTGCTGTTTCTGCTAAGTGGAAAGGTACACTGATGGATAAACAGATGAGCACAATACTAAAACCGTAAAGCAAGGCATTGGTAACGCCTTTTCCACTTCCGTTTTTGGTAAAAAAGCTCACAGTGAGCGGAATCATTGGGAAGAGGCAAGGCATGAGTAGGGCCAATAGTCCTCCCAAGAAGCCTAATACAAATGTCCCCCAGATGCTCTTTTTCTCTTTTTTAGGTGCCAGGGTGGAAGTCGCTACAATATCCCCTGCATTGGGGTCGCAACTGGAAACAGGATTGTCAAGATTGACGGTGGGGATCACAAAAGGATTGGTGCCTTCTGCTAGCAGGAAGTTTCTGGCTTCGTCGCTGGAAGCTTCTTTGCCCGCAATTTCAAACACAAAGTCCACATAGGAAGGAGGTAAACAACGCTCCTCATTACAGGTCATGAACATAAGTTCACCCTTCACATTTTCTATGTCGCCAGTGAACTTCACTTTTTGCTTAAAGACAGCGTCGTGTTTGAAAAATGCCAAAGGCATTTCGAAGACCTCATCCATGGTCTTGATGACCTCAGAGACCTCTTCTGTTTTACCTACCAATTCATAGTTTCCTTCCTTAAAGGTAAATTCGGTGGGGACGGGGCCACCTTCATCAATAAACTGGGAATAGACCTTCCAGCCATCATCCATATGGGCGGTGATGGTCAGTTCGTAAGTTTGATCGTCGATTTGGGTATGGGAAAAAGACCATTTTGTGGGTTCAAATATGCCGTCCTGTGGGGCATCTGATTCTACTTCGCTCTCACTCTCCACCTCACTCTCTCCTTCATCTTCTTCCGTCACGGCTGTTCCTGCAGCCTCTGTTTGGGTTGTCTGAGAAGGTGCAGGCGTAGTGGTGGCCGCTTGTGGCTCAGGCTCAGAGTCGTCTTCGCCTTCTTCCTCATCATCCGATGGGCGCCCTCCAGGATAGCCGCCACGGGTATCCTTCAGCGATATATCAAAGTCTACTGCTGTGGGCGGCAGACATTTTTCATCATTACAAACCATATACTCCAAGAACCCCTTGGCCTGAGCAGGGTCAGTCAAACGCTTGACCTCCTGGACAAAGACAGCCTCTGTGTCAAAATAAGCGACATCCATCTGGAAGGTCTCTTCATAGACCTTATGGACCTTGGAGGTCTCTTTGGCTTTGCCCACCAGCTCATAGCCCGAAATGTTTTCGAAGTTGAAGGAGGTAGGCACGGGTCCACCGTCCTTGACAAACTGAGAATAGACATGCCATCCTGGATCGATGGTCGCACGGAAGATGATCTCATGCGTGTCTTCGCCAGTCTGGCGCGTTTCAAATTTCCACTTGACAGGTTCTTCGATTTGAGAAAACATGCTAAGGTAGATAAGGCTAAAGCCCAACAAGAAAAGTAGTCTTTTCATAAAAAGATAAAGTTACAGATCAGTTTGATGCTGAGAATTTTACAAAAATAGCCCTTTAATCTTAAAAATAAAGGTCATGTGGTATACAGAATGGAAGAAAAGTTCAAACTCAAGATCAAATTCAATCTCAAGATCATGTGTAAAAAGTTATTACACACGATACTCAAACGTTTCATTCTTGACACTTGTACTTTCTCTTCATTCTCCTCAAAGACAGCTCCTCTCAAGCATATATTGCTTTTTCTCCGAAATCATGTGACTTATTTCAAAAAGTACATCTAAAACAATGAAAACTACACATAAAGCTACTACTGGAATTAGAAAGAAAAGGCCAACAGCACTAACCCCTAGACCAGATTCGGGTACAAACCACACAAATGTCCCGTTTCCAGCGCCCATGAATATTTTTGTTTAGGTTAATTTGGAAGGGAAACCGATTAACCCATCACAATTCGAGAAGACCCGCCAGAATTACTGGTGGGTTTTTCTGTTAATATTTCTTAATCTTTTTTAAAAAAGTCTTAATAGTTGAATGAGAGGAGGTAGCGTACTTTTGAAGGTATAACCAATATTCACCTATCAATATACAAAACCATGAAAACGAATCTCATTGCAACCATTGCTCTCCTTGCTCTTTTGATAAGCTTTTTTATGGAGACTTCTGCACAGCAAGGCGTCAAAGTAGGCTTTCGGGTCAGCCCTTTGGTCAGCGTGGCTGCCAGTGTGGTGAATGACTCCACTAAGCAAATACCAGAGGGATTGTCCACCAAACCCGCTTCCAGTTTTGGCGCAGGCCTTATGTTTGATTTTAGTGCAGGCAAAACTGTAGGACTCAGCACAGGCATCAATTATGTCACGAGAAGCTTTACTACTACCCAGCAGACTGCTGACCCTACTTCATCCACGGGCGCCATGTTGGAACTTATGGCCACTCAAAAAATTCAATCAATTGAAGTCCCTATTGGGCTGAAACTTAGAAGCCCTGAGATCGGTACAGGCATAAGTCTCTTCCTGGCATTAGGCGTGAATGCGGAATTTAACTTTGGTAGTTATGAGTCTTTGGACTCCTTGTCTATCCTCAGGGATCCTGCAGGTGGTGGATTTCAGACACAGGTCACGGCCATAGAACGGGACGATATTGCTGGTCTTCAAAGCTTCACCACGTCATTTGTACCGGGTGCTGGCGTAGACTGGGAGTTTGATTGGGGGACTGTGACTACAGGCGTCTCCTATCACTGGGGCCTCATGAATATCATTGACAAGGGTTCTACTACTCAAGGCACGAGGACCAAGATTAGCTATGTCGCGCTGGATTTGGGGTATTATTTTTAGAAAAGTTGTTTCACTATTTTTTGTTAATGGCTATATCTCGCCACTAAAGACTGGAACATCAGATCTTTTCGCGCTTCGGGTGCGTAGCGGAAAAACAGTTCATGGTAGCTATGGTCTAGGAGGAGGCCATTTTGAAAATTTCCCAATGCTTTATCTTTTAGACTTTGGACAAAAACCTGACCTATCATCCTAGGAATCTTGCTTGGGCCTTAGGATGTTAAGGGCAGGTATTTTTTTGCATCTAATCGGCTTTAGGTGTTCTTTTTAGGTTTTCGGGTGTTCTT